>DAOORA010000033.1:0-47525 GCA_035389045.1 Bacteroidales bacterium | reverse complement strand
AATTGTCGGTGCCTGCCGGCATAGTATAGTTCACCGGTGCGCCGCATAATCCTGTTGCGGTATTAACCGTGATATCAGATGGACAGCTGATTAATGGCGCTTCATTATCATGGATGGTGACGGTAAAACTGCAGGCGCTGGTGTTACCCGCAGCATCAGTCACAAGAAATGTATTCACCGTTGTACCCACCGGAAAGGCTGAGCCGCTGGGTAAACCCGCTGTTTGGGTGGTTGTTATCGTTTGACAATTATCAGTAGCTGTTGGTGAAGAATAGTTTATTACTGCATCGCAGGAACCGGAAGTATTAGTTTCTGTAATATTTCCCGGACAAGTAATAAGCGGCGGCTGGTTATCATGAACAGTAACCGTAAAGCTGCACGTATTTGTATTTCCTGCGGCATCAGTTACCATAAATGAATTTGTAGTTGTGCCTACAGGGTATGTGGAGCCGCTGGCCAATCCGGCCGTTTGTGTTGTTGTTGCCCCGGGACAATTGTCCGTTCCTGCCGGATCGGTATAATAAACCATTGCTCCACACAATCCTGAAGTATTATTTACCGTAATATTTGTCGGACAGGTAATCGCCGGGTTCTCATTATCATTGACGGTTACAGTAAAACTGCAAGTGCTTGTATTACCGGCAGCATCGGTTACTGTGAAAATATTGGTTGTAACACCCACCGGAAAATGAGAACCACTGGCTAATCCGCCTGTTTGTGCTGTTGTTGCACCGGTGCAATTGTCAGTTCCTTCCGGATCTGTAAAGTTAACTACTGCTCCGCATAATCCCGATGTGTTATTAACCGTAACATTGGTTGGACAGGTAATTGCGGGATTCTGGTTATCATTAACCGTCACGGTAAAACTGCAAATACCAGTGTTCCCGGCTGCATCGGTCACCCTGAACGAATTGGTTGTAATGCCTACAGGGTATGTTGATCCGCTGGCTAATCCTCCTGTTTGTATGGTGGTGGCACCCGGACAGTTGTCAGTTCCTGTCGGTTCAGTAAAGTTCACAATGGCGCCACATACTCCGGATGTATTATTCACAGTAATATTTGTCGGACAGGTAATCACAGGCGCCTGATTATCATTGACTGTAACAGTAAAACTGCATGTTTTTGTACTTCCTGCCGCATCCGTTACCCTGAAAATATTAGTGGTTGTTCCAACAGGGAAGGCTGAGCCGCTATTCAGCCCTGATATTTGTGTTGTTGTAGCTCCGGGGCAGTTGTCTGTTCCAACCGGAGTTGTAAAATTCACAATGGCGCTGCATAAGCCTGAGGTATTATTTACAGTGATATTTGTTGGGCAGGTAATGGCCGGCGCCTGATTATCGTTTACGGTCACCGTGAAGCTGCAGGTGCTGGAGTTTCCTGTTGCATCGGTTACCCTGAAAATATTAGTGGTAACGCCCACAGGAAAAGTAGCACCACTTGCCAGTCCTGCTGTTTGCGTGGTTGTTGCCCCGGTACAGTTGTCTGTTCCTGTTGGTGCAGTATAATTTACAATTGCGCCGCATAATCCCGACGTACTATTAACAATAATATTTGTCGGACAAGTAATGGTGGGAGTCTGGTTATCATTAACGGTAACCGTAAAACTGCATATGCCTGTATTTCCGACGGCGTCGGTCACCCTGTAACTGTTGGTGGTTACGCCTACAGGAAATGTTAATCCGCTGGCTAATCCTGCAGTTTGTGTTGTGGTAGCGCCGGGGCAGTTGTCTGTTCCTGTTGGTGTGGTGAAGTTAACTATTGCACCGCACAAACCGGATGTATTATACACGGTAATGTTTGTAGGGCATGTGATAACGGGAGCCTGGTTATCATTAACAGTGACAGTGAAGCTGCATGTTTTGGTATTTCCTGCGGCATCCGTCACCCTGAAAGAATTTGTGGTAGTACCGACAGGGAAGGCAGAACCACTTGTCAATCCTGAGGTTTGTGTGGTAGTAGCGCCGGGACAGTTATCTGTTCCCACAGGTGCTGTAAAGTTCACAACGGCGCTGCACAATCCTGATGTATTATTGACTGTGATATTGGTGGGACACGTTATGGCCGGGGCCTGATTATCATTAACCGTCACCGTAAAACTGCATGTAGCTGTTTTTCCTGAGGCGTCGGTCACTCTGAACGTATTGGTAGTCACCCCAACCGGGTAGGTCGCTCCGCTGGCCAATCCGGCAGTCTGTGTAGTAGTTGAACCCGGGCAATTATCTGTTCCTGCCGGCGTTGTGAAGTTGACTATTGCGCCGCACAATCCCGAGGTGTTATTTACCGTGATATTGGTAGGACACGTGATGGCCGGGGCCTGATTATCATTAACTGTCACCGTAAAACTACATGTGCTGGTCATTCCTGCGGCGTCGGTCACTCTGAACACATTTGTGGTTACGCCTACCGGATAAGTGGCTCCGCTGGCTAATCCTGCTGTTTGCGTGGTAATAGCCCCGGGGCAATCATCTGTTCCTACCGGTGTGGTATAGTTGACAATGGCGCCGCACAAACCAGAGGTATTATTTACGGTTATATTCGTAGGACAAGTAATAGTGGGTGGCTGATTGTCGCCTACAGTAACGGTAAAACTGCAGGTACTTGTCTTTCCGGTAGCATCCGTGACCCTGAAGGTGTTGGTGGTAACACCTAAAGGAAAGGTCGCACCGCTGGCCAATCCAGAGATTTGTGTTGTGGTAGCGCCGGGACAGTTGTCTGTTCCTGTCGGTGCTGTAAAACTAACAACGGCACCACACACACCGGGAGTAGAGCTAACCGTAATATTGGACGGACATGTGATAATTGGAGCCTGATTATCATTTACGGTAACTGTAAAGCTACAGGTGCTCGTTTTCCCTGTTGCATCGGTCACCCTGAAGGTATTGGTGGTTGTCCCAACTGGGAATGTGGCACCGCTGGCCGATCCTGCTGTTTGTGTTGTTGTTGCGCCGGTACAGTTGTCTGTTCCGGTTGGCGCGGTATAGGTCACGGTGGCACCGCATAAACCTGTTGTATTATTTACGGTTATATTTGTCGGACAGGTAATGGAAGGTGCCTGGTTATCAACTACGGTAACCGTAAAGCTGCAATTATTTGTTTTTCCTGAGGCATCTGTAACCCTGAATGTATTTGTAGTGGTTCCCACTGGAAATGTAGCCCCGCTGGCTAATCCTGCTGTTTGTGTCGTGGTGGCACCGGTACAGTTATCTGTTCCCACAGGAGTGGTATAAGTAACCGCGGCGCCACATAAACCGGAAGTATTATTAACGGTGATATTTGACGGGCATGTAATTGATGGAGCCTGATTATCATTAACGGTGACAGTGAAACTACAAGTGCTGGTCTTACCGCTTGCATCGGTCACCCTGAAGGTATTGGTAGTTGTGCCTACCGGGAAGGTAGCGCCGCTGGCCAGACCGGCTGTTTGGGTTGTGGTCGCTCCGGTACAGTTATCTGTACCTACGGGTGCGGTATAAGTAACTGCAGCACCGCATAAACCTGTTGTGTTATTCACCGTAATATTGGCCGGACAGGTAATAGCCGGCGCCTGATTATCATTAACCGTCACCGTGAAACTACAGGTACTTGTTTTACCTGTTGCATCAGTCACACGGAAGGTATTGGTGGTTGTACCTACCGGGAACGTAGCGCCGCTGGCCAAACCAGCTGTTTGGGTTGTGGTTGCACCGGAACAGTTATCGGTTCCGGTAGGTGCTGTGTAGCTCACTACAGCTCCGCAAACTCCGGTTGTATTATTCACTGTAATATTTGACGGACAGGTAATAGCAGGCGCCTGGTTGTCAATTACGGTAACCGTAAAACTGCAATTATTTGTTCTTCCGGCCGCATCTGTAACCCTGAATGTATTCGTGGTAGTTCCTACAGGAAACGTAGCTCCGCTGGCCAATCCAGCCGTCCTAACCGTTGTCGCCCCACTGCAGTTGTCTGTGCCTGCAGGAGCCGTATAATTCACAACAGCGCCACACGCACCGGCAGTATTATTAACTGTTATATTTGTCGGACAGGTGATCGTCGGGTTTTGATTATCGTTAACGGTAACCGTAAAACTGCAGTTGGCTGTTTTACCTGTTACATCAGTCACCCGGAATGAATTTGTGGTGGTTCCGACCGGATAAGTTGCTCCGCTGCCTAAACCAGCAGTCTGCACCGTGGTAGCGGCAGGACAATTATCGGTTCCGGATGGCGGGGTATAGTTTACTACTGCGCTGCATAAGCCCGAAGTATTATTCACGGTGATATTACCCGGACATGTAATGGCCGGGTTGGTATTATCAGCGACAGTCACCAATACGGAGGCCGTATTTGATGTACAACCTGTAATACCTGTCACTGTAACAGTATATGTTCCACCTGTTGAAACAGTAATTGATTGTGTATTGGCGCCTGTATTCCAGTGATATGCAGAGAATCCGGAGTTAGCTGTCAGTATTTGGCTGGTCCCCGGGCATATGGTAATCGGACCGGCAGGTGTAATGTTGGGTATCACAACTTCGGTAGGATAATAAGATATTATGAATTCAGCCCTGTTAATACACATATCGGTACTTGAACATAACTGAAAAGAATTATTTCCTCCATATACATATCCGGGCACGCCACAGGGATAATTAGCCGTTACAGAAGTAGTGAGGGAGCAGGGCAGGTCATCGCACAAACAGCCGGTAGCGCCATCATAGGCCACAGGCACATTAAAGCCGTTAAGCGTTCCATATATCAGGGCGCCTACACAGCTTGCGGTCCAATAATTGATCGTTATATTGGTTACCGTGTTTCCTGCAGGGACCGGATCAAAAAAAGTTCTTGTGATACAGGGAGGTGTATCACCGCAGTAACTTCCCGGGGTATTGGTACACCAATAATCTGCCCCGCAAACCGTGCAACCGCCGCAAGCCTGAAAGCCACTATATGTTATGGTGGCTGTGGCTGTCTGCGAAACAACAGGGAGGCTCCCTGCTGTCACAAAAATAAATAACAAAAAAACTGATACGTATAAGTTTTTCATTTGATGGATTTTTAAAAGTAAACAAATAAAAATATTTTTTATTTTTTATCGCCTGACACTTTAAAGGAAGCAACTTTAAAACGGTTAAAGTCTGCTGAATTAACAATAAAATCATGGATTTTTACGACCAAGGTTTGCATATCTGCATCTTCACATGCTCCGGCCAGGGTAGTATTTCCCTTTAGAACAATAGTTTTTACGGCATTATCCTTTTTGTTGCTGATCCATGTGAGATCCTTAGTAAAAACGGCATCGCTCCATTCAACGGTCACCTTATTATTATTATGATTGATAAATTTAATAAAAACCACATCTTCACCGTTACATTTATTAAGCTGATACCATACTTCAACCCCAAAGGCCTCGTTTCTACCATTGCTTGTCAAACCAACCGGGCTCCATTCAGAGTCGGACTGAGCCAATAATAATGAAACCGGAAGAAAAAACAAAAAACTTAAAATTGTAAATTTTATCTTCATATTCTATAATTTTTTACAAATATAAAAAAATAACTGTTAAACCGGAATAGCCTGAAAAATTTTTGTTTGCAAATATAAACACATATCCCAATAATATAAAAAATCCCGCCAATCACAAAAATATTTATATAACATTAATCTATACAAAAATCAAAAGTTTACTTATTTTTGTTTTATTGAATGTAAGAAATTGTTTTGATTTTATCTTTTCATATCTTTATGCGTCTTTTTTGCTGCAACTTCGTTAGATTTTTCGACATAGGATGAATTATGTCTGCAAAATCTGCCTCGTTTCGCAAAAAAATCCATCATAAATCTTATGTAACATAAAATCAAAACAGTTCTAAAATTGAATTGATAAGGAATGATAACGATCAAGGCAAAATCTTCAGTACCAGGGTATCGAACAATAATCCTCATTATACTATTGTTTGTTACTTTTTTTTCTTATTTTCAAATTACCGGATATGATTTTCTTCAATGGGACGATGATGCTCAAATAACCCAAAATGTTTATGTGACAAATATGGACTGGCACTCCATTCGTCACAATTTCCTGCATGAACGGTTTACATTTATCACACTGACCGTATATTCGGTATTGTATCAGCTTTGGGGCAATAATCCTGCACCCTTTCACTGGTTAAGTATTATACTACATTTAATAAATCTGATATTATTATCCGCACTTATAAAAAGGTTTTCTGATACTATTTACACTGTCGCCCTTGTTTTAATACTATTTGCATTACACCCCATGCGTGTCGAGTCTGTGGCATGGATATCTGAAATAAAAGACCTGTTATTCACCATGTTTTCACTACTTGCCTTTACATTTTATTTCGGATATGTAAAAAACAATTTTAAGTATTATTACTTCATTTTGACAGCATTGATGACAATTTTGGCGTCTTTCTCAAAAATTCAGGGTATTATAGTACCCTTTTCTTTAGTCCTGATTGATATTTTTTGCCACAGAAAACTCAGTATTGACCTGATACTTGAGAAAATCGTATTACTATATATTGTTTTCTTTTTTTTCTTTTTTTTAGGGATAAAGGTTTTAATATTATCAACCGCTCTGGTAACGATATATTTATTGCTGAAAAAAAGAATCTCAGATGTAAAAAAATCTGTCAGCAGTATAATAATTAGTTTAACCGGGCTGGCCGGGCTGGTTTTTCTGATTTATGGTTTTACCCACTATGAACTCTGGTTATGGGACAATATGGCAGGAAGTCAAAAACCCTATTTCTTTTCGGAACGCTTGCTTTTTGCAGGTTATGCGTTATGGTTTTACATAAAGAGTTTCTTTTTCCCGTTTCCGATGAATGCCGTTCACCCCTACCCGGTGCGGCTTCCAGGAGGGGACTTGCCCTCTGTGTACTATGTAACGTTGATTGTACTTGCCCTGACCATTATTGTAACTGTGTTACTGATCGTAAAAAGAAAAAAAATCCCGGATTTGTTTTTTTTCGGATGGTTTTTCTTTTTAACAAATATCTCGATAGTGCTTCATTTAATTCCCATTGAAGGGCGTCTGATCGTTGCCGACCGATATAGCTACCTTGCCTATCTTGGTCTGTTTTTTTGTGTGGCCTCTGCCGGGGAGCACTATTTATTTCAAAGACAGAAATTAAAAAAAGTACTCATTGTTTGTTTTGTTTTGTTGATGGGGACACTTTCTTTTACAACATATAAGCGATGCCAGGTGTGGGAAAACACAGATACCCTTTTTACTGATGTTTTACAGAAGAATCCGTCTGTATCTTTTGCTTATTGTAATCTGGCTGCGTCATACATGAGCCATCAACAGGCCGACAGCGCAATTATTTGTTTTAATAAGGCCCTGGCACTTGATCCTGAAGATCCGGGGGCTTATTTCAACAGGGCTTTTGCCTTTATGGCACAGAAGAATGACGGTGATGCACTAAAAGATTTTAATTCATTTCTCCGTTTAAACAAAGACAAGAAACTAAAATCACTTGCATACACTCATATTGGAGAAATATACGGGGACAGAGGCGCCGACAGTGTGGCAATTTTTTATTTTAACCTGGCCATACAAACCGATTCTTCCCTGGCGAATGCATACAACAGCCGCGGCATTTATTTTTTAAATAAAAAAAATCTGGCAAATGCCCGCCGCGATTTTCGCAAAGCTATTGAGTTAAATTCCTATCAGGCGGATTCATATAATAATTTAGGGTTAACGTTGATGGCTGAGGGCAAATTAAAAGAGGCTCAGAAGTGTTTTACTGATGCTATAGAACTTAATCCGGATTATAGCCTTGCCTATGATAACCGCGGATATGTGAAATATATGAACGGGGATGCGGCCGGAGCCGTAAAGGATTTCAACAAAGTGCTCACCATAAATCCCGCCATGATCCAGACTTATATCAAAAGAGGAAGGGCCTATGCACAGCTGAGAGATTATAACAGCGCCATCCGGGATTTTTCTTATGTTTTATCAAAAGAACCCGGCAATATGAACGCCCTGACAAACCGGGGCTATGCCTATTTTTATAATAATGAAGCAGGAAAAGCCGGAAATGATTTTGTGTTAAATACGCAACTTTACCCACAAAATGCCCTTGTATGGCAAAACCTTGCCTGGTTCCATATGCAGATGAAAAATTACAAAAATGCTGCCGATGCATATGAAAAATCCATTGAATTAGATCAAACCCTCATCATTTCGTATATCAATGCCGGTTGGATTTATATGGAATTTAAAGAATACGAAAAAGCCGAAAAATTCTTTAAAATTGCTCAAAACAGAGATCCCGGCAACTCCGAACCGCTTTTTCTGTTGGGCGAACTTAAACGAAAAAAAGGGGATTATCTAATCTCCTGTGAGTATTACCTGAAGGCTTCACAACTTGGAAATAACCAGGCAAAAAATGCCCTGAACCAATATTGTAAAAGTTCAAATCAGGCAATTACACTAAATTAACGGATACTAATTTTTTCAGCACGAAACGGCCATCATGGCAGACTGATTCCTTTGAAGTCATCATCGGCCTGCCGGCCCGGGTACAGTGTTTACCATCTTTCATTTACAGACAAAGCAGGAAATAGCCCAAAGTCTGTTGCTTAAAGGGTTCCGGAATAAAAAAGGTTTATTTTATCCCTGCCCTGTTTTGAACGTGTTTAAAATATGCATCATCAACCGGATAACCGGCTGATCTTGCCTGCAATAAAAAGTCGGATGCACGGGTAAAATCACCGAGCATAAAATAACAGGAAGACAAATTATAAAGGGTAGCGCTATGATTGGGGCTGTCCGCATCCAGACGCAAACAGTCCAGAAAATCTGCCACGGCTTCGTTGTAAGAACCTGTGTTTGCCAGTGCAAGCCCCCTGTTAAAATGCAGCTTTTCATCATCGGGGAATCGCTGCAGCAAAAGAGAATAATCCTTTAACGCCTGAACGTAGCGGCCGGTTTTCAGGTACGAAAAGCCTCTGTTGGAGTAATTATTAAAACTGTAACTGGTGGTCAGCGGCGGTTTTTGTGAAATACTATCCAGAAAGACAGATTTTGAATATACGCTTATGGCTTTCTGGTATTCTTCTTTCATAGAGTAAATATTTCCCAGGTTGCTATATGCCGAAGCGTCGGTCGAGTCAAGTTTCAGAAATTTTTCATAGTCGCTCAGCGCTTTATCTGCTTGATTGGCCTCGCTTGCATAGTAATTACCACGATTTTTATATGCGGCAGGCAAATCAGGAAATTGTTCAAGGACATTCGTCCATAATGTTTCGCTGTTATGCCAGACATGAGTCCGACTTTCAGCTAAAACTGCCATTACCGTAAGATAAGCTACAATTATGATAATCAAAGGTATATGGAGTTTATGCATGATTTTTTTTCTGCTGTTCCATAAATGGTGCAATCCCATTCCAGCCATGAAAAAAATCCCGATATATGGAACATAAGTATATCTTTCCGAAATAATGGAACTCCCGACCGAAACAAACTGAAGCACAGGTAACAGCATGAACAGGTAAAACAGTATCCCGAAAAAAACAACCCGTGTTTTTTTTACAGAAATAAATGTCAATGCCAGAATCAGCAGGGACATAATAAAAGTGATGTAAAAACTGACCGGAATGCCGTCATGGATATCTTTGATGGGATAAGGATAGAAAGCAGAAAGATTGATTGGGATAAGGAGTTTTTGCAGGTACATATAAAATCCGTAAAAAGAAATAAATATGCGCTGCGGAACGCTGAAAAAACGGAAATCGGCCACAGTGTCAGACTTTTGCTGGATGTTAAAAGTAAGTAACAGAATAGCAAGGCCGAAAAGAATAAAAGGTAGTTTTTCTACAATAAGTTTTAAATGTTCTGAAACTCTGAAACCTGGTAATTTAATGCGCCCGCGGTAATAATCCATAAGAAAAAGGATCAGACCGGCAGGCGCCGCAGCAGGTTTGGAAAGCAATGATAAAATAAAGAACAACAAGGAGAGTCCATAAGCCAGTGCCTCATTATTTTCAGCATAACGCAGGTAAAACAATAAGGAAATGAGAAAAAAGAAGGCATATAGAACATCTTTCCTTTCGGATATCCAGGCCACAGATTCGACATGTACAGGATGAACAGCAAAAAGAAAAGCCGTAAAAAATGCCACAAAAATTTTCCTGCCAGACAGTTTAAAAATCAATAAAAAAGCTAATAATGTATTTAAAATATGTAGTATAATATTTGTCTGATGAAAGGGATAAGGATCGGGCATGCCCGTGGCGCTGTTGATACCAGCCCTGGAAAAGTCAATGGCAAGGGACAGAAGCGTGAGCGGATGGTAGTTAAAAACCACAGCATCGGTGAACATGATACGGATATGGTCAGCACTTAAACTATGTATGCAGGTATTAGAAAGTACGTAATCAGGGTCGTCCCAGTTGGTGAATCCGGCTTTGAAACCCGGCTGGAAAACCATGACTGTTATAACACATAAAACAATGACAGAAAGAGAGACAGTAATTATTTTACGATGCCTGAATACCCCCCTGGTTTCCTTTTGAGGTTGTTTAATTGGAGATGTCTGTTTTTTTTTCGTTTTATCCATTTCATTAACACAGATTGATCAAGGACCAGAAAAGATGAAAGCCTTGTAAGATCAATAGAAAACTTAGTTTTCCATCAGAAAAATTGTCATTCTGCATCATGGTAAGGGGGGATGGGGAACTATATTAAACATATTATCCCAAATCAAGACCGAATCAATGATTTTCCCATTGACATGCAAACCTTTTATTTTAGGAGATTTACCTTTGAGGATCAAAGCATAAATTTGTTTTTCGGTAAGTTGTTTCCCGTATTGTTCAAACAAAACTTTGAAGGCACATCCGTTTTTATATTCGCTGCAGCCATAAGCTGTTTTCCCTTTCAGGATTTTGCCTTTTCCGCATTTCGGGCAGGATACGGCAGTCCAATCCGTATTTTTATCACTATCTTTTTTTGCCGTGTTTTTTTCTTTTTCAGCTAATTTGGGGGGTTCTGCCTTTTCCGGATTATTTTCTTCAGGTTTTACATCCTGTTCAATATATATTGTTTTGTAATTTTCACGTTTCACTTCTTCAACCAAGAGCCTGACCATACCCTTCATTTCTTCAAGAAAACTTTTTGGATCATATTCACCTTTTTCAATCAGCCGAAGTTTTCTTTCCCACTGTCCGGTTAGTTCCACCGATTTCAGAAGTTCATTCTGGATAGTGTTTATCAGCCCGATACCGGTTTGTGTTGGCACAAGGTTTTTCTTTTCGCGGATTATATATTTTCTTTTGAACAAGGTTTCAATGATATTAGCACGTGTTGAAGGGCGTCCGATGCCGTTTACTTTCATAAGTTCCCTGAGCTCCTCATCTTCCACCTGTTTGCCTGCAGTTTCCATGGCTCTGAGCAGGGTGGCTTCCGTATGCATCTTAGGGGGCTGAGTTTGTTTTTCGATCAGTTCAGGAATGTGTTCGCCCTGTTCACCCTTCACAAAAACCGGCATGATCTGGTCATCGGTTGTTTCTGTTTCTGCGTCTTTTTCGTTTTCTTTTTTGGGATACAGCACGCGCCAGCCGTCGTCAAGAATGACTTTGCCAGTAGCTTTGAATTCATAAGCGAGAACCTTTCCTGTGACGGTAGTGTTTGATACGATACAGTCGGGATAGAAGGCCGCTATAAACCGGCGTGCAATGAGGTCATAAACTCTTTTCTCCTCGTAGATAAGGCTTGAAGGCTTTATCCCTGTAGGAATGATTGCATGGTGATCGGTAACTTTGGCATTGTCAAAAACTTTTTTTGTTTTTCTGATAGGCTTTTCAAGCAATGGCGCAATAAAATTGGCATAAGGTTCCATATTTTTCAAAATATCTTTTATCTTGGGATACATATCATCAGGCAGAAAAGTGGTGTCCACGCGCGGGTAGGACACCATTTTCTTTTCGTAAAGGTTTTGAATATACTTTAACGTGTCTTCGGCTGTAAAACTGAATTTTTTATTACATTCAACCTGTAATGCTGTCAGGTCGAACAACCTGGGTGGTGCTTCACTTCCTTTTTTCTGTTCAAAAGAGACTATTTCGAATAAATGGGGTTTAATATCTTCGATGATGCGGGCGGCTTCCTCAACCGTTTCAAAACGGCCTTTGGTATAAGTAAAATTTACGTCCCTGTACCTGGTTTTTATTTCCCAATAAGGTTTGGATACAAAATTCTGAATCTCCTCAAAGCGGCGGACGATCAGCGCCAGTGTCGGCGTCTGTACTCTTCCTATGGATAATACGCCCTTCCCGCCGGCATACTTCAAAGTGTACAAACGGCTGGCGTTCATCCCGAGCAGCCAGTCGCAAATAGCACGGGCATTACCGGCCATGTACAGGCGATCGAAATCATTTCCCTCCCTGAGCTTTTCAAAACCTTCTCTGATTGCCTCATCGGTCATCGAAGATATCCATAGGCGTTTCATTGGTTTTGAGCATTCGGCTTTTGTCAGCACCCAGCGTTGTATGAGTTCTCCTTCCATTCCGGCATCACCACAATTTATTACTTCAGCACATTCCGTGACAAGTTTTTTAATGACGCCGAACTGTTTTTTAACGCCATCATTTTCAATGAGTTTTATACCAAAACGCGGCGGGATCATGGGCAGGGCATTCATGCGCCAGAATTTCCAGTCGGGAGTGTAATCATCGGGATTTTTGAGCATGCACAAATGTCCGAAGGTCCATGTCACCTGATAACCATTTCCTTCAAAATATCCGTCTTTTCGCGTACCGGCCTGCAAAATACGGGCAAGTTCCTTAGCTACGCTGGGTTTTTCGGCTATACAGACCTTCATTGTTCATGCTGATTTTCAAATTACAAATGTAGCAAAAACCCCAAATAATGCCATCGCTGAAATAATACATCAACTCTTTTTGTTTTTGCAAACAATAAAGGCAGCTAACACTGCTTTCATACGCTCCTCTGTGTGGAGCAATGAGGGTTATGTTTGAACTCACTTATTAAAGTCGCAAAATCAATAGCAGAGCTTGCAAATGCCCTGAGAAAAAGGGACTGATGAAATATTGCCAGTACCGAATTTCAAAATTGACTCTGAATGGTTTGCCTATTATCGAACGCATTATTCACAATAAAATACCTTCCACAAAATACATATCAATTTCGCCTTTGCCTTTTGCCTGTACTTTTCCCCTATATGTACAAGCGAATTTATCTTTCACCAGTTCATAAGTGGCGCCGCTGATGTTTACCTGCCCCACATCACCGCTGCTTTCCATTCGGCTGGCAGTATTTACCGTATCGCCCCAAATATCATACGCGAATTTCTTTACGCCAACGATGCCTGCAACAACAGGCCCGGTATGTATACCGATACGTATTTCGAAGTAAGGCGCACCAATTTCAATTTTTCGGGCTTTACCTTCTGCAATGAACCGGCTTATTTCGAGCGCTGCTCTCACAGCATCTTCAGCATGTGTTTTGTTTGGTGTGGGCAATCCGCCGGCAGCCATATACGAATCACCTATGGTTTTTATCTTTTCCATTCCGTATTTCTCCATGATATGATCGAAAGCAGAGAAACATTCATGAATATCCTTCACCAGTTCTTTCGGGGTCATTTTTTCCGAATAAGCTGTAAAACCTTTAAAATCGGTAAACAACACCGATACTTCATCGATCAGTTTCGCTTCGGCGCTGCCTTTCACTTTAAGTTCTTCAGCTACTTTTTCGGGTAAAATATTAAGCAGCAGTTCATCGCTGCGTTTTTTGCCTTTTTTTATCTTGTTGCGTTGCGATAAAAATATTACGGCAAATAAAAGCACTACGGCAAAACCGCCTATGAACCCGTTGCGGATGAGTTTCTGGCGCGAAATAACTTCCTGCTGCAAATTAATTTCGCCCTGTTTTTTTTCAATATCGTATGCAAATAATTTAGTTCCGAGTTTTTTATCGACCTCAAGATTATAGATGGCTTTCTTAACATCAATAAGCAAAGACTGATATTTATATGCATTTTTAAAATCACCTAATGAAAAGTAAGAAGTTGCAAGTCCCTGGTATACTTTTTCCAGATCATAACTTTCCTCCAGGCCTATATCTTTGAACATTGCTTCAGCTTCGGTATAAACATCTATGGCTGATTTGAAGTCTCCTTTACAGGTGTCGGTTTCTGCAATACCGAGAAGCGCCTGAGCCATATCAAGTTTTGAATCAAAAACTTTCGCCATTTCATACCCCCGGTTGAAATAGTCAACTGCATTGGCAAAATCTTTTTTTATCATATAAACTTTTCCGATAACAACCAATGCATAAGATTGATTTATAGAATGTGAATAAAAATTACACGCTCTTTTGAGATAAACCAGAGCAGAATCCAAATACCTGTTACTGCTCGTGTTACGTTTTTGCATACTTACAAACAGTTCACCGATATTACCGTTGCTGTTTCCGATCAGTTCGCTGTCGCCAATGGCAATGCTGAGCAATAAAGCATTGCGGTGAAATTGCATCGCTTTTTCGTAAGTGGCAGGTTTATTACTATAAACACCTCCTACATTGGTAAGAGCAGTCGCAATTCTAAATGTGTCTTTTATTTCTTCGGCCACCTTCAACGATTTCAGATAATAATCCTGTGCGCTGTCTTCCATGCTTTTATTGTAGTAAATAACACCGATATTGTTGAGCATATTTGAAGTGCCAAGTTTGTTCCCGCTTACCTCAAAAATTTTCAGTGCCTCTTTCCATGCCTGTAAGGCATTTACATAGTCGCTCTGTATATTATAAACCTGCCCTATCTTCTTTAAAGCCCATCCTTTGCCGTTTTGGAAATTAAGTTTTTCGGCCAGATCTTTTGCCTGCATAGCATAAATTAACGCTGTTTTAGTGTCGGTATTCAGATAATTTTGGCTCAGATCGATCAGTGTATTGACTTTGTTTGTGTCGTCCTTTGCAGTCGCGATTATTTTTTTCAAACTGTCAGTACGGTTCTGCTGTGCAACGCAAATACTATAATAAAAGAAGATAGGTATACACCAAAAAATTTTAAATATTACCATGGAAAATGGCTTATCCGATTTTGTATGCATAGATAAAATAATTGAGGTTATTATTGAATAATAACCAATTTGCCAACAGATGTTTCTCCATCAACCATAAGTCGTATAAAATATAATCCTTTGGAAAAGGAAGAACAATCCACTTCAACAGAATAAATTCCGTTTTCTGAAATAGTGCCACACAGAACCCTTGATACATGTGAGCCGCAGACACTATATATATCAATTGTTGCCTCGTTTCCATCAACAGCTAAAAAGGAAATGGTTGTGTTGCCTGAAGTCGGATTTGGATGTATAAACAAACTATTGTTAGAACTTTCGGTGGCTTCGTCCACTTCTGCCATCAAACTTTTTTTATTCGAGAATCCATCAAGGATTTTGCAGTTGGCAAAGGCATTTAATAATGCATTGATCGTGCTTCCAATGTCATTAAGTGACGGAGCATGGGGGGGAAGAGCATCGCCAAGTCCCTGGTTGGCAATTTTTATGAGATCCCAAACGGTATTGTTTGTGCTGAGATAATTTATCACTGATTTTTTTAGTTCATAAGTATGTTTTGTACCTTGTACAGGAAGCCCGTTAACACAGGCAGAGGCAGCACTGGTTGTAATAAACTGACCGGTGATACGCAATGAACCCAGTGCTGGTTGCAGACGTACTGATAACGCCAGGGCCATTTCCTGACCGAGAAGGTTACTCTTAAATCTGCCATTTTTAAGGTACTGGTTACCTGTAGCATTTGCACAACTAACATCTCCGACAGGAAGTTTCTCTGATGGCCCGCCAGAGGGAAGTTTATCTATAAGACATGTCGCCTCAGTAGTGCCTATGGTAATTTTTCGTGTACCGCAGCCGTTTACTAAAGCTGTAGTTAACAAGGCAGGTATAATGGTGGTAACAGTATTGCCTGAACAGTCCATATTCCCTGCATTTCCCCAGAAGCCCTGTCCGTAAGTGCAATATTCTGTAAGTGGAGTTACGTTCAATATACCATTCACATAAATAAGGTAATAATTTGTGGGTTGTATCAATGTTAATCCGCCCGGAGTAATGGTATGAGTTCCAACAGTGAACAGGGTGTTGCCTGGTGGCGTATATATAATATTACCTGTAAATACAGTTGATGCATTGTCGTCATATTGATAACCCGAAATCACTGATGTAAATGAAGGAGCTGTGCCATATAATGTAGATGTATCTTTAACCTGGACTTTAATTTCATAAGGATCAATAAATAAATGGCCTAACCCATAATGAACTTCAAAATTGGAACTTAAAAATCCTCCGGGCACAATCCAGTGTTCACCTGAAGTTAAGCCGCTTATAGCACTTATTGAAAGCAACTGGAATACCGAATCAGGATTTTCAGGAGTATCCAGGTCAGCTTCATGAATAATAACTGCCGTATTTGTGTTGCTAACACCATCTAACTCCTCGTTATTAACAATACCGCGGCTACCGTTCGCAATTCCCCTTGACCCATTTGCAATTCCACGGCTGCCATTTATCAATGCGCTACCGTCCACCAGAGACTCGCTGTTTACGATTCCCCGTGAACCATTAACTATTCCACGTGAACCGTTAATCATAAGTACAGAATCATATAAGTAAGCAGCACTGTCGTTTATATTATACTCAAACAGGGATTGATAAGTGATGTCCACAACGTAAGTAGTATCAGGTGTAGTACCGTTAGCAATGCCTCTGCTTCCGTTTGCAATACCTCTGCTCCCGTTTGCGATACCCCTACTTCCTGATATGAAGGCAAGATTTGCAAGATCTGCCTCGCTTAAAGTGGCACCGTTATATAGATCTCTGTCATCGATCAATACAATTTCCTTTGCAATAGATGGCTCGTAAATATTCTTCAGGTTATTCAGGAATCCGGCCAGATCTCCTTGTGCAATACCGGATGTATCGTATGAATATGTATACGTAAATTCTGTTCCGTCTATCTTGTCTCCAAACAAAACAGTTTTGTCATTTGGAGTAATTAAAAGCGGCATTTTGTTTATGGTAAGCAAACCGGGCGAAGTAAAACCGTAATTATAGTAATTTGAATGTGTGATGAAAATATAATTGTAAAGTTCAGTCAATTCAGTACCAAAAGGACCAGCGCCGGGATCAATGAAATATTGCCCCACATCGCTCATGCTACTTATACCTGCAGGAAGGGTATAATGAATCGTGTCAAGATCTAAATCGTTTAACGTCAGTCCTTCATTTTCTGGTGAATGACCATCAACAGTCACTGTGGCTGTGAATAACGGAAGCGCTTCTCCGAATTTTTTCACCTTATTATCTGCTCTGATAAGCACATTTTTACGAACCGGCGCAAAGAAATAAAGTGTATTGGAAAATCCGCCATCAAGTGAATCCGGAGTAATTGCAGGGTTAAAAACTTTTATTGGAGGATTGCCCACAAAATCAGGAATGACTGCAGAAAGATGAGTGTCATCAATGAACGTTGTTGTCAATGCAATATCGCGGAAATAAATTATGCTGTTATTGGTGAAGAATTGCCCGGTTACGGTCAAAGTAAATGACACCGTTCCGGGGGTGATACCGGCAGGAACGTCAAGTGAAATTAGGTTGGGAGTTGGTGCTGCGAAAGCAGATAATGCTGCATAAGCATCAATAAGTCCATAACCAGAATTAACATCATAGCCGGGAGCATCCATATCCGCTGCGGTACTCTGAAGAATTGAACGGATCTGCTCCGGAGTAAACGACTGGTCATAATATTTCTTTTTTGCCTGCTGCAGCAATGCCCCAACGGCAGCTGCATGCGGGGCGGCAGCCGATGTGCCATAGAAATTATAAGAAGACGAGATATCACCGGCACATTTCATTCCTCCAAGATTGACCGTGGTTTTGAAGCCGTTTGGCGCTACAAAGTCTGGTTTATGCCTGTCCACACTGTTCATAACTGTTCCTCCTCTTGAAGAAAAAGACGCTGTGTAAACAGGAGTGTCATGGCATTGATGAGTTACGGGATCCATGTAAGAAAAATTAGCTGCCCCAACGGTAATGGCACTGGCCGAATTTGCCTGCCCCACCACCGTGGATGTTCCGGTCAGATATTCATTCTGGGTAAGATTACCGCGGTAAACAATATATTTTAATCTGGCATTTGCTCCTACCGGATTTGCTCTGACGATCATAATATTTGCATTGGTCGATGATCTAACCGAAACCGGTAATACTTCGTATGGATCGTTGCCGATATTAACTCTGTTATAACCCAAAAGTATTTTGCCGGCATCATCGGTTAAATAAATATCAAAATCATTTGCAGCACCGGTTGCCGATTTGGAGAGGGAATAAAAATCATCTTCCCACTGAAGAACTATAGTATAATTACCCGGAGCAAGTGTAACGCTTTGAAAAATATCTCCACCGCCAAAATCATGTGCGAATCCTGTGATGCCTGATGGTGTGGACACAGGAGAGAATGTGGCTTCATATGAATTGGAATTAAAATTTCCTGCGGCAGTGAAATAGGCAACTCCCAGAGCTGTGACATCATTCACTGCTTCAGCAACAGCGCCGTCTGTAAAGAATGGCTCGGTAATGTATGTGATGTCGTCGCAAATAATATTGCAGCCTGAAGCCTGCAGTTCCCTGATACCCAGAGCGAAATTTTCTGGTGTGAGAAAACCTGTGCGGAAGGCGAGCGTGGACTTAGGAGCGATATCATGGATTATCTGCAGCATGGCTCTTCCTTCATCTGTTCTTCTTCCATAAGGATAATCTTTTAGAATCTGCACGGGCACTAAATTAGTATCCGGATTTCCAAACCCCGGCAAGTCACCGTTCAACACATCAGTCGAGTCAGGACGGCCCGGAATAGTTCTGTAGCTATCGGATAACACACCCACTTTCACGCCCTGTCCGTCTAATCCAAAAGCACTTCTGCCTATATCAGAATGTTGAAACGAATCTCCAAGCGTATATGCTATTCCGCTTGATGCTATAGGTGGAAACATCGGCCGGGCATAAACAAAAAGTTCCGGGTATTGATTAAGCTGTGGCAAATTCCCTATCGGAAATTTTCCGGAGACAACTAAAGTCGAATCTCCGTGTTGAACGGTATCGGTCATACCCAATGATTGAAGCATAGTACGGGCAGAATTTTCCTGTCCTTGTATTATAATTACTTCAATATAAACGGAATCTCCGGCCAACATAAAAACATTTTCCACACTATCCATATTCTGTGGGTACAGATACAACTGGCTTAATTCCGGGCCTATCAAAGAATCATTTTTACCATTGGGCGGAGGTGGATAGTACGGCTGAATGCCGCATGTGTCAGGAAATACCTGTACCGTATCGCAAGCATAGCAGCCCGTCAAATTATTTAAGACAGTCAGAATATATTTTCCCGGAGAGTAAACTGTTGCCGTTTGCGTATTTGCATTTAAAATAATTGCACTGGTGTCCTCTGCAACCCAATAATAATTTACCAGGGAATCAGATGAAAAGCCGTTCAGAATTGCTATGCTATCTGTACAAACCATGGTAATATCCTGTCCTGCGCTGACAAGCGGAGGATTATAGACGATAATATTGGCAGATGCCGTATATGTGCAGTTTCCGTCGTTATATTCATACAAAATATTATGCGAACCAGGCTGAGCTAACAAAGGATAAAACATACTATCTGTTACACCCGGACCATAGAAAATGCCGGCGGGAGGAATTCCGTTCAACTCAAATGGAGCTGTATTAGTGCATACCGGACCGTACGTTCCCGGATTAACTGCTACAGATGGAAAAATCGAAACAATAACAGAATCATATACAGGGTTTGCAATCAGACAAGTTTCGCTTGAATACATAATACATCGCACCTGATCATAATTTTCAAGTGTAGAGTCTGAATAAACAGAACTGTTGGAGCCCACATTATTACCGTTCACCAGCCACTGAAATGTCGGCGATATCCCCCCGTTTATTGGAGTTGCTGTAAATGTCACATCAGTTCCCGGACATACAGTGGCTGGCGGGTTGACAGAAATACTCACACTCGCTGTTAAAGCGGGATACTCTGTAAAGATTGCTCCGGCGTCTTTATAATTAGCCCAGTTTGCATTTGCCCAGACTGCATCATCTACTTGTATACATTTCAGGTTAGGGTTGTTGGCTGCTCTGAAAAATGTAAAATTGTCATTGTTTCCATTTTTTACATTCAAACTTGTTAAATGATTGGAATAGCACCAAAGATTATTAACAGAGGTATTGGCTGAGATATCCAAAGCTGTCAAATAATTCACATAAGCGACCAATTCGGTAAGATACGGATTATTTGACACATCTAAACTTGTTATTTGGTTTTGGTAGCAGTAAAGTTGTATAAGGTCTGTATTGGTGGAAACATCCAAACTCGTTAGTTGATTGATACCACATTCCAAAGCAGTAAGAGCAGAACAACCGGATATATCGATGCTTGTCAGCAGATTGTTATTACAGGATAAATTAGTAATTGCCGTATGGGAAGACACATTCAAACCAGATAACTGATTGAAATGAACACTTAAAACAGTAAGAGCCGTATTGGCAGATAAATCAAGAGCCGTTATCTGGTTATTGCTGCAATTCAATAACATGAGTGCAGTACAAACAGATACATCCAAACTTGTCAACAGATTATTATTACAATCAATTGAAGTCAGGGCTGCACAATGTAAAACATCAATACTTGTCAACTGGTTGTTGTTGCACGACAAATTAACAAGTGCGGTATTGTAAGTCAGATCCAGACTCGACAAATTGTTCATGGCGCAGTTTAAAACCGAGATATTAGTAAACGCCTCTATGCCTGTAAGATCAGAAATGTTGGAATTGTAAACGTACAGCGTTCCAAGAAAAGAGTTTGCCTCCGAAAACTGTATTTCTCCATCATGGTTCGTATTGATATTCGAATCGCTTACCAAAACCGCTTTAAAATTGATATCAGGAATATAAACATTTTGCGCAAATGTCATATTAATCCATCCGGTTAATACAAGGATGGTCGCCAGTGTGATGATATTTTTTTTCATATTGTGAGATTTTATAAAAAACTTACATAAAAGTATAAAAATAATCGTTAATTAGCAAATATTTTTGAATAAATTTTACAAATAATGTTGTTTGATTAAAAAAATCACAAAGTCTTGAAACTCTAATAATTTGATTAAATATTTTAATAATAATAATGTGTGATGAGATAATCAATTTGTTCGCCCTTAATTCCGGCGGGCAAATTGATTTTCAAAACGCTTCAGTGATAAGGCGGGTGCTTAAAATCAGCATTATATTGAATTTGTATATATTATCAATTATATAAAGTTTTTTAGTCCTTTGAATTCTATTCAAAGAAATGCCATCCCGCTGCTTGATACATTTTGTTGTTTTATTCTGGTATGGCTTCTATTTTCCCAAATGGTATCATTTTTAAGGATGGAGCAGTTCGAACACCGTAAATGAATGAAGCGATGTTCTGGATTATTAGTAATGAAAGGGGAAGGCGAGAGAAGGTAAAAAAAATGAGGAACATATTTTGCCATGTTCCACTATGGTGGAGCGTACGGGAGTTCCCGATGTAGCAGGCTCATCGGGATAAACTTCGGCTCCTTTTGTTTTGCAAAACAAAAAAGGCAGCTTTCGCTGCCTTGGTACGCTCCACTCCGTGGAGCGTACGGCTCTATTTACATGATTTAATCAAAGATAAAATTTTAATTTATTATATCCCTATATTGCACCAACACAAAGATAGATAATGTTTTCAACAAAAAACAAAATAAATTAAAATTAATTTGCATAAAACAAAAATAGAGTGTAATTTTGGAGTGTAAAAAGAAAACACTCCATCATGAAAGCAAGAAAAAGTTTAGAGATTAAGCGTTTCAAATTAGAAAAACGCAAAGACAAGAATACAGGCCAGGTTATAACCGACCATGTACCGATACTTGTCGAGTTTAAATTCGATGGCCAGCGTGTTATTTATCCGATAGGGTACAGGATCGACAGCGACAAATGGAACGATGAAGCCGGGAGGGTAAAGAACAATAATTTCAACAGCGATGGAACCTCCGCCGGAACCATCAACAAGAGGATTAACCATATTGATATACTTTTGCCGGAAATATACAATGATGCAGTTAAATTGAATTTGACAATCACGAAGCGTTATTTGTGGAGTGAATTATCGAAACAGCTAAAGAAAAAAGAGGGCATTATCGATGAAACCACAGCGGAATTAAATAGACCAGTATCAATCCCGGATTATATTCAGCTTTTCATCGACACCGAAAGCAAGCGGAAAAACTGGACTGAAAGCACTATCAAAAAAATCAAAACTTTAAAATCTCACGTGGAGGATTATTGTTTAAAATATGGCCGAATTTTGCAGTTTCCTGACATTACAGAGGACTTTTTTCAAAACTACATAGAATACTTGCAAAAGGAAAAAAAGCTCAATAACACCACAAATTACAAGTACATGATCTTGTTTAAATGGTTTATGAACTGGGCAACAAAAAAGAAATACAATAAAAATCTTGAGTACAAAACATTTGAGTATAAATTCAAAGGTACTGACATTGCAGATTTTCAGAAAAATATTGTTTTCTTATCATGGAGCGAACTCCAGCACTTCATCAACTTTGATTTTTCCGGCAACAAGCGACTGGAGCAGATAAGAGATATTTATTGCTTTTGTTGTTTAACAGGATTGAGATTTTCAGATGTTCACAATTTAAAGAAAAACGACTTCAAAGCCGATGACAGCGGAAACCAGTATATTGAAATTTTGACCATCAAAACCGATGACAAGCTGATTATCGAACTCAATAAATATGCTTTAGCAATATGGGAAAAATACAAGAATATCGATTTAAAGAACAACAGGGCGTTTCCTGTACCGAGCAACCAAAAGTTTAACAAGTATATCAAAGATGCTGGAAAAGAGGCCGGATTTGAAAGCGATGAAACCTACATCGAATACAAAGGCAA
The DNA here is from genome assembly GCA_035389045.1 of Bacteroidales bacterium. GTDB lineage: Bacteria > Bacteroidota > Bacteroidia > Bacteroidales > CAIWKO01 > CAIWKO01. The sequence goes on along the minus strand of DAOORA010000033.1, from coordinate 24,464 downwards.
CAAAAGGATTGAAACAACTTATAAAAAATATCAGCTACTTACACACCATACAGCCCGGAAAACATTCATCATTAATGCACTGTATTTGAATATCCCGGCGGAGATCATAATGAAGTGGACTGGCCACAAAGACCATAAGACAATGGATTTTTATACAAAAATTGTAAATAAGCAAAAGCAGTTATCAATGAATAAATTTAATGAGATATGATGAAAATAATGCAAAATGAAGCACTTGATTTAATCGCTGAAAATTGTAACGAAAAATATAACTCAAATTACAATAAAGATAATTTTTCCGACCTGGTTACATTCATTGAAACCGAACTTAAAAAGGAAACTTTAGTACCTACATTTTGTTTTGAGTCCATAAAAAAAAGTTTTTATGCTGGAATGAAAGACACCATGAGCAAACCAGCATTTATTGAAATGGAAAAAAAAAGCACAAAAAAACTTATTGATTATTCGTTTTATAATATAGAAAACAGCGAAATCATAATAGACAATATCGCTGGGTTTATATTGCTCAATTACTCAAAAGATGAAATACTAAAGAGATATTTTGATAAATTCATGATTAAGAACACGATCTTTGACACCATCAGCACCGGGATATTTGTTCGTATTGTTTACGTTTTTGACATGATAAAATATCAATGTTTTCTGATGGGAGATCAGCACGATGAAGCACCCGAAAAAACGACTGATGACATAAGTAAATATAAAAAACTGCATGAAAAATTAAAAATAAAGCAGATCGCTTTAATTTACGTTTATGAATATGATGTAATAACAAGAGATAATGCAAAAAACATTATTACAAAATACGGACTTACATCGGGCGACAAGTTATATCAGGAGTTTATTCGCTTTTCCGATGTTCAAAACAGAACAGGAAAACCGACACCATGCACACAAAAAAGAATAAAAAATCGAATTTCTTTAATTGAAAGTGTTATTCAACACTTATCGGAAAAAGGCAAACAACAAGCTGAAAAAGACCTGCAAAAGTTAAATGAAACTTATGCAAGTGAATTTGAATAAAACTTGTTACCAGTTATAACTGGTTTACAATGTTCAAACGGATAAAATCTTTGTTTTATTTTTAATCAAATATAACATGGAAACAAAAATCTTATCCTTTGAACAGTTACCGCTGGCAGTTTCCGAGATGCTGGCATTATTGCAGAAAATTGAAACATTAATCGGAACACCTCCGCAGGAGCCAGCTCCAGCCGATCCCGAACCATACGTTTATGGCATCAAAGGACTGGCGGAATTTTTACAAGTTAGTACACCGACGGCACAAAAGATTAAAAACTCCGGGCGTGTACCTTACTCACAGGCGGAGCGTACAATCATATTCAGAAAATCGGAGGTGCTGGAATCGTTATCACATAAAAATAAAAGGAGATAGCATCATGAAAGACACCATCTCCAAAAAATCTTTGTTGACTGACACCGGCAAAGATACGAAAAAAGCTATACAGATACTCAAAAATTTGTATATCGATGACAGCTCACGAAAATATCCGAACGTGCCGAAGCAATATATCCCAGCTCCGAAATACACCGATAAGACAGCGAACGGATTAACAAAGTGCATAATAGATTATATTCGATTGACTGGAGGCCAGGCCGAGCGTATCAACTGCACCGGGCGGATCATTGACAGCCGGGAAACCTGTACCGATGTGCTGGGACATCAGCGAACCATCGGATCACTTCAATACATAAAGACAGCCGGGCAACGTGGAACCGCTGATATATCGGCAACCATCAAAGGCCGTTCGGTAAAGATTGAAGTAAAGATCGGAGCCGATAAGCAAAGCGATGCACAAAAGGAATACCAGCGGAGCATCGAAGCCAGCGGAGGCCTGTACTTCATCGCTAAAGACTTCGAGCAGTTTATAACGTGGTATTATTTGACTTTTGGGAGGGCAGAGCATGGGAACCGATGAAAGATATTTGCAGTTTCCTTTGTTCATGCTCCGGGAGTTATTTATCGACAGGCAAAAAACCATCGCTGAAATTATCAGTTATGGCATTTACAGATTTGCGAAAACAATAAAATTTGAATATTACGATGTAGCAAAGCAAATGATGTATTGTTATTATCGAAAACAAGGCGATTTAACGAACGATCTTTATAAAATGATGCAAAGATACATCGACAGTGAAAAAATCTATTTAGATGAGGATTATAACGGATTTTCAGATACAGAATTTAACCCGGAAACACAAATCGATCAGATACTAAATATTTTTGGTTATGAAGTCATGACCGATGAGATTAATGTAAACAAATCCGATACTGACTTCATGGAAAAAGCAATCGAATTTTATCAGATACGACAGGCATATTCTTTTTTGGGCATTAATGGGGATTTTGACTACTGTTTAAAGCGTGGAAAAGAGATTGATCGAACGATCCCGGCAAATGAAGCATATCCGAGCATTAACAAAACTTTATTATTTGAATTTCGGGATCATAATAAAACCGAGTTTGATTTGATGCAGTTTGCTTTTTACGTTGGTATTCGTTCGATACTGGGGAAAAAATCATATAGCAAAACAAATAAAGAACACATACTTTGCCGGGCGTTCGGATATAACAGCGTGAAGCACCTCCCGGCCACCATGCACCCGGATATAAAAGAACTGTTTAAAAAGTATAAAACCCGTTATCATGCTGATCGAGTGCTGGAGGCGATGCAGTTAAACAACTGGGGTATTCATGTTTATTCACATAATAAGATGCGAGGCCTGTACATTGGATTGAGTAAAAAAATAACACTTGAAAACTTAATCATGCTGGCGGAAACCAAAAAACGAAAATATCAGATTGAACAACTTAAACAAAAGAAAGCTGAAGCGAGGCAAAGGGCATTACAACAGCTTAATAAAGAACAGCAACTTAAATAAAAATATTTATAAACTTTAAATTTAATGACATGGAAAATTTATCAGAAAAAGCAAGAAAATTAAAAAACGAGTATCTAAAGAACTGGAAACTTAAAAACCCGGACAAAGTTAAACAGCACATCAAAACATACTGGGAAAAGAAAGCAAGTGAGTACACTATCGAGATGCAAATTAAAGATTTGAGGGCGGAGGGATTGAGCCAGCGACAGATCGCAAAGCGTCTAAATATATCCGTTGGAACGGTAAACAACTACTTGAACAAACAATGAACACCGAAACAATCAATATACCATCGAAACATGGAGCGAACAGCACCAACAACGACAGCAATACGACACCAACAACGACAGGAGTACAACAGCTTAAATAATATTCTTAATAAAGGTACTTAATAAAGGTACTTAATAAAAATAAAAAAATAGTTTACATGAAAAGAAAATTTTCATGGTTGCAATGATGAATTTTTTGAAAAGAACAAGGATTTACAAATTTTAAATATTAAAGTAATGGGATTAAAAAAAGGAACAACCAACAACCCGGCAGGGAGGCCGGCAGGAACTCCGAACAAATTAACAGCTGATTTACGGCAACGGATCAATGAAGTTTTAGAAAACAACTGGCATACTATCGAGGCGGATATAAAAGCACTGGAGCCAAAAGATCGGTTATTGTTCATCGAAAAGTTACTCAAATATACTGTACCTACATTACAGGCCACCAGTTTGAGCGTGGATTATGAAAAGCTATCTGATGAACAGCTGGATCATATTATTGATGAACTTAAAAACAGTGTAGCAAATGAATCGAAAAGATAAAATCGAATTGCTTATGCTGATCCGGGAGGGGAAATTCAATCCTGACTGGTTAAATATACAGTATATTGTTGAACAGCCTGACGGCTCAATAACTATTAATGGAAAACCTATTGAATTAGCAATAACTGATGAAACAACTGATCCGATAATAGATAAATACATAAAATATGACTGGTCAGGCGTTTCAATCGAAGGATTAAGAAAATTAAGAGATTCAGCACCTAAAAACACCAACGATGAACAGAAAAGAAAAGATTGAATTCTTAAAGGATTTAACCAACGGTAAAAGATCAATAAAGGAACTGGAGCCGGTTACTTGTTATGAACTTGTTGATGAGGAAAAAGATTTGTATGTTGATAGGAAAACCGGCATAATATACACTGACGATGAGGTTAAAGAGAAAATAAAAAATTCTGTTCACAGATATACTGATTTAGTTATTAGTGAACGAATAGATGGTACTTATGATTTTAAACGAACTCTTATTGCTTATTTTGTACTTGATCCGAATGTTGAGGATAAATGTATGCCTTCAATAATTGAAAAATTGTAATAAAAAAAATACGGTATAAAAATAATTTATTTGTATATTGCAGTGTCGTAATAAAAATATCAAATGAAAAAAGTAATTATTATTAGCATCATTTTAATATTGCTTTCACCAATCATGATGGCTCAAACACTATCATATACAGGTGTAGTTTCAACAAAGGATACCTCAATAACAAAAGATGAGCTATATTCAAGAGGTGTTTTATGGGTATCTGAAACATTTAAATCGCCAGGTGATGTTATTAAAATGAGTGATAAAGAAAACGGCATAATACAAGGCTCTGGCTCAATAAAATATAAACATGGTGGTTTCAGTGCTTATCTCACAGGGCATATTACTTTTATTTTCAAACTTTATTTAAAAAAAGCAAAATATAAATATGAATTTTCAAATTTTATTCATTATGGATATAATGATGCGTGGAGTTATGGTTTGGTAAATGATGGTGATTGTAATAAAGCTGGTTTTGGAAAACATATTGTTGATATTAAAAGCGCAATTAATTCAGAGGTTACAACAATGCTAAAATCATTAGAAACCGCAATGAATCAAGGTGTAAATAGTAATTGGTAATAAATAAAAATATGAGAAAAGTAGTTATTATTATTGTTTGTGTTTTAATATCAATTAACATAAAAGCACAGGAAAATTTCAAATGGGAAAAAACAGATTCTATTGCTAAAACCAAAGCACAGATTTATTCTGATACAAAAATGTATATTGCCAATGTATGGAAGTCCGCTCAAAGTGTAATTCAAAATGACGACAAAGAGGCCGGCAATATTGTGGTTAAGGGACTTTTTGAAAGTAAGCATTTCTTTTCACCTGATGTTGTTTATTTTTATGGTTATACTGTAACATTTAAAATGAAAGATAACAGGTATAAAATCAATATAGATAATGTTCATTGTGATTCCTATCGAGGGCAATGTACTATGTGTGTAAAAATAGAACCATTTGAAGGTGATAATTTCCCGAGAATTGGCTGTATGGTGAAAAAACAAGTAAAAGAAATTATGAATGGCTTAAAGGCTCATTTAGGAAACATAATTAATGATTATGATAAATACATTAAATCACCGTCAAATATAGAAAATTGGTAAAATTTATTTGTTTATTTGTTTATTTGTTTATGATGAAAATTATAAATTTATTTTAAAAGGAGTATAAATGAAAAAAATTATTATTATATCTTTTATCGCATTAAGTTCGATAATTACAAATGCTCAAACCAGTTCATTTGATGAAAGAACAGAAGTTATAACTATTGATTCCGTATCAAAAGATATTCTTTACAGTACAGCACAATCATGGTTTGCAAAAAATTTTAATGATTCAAAAAATGTACTTGAAATTACAGATAAGGAATCCGGCAAATTATTTGGTAAAGGAAAGGTTGCATTGGGAAATTTGCATGGGAGTTTAAGCTTTACCATTACAATTATTGTTAAAGAAAATAAGTATAAATATACCTTTTCCGATTTTACATCAACTGATGTCATGATGACAAATGTTTATCATACAACACCAACAAACGGAATCCGGTACTATGATTTTGGCCCCTTTAATCAGGAAAAACCAAATTTTCAGGGAACCTTACATTCAAAAAAATGCTGGGCAAAAATGCAACAACAAGCATTAATCATTATTGATAACTTAATTCAAAATCTAAAAGATTTCATGAGTAAGAATTCAAAATCTGAAAATGATTTTTAATTTATAAAAACAATTAGTGAAACACCGTTTCCGAGTGTTATATCGGAGTGTAAAAAAAACAAAAGCACTGCAAACATTTGATTTACAGTGCTATTTTTGTTTTTGGTGTGGAGCGTACGGGAGTCGAACCCGTGATCTCTAGATTGCGAACCTAGCGTTCTGCCAACTGAACTAACGCCCCAAATTGAGAAAGCAAATGTACTACTATTTTTTTATCCCGGCAAAAGATTATAGCAGATAAAATAGCACAAAACTCTAAGCAAATTGAATTCTATTCTATAAATTCATATTGATTATATTCCTATTGCCTTTTATGTTTCTCTCGCATGATGAATCTTAACATAAAATCAACTTCCCTACAGCATTATTTACATTTTGCATATCCTGTATATCTTAGTATAAAAATTATCATCATGGTGGTTGCTGTTATCGCTGTCGCTGCTCCGAAATAAAAAGGCAGCGATGAATTCACTTTATCATATAGCGCTCCCGCTATCAGACTTGCAGGCAATAAGGTGATGCCAAGAAGTGCATTATAAATTCCAAGCCCCGTTCCTTTCTTGTTTTTATCAACCAGATCCGAAACAAATGCTTTCTGAATTCCGTCGGTACAGGCGGAATAAAACCCATACAACGCAAACAACGGCACAATAGCCCCGATAGAACCCGAAATTCCGAACCCGAAATAAACCAGGGCATATAAAAGGAAACCTGCGATCAAAACCCGTTCTTTACCAATCCTGTCGGATAATTTACCTATCGGGATGGCGAAAAAAACAGAAACCAGATTGGTAATAAGATACACAAGAGGTATATATGCAACTTTCACCCCCACCTCATTGGCCTTCACCATCAACAGTGCATCGGTTGAATTTCCCAGGGTAAATATAAAAATTATTGCCAGAAAAAAATAATATTTCGGTGAAAAATCCCCGAGATGAAAGCGGGTAAAACGCTCGTTTTTAGGCTTCCTGGCTTCTTTTATCCCAAAAATAATGACAAATATTGCCAGTATGGCAGGAATCCCGGCCAACAGGAAAATGATTTTATAGTCGCGGAGTTCAGGTGTGTCTGTCCCGGAAAAAAGTGATAACAATCCGAATGCGAGCAGTGGCCCGAGTATTGCACCGCTGTTGTCCATCGCTTTCTGCAGTCCAAAACTTTTACCAGTCTCCCCGTTTATTACAGAACCAGCAATGAGGCTGTCACGGGGCGCTGTCCTGACACCTTTGCCAAATCGTTCAATAAAACGAAGTACCAGTACATGAAATGGGGTACAGACAAAAACATAAAGCGGTATTATCAACGCCGAAAGGCCGTAGCCTGAAAGTATAAAGGGCTTATTCCTGCCTGTCCTGTCACTCCAGAAGCCCGACATCGCCTTAACCAGGGATGCAGTGCTTTCTGCTATTCCTTCAATTAATGACAGGCTGGTTTTTGAAGCCCCTATGGAAAGCAGGAACATAGGCATAACAGCATATAACATCTTTACAGAAGTGTCTGTCAGAAAACTGGTTATCCCGGTAAAAAAAATATTCCTGCTGAAACCAAATATCCTGCTTCCATGTGCCTTACCGGCTTTCATTGTGCCCGAAGTTTCATTATCATCCATACGGAAAACAAAATTAACGAAATATGATTCCAGCCCGGAATAAAAAAGCACTATTATCCCTTAAAATACTGGACTGAACAGTCGTGCTACCCGCTCCGCTGCTTTAACATAAACCGGCCGGGTCTTCCATGTCTCATAACAAAGCCGTTTGGCATCGCGAATGTCGGCATAAAAAACCTCCCGCACTTTTTCCGAGAAATCAGCATTGTAAATATGGGCATTCACCTCAAAATCAAAATTAAAACTCCGGTGATTCAGGTTGGCTGTTCCGATAATAGCAAATAAATTATCAATAACTACGGTTTTGGCATGTATAAAACCTTTATGGTACAAATAAATTTCCACGCCCGCCCTCATCAGTTCTCCGTAATATGAATGGGCTGCAGTATTGACCATTTTTGAATCAGAAATTCCGGGCAACAGCATCTTTACCGAAACCCCTCCGAGTGCAGCTATTTTCAATACATCCATAATAGAACCGCTGGGAATAAAATAAGGTGTGGTGACAAGAATTTCCTTTTTGGACATTGTAAAAGCCTTCAGTAATGATAGTTTGATGGTTGAATTCGGGGAATCGGGGCCGCTGGCAGCGATCTGTACCCTGACATTATGGCCTGACGATGGTACCGGGTTGAAATAAATCTTTTCGGCTTCAATTTTCTGTTTTGAGCAAAAATTCCAGTCACAGAGAAAAATATGCTGAAGAATGAACACTCCCGGGCCATCAATCCTCAGATGGGTGTCGCGCCAGAACAATTTATTATTATTCCGGTCTTCATTGATATACCTGTCGCTGATATTGATACCGCCTGTGAAACCAGTCTGTCCGTCAATGATAATTATTTTCCGGTGGTTTCGGTAATTTACTCTGTTAGCAAAAAAAGGAAGACTGATGCTGTTGAAAGGGTATGCTTCAACCCCACCGCTCCTGAGCTCGTTCACCAGTTCTTTCCTGATAGAACGGCTCCCGTAATCATCATAGATCAACCGCACCATGACGCCCTCACCCGCCTTCTTTATTAAAATTTCCTTGATAATATTTCCAATCTTGTCATCTTCATAAATGAAATATTCCATATGAATATGATTCCGTGCAGCATCCAGCGCTTTAATGATTTCCGGGAATTTTTCTTCACCATTTATTAAGAGTTTTACGGAATTTCCATTGGTGAGCGGGCTTTGGTTATCATGAAGCAACAACTTTACCAGCGCATCCTCATCGCCAGGCGCATCTGTATTCAATCTGAAATTCTTTTCAGCCGGTGAAACTATTTGTTCGTTCAGTTCCCTGAGCCTTTTCTCATCAGCAATTAACTTTTTGCTGAAAATAAACTCCTTACGGTAGTTGACACCGAAAATAAAATAAAACAATATGCCTGCAACAGGTACGAAGACAGCGAGTAACAAATATGCCAGTGTTTTGCTTGAACTGTGTGTGTCATAAATGATCCTGTAACAGGCCAGCACAAGGATTATCGTATAAGCAATTTCCAGCAATGTAAGCCAATTCATACGTTCAGGAAAAATTTACTTTTTTACTGCTTCTATTTAAACCAAAAAATATAAGTCAAAAATATAACAAAAAACAATATCATGAAATACCCGCTAAACATTTTGATTTAATTCTAATTAATTGATTTGATTCAATTAAATTCATACCGTAATGTTCATTCCATCAATAATCATTTAAAGAATTATTTTTGCATAATCATAATCTGATAAACGTTGCGCAATAAATTTCTCGGAATTGATATTGGTTCGGTTGCTGTCTCCATGGTAGTACTGAATGAACAAATGAAAGCTGTACATACGTATTATGCGTTCCACAAAGGCCAGATTGCCCAACAATTAGAAAAAGGTCTTGAAAGAGTTAATCTTGGTGAGATCAGGGCGGCCGGCTATACATCGTCAACGCCACCTATCCTGAAACATGGGCTGCAGACTGATTCGCGCGTTGCTTACATCAGGGCAGCCAGACATTTTCATCCTACGCTGGATGGCTTGCTGATCATCGGCGCTGAAAAATTCGGACTGGTTACTTTTAATGAGAACGGAGATTATCTGAATTATAAATCCAACACCTCATGCGCCGCAGGTACCGGTAATTTCCTCGACCAGCAGGTTGAACGGCTGAATCTTTCAAGCATCATGGATTTCAGCCGCCTGGCATACGAAAACCACGGTGCAATTCCTCTGATAGCTTCGCGTTGTGCCGTATTTGCCAAGACCGATCTGATACATGCACAGCAGGAAGGCTATTGCCTGGCTGAGATCTGTGACGGATTATCTTATGGTCTTGCAAGAAATATTGTTGATGCCGTTTTGCCGGAAAATTCTTTTTCTTCACTGGTGGCAGCCGGGGGGGTAGCATTAAACAAGGCGGTGATAAGGCACATCGAAAGCCTTGCCGCTGTTACGATCGTCGTTGATAAGATGTCACATTTGTATGGTGCGATAGGAGCCGCCTTATGCTGTGCTGATGAAAACCCTCAGGAAGAATTTCCATCAAAATCAATAGCAGACATCCTCTCGTTTGAAAAACAAAACAAAAATCTTTACTATCCTCCGCTGAAACTGATGTATTCTGAATATCCGGATTTCAGCGATCATAAACAATATGAATTTCAAAGCAGGCTGTTTCCGGAAATGAAACCAGTAGAAATTGACCTTTACCAGGAACCCAAAACAAGTACGGAGGTTTACCTCGGGATAGATATCGGTTCAACCAGCACCAAGGCTGTCCTGATGGATTTGAATAAATCGGTGGTTGCAGGATTTTACACACGAACCGCCGGACGCCCCTTACAGGCTGTTCAGTGCCTTTTTGAGGCAGTCCTCGACTTGGAAGCGGCGTACCAGATCCGTTTTGATGTCAGAGGAACTGCGACCACCGGCTCGGGGAGGAAATTCATGGGCAGAATAATCGGTGCCGACAGCATCCTGGACGAAATAACCGCACATGCACGCGCCGCCTATGAGTTGAATCCCGAAACAGACACCATCATAGAAATCGGCGGCCAGGATTCAAAATTTACGGTGATGAGGCATGGCATGGTGACATTCTCGGTGATGAACAATGTTTGTGCCGCCGGAACAGGCAGTTTCATTGAAGAGCAGGCTAAAAAACTTAACTGCCCGCTTACGGAATACTCCGACCGTGCAGGCCGGACAGGCGCACCCTTGTCCAGCGACCGCTGTACGGTTTTTATGGAGCGCGACCTGAATCATTTCCTGAACAACGGTTATTCTGTTGATGAAATACTTGCTTCTGTGCTGCATTCAACACGTGAGAACTACCTGTCCAAAGTGGCAGTTTCAGGGAGTATCGGCAAAAATATCCTCTTTCAGGGCGCTACCGCCAAAAATGAAGCGCTGGTGGCTGCTTTCGAGATGAAACTGAAAAAGCCCGTCATGGTTTCAAAGTTTTGTCACCTCACCGGTGCATTAGGCGCTGCCCTCGAACTGCATGATAAACAAATTACCCGTACCGGTTTCCGGGGCCTTGATCTTTGCCTGAAAAACATCCCTGTTGTTTCTGAAACCTGCGGAATCTGCACCAACCATTGTAAACTCAAAGTCGCCAGTATTGACGGGGAGATCGAAGCATACGGGTTCCTGTGCGGAAGAGATTATGCCACACAAAAATTTGTCAGGAATCAAAACTCAGGATTTCAGCTCATCAAAAAAAGAAAAGAGATTTTTTGTTTCCGGCCACAGGTTGTCCGGACAGATTTTGTCATTGGTATTCCTGACGGGCTGTACCTGCACGACGAAATGACCTTCTGGAGGAAATTTTTCGACCTGCTCGACATCAACACAATCTCCAGCGAAGGTCACACCAAAGCTGTAAAGGAAGGCAAAACCATTTGCAGCGCGGAATTCTGCTCCCCTGTGGCGGCTATGCACGGGCATGTGAATTACCTGATGGATAAAGCAGATTATATCTTCCTGCCTGTTTACCTTGAAGAAGGCAGTAAAATCAATGGAAACAAGCACTATTGCTATTACACACAGTTTGTTACATCAGTAATCTCAATCCGTAAAAATTTTGAACAGGCAGAGAAAATATTACAACCCATATTGAGGACGCGACGGGGTGGAACTTTTGTCATGAATGAATTATATAACATGCTGAAAGGAATCGGCCGGGAAGAAATCAGCATGCCGCAGATCATACAGGCCTATGCGGATGCAAACAAGTTTATTGGACAACTGCGTAAAAAATGGAGAAAAATATATACCGGGGAAACCGATGAACTCCACGACATATATGTGATGCTGCTGGGCAGACCTTATACCGTGATGTCTCCGGTTATGAACAACAATATCCCTGAACTGATTGAAAAGAATGGTGTAAAGACATTTTTTATGGATATGATACCCGGCGGGCTGCCACTGAGCCCGGATACAATCGGGTTGCTGAAAAAGATCCGGTGGAAGTTTGCTGCAAAAATTATTTACACCGCTGAAATTGTTGCAAAAACCTCCAATTGCTATCCTATATTTGTCACCTCCTTCAAATGCACCCCGGATTCGTTTGTCATTGAATATTTCAAGGAGATACTCGACGCCCATAAAAAACCTTACCTGGTCCTTCAACTTGATGAACATGACTCTGCGGTCGGTTACGAAACCCGGATCGAAGCCGGGATCAGGTCTTTCAGAAATCATCAGCGAAACAGCCTGACGACAGTCAATGCAAGACAAATCACACAGGACCCATTTCTGGAAGTCAAAAAGGATACCGCTGAAAAACAAGGATTAAGCAGTTATTTCAGGACACTGACTCAGGAGGCCGGAAGGATACTCAAAATGCATCCTGACGATATCAAAAACCTCAGTAACAGCCTTAAATCCTTTAAAACACCTAAAGTTGATTCCGGCGAGTACATCTTCCGGGCATCAGGGCTTAAAAACAAGACGCTGCTGTTGCCTGCATGGGATCAGTATGTGGGGCTACTGCTCGAAGCCGTTCTGAAAAACGCCGGATTTGATGCCCGCTTACTGACAAGTACACAGGAGTCCATGGTAAAAAGCCTGAGTCAGAACACCGGGCAATGCATACCACTGAACATTATCGTTCAGAATGCCATAGATTACATCAATGAAAACAACCTGGAACCGGCTAATACCGTGGTCTGGAGTATCAACTCTGATCTGCCATGCAACTTAAGTATGTTTCCATATTTCATAAAAAAACTGCTTAATGATCATGGTAAAAATATGGATCAGGTTTCAGTATACCTGGGAGATATCATATTTTATGACTTCTCGCTTCAAACGGCTATCAATGCCTACCTTGCTTACCTGTTTGGCGGATATGTGCGTAAGATCGGGTGCATGATACGCCCCTATGAAAAAGAAAAAGGAGCAACAGACCGGGTGATATCATGGGCTATGAATTTACTGTACAAAGTGCTCCTTGAAGACAGCCCGCGTGAACCAGCTGTTGAACAGATCGTTCGAGCGTTTGAGACCATCCCTGCCGAAAAAAAGAAACGTGCGAAAGTGGCCATTTTCGGAGATATGTACGTGCGCGACAACGAAATGATGAATCAGGATCTTATCAGCACCATTGAAGAAAATGGCGGAGAAGCCATTACCACATCGTACAGCGACTACATCAAAATCATCATAGATCCCCTTATGGACCGATTATATAAAGAAGGTCATTATCTGAGATATGCCAGAAATGCTTTTTTGAAATCCCTCATTCCTTTGGTGGAAAATAAGTACACAAAGTACTTTTATCGTATTGCCCCTCCCCTGATTCCAATAAAAAATGAAGAAACCGATGAATGGCTCAAACAATTCGGACTGACTCATTTTCACCGTGGCGAGTCTATAGAAAACATCCTTAAAATACAATGTCTTTTCAGAAACCATCCCGATCTTGATCTTTTTGTCCAGACCAATCCTGCCTATTGCTGCCCATCGCTCGTTACCGAAGCTATGACATCAAAAATAGAAAAAGTGACCGGGATACCCGTAGTTACTATCGAATACGACGGAACCACCGCACAAAAAAATGACATCATCATTCCCTATCTGAAATTAAGAACAACAAGAAAGAAATGCTGAACTATGTGTGCACAGCTTTGTTTTCTTATGGCAAAATGTTTTTGATCAGGAGTGAAAAACACTATTGTGAATTCCGGTTGAAATATTGTGCATTATTTCGTACTTTTGCTTTTTCCCCGATTTTCATATTTAAACCCAAAAAATCGTTAAATTTGTCGCCTTACTATCACAAGTATTTTAAAATCAACAAATAATGAAATCTTTTTTTACTTTGCTTTTTGCTCTTCTCATGAGCATCGGCATGATGGCGCAGTCCATTACCATAACATCTCCCAATGGAGGAGAAACCTGGCCGGGTTGTACAAATCATTCTATTACATGGACACAATCAGGCACATCAGGATATTTTAATGTGGAATATTCGACCAATAACGGAAGTACCTGGGCTGTCCTGGCCAGCAATTACAGCGGTACATCCCTGAACTGGACCGTGCCAAATATCAGCACGTCAGAAGCATTGGTAAGGGTTTATGATTTTAATAACAATACTGTTTCAGACCTGAGTAATCTGAATTTCACCATAACGCCGGCATTGGTTGTCAGTACGCCCAACGGTGGTGAAAGCTGGCAGGTGGGCGGAAGCGCCCAGAACATCGTCTGGAACGGATATGGCACCAGTAATTCTTTCCTGCTTGAATATTCAGTAAATGCCGGAGGTTCCTGGGCTTCCATCGTAAACACTACGTTTTCACCTTCCGGCAATACATACACCTATGCATGGACCATTCCTAACAATCCGTCCACTGCATGCCTGGTGAGGGTGACCGATAACGGCTCCTCATGCAAAACTGACGCAAGCGACAACCTGTTTACCATAGCCCCGGCAACACCTGTACTGACCGTTAACTCCCCTAATGGTGGGAATACGTTATATATAGGGCAATCGCACACCATAACCTGGTCGTCGGCCTACCTCAGCAGCAGTTTTGTGAAAATAGAATACTCCGTCAATAACGGTTCTGCATGGACCACTATTATCAGTTCTACAAACAATACAGGATCATACAACTGGTCTAATATTCCCAACACACCCAGCCCCAACTGCCTGGTCCGGATTTCTGATGTCGGCAACCCTTCCACCAATGATATCAGTAATGCGGTGTTCACTATTGCTCTTGGCGCCATCACTGTCAATGCTCCTAACGGAGGGGAAAGCCTTAACGGCTGCAATACGTATTCCATAACGTGGACAAGGACAGGAACGAGCAATTATTTTAATATTGATTACTCTATAAATAATGGAGTTTCATGGAGCGCTCTTGCGTCCAACTATTATCAGTCGGGGGGAAACTGTACCTTTTCATGGACCGTGCCTAATGTCAGCACATCACAGGCCCGGGTAAGGATCTATGACTATAATAACAGCGCTATAAGGGATTCGAGCAATGCGGCCTTTACCATTGTACCGGCTCTTGTAATCACTTCACCCAACGGGGGAGAAACATGGCAGGGAGGAACCTCAAAAACCATCACATGGACACAGGGACCGGGTGCGTCAAATGATTGGACCATCCGCTATTCGACCGATGCAGGAAACAACTGGACTACCGTTGTAAGCGGGGTCACCGTAGCCAACGGACAGTATACCTGGAACCCGCTTCCCAATACACCATCGGCTAACTGCCTGATACAGATGTATGACTATCAAAACTCTTCCTGCAGAACAGACATCAGTGACAATTTGTTCACGATAAGTCCTGCCACCCCGGTGATCACAGTTTCTTCGCCCAATGGAGGGAATACCTTTTATATTGGTTCAGCATATACTGTTTCGTGGACTTCATCATACCTGACCTCACCTTTTGTAAAACTGGAATATTCAACGGATAACGGCGCCACCTGGCAGGTAATCGCCAATTCAACCAACAACGACGGAAGCGAAACATGGTCTGTACCCAATACTCCGTCGTTACAATGCCTGATTCGTGTGAGTGAATTCGGCAATCCTGCTGTTTACGATGTCAGCAATGCCGTCTTCAGTATTGTATATCCCTATGTCACCATCACCTCGCCCAATGGCGGCGAAAGCTGGGCGGGCTGTTCATCACAAACGATTACCTGGGCGGGCTATGGTGCAGGTTCAGGCCCGTGGAAAGTGGAATATTCAAACAATAACGGCAGCAGCTGGAATATTCTTACATCCGGCACTTCTTCATCTTCCTATACCTGGAACCCGGTTCCGAATATTCCCGGAACCCAATACCTGGTGCGTGTTACAAAGACTACAGACGCCCTGGTCACTGACGTCTCCAATGCCACATTCAACATAACTCTGAATACAGCCATCGTTGTTAACACCCCGAACGGAGGAGAAAGCTGGCAGGTGGGCGGAACAGCACAGCTGATCACATGGGCCTGGTCAGGAACAAGTAATTATTATAACCTGTATTACTCCATCAACAACGGCTCCACATGGATCACCATCGCCACCTACCAGTATATCACCAACGGACAATATTCATGGACCATACCCAATAACCCTTCCACGCAATGCCTCGTCAGAGTGGAAGATGATAACAATCCATGTAAATATGATGTTAGCGACACGGTGTTTACCATTGCCGCTCCCACACCAACCATCACCGTTACCAGCCCCAACGGGGGAAATAACTTGTATGTGGGAGGCACGAATAATATCACATGGAACAGCGCATACCTGAGTTCAAATTTTGTAACCATTGAATACTCGGTTGATAACGGTGCCTCATGGACAACCCTGTTTGCTTCAACCGGCAATGACGGCAGCGAACCATGGACCATACCCAATACCCCTTCGGTAAATTGCCTGGTACGCATCAGCGAATACGGAAACCCTTCGGTTTACGATGTCAGCAATGCGGTGTTCAATATCAAATATCCCTTTGTGTCAATCACTTCTCCCAATGGCGGAGAAAGCTGGAACGGATGTTCATCGCAGAGCATCACCTGGTCGGCTTATGGCGCCAGCGGCCCATGGAAAGTGGAATACACCGCTGATAACGGAACTACCTGGAACACCCTGACGTCAAGTACTTCGTCATCATCATATACATGGAATCCTGTTCCAAACACTCCTTCGACACAATGTTCCGTAAGAGTTACAAAAACCACCGATGCCTTAGTGACTGACATGAGCAATTCCAGTTTCACTATCACACAAAACACAGCCATCGTTGTAACCTCGCCCAATGGTGGTGAAAACTGGCAGGTAGCCAATCCGAATACAAGAACCATTACCTGGACGTCCAGCGGGACAAGTTATTATTACAATCTATACTACTCCATTGACAACGGTTCCACATGGACCGCGATCACCACATATTTTTATTCCTCTTCATCAACGCCCCAATATACCTGGACAATTCCCAACACCCCTTCCGCACAGGTACTCATCAGGGTTGAGGATTATAATAATGTATGCAAATTCGATGTAAGCGATGCTGTATTTACTATACAGGCGCCCACACCGGTAATTACGGTAACCGCACCCAATGGCGGTAATACGTATTATGTTGGTACATCATATAACATTACCTGGTCGTCAGCCTATCTCACCTCACCATATGTCAAAATTGAATATTCTATCAACAACGGCGGTGCATGGACAACCATCATCAATTCTACCAATAATGACGGGAGCGAAAGCTGGACCATTCCCAACACGCCATCGGCTCAATGCCTTGTCCGTGTGAGTGAGTTCAATAATGCCGTGGTCTATGATATCAGCAATGCTGTGTTTTCCATCGTTTACCCTTACGTGGTGATCACTGCTCCCAATGGAGGAGAAAGCTGGGCAGGCTGCTCGACTCAGACCATCACCTGGTCGGGATATGGCACAGGCAACGGATCATGGAAAGTAGAGTATTCGACAGATAACGGAGCTCTATGGAACATCCTGACGAACAGTACATCATCTTCGTCCTATTCGTGGAACCCTGTTCCGAACAATCCCGGCACACAGTACTTAATAAGGGTCACAAAAACCACGGATGCCCTCGTTACCGATATCAGCAATACAACCTTCACCATAACGCTGAATACCGCCATAGTGATTAACACGCCCAACGGAGGTGAAAACTGGCAGGTCGGCGGAGCAACCCAACTGATCACATGGGCCTGGTCAGGAACAAGCAATTATTACAACCTGTATTACTCCATCAACAACGGCGCCACATGGATCACCATCGCCACGTATCAGTATATCACCAACGGACAGTATTCCTGGACCCTACCCAACAATCCTTCCACGCAATGCCTTATCAGGGTGGAAGATGATAACAATCCATGTAAATATGATGTAAGCGACGCGGTGTTCACCATCTCCTCTCCCACGCCGTACATCACGGTTAACAGTCCCAACGGAGGAAATAATTTATATGTGGGCGGCACTAATTCCATTACGTGGAGCTCAGGATATCTGAACTCCAATTTTGTAACCATCGAGTACTCTGTCAATAACGGCGCTTCCTGGACAACAATATTTGCCTCAACCAGCAACGACGGCTCCGAATCATGGACCATACCCAATACCCCTTCTGTAAATTGCCTGGTACGTATCAGCGAATACGGAAATGCTTCGGTTTATGATGTGAGCAATGCGGTGTTCAACATCAAATATCCCTATGTGGCAGTTACGTCACCTAATGGCGGAGAAAGCTGGAACGGATGCTCTTCACAGAGTATTACATGGTCTGCTTATGGCGCCAGCGGACCCTGGAAAGTGGAATATACGGCCGATAACGGAACTACCTGGAACACGCTGACGTCAAGTACTTCGTCATCATCCTATACATGGAATCCTGTTCCCAACACTCCTTCGACGCAGTGTTCCGTAAGAGTTACAAAAACCGCCGATGCCTTAGTGACCGATGTGAGCAATGCCAATTTCACCATCACCCAAAACACAGCCATTATTGTAACTTCGCCCAATGGCGGCGAAAACTGGCAGGTAGCCAATCCGAATACCAGGACCATTACCTGGACAGCCAGCGGTACAAGTTATTATTACAACCTTTATTATTCCACCAACAACGGTTCCACATGGACAACGATCACTACAAATTATTATTCCGGTTCATCCTCACCCCAATACACCTGGACAATTCCCAACGCCCCTTCCGCACAGGTAATCGTCAAGGTTGAGGATTATAATAATTCGTGCAAGTTTGATGTAAGCGATGCGGTATTTACCATACTGGCTCCTACACCCGTAATCACGGTCACCGCGCCAAATGGCGGCAATACGTTTTATGTCGGTACATCATACAACATTAGCTGGTCTTCACAATATCTGACTTCTTCCTTCGTAAAACTGGAATATACCAATGACAACGGCGCAACATGGAATGTGATACTGACCGCTACAAACAACGACGGCAGCGAAAGCTGGTCCGTACCCAACACTCCATCTTCGCAGTGCCTGGTGCGTGTGAGCGAATACGGAAATCCTTCTGTAAATGATATCAGCAATGCTGTTTTCAGCATAGTTGCTCCATACATCACCGTAACCTCACCTAATGGTGGGGAGTCCTGGAATGGCTGCGTTTCACAAAGCATCACCTGGTCGGGATACGGAACAGGCTCAGGGCCTTACAGGGTTGAGTATTCAACAAATAATGGTTATACATGGACAACGCTTGTCACCAGTACCACATCCTCTTCCTTTTCGTGGAATCCGGTGACAAATATCTCTACAACACAAGCCCTGGTACGAGTGAGTCTTGTTTCCAACACCGCTGTCAATGATGTAAGCAATGCCAACTTTACGCTGAATCAGCAAACCTATATTATTATCAACACTCCTAACGGAGGCGAAAACTGGCAGGTGGATAATCCTGCAACAAGAACCATAAGCTGGGCCAGCGCCAGCGTAAGTAATTACTATAATATTTATTATTCTGTCAACGGTGGAGCATCATGGAACACGATAATATCCAATCAGTATATTACCTCCAATCAATATGTCTGGACTATACCCAACAATCCTTCCAATAATGTCTTTATCAAAATTGAAGATTACAACAACACCTGTAAATACGATATCACAGACGCCCCAATGACCATTACCGCTCCAACGCCATACATTACAGTAACCTCACCGAATGGCGGACAAACGCTGTATGCATATAATACGGCCTCTATTACTTGGTCCTCTGACTATCTTTCTTCCGCTTATGTGAAAATTGAATATTCAGCCGACAGCAGTGCGACATGGGTGGAGATCACCGGATCAACCAGCAACAACGGATCTTACTCATGGACGGTTCCGAGTATCTCCACAACCAAAGCCCTGATAAGGGTAACCGACGTTGGCAACAATGCTACCTCTGATGTCAGCAATGCGACATTTACTATAAAACCTGCTGTTGTTGTTACCGCGCCTGACGGCGGAGAAAACCTCAGCGGCTGCACGGTAACAACTATCACATGGCAGGGCGAAGGAAGCTCCGGAAGCTACCAGTTACAATATTCCCTGAACGGTGGAAATACCTGGAACACTATTGTCAGCCAGTCGTTCTCAGGAGGCCCCAATTATTCCTATAACTGGACATTGCCCAATACACCATCGGACTATTGTCTGGTGAAAGTAAAGAATAACGGTAACAGCAGTAAGGTCGACCAGAGCGATGAAGTTTTCAGTATTACTTCAACGATTGCTGTGACCAACCCGGGCAACGGAGGCAGTTTTGCCGTCGGTTCTTCATTAAACATTACCTGGACGGCACAAGGTGTATCAAATTATTATAATATTGATTATTCTACCAACGGGGGAAGCACCTGGAATTCTATTGTATTTAATTCTTATATAACCACAAATTCATATAACTGGAATGTTCCGAATGCGCCATCCACAAACTGCTATATTCGTGTAACTGACAATAATAACACCTGCAAGCAGGATATAAACGATCTTGCCTTTACCATTGCTGCTGCTCCGGCTGCTATCACCGTCACCTCCCCAAACGGAGGCGAAAGCTGGACAATATGCTCTTCACATGACATCACCTGGAGCGCCAACGGAACATCAGGGGCTTACGATATCGAGTATTCATCAAACAATGGCAGCACCTGGAGCACGGTAATCAGCAATTATACCTCCACAAACGGCATCTATAACTGGACCGTACCATCAGCAACTACCCTGCAGGGACTGATCAGGGTGAAAGACCATGCTAACGGGACTGTCGCTGATCAGAGCAACGCGGCATTTTCGCTGGCAGCATTGGCTACGCCCGGCACCATCACCGGCAATTCTGCAGTCTGTGAAGGATCATCGCAAACCTATTCCATTGCCCTGGTACCCGGGGCGACATCATATACATGGACATTGCCTGCAGGATGGACAGGGTCCTCAACATCAAATACGATCAATGCCGTTTCGGGAAACACAGGTGGAAACATTTCAGTAGTAGCTAATAACAGTTGCTCCAGCAGTACGGCATCGGGCAAAACGATTACGGTTACCGCATTGCCCGCCACGCCGGGCGCCATAAGCGGGCCTACAGCTCCCTGTTCCGGCATTTTTCAAACATACAGTATCACAGCAGTGAGCGGAGCCACGGCCTATTCATGGGTGCTTCCTTCGGGTTACAGCGGCGCTTCCACAACAAATTCCATTAATGTCATGATCGGAAACAGCGCCGGTCCGATACAGGTATTTGCCCTAAATTCCTGCGGATCAGGAAGCAGTTCATCGCTCACCATTACACCCAGTGGGATAAGTCTGCCGTTGCAACCGGGAAATATCACAGGTACAACAGCTCCATGCGCCAATACTGTGCAAACATACAGCATAACTTCTGTAGCCGGAGCCAGCTCCTATACATGGACCCTGCCATCCGGATGGACAGGATCTTCAACGACCAATACTATAGTTACCACAGTGGGCAGCGCCGGCGGCACCATCAGCGTTATTGCAAACAATTCATGCGGATCATCCACAGCTCAGAATTTATCCGTGTCGGTTTCCAGCGTCCCTGCTCAGCCGGGAAGCATCACGGGCAGTACGTCTGTTTGTGCAAATTCTTCGAACATTTATTCCATTTCACCAGTGGCCGGCGCCTTGAATTATACCTGGACGCCCCCGGCAGGATGGACAGGACAATCATCTTCAACCTCCATAAATTCGGTTGCAGCAGGCAGCAGCGGAAGCATACAGGTTACCGCGAACAACACGTGCGGGACATCCATGCCAAGGACACTTGCTATCACCGTAAATAATCCTGTCACTCCGGGCGTAAGTGTTGTGCACAGCCCGACAGGATCAATATGCGGGAACACCAGCGTTACCTTTACAGCAACACCTTTAAACGGCGGAACACCATCGTATCAATGGATCAAAAACAACGTGGCTGTTGGCGTCAACAGCCCAAATTACAATGCTTCAGGCTGGAATGACCACGATTCCGTATGGGTGATCCTGACGTCGAATATCTCGTGTGTGACAAGCCCATTGGCCACGTCAAACAAAACACTACTTGATGTGACACCTGTTGTCAGCCCGGAAATCAACATTTCCACAGCAAACACATCCATTTGTTCAGGACAGAGCGTAACATTCGGTTCCTCAACTACAGGCGGAGGCACCAATCCGGTATACCAGTGGAAAAAGAACGGTGCCAATATCAGCGGCGCCACAACAGACTCCTACACAACAAATGCCATTGTAAACAACGATGTTTTCACCTGTACCATGATATCGGATGCACCATGTGTTTCCCCGGCGCTGGTCACATCAAACTCCCTCACCATGACGGTTTCCAATAATGCGGTGTCGGATATTACGATCACTGCCACTCCTGCCGGCGCTGTATGTGCAGGTACACTAATAACATTTTCATCCAATATAACCAATGGAGGAAGTGCTCCCGTTTATGACTGGAGAGTAAACGGCATTTCTGTCGGAAGCGCCAGCAACTATGCAAGTTCAAGCCTGAACAATAATGATTCAGTAATGTGCTATATGACCTCCGGCCTGACATGTGTAACACCAGCCACTGCAGCATCAAATTCTATTGCAGTGACTGTTAATCCATACGCTGCACCTGTTGTCACTATTGTTGCAGATAATAATCCGGCAGCCCCCGGTCAAACGGTGACATTTTCCGCAACACCTGTCAATGGCGGCACATCACCGTCTTATCAGTGGCGCGTAAATGGCACACTGATAAACGGTGCGACAGCTTCTACGTATGCGACATCAGCCATAACAGACGGAGCTGTTTATGATGTGGTGATGACCTCTGATTATCCCTGTCTCCTGAAAGACAAAGACACATCAAATGTTATTGAAATGCATATTGTGACATCATACGGACACACCCTAAGCGGTAAAACCGTTTATGCAGGCAAAGCAAATGCAGGCAATCCTGCCCCTACCCCCCCGACATATGCGTCGATAAAATACAGCATCGACAATGTAATAGTGATATTGAAAAGTTTTCCAGGTGGTGTTGAACTGGCAAGGGATACAAGCAACGACTATGGTGTTTATCAGTTCAGCAATGTTATGGATGGCAACTATTTGCTGACGTATGACAAATACACACCGGACACGATGCTGCTCGGCAACGATCTGAATGCCATTGATGTAGCGATGGTAAAATATTATATCGGAGCCGATACCATTACAGATCCTTCCCGGAATTTTTCAAAAATCTACAAAAGAGCGGCCAATGTTGATAATAATTCAACAATCAACGCTGTAGATATTGCCAGAATTAAAGGGAAAGTGGGTTCCCCCCTTAATGTCACCAAAAACTTCCCTGCCGGGAACTGGCCTCTAACAGATACCATGATCACTATGGCCGGCGCCGATATGAATTTACAGCTGAAAACAATTTGTTACGGCGATTTCAATGCATCCAGCAGTAAATACCGCGACTCATTAACATCATGGGCTTCTGCAAAATCACTTCCCAAAAACATCATTATTACTTCAGACGAATATATAACTACCGAAGATCCAGGTTATTTTGAAATTCCATTACGGATCAGCACAAAAATGAATGATCTTTCGGCATTAGGACTGGAATTAATTTATCCAAACGAGGATTACAAACTAATAAATGTTACTATGCCAAAAACAGTTCATAAAAATGGGATGACTGAGATCAATCCTACGCTGGATGAAATTATCGCTGACGATAACGATCTGCTGGTAACCGATGAAAACGGAGTGATCAGGGTTGTATTCGCCACAACCAATCATTTCGACGTTGCAGATAATGAAGAAGTGATCAGACTTGGGTTCCGGCCTGTCAGAACATTGCCGGAGGGTGAAATCGGTTTTTACCTGAACGGCACAGGGGTAATAGGTGATCAATACGGCGAAGAAAATGACGAGACCTACCTGCTAATGCCAAAGATCCTTGTTCTGGGTAACAACGCTGAAACCGGATTCGAATTCTCCGGATATCCCAATCCTTTTTACAATAACACAACGCTGACATACAGTATCCCTGAAAGCGGAAGCGTAAAACTGAAAGTGTTCAATACTTTGGGAGAGATGGTGACAGTGCTTGTAGATGAACATCAGAACAGCGGCAGGCATACGGTGGCGTTCTCACCAGAAGAACTGCCGGCCGGCTTGTATACGTTCAAACTGGAATTCACAGGTACAAACAATGCCAAATGCCGGGTGTTGAAACTGGTTCACTGATTTTGTCAAGTGTTTTAAAGTTATTCTGATTGCTTACTTTTTTTCAATAGAAAAAAAATATAATACAAAAGTTTTGTATTAAATGATATTTTTGTGTTAGTTTTCAGGTTCGTTAAGAATAA
>DAOORA010000032.1:0-47697 GCA_035389045.1 Bacteroidales bacterium | reverse complement strand
TTTTCAACATGGGAAAACCCAAAATTAACATTTAAGGCTGCAATGTGGGTTAAATTGTTTAACCGTTTCCTGTTAAGGCTCGTTTCTGTTCGCCTGCTCCTTTTACTTGCAACTCCTTTCTTGCTTCTGCTCCACTTACGGTTTCACAGTCTTCTGATGGGAGAATAGCTTCCTCTTTCGTTTGACTAAACAAATCTAATTGGTAAACTATTGCTTGCTGCTGCTTCATAAATTGAATTTTGAACTAACTGCTCCTTAAATTTAAAGATTCAGACCTTCATCTTGGCTGTTCCTGCGTTGATTACTATGTCCTCTGCTGACTTCTTGAAACTCTTTTGAATATATCGCTATATTCATAGTCCTTTGGAACAAATTTCAAGACCTCTCGGGATAAAGTTCTTTGCTTTCTTTAGGTTCTGCCTGATTTACTGTTTGCGGTTACGGTTGATTTTGGGGCTGTACGCAATTCTATGGCTCGCTCACCCTCCGCTGTTCAGCCTTATATCCGGTTTCTGTGCGTCAGAACGCTAAATTTGCTGATGGCTTCCTTCAGATTTTACCTCACGGTAAACACCCCTGCCATTCGCTAACACTTCCTTTCAACTCGGCGTGTACAGAGACTTTCACTCTGCAAGATTCAAAGAACTATGCCCGACATACCAAAAAAAGCTGTTCCAAAAACGGAACAGCTTTTCTTCTGAATTTAAACCCCAATACTATTACAAAATTCCCTGATCTAGCATAGCATGTGCTACTTTCATGAATCCGGCAACATTGGCTCCTTTAACATAATTAACAAAACCAGTACTGTCTTTACCATGTTGGACACAAGCGGCATGAATATTCTTCATAATCTCATGTAACCTTTTATCAACCTCGTCACTTCCCCAGCTTAATTTCATGGAGTTCTGACTCATTTCGAGTCCTGATGTGGCAACACCGCCGGCGTTAGAGGCTTTTCCCGGTGAAAAGAGTATCTTCTTTTCGAGGAATATCTCAATGGCTTCGGGTGTTGAAGGCATATTTGCACCTTCGGTTACACATATGCAACCATTATTTACCAGATTCAAAGCATCTTCCTTATTCAACTCATTCTGAGTGGCACATGGCAATGCAATATCACATTTTACTTCCCAGGGGTGTTTTCCCTGTACAAATTTTGAATTCGGGAACTCATAAGAATATGGTTTCACAATATCCTGATTAGAAGCTCTGAGTTCAAGCATATATTCAATTTTCTCGCCTGAAATACCATCAGGATCATATATATATCCATCAGGACCGGAAAGGGTAACAACTTTACCACCTAATTCATTAACTTTTGTAACAGCGCCCCAGGCAACATTACCAAAACCCGATACCGCAACTGTTTTACCTTTGAAGTCAAGACCTTTGGTCTTCAACATTTCAGCACAGAAATATACAACCCCAAAACCGGTTGCTTCGGGACGAATCAGACTGCCCCCCCAGTTCAAACCTTTTCCGGTCAGGACACCAACATGTTCGTGGGTAAGTTTTTTGTACATGCCATAAAGGTATCCTATTTCTTTTCCGCCAACACCAATATCTCCGGCGGGAACATCGGTTTCAGGGCCGATAACTTTCCATAATTCCAGCATAAATGACTGACAAAAACGCATGATTTCGTTATCTGATCTGCCTTTGGGATTAAAATCCGAACCTCCTTTTGCGCCACCCATAGGTAAGGTAGTCAGGCTATTTTTAAAAATCTGTTCAAAACCTAAGAATTTCAAAATGCTGAGATTAACACTCGGGTGGAAGCGTAAACCACCTTTATATGGTCCGATAGCCTGGTTAAACTGTACACGATATCCCCGGTTTACGTGAACTTCGCCTTTATCATCTACCCATGGCACTTTAAATGTTAAAATTCTGTCGGGCTCAACTATTCTGTCGATGATCCCTGCTGCTTCAAACTGAGGATTTTCATTGACTACTTCCTCAATTGATTCTAATACTTCACGAACTGCCTGTAAATATTCCACTTCACCTGGATTTTTTTTCTCGAGTTCGTTCATAATTTTGTCTACGTTCATTGCATTAATTTTTTTAATTTATAAATATAGTAATAGAGACGTATAATAATTTTAGCGCAAAATTATATATTATTTTCTGATGGAAAGCAAAGTACATGAAAAATATTTTTTAGTACAAATAATAATAAATCAATGATAAAAAATTATTTCGTACCAATAAAATAAAAAACGATCTTATAAATCGGTACATGTTGTAAATATGCGAAATCTATACTTATCCCGAGAACAAAAAAACATCAATTCTTTGGTTTGAAAAGAACCCCTATTTGTTTTTTTCCATCAATTTTAAAAACGACTGGTTTTTCATAGCAAACGGCCCTGATATATTCATCTTCAAAAGAAGCAGGCGAATTATTTAAAAAATTAATATCATAATAACCGTCATTAATAAATGGATTGATGGTAAAGTAACCGACCCTGAATGAAGTCAGGTTGTGAAAGAAATGTGTACCCTGTGACGGATCAATACGATACCTGTCGAGCCCTGATTCGATGATTAGCCGTGCAGCAGATATCTGTGCCCATTTTACCGGAATTCCCAGCCATGGGTCGCTTGATCCCCATCTGCCAGGGCCTATCAGCACATAATTCTTCTTTTGCCGGACATAGGTATCGTTCAATTTCTCGATAACAGAAGCAATATCTCTGGTTTTTGATGGATTGAATGTTTCAGATTTTACGTAAACCACATCAAATACATTGTTGTATATTCCGTTCCCCATCGCCATATTTGAACTGATGATCACCTGATCGTTGTTCACATCTTCGAGTTTTTCGTTTATCTCTTCCTTATTCTGTACTATGGGCCTGATCTGCAGAAAATTAAATACCTTCGGGTATCCTTCAGGCACGTCAAGATTAACTGCAAACTCTATTTCCACGGGGTTATTCATCTCACGCTGACCGGTTTCTAATAGCGTTTTGAGAATATCTGACAAAGGAAACGTGTTATAATTCAGTATTTTAGAGAATGTGATCACTTTTTTACCCTTCGGGTCATAAGTATCCCGGAGGACACTATTATTATAATCATATATTGATGATACATAACGCAACGACACATCATTGACCACGCTGCTGACCGGCAGTTTAAGAATATTTACGCCATCATCTATCGAAGGTTTAAAACTCTCAGGATTAAGATCGAGTGCATTGAACTTGTTTTGTGTTTCTTTCAAGGCTATCTCGGCAGATGACAGCTGAAGTATATTTTTGGGATAATAAGGTGAAAACCTCAGTGAGGTACCTCCTTCAACGATATACTTACCCAATCCGAAAGCAATATTGACTACTCCATCCTCGCTCTTTTCAGGATGAATCGGGTAAAAATTAATAGAACGCGCCACTCCGGAAAAGGTAGGATAAAAGATGTTTTCATAACGGTTTCCACACACTTCCTGCAATATAATAGCCATTTTCTCCTGGTCAATAACATTGGACGTCGAGGTCATATAGGCTTTACTGGCTTTGAAAAATACCGAAGCAAAAACCGATTTTATTGAACAACTCAGCATTTCGATCATTTTGCGTTCATCGGCAACTTTAGGGATCATATAAGTAGAATAAATTCCGGCAAAAGGCTGATAATAAGAATCCTCCAGTAGACTCGACGAGCGGATTGCAATAGGGTTTTTCACCACATTGATGAATGCAACGAGGTCTTCATGTATCCTGAAAGGCAGACGGGCTTTTACAAATTCTTTCAGTATCTCTTCATCGGTCATATCCGATAACCCGGTCTTATATAACTTGTTTTGTTCCATGAACTCGTCAAAAACATCAGTAGTAAGCACGACGGTACGCGGAATAGTAATAATTACATTATCAAACATGTCGAGAATGCGGTTGCGTTTGATCAGTGAATCAATAAAGGCCAGCCCCCTCGCCTTTCCGCCAAGCGACCCTTTACCGGTACGCGCAAAAAAGATATACTCATCGAAACTATCTCTTACAAATTCAGCAACAATACCTCTTGATTTGTTCATGCGGTAACTGGCTATATTATCAAAAAGATAATGCTTGGTTTCTTCCATACTTTCAAAATCTTCGAGCCGTGCCGGTTTAAATATTTCACCCAATGTAAATAACGCCCTGGCATTCAGCCATTTTGAAAAATGGTTCCGTTCAAAATGATATTTTAATGATTCATCAGGGATTTCAAAGATCTTTTGCTGAACCGATTGCAGGTCTGTGGCTCTGGATATTTCCTCTCCTGTCACAGGATTCCTGAAGATAAAATCTCCAAAAACCATATATTCGTTAATAAAATCACGAAGTTCAATGGAGAGCGCTTTAGAGTTTTTATTTAAAAATTTAGCATTTAAGTCCTGAGCTGTATAATAATGTTTATCGTCTGAAGATTGAATAAGGATGGGTAATGTTACATCATCATTTTTGGCCATCCTGCATATCTTCACGCCTGCTTCGGGATCAATGACATTGTTTTTCGAAAACGACATATCGGTGATGATACCGAGCAGGTTGTTTTTAAATGTAGAATAAAAGTATTCTGCCTCTTCAAAATTCTTTGCAAGCAGAATTTTTGGACGGCCGCGCATCCTGATCATTTTCTGATGTTCATTAAGCCCTTCGGTCATAAACTCAAGCGACTGCTGGAAAATAATTTTATATAATATCGGTAAATAACTTGAATAAAAACGTGTGGAATCTTCCACCAGTAAAATAGTCTGAACACCCACCTGTTCAACGTCATGAGAGACATTCATCTTGTCCTCAATCAGTTTGATAATCGCTAAAAGAATATCTGCATTTCCTAACCAGCAAAACCGGTAATCATATATTGACAAGTCCTTTTCAGTGTATATTTCAGTGATCTCGCGCGAAAAAGGGAACAGCACAACAACAGGTTTTGAAGGGTAATGGGCCTTGATCTTTTTGGAAAGTTCAAGCGGATCAGTGACACTTAACATGGTGATAATCAGGTCAATAGTTTCGGTTTGAAGGTAATTTATGGCTTCTTCATGAGTTGAAGCTATCAAAAAGCGGGGCGGATAACGTAAATTTAAGGTCATGTATTCATTAAAAATCTGTTCATCAATGCGTCCGTCCTCTTCCAGCATAAATGCATCGTAGGTGCTGCAAACCAGTAATACATGATAAATTCGCTTCTGCATCAAGAGCATGAATGACCTGTCCTGATAATAATATTTGCTTGTGTCGAATACTTTTTTAAGCAGTTTCATAAAAATCCTATATTACACAAAGTAACAAATTTTTTGAATAAGACATCCTTAGAATATTTTTTCGTTTTCCTGATAAAAATATTACCGATGAGCACTGATGTGAGAAACTTTTGGAGACAATTGCCAAATAAAATATTAGAATATTTTAATATTTATGGTTCAGCACTGTCAAATCAACACCCTGCATGCGTTTTCAGGGTTATCAAGGTCGATTTTTACCAATGCTAATTCTTCTCCGTCGTATGCGGCTGAAAAAGAATTTGTTTTATTAAAAGACTGCCGCCAGTACCCTGTTAGTTTTGATGATTCGTGAACATGGCCATGCAGAGTTATCCACGGTTGTTTTTCTTCAATGAAACGCTGAATAGCAATACTTCCGATATGTACATCCAGAGGAACATGGTCAACCTTTATTCCGTCCAGTGCTGCCCTGTCCAGGTATGAATTATACGGAGGAGCATGAAACAGCATGATCGCTTTTTGCATATCGACATCCATGGTCAACAATGCAATATCCTTCATTATGGTGGAATATATCGCTTCATCATCGGAAATGGGTACCGTTCTGATACCCTCATCCGGCGCTGAGCAACCTGGATCTACATAACGCGAAACATCATAACGTTCCCAGTCTTTAAGCCGGAATGGTGTCGGCGGTACATATGAATACCCGCAAATGGTATAACAGCCGTACTGAACTTGCCGGAAATGAATATAATGCCATAATCCGGATTTCTCAAGCTCTATCAGCGATGGTTCCTCCGAACGGGGATCATCATTACCAAGAATCACGCAGAAATACGGATATTCGTCCTCAAGATTTTGCCTGAGTTGCTCCAGACTTGGTTTTATATAGGATCGTACAAAATCAAAATGTTCGGTGTTCTTCAATATGTTTCTTACAATACCCGACGGAAGCATATCCCCTCCTACCAGCACCAGTCCGGGCTTTTCAGAAAATATGGCGCTGAAAAGTTTTTCATACCGGCACTCCTTACCATGAAGGTCGGAAACAAAAAATACTAAGTTTTTATTCAATTTTTTGGGGTTTATCTTTTTTCCAGAAATAATATACAGGGAAACCTATGCAGACTATAATCAGCCCTGGCCATGTATACAGTGGTTTATAGATCAACAGCAGTATCATTATAAACAAGGCAGCCGCCACATATAATGCCGGTAACAGCGGGTATCCGAATGCTTTATAAGGTCGCGCAGCGCCGGGTTGTTTGATTCGAAGTATAAATACTGCAATAATGGTCAGGATATAAAATATCAGAACAGAAAATATAACATAATCAAGCAGATTGGAATATGTCCCGGTCAGGCAAAGCAACCCTGCCCACAGACACTGCACCCACAGACTAATTGAGGGCACGCCTGATTTATTGATTTTACCGGCACCTTTAAAGAACAATCCGTCCTGAGCCATGGCATAATATACCCTCGCACCAGAAAGTATCAACCCATTGTTACAACCAAAGGTAGAAATCATGACCAGTACTGCCATCACCAAAGATGCTGATCCTCCCAGAAGCATGGACATT
This sequence comes from Bacteroidales bacterium, assembly GCA_035389045.1. Lineage (GTDB taxonomy): Bacteria > Bacteroidota > Bacteroidia > Bacteroidales > CAIWKO01 > CAIWKO01. The sequence continues at coordinate 40,890 of DAOORA010000032.1, read as the reverse complement.
GATGCCGTACCTAGGCGGTCGTTGACCGCAAATTGCATTCCCTGGCCCATTACATCAGAGGCTGCAGGGTCACCCCGCAAAGGCAATGCATATATATAAACAAAATTCATCAGCAGGTAAATGATGGTCACGATCAACGTTCCGAAAAAAAGGCTCAGCGGAATGTTGCGCCTCGGGTTGATTATTTCCCCTGCCGTAAAAGTGATGTTATTCCAGGCATCGGAAGAAAACAATGATCCCACCATGGAAGTGCCGATAACAGCCACCAGGGCAAAACCCGAGAGCAAGGTAGTATACCCGTGTTCGTCCACCGACCGGGCTTCCCAAAAGATCGATTTGTTAATCGTAAATGCGCCATTACCATGAAATATGATCAAACCGACAACAATAAATGCGATGAGCAGGCCGACCTTGGTAAACGTAAATGAGTTCTGGACGATTTTACCGGTTTTGATTCCTTTTGAATTCATCCATGTAATGAAAATCAATGAACCTATGGCAATAATATGTACGGTGTTAAATTTTACAAAACCAAGATCAAGCCAGATATTTTTTTCTGATACCCAGGGTATCAGTACCCCGGTAAATTTGGCGAATGCCATCGCCACAGCAGCTATGGTTCCGGTTTGTATCACAAGAAACAGGGTCCAGCCATATAAAAAACCGGTTAGCGGATTATAGGCTTCGCGAAGGTATACATACTGTCCCCCTGCTTTAGGCATCATCCCTGCTAGTTCGCCATAGCTCAATGCCGCAATCAGTGTCATGATTCCCGTGATGACCCAGGTAACAAGCAACCATCCGGGTGAACCCAATTGCCGCGACATATCAGCGCTGACAATAAATATTCCCGAACCGATCATGGAACCTGCCACTAAAGCTGTTGAATCAATAAGCCTGAGACTTTTTTTCAGTTCAAACCGGGTTTCTGTCATATATGATTTTTATTTTTTTCAGGAAAAATATAAGAAAACAATGCTGCCATCAGCAACGCAAAAACAAAACTGGTAAGGCGTTCGGAAATACCTGCAGGGTTGGATAAACACAGTTTCCAGACAATAGTGCCGGCAGTTCCTGAAATCAGTGAAGCGATAACACCCGCACGCGAGATTCTTTTCCAGAATAAAATAAGCAGCAAAGCCGGGCCGAATGAGGAACCAATTCCTGACCAGGCATAAGAAACCAAACCGTAAACAGAATCTTTAACTGTTAAGGCAAGCACAAAAGCAAGCAACCCCACACCTAAGGTCACCAGTCGGTTCAGTGTCAGCAGTTTTTTCCCGCTTTTCTTTCTCAGGGCAAGATTCCCGTACATATCTTCTGTGATGGACGAGGAACTGACAATGATCTCGGAAGAAGCCGTCGACATCATGGCAGAGATCGCACCGGAGAGCAATAATCCTGCAATTACAGGGCCTACAAATGTGTTGATCAGAACCGGAAGTATCTTTTCTGCATCGGCTGATAAAGCAGTTGCAGCGGAATCGAAATAATGATTTTTCATAAGTACAAAGCCAAAAATTCCAATCATCAAAGCTCCGGCATAGGCTATGATTGTCCAAACTATAGCCACACCCTTTGCATTTCTAATGTCCTTCTTATCTTTAATTGCCATCATACGGGTAAGCAGCTGGGGTTGGCCTGTATATCCGAACATCCAGCTCAGACCGCTGAGGATCAGCAGCAATGCCGGAATACCTGTTTTTCCTCCTGTTATGGAATTGTAATTATTACCTGCTTCTATCAGTGCCCGGCTTACATTTACATTATCTGAAGCAACTATGTATATGAGAATTACAGGCAGGACTATCAATGTGATGATCATGAGTATTGCCTGCAAAACATCGGTATAAACCACCGTGATAAAACCACCCAGCATGGTATAAAAAACCACGATCAGCGAACCGATAATGACACCCCAGAAGCCAGGGATACCAAAGGTTTGTTCGAGCACTTTACCGCTGCCATAAAACTGCGCTTCCACATAAAACAAAAAGAAAAAGACAACGATAGAAGCCGATAGCAGGCCAATAGTTTTTTCGGCGCCGGGGAAACGTTTGTATAATATTCCGGAGACAGTCAACGCCCCTGTCCTTTCAGCTTCAAGGCGCAGGCGATTGCTCATGACAGTCCAGATAAATACGATCCCCGTAACGCAACCGACAGCCACCCATACCGATTGCAAGCCAATGGCAAAGGCCTCACCGGTAAGGCCCAGAATCAGCCAAGCCGATTCACCTGTAGACCTTTCTGACAGAGCTAATGCAATCCCGGGAATTTTCCGGCCACCCAGGACATACTCCGAGGAGTTCCTGGATTTGTTGGCAGTATATATGGTAATCCCCACCAGGATCAAAAGATAAAGAATAAATACAATAAGCATAGATGATTATATATTTGATATTTTTTTATAACACATTCTCTGATGAGACAATTGAACCGGCCTATAATAATTTTCGCGCGGGATCAGTATGTGCGCCTATTTTCACGGTATAACTATTGCTTTCTTTTATGTCCTTGTCGGTAATCACATGAAGATCGATCAATCCCCGCTTATCATGATGACCAGTAAGCATATCATTCAGTGATGCCAGGCATTTGCTCCATCCATCGATCCAACTCTGCAGCATCATTTTCTGTTGTTGATCACCAGCAAAATGTATCATCAGATCAATATCACTAGCGGGTCCACAGAACGCATTTTTCGTACTGCCTATCAGATATATGGCTTTGACTCCCAATTCGTCGGAATTAATCTTCTGAGCAATAGCTTCAGCCATCTGATAACGCCATTTCCAATGGTTGTTTATATCATCAGATGCAAAAACAATTACAGGTTTTTTCATAAGCATTTTTGAGTAAAAATAAAAAACTCCTTCCATAAGCGAAAGGAGTACAAAAAATATCAGCGTCCATGATTACATGGGAATAAAACTCATCAGCATGTCAATAACAGTGTCTTCAAATCCCTCACGATAGGAAACCCATATATACAGGCTTATTTCAGGATAATCAGGATCAACAATCAGCATGGTGCCTACGGGAAATCCGTCGACAGTACCTTCGTACAGGTAGCCCCAGTAGCCATTAAGTTTTTCGGTATCCAGTTCAACAGGGTCGCCAATGTCCTTTACACCACTTTTCACTGCCCATTCATAAACGGCATCCAGCATTTCGGAATGACTCAGGTTTTCGTCTTTACGGGGATAAATGGTCAGTGCAATATCTCCATTTTTTCCCGACCACTTGGTTCCGCTCGATTCGGTCACCACGAAATCTGAAGGTACTTTAAACTGAGTTTTATAGGGTTCCCAATCATAGGTTTTCATTTGGGCAAAAACTCCCGTCACTGCAAAAAACAATGAACATGTCAAAAAAACAAAAACAAATTTTTTTAAACTTGTATTCATAAGATTTAGATATTAATTTATTTGCAACTTATTGTTCCAGAATCAAAACTATTTTTTACAAAAATATATCTTTTAAACCAAAACCGGCATGATTTTGAGATTCCCTGAAAACAAATTTTATACAGGTGTGAAACTTGTCACAATTTTTAGCACATCTGCTTCACTTCCAGGCTTATAGTGTATACATATATAAAAAACTATTCCCGGATAATCGGGGTCGGAAATCAGCAATGTTTCAACAGAAAAATCATCCGTTTTACCCTCATATAAAAACCCCTCATATCTGTTCAGTTTCTGCGGATCAATTTCTGTTCCTTCATCAATGTTTTTCACTCCGTTTTCCACGGTCCAGTTATATAGGGCGGTTTTTAGGTCAGATTGTGATACCTGATCGTTTTTACGCGGATAAATACTTAATGTAATAGTGCTGTTATGGCCGATCCATTTTGTGCCGGTAGCTTCATCAACTTTGAAGTTTTCGGGTACTTTGAACTTCATCTTATAAGAAGCCCATGAATATGATTTCATTTGCGCAGAAACTCCCGAAACAAAAAATATCAGAAGCATGGCAGCAAAAAACTTCAAAGAGCCTGTAATATGCTTTTTCATATGACTTGATTAAAAATTCAGGGTCAAAAAGCTGCAAAAATCATTCCTTATTCCTAACAGCAAAATATTTACAAATAGTTTTGTCCGATCACAGAGCCGTTTTATCATGTTTGATGAATATGAATCAGAAAATTATCACGAATTCAAAACAGTATCCTTTCAGTCTTTCCGGGCATTACAAATGGTTTGAAGTTAATTCCTGATACAAAAATCATTTGATCAATCCAAAGATACTACAGCGACTCTTTTCTTTCCGTCCATCCTCACGGTCAGCGGTTTTTCAAACTCAATATGCCGGAAAAATGCAGTTTTTTTAATAAGTTTTTGATTGGTGAATATATCCCATGCAATATAGCTTTTGCTTACTTCCGGCTGCACCGAAAAATATCCGATATTCATGGATGTTACATTATGAAAAAAATGCGAGCCTGATGAGGCGTCCAGCGGAAAGTCTTCAAGGCTTGTTTCAATGATAAATTTAGCATTCGAGATCTGCGGCCAGTTAACCGGGATGCCGATCCATTTATCGCGGGTGCCCCATCTGCCCGGGCCGATAAGAATATATTGTTTATTCTGCTCTATCATTTCTCGGTTCAGGTCGTCTATCTCTTTTGCCATTTCCTCAGTTCGTGCCTTATCAAAAAGGTCAATATCCACATAGACCAGATCACGGATATTATCAACTTTGCCATTGCCCATTGCTTTCTCGGCATATACCACGATTTTGTTCCTGTCGATTTCATCCATATCAATTTCATAATCCTGCGCATTACCCAGCAAGGGTTTTATTTGCAGCAAATAAAATGAAGCCCTGTTTTTGCTGTCCTTGTTCAGATCAACGGCAAACTCAATCTCAACCGGGGTTCCAAGCGCCTCTTTGACAATGTCAAGCACCACCTGAATCGTTTCTGCAAGAGGTGCATAATGATATTTCAGGATGTTGGCGAAATTCACCACGCGCGGGCCCGGATTGTTGATGCCGGGTATCATCCGGTCGTTGTCTGCATCATACACCGATGCACAATGTTTAAGGTTGCCATGGCTTTCAGCTTCATCAATATCCAGTTTTTTCAGGCCGGCCTCCTCACCTTCCATGAGGTTCACATCCATATTGCTCAGGTCAACCGCATAAAAATATAATTGTGAATTCTTATACAGGTCTTTGGTCGTATAATTCTCCGTGGTCGGGTATTTGGGCGAAAAACGGTACGCTTTCTCTCCGTCGACGACGTAAGTACCAAGTCCTACAGCCATTACAGCAACCCCCTCTTCTGGTTTCATATGCCCGATAGGATAGTAATTATACGACTGTGCCACACCGCTGATGTGAGGATAAAAATAATCCCCATATCTGTTTCCCACAACTTCCTGGAGCACTATCGCCATTTTCTCATCTTCAATATTATAATTGATCGCTTCCACATAGCCCCGTGCCACTTTTGAATAGACAGAAGCGAAAACAAGTTTTATAGCGGTCATAAGCTGTTTCAGGCAGGTATCAGGATCCGGATTGCTGTTTGGCAGCAGATAGGTCTCAAAGATACCGGCAAAAGGCTGCATCAATGAATCTTCAAACAAGCCAGACGACCTTACAGCAATAGGATTTTTGATGAGTTTCATCACCTTCCTTAAACGTTTTACCAGTCCATCGCCCAGGTTTCCTTTCACAAATTGCTGCCTGATTTCTTCATAACTCTCAGCCGTGGCCACAATATTCCTGAGTTTGTTCCTGTCGAGAAAATATTCAAACTCGTCGGTGCCGATGATCAACGTTACCGGGCATCGTATATTGATATTCGGGATAAGGTTATGAAAGTCGAAATGATAGATCAGCGTATTGATAAATGCGACTCCGCGTCCCTTGCCGCCCAGCGACCCTGAAGCCAGGCTGATGATGCTGCTTTCTTCAAGGCTGTCCACTTCTTCGTAACTGATGACCTTCCCTTTATTGTGCTCGCTCCGGTGCATCCGTATGGCATGAAGCAAAAATTCCCTTAAATCATTTGTTGTTGTAAAATCCTGAACCTTGTATGGATTAATGAACCGTGCAAGCTGCACCTCGCCTCTTGCCATCAGCCATAGCGAAAAGTGATCCCTCTTCGCATGGTATACAAGCGAATCATCGGGAATAATTTTAAGATAATTCTCAAATTCTTTCAGCGACCTTGCAATGGCGATCTGTTTACCTTCGGCATTTTTATAAATGAAATTGCCAAAACCCAGGTAATGAGTGATAAAACTCTGAACATCCTGCAACAAGGTAGAAGAATTTTTATCAATAAAAATAGTTTTCAGTTCAAAAGCTTTATCGGCATTTTCAGGATCGGATGACTGTAAAATAATAGGAATATCCTTTTTCTGGCTCCTCACATATTCAACGAGTTTCACACCGGCATTATCATCAAGCTGGCCATTTCGTTCATATTTAACATCCGTGATCAGACATAGCAGATAGTCTTTATATTTATCAAAAATCTGGATGGCATCCTCATAATTCTTTGCCAGCAGTATTTTGGGCCGCGCTTTTAACCTGAGCACTTTAAGAAGTTCATCCGAACTGACATCCTCAATGATCCGCTGGGTTTGCTGCATCACATTGGTATAAAGCAAAGGCATATATTTTGAATAATAAATGGATGAATCCTCCACCAATAGTATTACCCTGACAAAACCGACCTTAGTGTCGTTATCAACATTGACACGGTCTTCAAGATGATTGACCATAGCAAAAAACACCTTGGTGTCACCGTTCCAGACAAAAACATTGTCTATGGCAGAAAACATTTCTTTTTTCTTCTCATAATACTCAATATCGCCTATATTATTGAGCATCATATATATTGGAATATAAGGATAACCGGCCTTGATCTCTTTGCTGATCCCTGAAGGGATATTTCTATCGGCGCCCATCATAAAAATAACCATGTCGAAATGTTTGCCCCGCAGTTCCCTGAATACTTCCTCAGCCGACGAAACACCCGTAACACGGGGCATCGAGATCAGGTTCAGCTGGTAATATTCCCCCAGGAAATGTTCAACAAAACGGCCTTCCTTTTCAATATTATATGCATCGTACAAATTGGCCACGATCAATATCTCCCTGACTTTAAAAGGCATCAGGTCGTGGAAAATATCCCGTTCGTAATTCTGCTTGTTTAAAAACCGTTGCAAGAGCTGTCTTCCCATTATTTTTGCTGTATCAGGCTGAATCAGATCCCCGGCAGAAATATCTGAAATATTGGTCTTGGTTATGATCAATTTGGCCAGCATACTGTTGATATAGCCGGTTATCAGGTTGGCAATATTTTCGATAAGACTGCGCTCCTCCACAAGAAACGGCCCTTCATCACAGTCGGGAAACTCTTTTGTATAACATACCTGAATAAAGCCTTTTTTGTCATCAATAGTTTGAAAAGCCTGCAACTGACGCCATTCTGTCTTTTCATAATCCGGTGTTGAGACTTCCAGATTATCGTAGGTGATCATGGCTACAGTGTGCTCGGGATATTGCCATGCTTTAGGCAGAATGTTGCATATTTTTTGAAACGTTTCACTTACAGGCCTGTCTTCCCTTAATATTTGCGTGGTCTGATTAATACAGGCAAGCTCTTTCAATCGTTCAGCATTTTCGGCTGCCAACTTCTGAAGTTCATCATGATTATTTATTATCGTAGCCATGTTCTTTTTTTTTATAAAAATAAAGTAATATAATTCAATGTAATTCAACTTTCATGTAAAATCGTAAATTTTAAGTATTCTACGTATGAATTCCTAAGTGTTTCAATTAATAATGTCAGTATCTTAATTACTTAAAATTTAGAGTTTTATGTATGAAAAAACAAATAAAAAAATTTCACCAGTAGAAAATTTTAGACTTCCTTTGCGGATGTTTTTATTAATAACTAAAAAAAATATACATGAGTACAATAAACGAAAAAGTAGAACAATTCATGGCAAAAGTAATTGCCAAAAACCCGGCAGAACCAGAATTTCACCAGGCAGTAAAAGAAGTGGTAGAATCCCTGATGCCTTACATTGATGAAAACCCGAAGTATAACGGGATTTTAGAAAGAATGGTCGAACCCGAACGGGTATTCATTTTCAGGATTCCCTGGATAGATGACAAGGGCGAATATCAGATCAACAGGGGTTTCAGGGTACAGATGAACAGCGCCATAGGGCCTTACAAAGGCGGTTTGCGTTTTCACCCTACCGTGACTCTTGGCGTATTGAAATTTCTGGCTTTTGAGCAGGTATTCAAAAACAGCCTGACGACACTTCCCATGGGTGGTGGCAAGGGCGGCTCAGACTTTGATCCGAAAGGCAAATCAGATAATGAAGTCATGCGTTTTTGCCAGAGTCTGATGACAGAATTATGCAAATACATCGGCCCTGATACCGATGTGCCTGCCGGTGATATCGGAGTAGGCGGTCGTGAGATCGGTTATATGTTCGGCCAATATAAAAGAATACGTGATGAATTTACCGGCGTTCTCACCGGAAAGGGTCTGAACTGGGGAGGCAGCCTGATCCGTCCTGAAGCTACAGGTTACGGCGCGGTATACTTTGCACAGGAGATGCTGAAAACCCGTAATCTTAATTTCAACGGCAAGACTGTTGTAATATCCGGATCGGGTAATGTGGCTCAATATGCAACTGAAAAAGCCACTGAATTAGGCGGAAAAGTGGTTACTTTATCCGATTCCAACGGGTTTATTTATGACCCGAATGGCATCACCAAAGAAAAACTTGCTTACATCATGAACCTGAAAAATGTAAAAAGAGGCAGGATCTCTGAATATGCCACAAAATATGGTTGTGAATACTTTGAAGGAAAAACTCCCTGGGGCGTAAAATGCGACATTGCCCTGCCCTGTGCCACACAAAATGAACTGAATATTGAAGATGCTAAAATACTGGTTTCTAACGGCTGTTTCTGCGTATCCGAAGGAGCCAATATGCCCTCTACGGCTGAAGCTGTTGAAGTCTTCATCGAAAAGAAAATCCTGTATGGCCCGGGCAAAGCTGCCAATGCCGGCGGAGTGGCCACTTCGGGGCTTGAAATGAGCCAGAACAGCCTGAGGTTAAGCTGGTCAAGAGAAGAAGTGGATCAGAGACTTCACAACATTATGATCAACATTCACAAGACTTGTGAAAAATTTGGCAAAGAAGACGATGGCTTCATCAACTATGTGAAGGGTGCAAATATCGGCGGTTTCGTAAAAGTGGCCGAAGCTATGCTTGCACAAGGATTAGTATAATAATTTTATTTTTAAGAAAAAAAGCCGCACCTTTCGTGCGGCTTTTTTTATATCAAAATATGTCAGCCAGTTTGAGAGTTGACATAAATACCTGGTAAAATCATTAAGTAGTGAGTCAAAAACAGATGCCGACCTCAGGTATCAGCGTTTTTTTTTCAGTTTGTTTTTTATGATTTCAGCCCATTTTTCAATAAATTGAAGTTCGCCAATCAGGGCTGGGTTATGGTGAGAATTATAAAATTCCCATAATACCTGCGGGTTGGTTTTTTCTGTAGCTGTAAAACACAACTCCAGTTTATCAATTACCACGGTTCCATTGGCAGAGCGGCTGGTGTTCATTACCCTGCAGTCAGCTATTTCCGCCAGGTTGATATGTTGCTTACTTATCTGGTCGTGTGCAAACCGAAGAAAAAAAACAAAACCAGCCGGTTCATCCATGCCGATTAACAAATCACCGCAAAATTCATGTTTTGTGATGTTACAATTATTTTTGGAAGCAGAATCATGTAATGCACTCAATTTCTTTTTTATTTTACTTTGTTTATTAATCCTGAAAGAAAGAATCAGGACTAAAGTTAGAGTTATAAAAATAGCTACCGATATGATGGTTGTGTTACTCATAATGATTAAATTAAATAATAAAATATTGAAGCACTGCACAGGCAGCGCCTTAAAGGTTTTTACAAAAATTGACAGACTACGGGTTACCAGAAATTATGAAAAGGGAACAGGATGCTTTTTTTATACTTCTGTATAAAAAAATTGGCAACATTAAAAATACTCCTGCCAGATCTCTGCCCGAATACACCACTAAAGTGTTCATCAATAACTGATAATTTACAAAATTCTATCCTGATGAATTTAGCGGCCAGGGAACTGATGGTCTTAACCTGATTGTCGCCGGGAACGGTATGGCATTGCATGTTCAACATGGCAACGGAGGAATATACATTCTTGTCGGCTTTGGATAATACTGCAAACTCGGCGTTATCGTAGTTTGTATTTACCAAACCTGCCGAGATGCAGTAAAACAAAGCAATAACAAGTATTCCTGTTACCTTATTAACCTTTTGCATAGAGGCAATAATGTTTTGCAGCACTTCCCCATAGTGGAAATGCGTCATAATTCCATAAGTAATAAACTATTTCAGTTGCAGGCTGTCTAACACACCCGATTTCTGCAGTTCCAGCAGTTTTGCATGATCGCGGGCGCCACATTCCTGAGCGGGACAATTTATTGCCGGTTCTTTGTGTACCCTGTTATCTGCCGGTTCCCAACCAAGCACCATGAACAGTACGAAGAAACCTGCCACGTAGGCCAGGGTAACATGCCAACCTTTTCTGAGCCACAACAGCACATTTCGAGCCTCGGGGAATTTATTGGTAATGGCCACTCCTGCCGAAGAACCAAACCATATCATGGATCCGCCGAAACCAACCGTGTAGGCCAGCATACCCCAGTCGTAGTGTCCTTGTTCGAGACAAAGCTTGGTCAGCGGGATATTGTCGAACACTGCAGAAACAAAGCCCAGCACAAAGGCGGTCATCCACGAAGCTTCGGGAAGTTTTTCCACCGGCATCAGCGAAGCGCATGTTACCAGGCACAACAAAAACACTGTTCCTTTGATAGCTCCCGGTACTTCTTTCCAGGGTAGTCTGGTAAACAACAATCCAATGAATAATGCAATCCAAACTCCCAACGCAGGCATATCATACATAAAATTGGATATAATGGCACCCACAAGAATCAGGAACACAACGAGGAGCTTTTTCCAATCCACTTTAGCTGTTAACCCGGCTGTTTTTTCAATAGGGTGAAACTTGTGTTGCTGGTGGGCTGCAAACCAGCCAATGATGATCAATGCAACAACAGCGGCCACATAGGCATGAAAGACATTTGAAGGTGCCACCCCATCGATCCACATCATGGTGGTGGTGGTATCGCCTACGACGCTGCCTGAACCGCCGGCATTGCTTGCGGCGACAATGGCTGCAATGAATCCCACATGCACTTTATTCTTAAAAACTACCAGAGCAATAGTGCCCCCGATCAAGGCTGCGGCAATATTATCAAGGAAAGAAGATATTATACAAACAAATACCAGAAGAATAAAAGGGCCCATCCAGCTTTTCGGAAGATACTTCGGCACGATGTCAGGAACGCCGGACTCTTCAAATACCTTTGCCAATACCGAGAAACCCAACAACAAGCCCAGCAGATTCAGCAAAGTACCCCATTCGCCCTGACGCATCCATTCGCCGGAGGCATCCTTGCCAAAAAGCTGGTCGGCAAATGAATTGGAACCAAAAAAATGTTCCAATACATGAAAATTGGGATCAAATATCAACTTATAACTTAAAACTAGGGTCAATCCAATCACTGCAACCCAAAAAGTTTGATTGTGAAAAAGCGCCACGCCAAGCAAAATCAATCCAAACAGGAAAAATTCCAGAGGAATTCCGCCAATGGAAGGTGTTGATGCACCGCCGGCAGCATATAATAATGAAGGTGTCAAAAAAAGCAGCAAGGTAGCCATTGCAATAAAAAATATACGAAGATGCACAATTTTAAGGTTCATAATTTTAGTCTTTATAAAGATGTTTTTGAAATAATTAAAAATTCTTAATGCAGTGCTTTTACTACATTAATCGCATGGATAAGCCTTGCCAGAGCAAAAGACCTGGCAGAATACTTACGGTAAATTATTTCAAATCCTTAAAATATGCATTTTTATTATTCCGCTACAGGAATAAGTGCCGGGAGGAGGCAGAGACCAGGTTGCCAATGTCGACTGAGTTTCAGCAACCAAATTGAGGATTTTAATAAATTTCTTATCTGTTGACCCGGATGAAGTGGATTCAATTTTACTGTTATGAATGTCTTTAAGACTTTCTTTTCCGGGATAATTATCAAGAGGCTTTTGGGCAGTAACAATGGATATGGGATGAGAAGAATCCTGACATTGGCCGTCAGCAGCGGTTGGTTTGTCTGTAGTAACAAGGCCTGATTTCTCTTCAGTGCCTTCCCTGCCAACACCTACATGATTTCTGTATATACTTTGCAGAAAAACCAGCATTATCCACACAAATACAAAAACACATATGTATTTGAATTTTAACACATTACAATTTCCGCTCAGCATATTATACAAATTATTCAAAAGAGGCTGTTTCAAAATTTGGTCAGCATACAGGCGCAAATTGATTTTGAAACAGCCCCTGATTCATCCGTTTTAATTTAATTAATAGCTGTTGTGTCAGTTTTAAGCGTTTCCATAAGCTGAAGAGCCTTTGCTTCATCTCTTAGTTTACATTCTTCTGCCTGGCAGTCGACAGGTGGTTCTTTGTGTTGTTTATTATCGGCAGGCTCCCATCCCATCACTAAATATAAAACAAAGAATCCTGCGATATAAGCAAGCATGACGTGCCATCCTTTACGCACCCACAGGCCCACATTGCGTGCATCTTGAAATTTGTTAGTGATAGCCACACCCGCAGATGAGCCGAACCAAACCATGGAGCCGCCGAAACCTACAGTATAAGCCAGCATACCCCAATCGTAATGACCCTGGTCGAGGCAAAGCTTTGTGAGCGGGATGTTGTCGAAGACAGCAGAAACAAAGCCAAGGATAAAGGCCGTCATCCACGAAGCAGAAGGCAGTGTTTCGACAGGCATCAGCGATGCCGCCGTTACCAGGCACAGCAGGAATATTGACCCTTTGATGGAAGCCCCAATTTCGTGCCAGGGCATTTTACGCAAAAATGCGCCAATAACAATGGCAATCCAGACACCCAGAGCAGGCATGTCATAATAAATATTAGATAGTATGGCTCCGACTAAAATTAAAAGCACGATGAGCAGTCTAACCCAGTCGATTTTTACGCCGGGTTTGGCATCACTGGTGATACGCTCAAATTTGTCCTGCTGGTGTGCGGCAAACCACGCAATAATGATCAGGGCAACAAATGCAGCCACATAGGCATGCAATACATTGAAAGCAGAAACGCCGTCAATCCACATCATGGTGGTGGTGGTATCGCCCACCACACTGCCGGAACCTCCGGCATTGCTGGCAGCCACAATACCCGCAATATATCCGATATGCACCTTGTTTTTGAAGACTACAAGGGCGATAGTTCCACCTATCATAGCAGCAGCAATATTATCAAGGAATGATGAAAGGATAAAAACGAAAACCAGCAGCACAAATGGCCCTTTCCAGTCATTGGGAAGGTATTTAGGAAGGATATCAGGTACGCCTGATTCTTCGAATATTTTTGCAAGTATGGCAAAACCGAGCAGCAGACCCAGCAAGTTGAGCAGGATTCCCCATTCTCCCTGCCTCATACTTTTATCTGACAACTGGTCGATGAACGAGTTCTCACCAAAAAAATGCTCAACAAAAGGATAACCTGAAATAAAAATAATTTTGTAAAGGATGATTACCGAAAGACCGGTAATGGCAACCCAGAAGGTCTGTTTGTGAAACAGAGCCACCCCGATAAGAGTCAGTGCAAACAAAATAAACTCGATGCGTATCCCCGAAATGGACGGACCGGTGGAGCCACCTTCGGCGAAGGCCCACACAGGAGCGATAATCGCAACGAAAAGAAACAGCCATTTAATAATTTTTTTTGTCATAAGGTTCTTTTTTAGGATTTATAAATATTTAATGCATAATGTTTAATTTCACAGAAATCGTTAATTAATAAAACCTTTTATATAAAACAGTATTATAAAATGTGTCGTAGTGAGTTTTTTTCAAAGTAAAAATAAAAAACATAACGGTTAATCAGTGTTCAATATTTAAAACAGATGCGCCTAAAACAAACACATAAATAATCAGATCAGACCTACTTTAAAATAAAGTTAATAATCACTTTTACAGCCTTATTTAATTAGTCCGGAAAAGCCCATGAAGGCGAGGGATAACAATCCGGCTGTTACCAAAGAAATTGGGAATCCTCTCATGCCTTTTGGTACTTTGGTCATTTCCATTTGTTCACGGATCCCGGCCATAAGGATTAGAGCTAAGGTAAATCCCACAGCTGTAGCAGCAGCATAAACCACACTTTCAATCAGGTTGTAATCTTTCTGCACAGCAAGTATTGCTATACCAAGCACGGCACAGTTGGTGGTAATCAGTGGAAGATAAATACCCAGTGCCTGATACAGACTGGGTGCTGATTTTTTCAGGATAATTTCAACAATTTGCACCAGAAAGGCAATGATAAAAATAAATGAAATGGTCTGCATAAATTCAATATTCAGCGGGACCAGGATATAATAATGAATGAAATAGGTAACCAAATTGGCAAGTGCCATGACAAAGACCACGGCGGCTCCCATACCAATCGAAGTGGATACTTTGTTAGAAACCCCCAGAAAAGGACATATTCCGAGGAACTGGGCAAGCACCACATTATTGACAATGAGTGCTAAAATTATAATTTTAATGAATTCCATAGTTATAACATTTTATGATTTAGCTCTTACTCTGTTAAAAAGTGCAATAAGATATCCATAGGTTATAAAAGCACCAGGAGGAAGAATAAAAAGAAGTATAGTTTTGGCATTTTCACTAACCAGTTTCACATCAAATATGGATCCGTTACCCAGCAACTCTCTGATAGCTCCCATAATAGTAATAGCCAAAGTAAATCCTATCCCCATGCCAATACCATCGAGAATAGCCGGGAAGACCTTGTTTTTTTGGGCAAAGGCTTCTGCTCGTCCCAGAATGATACAGTTTACAACAATCAGCGGAATAAATATTCCTAATGTCTGATAAAGTTCAGGTGTATATGCCTTCATTACCAGATCGACAATAGTAACAAAAGTGGCAATGATGACAATGAATGCGGCAATCCGTACTTTATCGGGAATGAGATTTTTCAGCAACGCAATAAAAAGATTGGAAAACACCAATACAAATGTAGTGGCAGCCCCCATACCTATTCCATTGAATGCTGCTGTGGTGACAGCCAACGTGGGACAGGTCCCCAACACCAAAATAAATGTCGGGTTTTCCCTGATGATACCATTGGTTAAGTATTTTATATTGCTCATGGTTTACCTCCTTCATTTTTAGAGAAATTCTTATTATAACCGTCGCAGGCTTTCTGCGTGGCATCACAGAAAGCCCGTGAAGTTATTGTAGAGGCTGTGATAGCATCCACGTCACCGCCGTCTTTTTTAACCGATAATTTGAAACTTTCAGGATTTTTACCTTTAAACTGGTCTTTCCAGTTGGTTTTCATTTTGTCGCCTAAGCCCGGGGTTTCTTTTTGGCTCAACACGGCAATGTTATTGATAGTGCCGTCGGGCAGCAAACCTACCATGAGGTCGAACCTGCCGCTAAATCCTTTATCGGTAAAGGTTTTTACAGCATATCCTACCACTTGACCCGATTTTGTTCCGGTATAATAGGTCAGGCCATCTATTTCTCTGGTATCTTTTGTCGGGTCGTTATCAAATTCCGGAAGCACGACTTTCAATGCATCGATCTCAGCTTTTTTGGAAGATAACTCAATAGGTCCTTTGGTCACGTTATATACCAGACCTAATGCCGCCGACATCACCATGGATATCAGAAACAGGCACAATATCATGTTTTTAAGCGATGATTCCAGTTTAGCCATTTTTTACTACCTCCCCGAATTTTTTTGGTTTAAAACCTTTATTAATTAAAGGAACTAAAGCATTCATTATTAAAATTGCAAACGATACTCCTTCGGGATAAGCTCCCCATACCCTGATGAGTACCGTGAGCAGTCCGCAGCCAATACCAAAGACCACCATGCCTGATTTTGTCATTGGGGAAGTAACCATATCGGTAGCCATAAAAATAGCTCCCAGCATGAGTCCGCCGGCTAACAAATGAAACACAGGGTCGATGTAGTGTGTCGGATCAATGAGGTACAAAGCGCCGGTAAACAAAAATACAGTACCAATATAAGTTAGCGGGATATGCCAGGTAATAATCCTGCGTACAAGCATAAACAATCCGCCTAGTATCAGGGCTATGGCAGACACTTCTCCCAGCGACCCGCCCATATTGCCCAGCAGCATTTCGGCATAAGAAGGTACCTGAGTCATGATATCGCTCATGCTGTCGCCCTTGGCCAGGCCTTCCTTAACAATGCCAAGGCTGGTAGGCCCGGTGATGGCATCCACCAGCACGGTCCGGTTTACTAATGGTGTGGGCCATGAGGTCATATCCACCGGAAAAGAGATCAACATAAACACACGTCCTACCAGGGCGGGATTAAAAGGGTTTTTGCCCAGCCCGCCAAAGGTCATTTTGGCCACGCCGATAGCCACGACAGCGCCAACAATAATCATCCACACCGGCAGGTTGCTGGGCACATTAAGCGCCAACAGGATACCTGTGATAACAGCCGACCCGTCGTTGATGCTGGGGGGTTCTTTTAACAGAAACTTCTGAATAAGAAACTCTACCACCAGGCATGTAAACACAGCGACAGCCGTAAGCAGCAAAGCACCGATACCGAAATACCAGAACGAAACCAGCATGGCTGGTATCAGTGCGATGACCACCCCCCACATAATTCTTCTGACGGTTTGGTCGCCATGTACATGCGGTGAACCTGAAACAGTTAATAAATTTGCCATAAATAAATATTATTTTGCTCGTGATCTGATAATTTGTCCTACTTTAGTTTTTGCCATGCGGATATTTTCCAGCAGTGGCCGACCTGAGGGGCAGGTAAAACTGCAGGAACCGCATTCGATGCAGTCGAGAACCCTTAAATCTTCGGCCATTTCTTCTTTTCCTATCTCTGAAGTTTGTGCAATCAGGTATGGAGCCAGACCCATGGGGCAGGCGCTCACGCATTTGGCACAACGGATGCAATTAGACACTGTCATGCGTCTGGCTTCATTTCCGGGCATCAGCACCAGGCCCGACATACCTTTCACAACAGGTATCTCCGTGGAGTTCACGGCTTTACCCATCATAGGGCCGCCGTTGATGATCTTACCCGTGTTCCCGGGCATTCCGCCGGCTTCTTCGAGCAGTGCCGAAACAGGTGTGCCGATCCTAACCATGAAATTTGAAGGGTTTGTCACAGCTTTGCCCGTAACAGTTACCACGCGTTCAATCAGGGGTTTGTTTTTCTGAACGGCTTCATACACCGCAAAAGCCGTCCCTACATTCTGAACCACACAACCCACCTCTATAGGAAGTTTTCCCGAAGGCACCTCCCGGTTAATAAGCGCCTTGATAAGTTGTTTTTCACCGCCTTGCGGATATTTAACCTTGAGAGCTGCCACCTCTATCCCCTTGTGCTTTTCAGCCAGTTTCGACAGATGTGCGACGGCATCGGGCTTATTGTTCTCGATACCGACATACGCTTTGTCAACTGCGAGAGCTTTCATCAGAATTTTTATCCCTATCATCACTTCTTCACCTTTTTCCAGCATAATGCGGTGGTCGGAAGTAAGGTAAGGCTCACATTCTACAGCATTGATAATCAAGCACTCTGCTTTTTTACCTGCGGGGACCATCAGTTTTACGTGGGTGGGAAAGGTGGCTCCGCCCAGGCCAACTATGCCGGCATTTTTTATCCTGGCAATGATTTCCTCCCTGCTAAGAGCCATCTCCGGCTTTATTTCCGGGCTTCTATCAATGGTGTCAACCCATTCATCGCCTTCCGCATCGATGATAATGGCTTTGCGCCGGTATCCGCTGGCATCCATCATGTCGTCAATTTTAGACACGGTACCCGATACCGGCGAATGGATATTGGAAGAAATAAACGAATTGCCCTGGGCTATGAGCTGCCCGGTGAGCACCTTGTCGCCTTTGTTTACAACGGGAACCGAGGGCGCTCCCAAACTCTGGGAAAGCGGAATAACAACTGTCTTCGGAAGTGCCAGGCTTTTTATTGCAGCACCGGCAGAAATCTTGTTTTCTTCCGGGTGAACACCACCTATTTTAAAAGTTTTCAAATATGAATCCTCCTTTATATTTTATTTTTTATAATTTTCAATTTTCAATGCTCAACAATCAATTCTCAACTATCAATTTTCAATTTTTAATCTGAAGTGGCGTATATATTACCTGATAAAATATTTATTTACTGTTATTCTTTTTTGCTGTATTAATACTTTTTCCAATAATTGCGATTAACTCCTCCGTTTCATTATAAATTTCTGATAGTTGACCAACCGGCTTTAAAATTTCCTTTTTTTTAACTATTTTTAAAATGACTCTGCATTCTTTCAATTCTTTAAGAACAATTCCCAGTTTATGAATGAAATCGGCTTTGGATTCCGCCGCTTGAGTCTCTACATAATTTAAAGCAGGTGAATGACAAGCTCTGATTAACTGACCTGCAAGGTAAATTCCTGCTTTTGTGCTTGGTAATGCCTCAACAATATCAATCATTCTGCAAGTAAAATCCACCAACCGGTCTTCTAAATCAAATTTTGTTTGCATAATTAAAAAATTTTATCTCCCCTCCCCCCAATTAACAATTGAACATTGTTCATGGAATATTGTTTTTTGAACATTGTATATTGAACATTGTATATTGAACATTTTATCCTCCATTTTTATTAGTCGCAACTTCCGCGGCAGGAGCATCTGCTTCTTTCTTTTTACGTTCCGGGAAATTCACCTCCCAAATAGCGCCGGTAGGACATGATTCCACACATTTGCGGCACAGTGTGCATTTCTCAAAGTTGATGTAGGCAAGGTTGTTTTCCATAGTGATGGCTTCAAATTTACATTCCTTAACACATTTGCCGCAGCCAATGCATGCCACTTCGCAGTTTTTCTTTGCCACCGCACCTTTTTCTTTGTTGATGCAACTGACAAAAATCCGGCGGTCTTTCTTGCCTTTGTTTCTAAGCTCAATAATTCCTCTGGGACAAGCTTTCACGCAGGCGCCGCAGGCTATGCATTTGTCCTGAATAATTACAGGTAATCCTGTTTCTTTGTCCATATACATGGCATCAAACTGGCAGGATTCAACGCAATCACCTCCGCCTAAGCATCCGTATGGGCAACCATTTGTACCAGAATATAAACTATGTATAAAATAGCATGAATTAAGTCCGTCATAAACCGTTTTGTCTTTCGCATTGGTTTTAGTACCATTGCATCTTACCACAGCTATTTTGGGGGCTTTTTCCTCAGCTACCTGGCCAAAAACAGTAGCAATGGTGTTCATGGTGGCATTACCGCCGGGAGGACAGAAGTATCCGTCAATGGATTCTTTTTTTACAATATTTTCAGCAAGGTTACGGCATCCGGCAAAACCGCAACCACCGCAGTTGGCACCGGGCAGCAAGGCAGCCACTTCATCAATGCGTGGGTCTTCAATAACTTTAAATTTCTGAGCAATGAAAAATAATATCACTGCAGCCAGCAACCCGATGACGCTGAGTGTAATAACAGCATAAATAATTACAATATTCACGTGGTATATTATTAAATGTTAAACAAATTAATCGGTATCTGACAGATGTTTCATATATTGTACCCTGTGGTACATAACAGGGTTCTCGGCCTTATTAAGACTTAGTTTGCCTCTGAAATCGCTTATTTGATTATAGTTTTTATGTTCCATCCATTTTGTCAGGTCTTCCAGTATCTCCTGAATACGACCGGCACCATTAAGGTACAGGGTGGAACACAGTTGCGTAGTAGTGGCGCCGACAAGCAGTTGTTTTATCACACCGCTGGCATCGTGTATGCCCGTAGAAGCAGAAATGTCGCAGCCTGCCTTATCGGAAAGCATGGCAATCCATCGCAGGGAGTTGCCAATTTCGGCAGGAGTGCTGAGAATATTGGTAGCTTGAAGGTGTAACGTATCAATGTTAATATCAGGGGTGTAAAAACGGTTAAAAAGCACCAAAGCTCCAATACCCGTCCATGAAAACTTTTGTAACAGGTTTACCAGACCACTGAAGTAATAACCCACCTTGATGGCCACAGGTATTTTTATTGTGTTTTTAATTCTTTCGATGATGTCAAAATACATTTTTTCGTGTTCGGCACCGGTAAGGTTGAGATCGCTGGGCATAATAAAAATATTAAGCTCCAGGGCGTCAGCGCCGGCTTTTTCAATATCTCGCGCTATAGAAGTCCATTCGTTCAGCGAAACACAATTAATACTTCCAAAAACAGGTATTTTCACCTCTTTTTTGGCATCACGAATTAGTTTAAGGTATTCATCTACGGAGTTGTGCTTAGTGAAGTTGCTTATATAATCCAGCGCTTCGGGATAACTGTTGTATGATTCGGGATAATCCATGATGTGGTTGGTTTCGAACATTATCTGTTCTTCAAACAACGATTTTAAAACAACAGCACCGGCACCTTTTGATTCAAATTCTATTATTTTATCCACGGTTTTAGTCAGGCCCGAACTGGCTACAATAATCGGATTTTTCAGTTCCAGCCCCATGTATTTTGTACGAAGGTTTACCATATTTTAAAATTTTGTGCAATATTATAATTTTTATCAATATCGTTTGCATCCCAATAAAAATTATTATACATCGGATATTTAGGAACACATATGCCTGAAAATACATTTAACCCAGTTTAATTATTTTGTATATAAACAACTGCTGATGTATCAGTGGAAATTGAAATGAAAAAACTAATTTTGCAAAAAGTAATTTGAATGTCCGAAAAACATATTTCACATATCGGCACTGTAAAAAATATTAGTAATAACTTTATTGAAGTACAGATAGAACCCGAATCTGCATGCGGCTCATGCAAAGCAAAACACATTTGCGGTGTGGACGGCAATTCTCAAAAAATAATCAGGGTGGAAAAGAATACTGGTGATTTTACATTAGACGAGAAGGTAAAAGTATCAATTACACCATCTATGGGTGCATGGGCGGTATTTTATGCCTATATCCTGCCTTTACTTGTGATGTTCACAATGATGTTAATTGCTTATGAATCTGATCTTTCCGAATTGTTTACCGGACTGATTATCGTAGTATCCCTTGTGGTTTATTTTTTTCTACTATTTATTTTCAGGAATGAATTGAATAAGAAATTCAGTTTTACCATAGAGAAGTTATAAAAAATGAAAAATATGCACTCCATCCGTCGGAAGAATTCTATCGTGTCTGAATGGAAACCCGGTGTGTGAATCGAAAAGTTCAGTTGCCAGGTTTGCGAAGCATAAAAAATGAAGCGGTCTCAAAACACTTTTTTATGGACAGACGCTAACTAAAGTTCGCGATAATTTTTTTCAGAATAAACCTGGCTGCATGGCCATCGCCATATATTTCAGGAAATTTTAAATCTTTCCTGCTCATTATTTCTTTACAGGAATGCACTATTTTTTCTTCGTCGGCGCCGCACAATATGGCTGTGCCCAGTTCAACCAATTCAACCCATTCGGTTTCATCCCTGAGGATCAGACAGGGCTTTTTGAAAAAATACGATTCCTTCTGTACCCCCCCGGAATCAGTCATGATGAGCTTTGCATTCTTTTCGAGTGAAATGAAATCGAGGTACGAAACGGCAGGAATAATAGTAATCAACCTATTATTTTCAATTACATCTTTCAGGTTTTCATCGGTAAGTTCCGCCCATTTTTTTCCGGTTCGCGGATGAAGTGGTATTACAAAATTTACCTCATATTTTTCGCTGATACGGTTTATGGACCTGAAAATGGCATTCAGCCGTACCGGATCGTCGGTGTTGGTGTCACGGTGCAGCGTCACCAGAACATAGCTTCCTGGTTTCAGGCGCAGGTCTTTTAGTAGAGTGCTTTTATCATCGGCAATTTTAGAAAAATACAGGGCATTGTCGTACATTATATCGCCGCAGTGGAAAACTCCGGGATTATCAATGTTATAGGGTTTGCCGGCACTATGTATTACGCCTTCGCTGAGCAGGTTGTCGATACCTTGTTGTGTGGGCGAAAACAAAAGGGTAGACACATGATCGGCCATGATGCGGTTGATCTCTTCGGGCATCAGTTTATTAAATGACCGGAGACCCGCCTCCACATGGATAACAGGTATGTGCATTTTTGCCGCAGCCAGGGCGCCGGCCAGTGTGGAATTAGTATCACCGAAGATCAATACTGCTTTAGGATTTTCTTTTGTCAGTATGCTTTCAATACCCGCCATCATCTCGGCAGTCTGTTTTCCATGCTTGCCGGAACCTACTTCCAGGTTATAAGCAGGCACGGGGATCTCCATCTCCCTGAAAAAAACCGACGACATATTATCGTCGTAATGCTGGCCGGTATGTAGAATCAACTCCGTAATTTCTTTACTGAAAAAGTCCCTGACCGCCCTGCTTATGGCCGATGCTTTGATAAACTGGGGACGTGCACCAACGATGGTGAGTATTTTAATCATGGTTTTCACAAATATATATTTTTATTATCAAATTACATTTTTACTTAGTCTGCTCCATAGCAATGCATTAAAGAAAGCATAAAATACCACACCCGCCTGCCTTTCGAGCATTGACTCAAACAACAGGTTCATCACTATCAAAAATAAAAAAACAAAATATATCCAGTGGTGATGAGCCACAGCCCTGAACATAGGTACAAAAAGTGAAAAAAGCAAAACCAGCAAACCTATAAGGCCTATGGCCACTGCGGTTTGAAGATACTGGTTATGTGCATTGATAGACTTCTCAATAGCATACGAGATGTGCTCATTTTGATATTCGTGCAGCAGTTCTTCTTTGACATCACCGGTACCCACACCCAGTAAAGGATTGTTTTTAATAATTTCCGCAGAGGCCCTCCAGACTAATATCCGTTCCGACGTGCTTTCCTCAGCAGTGTTTGGAACTGTTTGGTAATTCATAAATGTGTCAATGGCAGTCATCATTCTTTCGGTAGTGACCGTAGCAAATTTTAAGACAAGAAAAACCGAAACCATTAAAATCAAAGTCAACACAGAAAGAAAAAAATATTTCTTTCGGATAACCAGGTAAATAAATATGAAAATGATACTGAAAGCCATGGTAATTATTCCGGATTTAGACGAAAGAAGAACAATGAAGCCGGCAAAAAATAACATCAAAAATGCATGGAGAAAAAGAATGATCTTAGATTTTATCCCATCAAAGAAACTAAAGAAAATTATCATGACCGAAAAATTCAGGTACATGGCCAGATAACTGGGCGACATGAAAAAAGAAAGACCAGTATAGGTCAGCCTTACAAATTCATGGTTTTGAAAATAAAAATAAAACGCCCGGCCCAATAAAAAAACAGTGATCACCAGGCACCCCGAAACGAAACTTTTAAGAATATAGGAAATCCGGGTTTCAGAAATGCTTTTACTGCCGGAAAAGAATAATACCGGAAACAGGAACAGCGACAGTTTGACCTCAAGGTCAAACCGGCCACGTTCTATATCGTTTGTGTAAATCATCCCGGCAACATACAGCAAATAAAACAATATAAATACCAGTCCTGTTTTGTTTCGGATCAGGTTGTGAAATTTATTTTTAAAACCTCCCTCGACCAACCACAAAAGAAACAACACGGCAATGACAATGGGTACGAGTTTTGCCCATACCGGCATAAGGAAAGCCAGTAAAATCAATATCCATTCCGCTATGTTGGTTTTTACTTTCATCATCTGACTGAATGATCTGCTAAAGCAATACTTTCCAGATAATTCCCCGCAATTACCTGGTATTCATGATTTTTCAGCACATAGGCTTTTCCGTTCGCTCCCATTCGCATCTTTTCCTGGTTGCTCATGCTGATGAGATTTTGGACCGCTTCGGCAACGGAGTCCGCATCTTCCGGCTTTACAGTGATACCGCATCCGGCCTCAGAAACGAGGTCGTTACCGGCATGTACGGCATGAATAACAGGCCTGGCAGCCATCATATAATCCATAAGTTTGTTGGGGCTGATACCGAATTTATATAATTCAAACAGATCGTGCCATCCGATGAATAAAAAATCGAACTGTGCCAGCAGCGCCGGTATTGCCTTTTTGGGAACAGCATCCAGAAAAAACACATTAGAGGCATTTTTTTCTGAACTGAATTTTATAAGGTTTTCCTTTTCCGGCCCGTTTCCTACCATTACGACCGCAGTATTCATGCTTAACAGTTTTAAAGATGCCAGCACCAGGGTGTCCAGGGCATTCGCCAAACCAATGTTACCGGTATATCCGACTATATGAGCAAACCTTTTTCGTATCTGTTCCAGGATAGCCTTGTGCTCTGCAGGAATCTCAATGGTATTGGAAGAATCCTCCACATAAATCCCGTTTGGGACATGATGCCATTTTTCAGGATTCAATCCATGAGCAACGCAATGATCGAGGGTTTTGGGCAGGATGGAAATGACAACATCAGCATGTCTGTAACAATAATTCTCTGCTGCCTGCATCAGCATAATGAAAGGATGATATTTTGAATAACCGCCGATTATCATGGGCGACAACGGCCACAAATCATGGATCTCGTAAACCAGTTTTGCCCCGCTTATATCAGAAATACGTTTTGCGGGATATATATCCATGGGATAGGTTGACGAAGCAATCACCACATCAGGAGTAAAAGACCTGGCTATATATCTGCTTTTAAAAAAAAGTTTGAGAACAAATTCAAAAATGTTATAAAATCGCTTTACCGTATTCCCTTTGTACGGTTTTGTTCTAACCCACAGATAATTAACTCCGTCAAGATCCTGTTCCTCCCAATCGGCGCTTACCTGCGGTTGATTGGTCCGGACATGGGCATATGAAGCTGCTATTATGGTAACATGGTGTCCGCTTTTGATCCAATATTCAGCAAGGTAATACGGCCGGTATTCCATACCCATCCCGGGAGAACCTGCATAATGATCGATCAGAAGTATATTCATTTTACCGCTGCAAATTTATCTTAAGGATATCATCATATATAGACCTGTATCTTTCCGATGATTGCTCTTTTGTAAACGACTTCAAAATTAAATCAGAATTAAACACAGAAGCTTTTTCAAAATTAATTTTCATTACTTCATCAAAGGGAGATGGTTTATTCAAATCGCAGATGATGCCATTTTCACCATTTTTGATCCATTCATGCGACACAGGTATGTCAGGCAGAACAGGAATACATCCTGCCGACATGGCCTCCAGCAGACTTATCGAAGTGCCGTCGGATTCAGGCAGAGAAATGTAAACTCTGGCTTTGCGATACCATTCATCATTTTTTTCTTTATCAAGCCAGCCTGTAAATATTACGTTGCCGGAAAGATTCAGATTCTCAACCTTTTGTTTCAGAAGTTCTGTTTCTTCTCCGCTTCCGCCTATAACAAGCTTCCATCCGGGATGATTTCTGATGAACCCAGCAAACAAATCAATGATAAGGTTGTTACGATACAAGGGCTTGTGCAGGCGGTTGGTAAACATGATGTTCTCCTTAACTCCATATCCGATAACATCAATTCCATAAATACAAAACTTGGTTTTGCACTCAGGATAAACATCATGAATGGCGTCAATCATTTGTTTTGAATCTGCTGTTACACACCCGCTATTTTTCAGTATGTATTTTGTTATCTGACGGTAAAACCTGTTTTTCTGAGGAATAAGAAGCACATCGCTGCCCCAGGCCGTGGCAACCATAGGTATGGAAAGTTTTTTTGCAATCAGGGAAATAACAAAAGCAAAACGGTTCAGCTGATGCACATGGATAAGGCCGGGTTTGATATTTTTTATTGTTTTTTTAAGTTTCAGAAAATTCTGTAACAGTTGCAGTGGATTTGAACTCCGGAATTCAAAGGCATACGTAACGGAAACATAAGGATTTTCATAAGGTTTTTCCGTAAGGCAGACCATTGTTAGATCCTGAAAACGCCGCATCATTTCGCAGTATTTCAACACATGCACACCTTCGGGGCCGGCAACAAGCACTATCATTTCTTAAAGTTTTTAATGATGGCTTCATACAGTATATCCACCTGTTTACGCCGGTGCAATAACATTATCTTTTCTACAGGTATATCCAGCATTTTTTTGTTTTTCCATAGTTGTGCAGCAGCCAAAAACGATCGCTTTATCCCTTCAATATCGTAAAAATCAACCGGTGTACCAACGCCGTATTCACTGATCAGGTCCGCTGCCACATCTTGGAGCACCGTCACAGGTATCATGGGCTTGCCGGTAGAAATGTATTCAAAGATTTTGCCGGTGAACGCCCCGGTATTACCGGTTGGCGGGTTGACAAACAAAAGAGCATCTGCATTGAACAGCTCGGGGATCATTTTTTCATTAGGTACAAAAGGAGAGAATTCTACACTGTTTTTTAAAGAGTCGGGAATATGAAAATTTCTGTTTGCTCCTATCAATTTTAGTTTCCACCTGAAATCGATCCTGCCTTCATTATGAAGCTGCCTGACCGCTTCAAAAAAAGTATCCGGTTTTCTTTTTCCATAAAAAGTGCCTGCATAAATTACGGTAAAAATATCATTGAAATGCTTGTTGGGAAGATGATTATGATCATAACCATTCCTGATCTCGGCAAACAGGTTTATATTTTTCAGTATGACTTTATACTTATCTAAAATCGGCTTGCTCACAGTAGTCACCATGTTAGCCCTGCAATTAATCCATTGCTCCACCTTGCGATAATAATCGTTCACTGACGAAGAATTCAGCGTATTAAAACTCATCTCATCGCGCATATCTGTCACCCAAAAAATTCCGGGTTTATCTTTCAGAAAATTATAAGTAGCTGCATGGGAAGCTGCCGGGAAAAACGAACTGATCACCACATCAATAGGTTTTTCAGCATGTACCTGTTCCAGTTTTTTTTCTGTGTTTTTTTGCCAGCCGAGGTATTCATCCTTGATAAAGTAACGAATGCAGACATTCCATATTACTTTGGTATAATGCAGAAATTTCGAATCCGTTGTCTTTGTTTTTATGAACTTCAATATTGCCGTATTGGGGGCACGGTACACATTGTACAAATCATTATGTTCAAAAGCTTCAGCATTTTTCTCCGCAATGGTAAAAACAGAGATTTCTGTGTCAGCGGTTTTAAGGTATTTTGCAAACGCAGCAATACGGTTTACGGCAACGCCCGTCAGAGGCGGAAACCATGGGGCAACAATGGCTATATGTATTTTATTCTTTTGCATCAGGCTTACTGTTTTTTTGCCTTCTCCCACCTAAGAACCGTATTAAAAAATGTAATGAAATCAAAACTAAGGTAATTCCAAGATATTCATGAAAAAAATTCTCATTTCTATCCGGTTCTGTAAGCGTATAGATATAATTTGAAATTATTAGGCTGATGAAACTTAAAAATAAAAACAAAGGTACGAACAATAAATTTTTCAGATTCTTGTAGCCTGTTTTCATTAATTTAAACTCAGACAGAACAACTTTTCCTATAATTGGCCAAACAAAGAGTAACGGCAATGCAAATAGTCGTATTTCTCGCGCTTTTGCTGCCAAAAGAATCACAACTGAGTTAATAATAAGTGTCAGAATAAAAGACTTAATCAGTTTTCTTTCAAAAAGAGTCAGCCCGGCATCTTTCAAATACCAGAAAATAAAATAGAAATGAAGTCCTACCGCTAAGAATAATGAAATAATTGATTCATTTGAAAAGTTGGCGTCTTGAAAATTATAATGAAAATATGATAAGCGACCTGAAATATCTGTCTTTGACTGATTCCATATTCTAAAATATGTCAAGTAAACAAACAAAAACAATAAATAAACAAAGACAGGAATTGATAGAACAATTATTCTTTTTAGGTATTTCCAATTAATAAATGATTCTGTTTTTTCTTTATCAGGAAATAAAAATAATGCGATAGAAGGTAATAAAAAAACACTGCTTTCTCTGACAATCAAGGCAAAAGAAAAACTAAAAATATAAACGAACCAATTTTTGTAAAACAGAGCAAACAATGCAATTAAAATAAAAAAATATTGAAGGGGTTCATCATACGAATAATTAGAGCGAAAAAAAGAAAACAACACCGTAAAACTCAGGAAAAAGCAGACAATACTTAAAACAGACGCTTTCAAATGATTACCCAATGCAAGTGAACCATAAAAAATAAGAATGCCAACAAGAAAAAATAAAAAAAAGTTTATGATCGTAAAAGATAAACCAAGGTTTAAAGAAGTTATTTTTGAAAATCCTTCGATAAGAAAAGTTGTCAGCGGTCGTTTTGCAAAAGCCGGTTCCGTTTTATGGTATACAATTACAGCCGACAAATAATCATTTGAAATACTAGTTTTACTGGTATTAATACTATCGGTTTTGAAATTTATCATACTGTTCGACTGCGGTATTATATGAATAGTAAAACAAATTATAGTGCAAACCAAACTCGTAACAAATGCAACAATAATATTTTTCAAATGTGTTTTTCTCATCTGGTTATTTTATCAATAAAAGCCTGTAATACCTTTTCTTTACCGAACCTCTCTCTTATTCTGTTTGCCGAGTCCTTATTTCTAAATTGATCCCGATTGATAATGGTCTTTTTTATTTCGCAGATTAAAGCAGTAAGTTCCTTTTCATTACCTTGTAAATAATGACAATCTTTCAATGGATGATTCCAAATAACTTCGCAACCGCTAGCCAGCGCTTCAAGCACACTCATCGAAAAACCGTCGTGTTGAGAAAGTCTTATATAAACTGCATGATTCGATATTTCTCTTTTGTAGTCGACCATGGGCATCCATTCTTTATAAAAAACATTGCCTGTTTTTTCAAAGCCTGCACCATCCGTACCATAAATGTACAGTTTCGTATCGGGTAGATTTTTAAAAACTGCCAGTAGAATATCTAAACCATAAAAAAGTTCCCTGCCCTTCGGAATATAGCTGTATGCATTGATTTCATTAAATTTTTCTGCATGTGGATTACTAACCACGCTTTTAAAATACAATAGTTCCGCCGGGATATGGATCGCCGAAAGCTCTTCAGCAAGCCATGCGGCATCTGTATAATGGGTGGCATAATTTATATATTTTGCTAATATCGAGTTGTCCTTATACCTTTCAACAGCCAGCATGACATCAGTTCCCTGCCACAACATCACCAGTTTTTTCCTGAATCGCAAAACCCAGTCCAGGCTACCGCTGCGATCGGATACCCCGTTCAAAGATACAACCCTGTCGGCAAAAGGAAGCCTTAGCATGAACCTGAAACGGTCTTTCCGTGAATAATAGGTATTATAAAAATAATATTTATTCTTCTTGTCGAATGAGGATAATTCATCACACAGCCGCCCGGCAAACAAAGGAAGTCCTGTCAGGATAATGTTCATATCAGTTTTTTATTAATAAATGCCGGTACCAGAACAGTAAAAAAAGATAATAGGCAGCCATTAAGCAAGTGTATATCCCCAGTGCGTATGCAAATGAAATCTTCATCCATGATGATACGATCAGCGAACCCAGGCATACGGTATATCCAATAAGAGTGATCAGAAATGCATTCCTCTGTTTTTTAAAAATAAGCGGCGTGGCAGAAAGCGGCGAAGCCAGAAAGTTAAAAAACAAGGCCGGCATGAGTATCCGGGCATATTTGCCTGCCTCAGTCCATTGCGGGCCAAGATAAAGTGTGAATAATTTCTCACCCCATATCATGATTACCACGGTCATAGGCACAGCAAACAACAGGCAGATTTTTAAAGTCTGATGAAAAACAGGAATGGCTCTCTGCTCCATGTTGATTTTTTCCGTAGCATCCCGGTAATACACCTGGGACACGGCGCCTGCCACTAGTTGTATAGGCGCTATCAGGTAGCGGTAACTTACCGAAAACAAACCCAGGGTGATCAGGCCGTATTCCCTTGTTATTATTCCTATCAGAAGAAATTGCCCTGCAAAGAAATCGGTAAAGGCATGCAGCGAGTTTATCATCGGAAAATTTTTGTACTCCCTGGCCGTGCTTTTCATTTCAGCCTTGTTGAACTTCAGCAACCCTTGCCGGTAACTATAAGTTTTATATAAAAGTATAAAAAGCGAAATCAACTGGCCAATGAGCCAGCCGATGATAAGACCGGTTACTCCGGCGATGAGATAGCCGAGAACAACATAAGCAAGATTCCCGAACAACGACTGTGCTATTTTGCTCAGGGAAATATTTTTAAACTCCCGGTGCCTGACCAGCCAGTTGTAAAGGATGTTATATCCTGCCAATCCGACTATGGCCAAAGGCACATAAATAACATATTCGCTGAGTTTTTCGGCTTTGTATAAAACGGCAATCTGTCCCCTGAAAAAATACAATATAAAAGATAACATTGTCACAGCAATCATTATGATCACCGACAGGTTGAACAAGGTCATTCCTTTTTTTTCGTCTTTGGGCAATATAATGGCAAGCTCGTAACGTCCGGTGGCAACCACAGCAAATAATCCGGCTAATACCAGAAAATTGGTTTGGACGGCAAAATCTTCAGGACCGTACAGACGGGCTACAAAAGGCGCCAGAAGGAAAGGAATAAGCTGGCTCACGGCATTCCCGGAAAGCAACACCATGAAATTTTTATAAAACGACTTCGATAAAATGTTTTTCAGAAACTTTATCATGAGCCGGAAAATTCATTTTTATAAAATACCAGCAGCAGTGCGGTAAACATCCAGTTGATATCAAGCAACAGGAAGGCAGAAGGGATATTACTGACAATAAATAACACCAGAATGCACATCAGAAATACCACGCTCATGTTCTTTGTCGCTCTGAATTTTGCCAGGGCTTTGACAGAAATAATCAAAAATATTGCTAAGTACCCTGCCAATATTATTATTCCATACTGTGAAAAAATTTCAAAAAGCCAGCAATGTGCGCTTAACTGGGTTCCTACATCTACGGGTACCTGTTTAATACGATGATAGCTGATATACTGCCCGGGGCCAACGCCAAGAAAATTACTTTGTTTACATAAAAACATACCGTTCTTGATCAGGCCCATACGGGTGTTACCTGACTCCCCTTTTGATTTTTTATATGCGCTGATCTTCGCTATAAGCGTATCTTCAGAATACCGCTCAGTAAGTGCTTTTACAGAACTTATTTTCAGCATTGTATCGGTTTGTATGCAGGTCAGCTCATTCAGCTGGTATTTCGCACCATCTTTCCACATCGGCCCATAAAACAAGGGATTCCATAAAAAACACAGCCCAGCAAATACCAAGGCCAGTAAATAAGGCCATATATTAAATTTCCACCGGGATATAAACACCACGCCAATAAACATCAGGCCGGCAGAAATCTTTCCTAAGCGGGCATCAGATATGTATGAAAAAAAGAAATTCAGCAATACAAGGGCCAGCATCGCCCATGTATTTTTATTGATTTTTTCATTAAATAAGATCAAAAAAAGAGACAGTAAAATATAATAGGTAACAAAGTTATTCGGGTTGTCAAAAATAAAAACCGGGGCATACGTGAAGTTCGAAACGGGCTGATCAACGATTTTCAGGGTGTGCATTCCGAATAAATGGATGCCGGTAAAAAATTCAAAAAAACCGATGATCGTAAATACGGTGAATAACGCCAGCGAAAGATCCGCAATATTTTTTTTAAACTTCTCCCAACTTAGTATTTTCACTGATTGAAAAACGATATAAACAGTAAGCAGAAACATAAAAAGGCTCCGCAGATCAAAAATGGCATCTTTAAAGTTAATTACAGGAGGCACAAACAACCGCAATAAACCATACGCTAGCCAGAAACCCCAAAATCCCAGCACAATAAAATAGAATTTATCCATTCTCAATGGCCTGAAAAACAAAGTCAGGACAAATAAAACCCCGGACAACAACAGAAACGGGTAAATGGTAAAAAAAACCAGAGAAAATGCCAAAAACCCAGCGCCAAAAGGAAAGCAGAGAAACCAAAGCTGAAAAAGCCTTTCATATGCTTTTTCAGAAATCAAATCCTTTATCTGAACCATTTCAGTATCGTTTTCAGTATTATTTTCATATCAAGACAAATATTATGTTTTTTAATATAAATCAAATTAAGTCTTAATTTTCGAGGCATTATGGTCTTAATATAAACTTCTTCATAGTTTTGATATCCCCCCATCAGTTTACTCTCATTATAATACAGAAGCGAGGCAAAATCAGTCAGGCCGGGCCGGACAGACAAAACCCTTAACTGCTCATTACTATATAAATCAACATATTTGCGGACTTCAGGCCTCGGGCCGACAAAACTCATGTCGCCCGATAAAATATTGAACAACTGAGGTAATTCGTCAATTTTATATGCCCGTAAACTACGGCCAATACGGGTAATCCGTTTATCATCCTCACCAACAGTGAGCAATCCTTTCTTGTCCGCATCCTTATACATGGTCCTTATTTTCAAAAGTTTGAAATCAATACCATTTTTACCAACCCTTTTCTGAACATAAAAAAATCCTCCCCTGCTTTCCAGAACAACCAAAACAAATAAAAAAACCATCAAGGGCAAAACAGTAAGAATACCAATAACCGCAAAAAAGATATCAAAAATCCGCTTACACATCAAGCCTGTATTTTTTCAACGGCAAATATAAGTGTTTCTACCACTTCACTAACCTGCTCATCGGTCATGTTATAAAAAACAGGCAAAGATATCTCGCATGAATAGTTTTTATATGCATTTGGAAAATCAGATATTTTATAACCCTTTTCTTTATAGAAATGCAGCAATGGCAGGGGTTGAAAATGCACATTTACAAATACCTCTTTTTCAAACATGAAATCAATAATTCTGTCCCTCTGTGTTTCATCCGCACCTTTTATTTTGAGGTTATATACATGAAACGAAGACTGTTTGTTGCCTGTTACATGTTCAGGAATCACAGCCCATTCAAAAGGTTTCAAGGCATTGGAATATCTGTTAAAAATATGTCTGCGTCGCTGCATAATATGTTCATATTCTTTTAATTGAGACGATCCGATGGCTGCAAGAATATCGGTCATATTCATTTTATAGCCGGCTTCGAGCACATCATACCTCCAGCCTTTCTTTATGGTCTTTGCCAGGGCATCTTTGCTTTGCCCGTGCAAACTCAACATATTCATTTGCTTGTATATTTCTTCACAGTCAAAAGGCTCCGGAAGATTTAATGCAACAGCTCCACCCTCGGAAGTCGTAAGGTTTTTCACCGCATGAAACGAAAAAACCGAAATATCTGTCAATGCTCCCGTTCTTTTTCCCTGATAGGTCGCTCCCACCGAATGGGCAGCATCAGACATGACCAGAATGCGCCCCAGCATTTGCTGAACCTTATTCTGAGGCTGGAACAATTTCATCACAGAGGGTTCCCGTACCAGGTCATTGATCTCATTGTAATCACAGGGTATTCCAAAAACATCAACCGGAACGATCACTTTGGTTCTTGGACTTATGGCGCGGCGTATCGCCTCCACCGAAATATTAAAATCACCTGTATTCGTATCCACCATTACAGGCACCGCACCGCAATGCACTACCACATTGGCAGTGGCACAATAGGTATATGCCGGTATGATCACTTCATCGCCTGCACCTACTCCAAACCATCGCAGAACAAGTTCCAGCCCGGCCGTTGCAGAATTAAGACATAGAGTCTTTTTGTTTTTGCAATAGTCAGAAAGTTCCTGTTCAAAACGTTTCGTAACAGGTCCGGTGGTGATCCAGCCAGACCTCAAAACTTCTTCCACTGCTCTGATGGCATCTTCACTGATATACGGAGGAGAAAAAGGGATCATAGAATATTATTATTTATAATGGCTCTTAATAATATGAAATCATATCACAAAGATAGTATTATTAAAATTGAAATTTCCGGTCTTATCCATATCGCAAAAAAAACGAAGTGATATGATCTAAATAATAGCTAACTTTGGAAATCAGTAAAACATCATGAAGGTTTTTCTTACAGGATTTATGGGTAGTGGCAAAACCATCATAGGCAGTATGCTTGCAGAAAAGCTATCATGGCATTTTCTCGACATGGACATATTGATCAAAAAAAAATCCGGTAAAACCATAACTAAACTTTTTGAACTGCATGGAGAGTGCACCTTTCGTGAAATGGAAAGGGACCTCCTGTCAGAAATTTTCACCATTGATAAAAATCTGGTCGTTGCTAGCGGAGGGGGCGCTCCGTGCTACTCCGGAAACATGGATCGCATGAATAAAAACGGCATCACCATTTATATAAAATTATCACCTGACCTCCTTTTTGAACGCCTGCAGCATCATCTTAACGACCGTCCGTTGCTGTCTGATAAAAAAAATCTGAAATCATACATCATGCAAACCCTTGCTGAACGGGAAAATTATTATAATAATGCGACACATATTATCGAAGTACATAAGACGGATACCGAAAAGGAAATTGCTGATCAAATAGATAAACTGATCAAAAAACATACAGATGGAAACTAACATGAAAGCCCTGCTGATCGGGGCAAGCGGACTGACCGGCGGACATTGCCTCCGGCTTTTACTGAAGGACTACTTTTACAAGGAAGTAGAGATATGGGTACGCAAATCCACCGGAATTGTGCACCCCAAACTCATCGAGAAGATCATTGATTTCAATGCGATTGAAACTATTGGCAACACTGATGCACAGCATGTTTTTTGCTGCCTTGGCACCACCATAAAAAAAGCAGGAAGCCAGCAAAATTTTTATAAGGCCGACCATGATTACGTAATTACTGTCGCTGAAATGGCCGCACGGTCAGTGGCAGAAAAATTTGTGTACATTTCATCCATTGGGGCAAACAGTAACTCCGGAAACTTTTACCTGCGTACCAAAGGCAAAGTTGAAGAAGACCTGAAAAAAGTATGTAAGAACGGACTGATTATTTTAAGGCCGTCGATGCTGATGGGTAAAAGACAGGAATTCCGTTTCGGCGAACTGATGGGGAAAGGGTTTATGAAGGTTTTTGGTTTTTTATTTATCGGTTCAATGAAAAAATACCGGGGCATAGATGCCGCAAAGGTGGCCGAAGCCATGGTGCTATGCGCAAAATCAACAAAGTCAGGAATCATAACTATGGAATCGGACCAAATACTTGAAACACTAAATAATCATAAATGAAATCAATATTTCAGTACATCATAACCGAAGCAACCCGCTACAATATCCGGCGAAAAAAAATCAAGCCTTCGCCTTCCTTAGTCAGGAAAGAACAAAAATACGCCAAAATTGAAATTCAACAGTTTATAAAAGGTTTCTTTTTTATACTTCTTGGTGTAATTTCTGCCAGTTTTGGATTAAAAGGGTTTCTGATGCCCATTGATTTCATCGACGGAGGTGTTACAGGTATTTCGCTCATCATTTCCACTGTTTCCGGTCTTCCGTTGTCGCTGCTGCTGATCATAATTAACCTTCCCTTTCTGATACTCGGTTTTTCAAGCGTCAGCAAACAATTTGCCTATCGTAGTATCTTAGCTATCGTAATGCTTGCACTGGCTGTTCAGGTCATTCCTTACCCCGCTGTGACGTCCGA
This sequence comes from Bacteroidales bacterium, assembly GCA_035389045.1. Lineage (GTDB taxonomy): Bacteria > Bacteroidota > Bacteroidia > Bacteroidales > CAIWKO01 > CAIWKO01. The sequence goes on along the minus strand of DAOORA010000032.1, from coordinate 5,149 downwards.
CAAACTTCTGGTGGCGCTCTTCGGGGGATTCTTCCTGGGATTGGGCATAGGCCTTGCCATAAGGGGAGGCTCCGTACTTGATGGCACCGAAGTACTTGCCGTATTCCTCAGCCGTAAACTTCCCATCAGCATTGGTGATATAATCCTGATATTTAATATCATAATATTTTCTGTTGCCGCAATCATTCTGTCGGTAGAGACAGCGCTTTACGCTATATTGACGTATTTTGCCGCTTCCAAGACCGTTGATTTTATTGTTGATGGCATAGAAGAATATATTGGTGTGACCATCATCTCGGATTTTAGTGAAGATATCCGGATGGCGGTGATCGAAAACCTCGGAAGAGGATGTACCTTATACACAGGAAAAAAAGGTTATGCCGCCCGTGGCGAAAAATTAAAAGAAACGGATATTGTCTATACTTTGATTACAAGGCTCGAACTTAGCAAACTCCAGACGGAAGTGGATAAAATCGATAAAAATGCGTTTCTTGTCATGCACAGTATTAAAGATGCAAGAGGCGGTATGATCAAAAAAAGACCATTAAAAAAAATAAAATAGTGTATGTCAAATTACCACCGACTTTTTCTGATATTCATTTATCTCCTTGCATCGCTGTTTATTAAGTTTAATGAAGTAACGGCACAACACACAGACACTGCTAAATTCAGCCCTGCCATACAACAAAAATGGCTGGAGCAAACGGCATCACGTATGATTGATTTCATCCCTGACACGTTGTCAGGATTGCTTAAACCTGTTACTAATGTTTTTGAAGACTATTTTATGTTTTCCTTCCGGTTAAAAGATTCCGGCTGGATAAAACTTGAAAATGCCCGATGGATCTGTTTAATTTCGTCTTCCGCACACTCCAATCCCGAAGTAGGTGATATTACAATTGCCATGGATGATAAAAAACATTTTTATACCAATAAAAGCCATGTCTGCGGAGGAGTTGTCCATTTTCAATGCAGAAAAAGAATTATCCTTAAATCACCTGAGGATTTTTTCAATAACTTTGAAGGCGATACGGACAACATGCCCTGGGAATATGTTACTATTAAATTAAAAAAAAGTAATAAATCCAAAACACATTGAAATGAAAAAAATATCTATGATTATTGCCTTCCTGTTGGTTGCCTGTTCAGGCCATGCATTTTCGCAGGATACAAAAGGACAGGCCAAATCACAAATTAAACCGGCACTTCTTATAATTGACATTCAAAACGTATACCTGAAGATGGTTCCTGAAAGGGAGAAAGAAGTGGCTTTGTATTACATTAACGGGCTGATCGAACTTTTCCGGAAACACGGCTATCCGGTTATCAGGATATACCATCACGATAAAGAATCCGGCCCTGCACCGGGTACGGAACTGTTTGAATTTCCGGCTTCGGTATTGATAAAAGCCGACGACCCGAAAATAATAAAAACATACGGTGATGGCTTTAATAAAACCGATCTGGACAATGTTATCAAAGAACAGGGAAGCAATACCTTATTCCTGTGCGGATTAAGCGCAGTGGGTTGTGTGCTGGCGACATGGATCGGCGCCCAAAACAACGATTACAAAGCGTTTATGGTCAAAGATGCCATTATGAGCCATAACTCTGATTACACCAACAACGTGGAAGACATGTTCGATGCAGTTAGTTATGATGTGGTAAAACTGATACTTGAAAGTGCTGATAAATAGTGTTTGCAAACATGAAATCAATGCGGCTGTTGAATAAAAAAAACATCTCCGTGAACTATTATTCTTTGAAATTTCATTTTCATTTATTAATAGCTGTAACCTTCATAATCAGCGCATTATCGCTGAATGCGGCGCATGTTGATACCCTGACAGTACACAGCCCCTCAATGAATAAAAATATCAGTACCTGTGTGATCACTCCCCTTAATTACAACAATACAGGTCTCCCCTATCCTGTCCTTTATCTTTTGCACGGTTACGGCGGAAATTATGCAACTTATATAAATTTTTTTCCGGAAGTTCTGCAATTTGCCGACCAGTATAATATGATAATTATTGGCACTGACGGAGGTTTTTCAAGCTGGTACCTGGATAGTCCAGTTGATCCGTCAATGAAATACGAAACATATATCTCCAAAGAACTGGTGGTTTTCATCGACAGCGCTTTCAATACGGTAAAAAGCCATGAAGGCCGTGCCATAACCGGATTAAGCATGGGAGGATACGGAGCTTTGTATCTGGCGATACGGCATCAGGATATTTTCGGCGCCTGCGGAAGCATGAGCGGTGGCGTGGATTTCCGTCCGTTTTACACTAACTGGGATTTAACCGAACGTCTCGGTGCTATTGAACGATTTCCCGAAAACTGGGAAAAAAACACAATAATATATCAGTTATCACAAGTCAAAGACAACCGGCCGGAAATGATTATCGACTGCGGTGTCGATGATTTCTTTATTGATGTAAACAGGCAACTTCACGAGAAAATGCTTAAATTAAATATCAAACATGATTATATTGAAAGGCCCGGCGAACATACAAGAGAATACTGGAGTAATGCATTACAATACCAGTTTCTTTATTTTGCCGACTTTTTTAAAAAACCACGTAAATAACATTAGGCAGATAAAATTAATTCTAAGAAACTGTTTTGAATTTTTCAAAAAGCAACATATCAAAAGGTTTGTCTGGTCAGGCTGAGCCGGTTCTCTTTGAACGAAAGTGGAAAAAGAATCGTGTCGAAGTAGACCGGGATTGTCACTCTTCGACACACTATGCTATAAAGGGGGACGATTTAAAGTGACATTTTGAAGCAATATATAATTGAGTAATATATTCCAGCAAAATCAAAACAATTTTTAAATAACTATTTCGCCACATTAAAAAGAAACAGCCATAAAATGAAAAAAGCACTACTCCTTATCAGTTTAATTTTTGTAATCATCAGTTATTCTGAGGCCCAGCCCGGCACATGGGAAATTCAGCATCCCCTGCCACAGGGTAATGACCTGAACTCTGTATATTTCTCTGATCCCAATACGGGCTATGCCGTAGGAGGTATGGGAACCGTTATGAAAACAAGCAATGGCGGAACCACCTGGGCCATACAAAACAGCGGAATAAACACATATCTTACTTCTGTTTTTTTTACCAATGCAAACACAGGTTATGCTGTTGGCGGAATGGGTAAAATTATAAAGACAATCAACGGTGGTACAACCTGGACCTTGCTGATAAGCAACTTGAATACAACAGATAATCTGAATTCAGTCTATTTTATATCTGCTGATACCGGTTACGCTGCAGGTATTAATGGTAAAATATTAAAAACGATTAATGCCGGCTTAAACTGGACGGTACATACAACCAACACCACAGATTTTTTTAATTCAGTTTTTTTCACGGATGCTCATACCGGTTATGCTGTTGGTTTTAGCACGGCTACTTATTATGGAATAATATATAAGACAACCGATGCCGGAACTACTTGGGTTCCTCAAACCGCAGGAAATATTGGCGTTTTACAATCAGTTCATTTCACGGATGCTGATTCCGGATATGTTGTCGGTCAGAGTGGAACACTGCTAAAAACAGTTGATGCCGGTGCAAACTGGACGGTTCAGTCATGTGCATGTACAGAACTTTTCAACACGGTGTATTTTACCAGTTCAGATACCGGTTATGCTGCAGAAAGTGTGTATGGCAGAATCTGGAAAACCACCGACGGAGGCATAAACTGGACGGCAATAACAGGTATCACCATGCTTGGCATCAAATCCATTTTTTTTACAGATGACAATACCGCCTGGACTGCCGGAGTTGGCGGATCCATTCTTAAAACTACTGATGCCGGTTTGAACTGGGTTCAACAGACCAATCCGGTCACTAACCAGCATTTAAATTCTACGTATTTCACTGATGAAAATACGGGTTATGCGGTGGGTAACCGGTCAACCTGTTTAAAAACAACAGATGGTGGCGCAAACTGGGCAGAATTAGGCTCCACAAAGCCATGGGCGCCTATCTGCGACCTGAATTCGGTTTTTTTCGTCAATACCGATACCGGTTATGCCGTGGGAGGCGACAATTGTATATATACTGAAACTGGTGTGATCTTCAAAACGGTAAATGGCGGAACAACCTGGGTCATGCTCAGAGACCAGTCGTCCAGTATTTTATATTCGGTATATTTCCCCAGCACCACTATCGGCTATATCGTTGGTGACTACGGAAGAATATTAAAAACCACAGACGGAGGCGCTACCTGGATCCCGCAGTTAAGCGGGATTTCAAACGATCTGAGATCAGTTTTTTTCACCAGCGTTGATACCGGATATGCCGTTGGTAATTTTGGCAAGATCTTAAAAACTAATAATGGTGGTGCTAACTGGAACGTTCAGGCAAGCGGCATTTACCATGACCTGCTGTCTGTTTATTTCACGGATGTTCTCACGGGGTATGCCGTGGGACGATACGGAACCATAATAAAAACGACCGACGCAGGCCTGACATGGAACTTACAACAAGGAGGAGTTGGCCACAGTTTACAATCTGTCATTTTCACCGATGCAAATCATGGCTGGGTTGTGAGCGGAGGCGGCACCGTATTAAGAACCTCAGATGCCGGCACCTCCTGGATCGAAGATAACATTGGAATAACCAGTTCGTTATATTCTGTGTTTTTTATCGGCGCTAATACAGGCTATGCAGTCGGTTATGCAGGAATAATCCTAAAAATGACAAAGGAACCTGCAGGGGTCAATGAAAATATTATTGATGAGCTATTCACTGTCTTCCCTAACCCTGCTTCCGATCTTGTCACTGTGAAAACTAACAGTTTCAATAATGCTCACATAAAACTGAATATTTATAATCTGTCGGGGATATTGGTACGGACGGAACACATCAAATCAGGCCAGACACAAATATTAACAGGTGATCTGAGAATCGGTGTTTATGTAATTGAAATCATATCCAACGAATGGACGAAAAAACAAAAATTAATAATTCAGAGATAATATTGGCAGATATAGCAGTATCTCTGACCAATCCCATTATGAAAAATTTCTTTATAACAGTGCAGATATAAATATCACCAATGAAACAATAAATGTAGCTCTCAAAAAGAAAAGAAGTCTTCCAATTATACTTTGAACCGTGAGCTTGTTTAA
>DAOORA010000031.1:0-47807 GCA_035389045.1 Bacteroidales bacterium | reverse complement strand
TCCGATAGTACTGATAGATATGTAATATTTTGACACCACTAAAAATATAGTGCTTTTTCATAAAACAAAATTATTTAACAGAAATATTCATAGGCCTTTTCTGCTTCACAAGCCTGCCGTACTTATCCGGGACGGTCTCAAAACTGAACTATCGGGTTCAAACGATGTGTTTCCGTCCGGATGCCAGGCAAAAGTTTGATATTGTCCGGTATATATCGTCATATCCGGACTTATAATTATTAGCAAAGATAAGACAAGCCTTCAAGAGGCTATATCGTGATTAAATTCTCGGGCCGGCTGCCACCAGGCGTTTACCCTCTTCGTTATCCGTAAAACTGTTGAAGTTTTTAATAAATTTTTCGCCCAGGTTTTTTGCTGCAGCATCCCACGCTTCGGGATCCGCCCAGATATTTCTCGGGTTCAGGATTTTGGAGTTAACTCCGTTAACTGACTTCGGGATCATCAATCCGAAAACGGGTAATTCTTCGTATTCCGCATTAACAAGCGTACCATCAAGAATGGCATCGATGATGGCACGTGTTGAGGGGATATCTATTCTTCGGCCTACTCCGTAAGGACCTTCTATCCACCCGGTATTGACCAGGTAGGCTGATGAGCCGTGTTCCTTCATTTTTTTTGCCAGTTCCTGTGCATATTTTGTGGGATGCAACAACAGGAAAGCAGCTCCGAAACAAGAAGAAAAAGTAGGTGTGGGTTCTTTGATCCCGCGCTCGGTACCGGCTACTTTAGCGGTATACCCGCTTAAAAAATGATACATGGTCTGATCATAGGTCAGTTTTGCAACAGGAGGAAGAACACCAAAAGCATCGGCCGTAAGAAAAATTATGTTTTTTGGATGCGGGCCTTTGGAAACAGGCTTTACGATGTTGTTTATAAAATATATCGGATAGGAAACACGGGTGTTTTCGGTCTTTGCATTGCTTTTAAAATCAATGACACCGGTTTCATTGTCATATACAATGTTTTCGAGCAGTGCGTCCCGCTTGATGGCATTGTAGATATCCGGTTCGTTTTCTTTGCTGAGGTTGATGCATTTAGCATAGCAGCCACCCTCAAAGTTAAAGATTCCTTCTTCATCCCAGCCATGTTCATCGTCTCCGATCAGAAAACGTTTGGGGTCGGCAGAGAGTGTTGTTTTTCCGGTTCCCGACAAGCCGAAGAAAATAGCCGTATCGCCGTCTTTTCCCATATTGGCAGAGCAGTGCATAGAGGCAATACCTTTAAGTGGCAGAAAATAGTTCATCACGGAGAAGAACCCCTTTTTTATTTCTCCCCCATACCAGGTGCCACCGATCACGGCCATGCGTTCTTTCAGATTGAAAGCAACGAATACTTCGCTGTTGAGCCCCTGCTCTTTCCATTGCGGATTAGTAGCCTTACAGGCATGATACACAACAAAATCCGGGGTAAAATCCTTCAATTCTTCTTCGCTCGGACGTATGAACATATTTTTTACAAAATGCGAAGCCCAGGCCACCTCGGTTATTACCCTGATCTTTATACGTGTATTTGGATTTGAACCACAAAAAGCATCACTGACATAAAGCTTTTTTCCGTTCAACTGTTTTTTAGCAATACCTTTCATGTGCTCCCATGTCGCTTCGGAGATGGGTTTATTATCCGAACCCTTACGTTCAGGGCTGGCCCACCAAACATTACCTTCATTTTCAGATTCCCTGACAATGTACTTATCTTTGGGTGAACGTCCGGTAAAAATACCCGTATCAACATTAACAGCGCCTGTATCGGTTACAAAACCCCTATCATAACCCTCCAGTTTTTCATCTGTTTCGTGAACGAATAATTCATCGTAAGACAAATTATGATATACTTCCTGAACATTTTCGATCCCGTATAGGCTAAGATCGGGCTTGGCAGCCTTTGAACAATTACATGACATAATTATAATAATTTAAAGTTTGTATTTGGTTTATTGAAATTTTGTGCAAACTTACTAATTTAAATAATGTTAAAATGAATTTATCAATAAACAAAAATGTTGACCCCCGTTACATCCATAAAAAACCCTATACAGTATAGCGTACAGAAAAAATAAAGAAAACATTCCGGCAGTATTTTAGATTTAATCTAAGTAAGACAGTGCAATTTTAATAAAACTGCTTATTCAAAAGATAGGATTGCACATAATCTTCAATTCCTTCTTCCAGGGAAACAAAGCCCAGATCGTATCCTGCTGCTATTAATTTATTCATCTTGGCTTCCGTAAAATACTGGTATTTGTCACGGATATCAAGCGGGGTGTCAATAAAATCAATTTTCGGGCTTACATGCATTGATTTAAAGGTATTGGTAGCCAAATCCCAGAACGTGCGTGCTTCTCCGGTTCCCAGGTTATAAATTCCCGGGTTTTTCTGGTTAAGATAAAAAAACAGGCAGACCTTCACCACATCCTTCACATAGATGAAATCCCTCATTTGCTTGCCATCAGCAAAATTAGGATTATGGGAACGAAACAACTGCATGCGTCCTGTTTCGTTGATCTGGTTGAACGTATGAAACACAACGGATGCCATTCGGCTTTTATGGTACTCATTAGGCCCGTAAACATTGAAAAATTTAAGTCCTGCCCAGAAAGGTGGTGTACTGGTTTGTTCAATCACCCATTTGTCGAATTCATTTTTCGATTCTCCGTAAGGGTTGAGTGGCTTCAGTAAAGGGATCAGGTTATCATCATCCAGGTAACCGTATTCCCCCATACCATAAGTAGCCGCAGAGGATGCAAAAAGCAGGGGTATTCCGAACTCTGTACATAACTGCCACATGGTTTTACTGTAATTCAGGTTAAGCTCATTAAAGATAGTGATATTAAATTCAGTGGTATCGGTACGTGCCCCCAAATGATAGACAAATTCCACCTCTTTATGATTCTCACGGAACCATTCAAAAAAGACATCCCGCTGTATATGCAAGGAATAGGCTTTTCTGTTGATGTTATCGAGTTTGTACCCTTTGTGAAAATCGTCCACAATAACGATATCTTTTATACCTTTGTTATTGAGCTTTCCCACCATACAACTCCCGATAAACCCCGCTGCACCCGTAACTACAATATATTTCCGCATCTGTTTTTTATATTAATGCCCGGTTTAACAAATCCGCTATTACGGAATGATAATAAGTACTTTTTACGTATATTAATTCTTAATATTAAATGCTTAAGGCTACGATATCTCAATGTTCACAACTAATTATCATTGCCCCACACCATGACAACTCTTATATTTTTTACCGCTTCCGCAGGGGCAGGGATCGTTCCTTCCCACTTTTTTCTCTGCTTTTACGGGTTCTGTTCTTTGTACCTCCGAAGTCCTTTGATTTCGTGCCTGTTCCATACCTTCGTCGCGTCCGGCTTTAAGGTTGCTCATATCCGTCTTGCTTTGCCGGGCTTCCTGCACATTTTCAGCATTTCTGAAAGGCAAATTGCCTTTGACCAAAAATGATACAATTTCTTTATTGACTTTCTGTACCATTTTTTTAAACAACTGAAACGATTCGAATTTATAGATCAGTAAAGGATCCTTTTGTTCATAAGTGGCGCTCTGGACAGACTGTTTCAGGTCGTCCATTTCCCTCAGATGATCTTTCCATGCATCATCAATAATGGCAAGCGAAATGCCCTTTTCAATGGCCAGGGTAACATCCTTACCTTTATTTTCATAAGAGCGGCGCAGATTGGCAACCACCTGTATCATTTTGGTTCCGTCGGTAATCGGGATAGCAATATTCTCATACCGTTTCGGGTTGTTTTCATAAACATCCTTAATGATCGGATAAGATTCGGTGGCAATGATTTCAGCTTTATGCCGATAGGTTTTATAGGCCAGTTCGTATAACTCATCCGTCATTTTTTCTGCATTGGTCGAAAAGAAACCCTTTTCATCAAAAGGAGATTCAATGCCGAAATTTCGCAGCAAATCAATCTTAAAGCCCTCATAATCACGTTGTTCCTGGTGCTCATTGACAATATATTCACTCACATCGTAAAACATGTTGGCAATATCAATGGCCAAACGGTCGCCATAAAGGGCATGACGTCTTTTTGAATAAACCACTTCACGTTGTGAGTTCATCACATCATCGTATTCAAGCAGTCGTTTACGTATTCCAAAGTTATTTTCTTCGACTTTTTTCTGGGCGCGTTCAATGGATTTGGTGATCATGCTATGCTGGATCACTTCGCCTTCCTTGAGGCCTATCCGGTCCATAGTGCGCGCAATGCGTTCCGACCCGAACATTCTCATCAGGTCATCTTCCAGTGAAACAAAGAACTGGGAGGTACCGGGATCGCCCTGACGTCCCGCACGTCCGCGAAGCTGCCTGTCGACACGCCTCGACTCATGCCGTTCAGTACCAACAATGGCAAGGCCTCCGGCCTCTTTAACTCCAGGCCCCAACTTAATGTCGGTACCACGACCGGCCATGTTGGTTGCAATGGTAACCGTACCTGCATAACCGGCTTCTGCCACGATATCAGCTTCTTTCTGATGAAGTTTCGCATTCAGTACATTATGCCTGATCTTGCGGAGTTTCAGCATCTTGCTCAGCAACTCGGAAATTTCTACCGAGGTGGTCCCCACCAGCACCGGACGGCCCTTATTTACCAGATCTTCGATTTCCTTTATAACAGCATTATATTTTTCTCTTTTGGTTTTAAACACCAAATCCTGAAAATCCTTTCTGATAACCGGTTTATTGGTAGGAACAACAACAACATCCAATTTGTAGATATTCCATAGCTCTCCCGCTTCAGTCTCAGCAGTACCCGTCATACCAGCCAGTTTTTTATACATACGGAAGTAGTTCTGCAGGGTGATGGTGGCATAGGTCTGCGTGGCGGCTTCGATTTTTACATTTTCTTTCGCTTCCACGGCCTGGTGCAGGCCATCCGACCATCTCCGTCCTTCCATGATACGACCAGTCTGCTCATCAACGATCTTTATTTTATTGTCAATGATCACATAGTCCACATCCAGCTCAAAGAGCGAATATGCTTTTAACAGCTGTGTTACCGTATGTACCCTGTCGGATTTAAGTTCATATTCCTGCAGTAATTCATTTTTTCTTTTCAGCCTTTCGCTCTCGGCAAGGTTTTGCTTTTCCAGTTCGGCTATTTCACTGCCAATATCCGGCAGAATAAAAAAGCGGGGGTCATCGGTTCCCGAGGTAATAATGTCAACACCTTTTTCGGTAAGATCAACAGAGTTATTTTTCTCATCGATGACAAAAAACAGTTCATCATCAATAATATGCATGTGTTTGTTCTGTTCAGCCATATAGAAGTTTTCCGTCTTCTGCATCAGGGAGCGCATACCGGGTTCGCTGAGAAACTTGATCAATGCTTTGTTTTTGGGCAGTCCGTGATGTGCCCGCAAAAGTAATTTTCCTCCTTCTTTTTCATTTTCAGCGCTTAACGGCTCCTGCGACAATAGCTTTTTTGATTCGGCTAAAATACTGGTGACCAGGTTACGCTGCGCATTGTACACTTTTTGAACATTAGGTTTGAACGCTTCAAACTCCTGATTTTCACCTTTAGGTGTAGGCCCTGAAATAATAAGAGGGGTACGGGCATCATCAATCAGGACAGAGTCAACCTCATCCACTATGGCATAGTTATGCTGACGCTGAACAAGCTCTTCCGGCGAACGGGTCATATTATCCCTGAGGTAATCAAACCCGAATTCATTGTTGGTGCCATAGGTAATATCCGCCAGGTATGCCTTTTTCCGGTTTTCCGAGTTGGGTTCATGCCTGTCGATGCAATCGACGGTGAGTCCGTGGAACAAAAACAACATACCCATCCATTCCGAGTCACGTTTGGCCAGATAATCATTTACCGTGACAATATGCACGCCTTTTCCGGATAATGCATTCAGGTAGATCGGCAAGGTTGCAACAAGCGTTTTTCCTTCACCGGTGGCCATTTCGGCAATTTTCCCCTGATGCAGCACCATACCTCCTATCAGCTGTACATCATAATGCACCATATCCCATCGTATCATATTTCCACCGGCCATCCATGAGGTATCATAATAGGCTTTATTTCCTTCAATATTCACACTATCGTATTTTGCCGCAAGGTCACGATCCATAGCTGTAGCCTCTACCTCTACCTGCTCATTTTCTTTGAACCTTCTGGCTGTTTCTTTCATCACGGCAAAAGCTTCGGGAAGGATCTCATTCAGCTTTTCCTGAATTTTATCATAGATATTTTTTTCAAGCTGGTCAATATCTCTGTAGATTTTTTCTTTTTCGTCAACAGAAAGTGCTTCATCATTTTCCGCACTGTCTTTCAGTGATACCACCACCTGCTCATCTCCGGCAATAAATTCTTTTATCTGTTCACGAAACACAAGGGTTTTGGCTCTTAGCTCATCATTTGATAATTGAGAAATAGTTTCATAAGCAGCATGTATATGCTCCATTTCCGGTCTCAAACCTTTAATATCCCGGTCGGATTTGGTGCCTAAGAAAAACTTTAAAAAACTAGACATATAAATTTTTTATATAACACTTTAGAATTATCGGCAAAATTAAACTATTTCTGCATGGTGTAAAAGAAAATTAAATCTAAACTTGGTGTTTGCAGAAAAACTCGTTTTTGCAGAAGGAATAAGCTCATACAGGAGCTTGCATAGATGCAAAAGAGGAGTTTGCTGTAAAATATTCGTGGTGATCAACCTGCTGAAAAGCATTTTGGAAACAAGCATATCAAAGAGTTTGGCTTTTTGCCTCACACGGCATATTCGGCATATTCTTAAAATAAATTATTTATACAAAGCTTTCAGAAATCGAAATATTGTTTATCTTTGCACTCCCAAAATTGGGAATATAATTGAATTAATAATTTTTAAACCATCAAGGAAATGACAAAACATTATGAAACCGTTTTCATTTTAACTCCCGTTTTATCTGAAGATCAGGTAAAGGAAGCGGTAAAAAAATACCATGATTTCCTTTCAGAAAAGAAGGCCGAAATTGTGGTATCGGAAAATTGGGGTTTACGCAAACTTGCTTATCCCATTCAGAAAAAATCATCAGGGTTTTACCATCTGATCGAGTTCACATCAGAGCCCGGTGTAATTGCCGATCTGGAAATTGCATTCAAACGCGACGAAAGGCTTATCCGTTTTCTCACCGTTGCTCTTGACAAACATGCTGTCGCATACAGGGAAAGAAAACGTGCTGAAAAAATGAACAAAGAAAAAGTTTAATCTTATTGTAAAACCCAAACCTGAAAAATTATGGCACAAAACGATAGCGAAATCAGATATTTAACTCCTATCAATGTAGATGTTAAAAAGAAAAAATACTGCCGTTTCAAAAAACACGGCATTAAATTCATCGATTATAAAGATGCGGATTTTTTATTGAAATTCATTAATGAGCAGGGTAAGATACTTCCGCGCCGGCTTACAGGAACATCTTTAAAATACCAGCGAAAACTCGCCAAAGCAATTAAAAGAGCGCGTCATTTGGCTTTATTACCTTATGTTGCCGATTTATTAAAATAAGGAGGAAAATAATATGAAAGTGATTTTAAAACAAGATGTCCCCAACTTAGGTTATGCCAACGAAACAGTAAAGGTAAAAAATGGTTATGCCCGGAATTATCTTATTCCAAAAGGTTTTGCCATGATGCTTACCCCTTCTTCTGAAAAAGAACACACTGAAATGATAAAACAAAAAGCTTTTAAAGAAGAAAAAATACGCAAAGAATCCGAAACCCTTGCCAGGGCGCTCGAAAATATTACAGTGAAAGTGGGTGCTAAAGCAGGAACCTCCGGAAAAATATTCGGCTCGGTAAACGCCATACAAATTGCCGATGCTATTAAAACTCAGTTTAATTATGATATAGACCGTAAAAAAATTACAGTGGACGGTGAAAGCGTTAAAGAACTCGGAACATATTCGGCCAAAATTAATATATACAAGGATATTAAAGTAGATATCAAATTTGAAGTTATAGCCGAATAAGCAAATATTTTTTTGAATGGTTATTAAAAAGAAATCCCGGCTTCATGTCGGGATTTCTTTTTATTTTTGCCTGAAACATGTTGACAAAAAACACCGCTAAATATGTCAAGTCCCTGCATGCAAAAAAATTCAGGGAAATACACGCCAGATTTATTGCAGAAGGGCCAAAAATCGTAAGAGATATTGCAAACAGCAAGCTTATAATTGACCAGTTGTTTGCAACCGGACCATGGATGGAGGCGAATACCGACCTGATCAGTAAAATTGCTGAGGCACATCGTGTTACAGAAAAAGAACTGGCCGGCATAAGTCTGCTTACCACTCCCAACCAGGTGCTCGCCACAGTAGTTATTCCTGAATCGAAGTTCAGCGCGTATATCGCTGACCGGTCACTTGTGATCACTCTTGATAATATCCGCGATCCCGGAAACCTGGGAACCATTATCAGAATTGCAGACTGGTTCGGCTACAGGTACATCCTGTGTTCCGATTCGTCTGTCGACGCATTCAATCCTAAATGTGTACAGGCCACTATGGGTTCTCTGGCCAGAGTGAGTATATATTATGGTGACCTGGAGCAAATTCTGCCGCAGAGTGCCGGCAACACTCCGATTTACGGAGCATTTCTGAGCGGAAACAACATCTTTGAAGTGCCACTCGAACCTCATGGTTTTTTAATAATCGGCAACGAAGCCAACGGCATTACACAGAAAATTGAAGCATTGGTTAAAAAGCGCTTGTTCATACCCTCGGGAATAGGCTCCGGCCCGCATGCCGAATCGCTGAACGCCTCCGCTGCCGCCGCTATCATTTGTGCTGAATTTTTCAGAAGATCGGCTGATACTACAAATTTAAACGTATGAAATACTACATCATTGCCGGTGAAGCATCGGGAGACCTGCACGCCTCTAACCTGATGACCGAAATCACTAAAAATGATTCCGAAGCTGAATATCGTGGCTGGGGCGGAGACCTCATGAAAACCGCCGGCGCTCATCTAGTGAAACATATCAGTGAAATTTCTTTTATGGGATTTGCAGAGGTAGTGTTAAACCTCCGGACCATTCTCAGAAATCTGAGCTTATGCAAAAAAGATATTGAAACATTTCATCCTGATGTGCTCATCCTTGTTGATTATCCGGGCTTTAACCTGAAGATTGCCTCCTTCGCCCGTCAAAAAGGATACAGGGTAATCTATTATATATCACCGCAGATATGGGCATGGAAGCAATCACGCGTTTATAAGATTAAAAAGTCCGTCGACAAAATGATGGTGATATTGCCGTTTGAAAAAGATTTTTATAAACGATATGATTACGAGGCGGATTTTGTCGGACATCCCCTGCTCGATGCGGTTGAAAACTACAAAAAGAATAATTCATTTCTGAATTTCCCAAGCGCATGCAAACTCTGCGAAAAACCTATCGTTGCCCTGCTGCCCGGAAGTCGTAAACAGGAAATATCACGCATGCTTAAAATAATGATTTCAGTATGCGAAAGTTTCAGCGGGGTTCAGTTTGTTATTGCCGGCGCTCCTTCCATCAGTCCGGATTATTATTCAGGCTTGATCAAGGAAAAAAATGTAAAAATAGTTTACAACAAGACATATGACCTGCTGATGAATGCCGATGCCGCACTGGTGACATCGGGCACTGCAACCTTAGAAACGGCCCTTTTTGATGTGCCCCAGGTGGTATGTTACAAAGGTTCATGGTTGTCGTATCTGATCGCACGGCTGGTCATAAAGGTCAGATACATTTCGCTGGTAAACCTGATTATGGATAAAAAAGTAGTAACAGAACTAATTCAGTCAGACCTGACCAGCACAAACCTTATCGAAAAAATACGTATACTCCTTTACGACACCGCATATATCAGCAAGCTGAAAGAAGATTATTCCTTTTTAAGGAACAAACTTGGTGATGCCGGAGCTTCTGCAAGGGCAGCAACTGTTATCAAAAATTATCTGTCAGAAAGGTAATCTTAATGAAGACCGGAGTAACAGTTACAACACCTTGGTTTACTCAGTCCATATGCCAGCCGGCAAACCATATTATTCAGTCAGAAATTACACGAAGTTTTCAAGGTATTTGTATTCGGGAGTAAACTCTCCGTTATGGAGTATCATCCCTTTTTTTATTGCCCTGGGCAGGTCAAGATCTTCAAACGACATTTCGTAATCGGCATTGGCAATAGGTTTTATAAAGTTTATCAGCATATCTCCAAAAGAGTATGAAGCATCACGGGGCAGTTCACTGGGCAGGATAGAAACAGCCATATCCAGGATTCCAAAACCTTCATGCCCCATGTTATAGGTATCCGTCATCGGGTTATACACAAAAATCGGATCCTCGATATGAGTACCATCATGGGTACATTCAATAGAGCCGTCGGGATCACAGGTGATATCTCCAATGATGGTCAATTTTGGCTGCCCTTTTGAAAAGATTTTCCGGAGGTACTCCTTGGTAATAATGCGCGGGTAACGGGCATCCCAATACATACAATTCATCAGCGCCGACAGATGGGGAATGTATTGCTCGAATTTGCTTTTGTAATCTCCGGGGTAAGCATATAAATCTTGCAGGTCAAAATCCTTACCTTCTTTATGCTCATAAATATCTTCCTCCCTGAAAACAACTTTATAGATAAGGTTATTGGGCAGATTATGCCTGTTCTTCAAAGTCAGAAGTTTTTCCGCCGATATCTCTTTGACCGGAAGCAGTCCGAGTATCTCCTGTGCGCCATTCGACACATTGCCATACCCGGTAAATCCGACAACAAAAGGTTTCAGCCCGTCGGTGAGACCATCCTCAGATATTTTCTGTCCAATATTTGAAATAATTTCCTTTGCCTCATTCAGTGAATTATATTTATGCGCCTGCTTCACCTTTGTAAGTTTGTTATCGATCCCCAGGGTCTTAAGCCGCATGCCAAGAGCCCACATGGTATTGATCATGCCTGCAAGGCCGGCAAACCGGC
Source organism: Bacteroidales bacterium (assembly GCA_035389045.1). Lineage (GTDB taxonomy): Bacteria > Bacteroidota > Bacteroidia > Bacteroidales > CAIWKO01 > CAIWKO01. The sequence continues at coordinate 36,809 of DAOORA010000031.1, read as the reverse complement.
CAAAAAAAATCAACCGTTTTCCCTGTTCATCAACTATTTTTTCATAATCAATCAGATTGCATTTCAACTCCATCATCTTTCGAAGCATGGGCATATTATAAGGCTGTCCTTTAATTACATGAGAGAAAAAAACATATGTCTTCCTTTTCTCGAAGAAATCCTCAGGTATTTCTTTTATACCTAAAATAATATCACATTTTTTCAGGTCTTTCCCGATCTTTGCACCTACCTTTATATATTCGTCGTCTAAAAATACACGTTTGTCGGAAGTTTGAACTACAAAATCAAGTTTGTAATGCTGTATTAACCTTTCAACATGTTTGGGAGTCAACGGAGCGCGTCTCTCCATGAGGTATTTATCTTCATGCCTGATCCCTATGAATTTGCTCATATCTTTTTTTCTGCAAACGTACAAAAAAAATCTACATGAAATTATTCCGAAAATTAAGTTTATAATATGGGTAAAAATATTTATAAAAAATCATTAAAGTTAATAAAATTGTGTTAATTTTGGACTTCAGTACAATAATAATGCTAAATACTTGTTAAAGATAATTTGGAATTGTTTTAAAACATTGTTATCATGAGAAAAAGTAAAATAAAACGCCGGCTGCTGATTAGAGAAGGCTACAAACTAATGCGTAAAAACGGCTATCAGGCAACAAGCATCGACGAAATAGTAAATAATCTCAAAATTCCTAAGGGATCATTTTATTATTATTTCAAAAACAAAGAAGATTTCGCACTCGAAGTACTTGAGTATTACGTGACCATCGTTCTCAAACGAATTGAAAAAACGCTTGTTGACCCGATGATCTCGCCCAAGCAGAGAATAATTAAACTATATTCCGACTATATTGATATTTATACCAACAAGGGTGGTGCCGTATATGGCAATTTCGCATCGAATATCCGCCATGAGTTTGGAGATAAAAATCAGGATATCAGCAAAATGGTCAGCAATTATTTCCAGGAGATCAAAAGACTTCATATTAATTGCCTGCATCAGGCAAGAAGAGCGGGAGAAATTGAACGCTCACAGGATGTGGAAAAACTTGCCAAACTGATCATTTATTCCTGGGAAGGAGCCATCCTCAGAGCCAATATGAACAACAATATTAAATCTTTGTTTGTCTTCCGTGAACTCATCAGGGATTTTATTCTGAAATAACCTCCTTTTTTTACTTAATTTGTTTAATTTTGCCAACGATTTTGTCAGAATAATATTTTTTGGCACATGAGTTGTTATTTGCCAACCATCCTATGAAATAATTATTAATCAAAAAAATACCATCATGAAAAAATTACTATTATTAGGTTTGTTTCTTGCCGCTTTTGTCTGCAAGATCTCCGCGCAATCAAATGTTACGGTGTTCAGCCAGGAAGGAGAAAAATTCTGGGTCATCGTCAATGGCATCAAGCAAAATGAAGCCGCACAAACAAATGTAAAAATTACCGGACTGACTGAACCCAATTATAAATTGAAGGTAATTTTCGAAAACAACAATCTGCCACCCATCGACAAAGCCATCTTTACCAAAGATGCCGACGGAAACTCGCTAAGCACCAGTTACGAAGTTAAAAAAGATAAAAAAGGAAATTACGTACTGCGCCTGGCCAGTTATGATGAAACTCCTGTCGTTACCGAGCAGCAGTTTACAGCGCCATTGGTTCTTGTTGAAAGGCCTTCAACTCAGGTTAACGAAGTAAATACCCACCAGACACAAACTACCACCACGGTGGTTTCAGGCAATACCCAGGCCGAAGGTGGTTCAATAAGTATCAATGCAGTGGATCCTGTCACCGGTGAAGCTATTAATATGAATGTATCCGTCAACGCAGGGGTCACAGGCCCGGCCGGCAATGTAACTTCAACAACTACGACGATGACCACCACCACCACCACCACATCCACATCAGGCAATGTCAACGCACAACCTGCAGACAGACCTTCAAATGAGCATTATATCATGCAGGGCTACAATGGGCCAATGGGTTGCCCCTGGCCAATGTCAGATGCTGATTTTCAATCCGTAAAAGGTTCTATCACGTCAAAAGATTTTGAGGACAGCAAACTGGCCATTGCAAAACAAGTACTGGGTTCAAACTGTATGTTATGTTCACAGGTAAGAGACATTATGCAACTGTTCACCTTTGAAGCTACCCGCCTTGATTTTGCAAAATTCGCTTACAGCAGGGTGTTCGACCAGGGCAATTATTACAAGCTGAATGATGCATTCACGTTCGAAAGCTCTATTGATGAATTGAACGCATTTATCAACAAAAGATAATACAGTTATCATAAACAGAAAAGCCGGGCAGGTTGTCCCGGCTTTTTTTATGCATTATTCTCTGCACAAAAAATTATTTATTGTACATTTGCACCCGAATTTTAAAATAGTTTTATCTAAATAATATTAACAGGAGGAAATAACACAATGTCAACAAAAAGTAAAAAGTATGTTTATTATTTTGGCGGAAAAAAAGCTGAAGGCAGAGCTGATATGAAAAATCTGCTCGGCGGAAAAGGCGCCAACCTTGCAGAAATGGTTAACCTGGGATTGCCTGTTCCGGCAGGGTTTTCTATTACCACAGAATGTTGTACCGATTATTATGCCAATAATTGCCAATTACCTAAATCATTAACTGCAGAAGTCTGGGCTGGAATGAAAAAAGTGGAAACAGAAATGGGCATGAAATATGGAGATAAAAACAATCCCTTATTGTTATCATGCCGTTCCGGTGCGCGTGCCTCCATGCCGGGAATGATGGACACCGTTCTGAACATCGGACTCTGCACATCCACGATCCCTGGGCTCATAAAAAAAACCAACAACCCGCGCTTTGTATGGGATTCGTACAGGCGACTGATCATGATGTACGCCGATGTTGTTATGGATAAAGCCGAAGGCCTTGACAAGGATATCCGTAAGAAACTCGACGACATGCTCAATGATTATAAAAAAACTAAGAAAGTAAAACAAGATACCGACCTCACCGCTGATGACCTGAAAATTCTGGCCGCTGAATTCAAGAAAAAAGTTAAAAAAGAACTCGGAAAAGATTTTCCCGATAATGCCGAAGAACAATTGTTTGGCGGCATCAGGGCTGTATTCAAAAGCTGGAACGGTAAAAAAGCCGTCTCCTATCGTCGTATCGAAGGTATTCCCGACGACTGGGGCACTGCAGTAAACGTACAGGCCATGGTATTCGGAAACATGGGTGATACTTCAGCAACAGGTGTTGCATTCACACGGAACCCGGCCACCGGCGAAAACCTGTTCTATGGCGAATGGCTTATCAATGCCCAGGGCGAAGACGTGGTAGCCGGCATCCGCACACCAAACCCCCTGAACAACGACACCAAAAACGAACAGAACAAACACCTGCACAGCATGCAGGAACAAATGCCGAAAACCTATAAGGAACTCGACAAGATCCGCAACATACTGGAAAAGAACTTCAGGGACATGCTTGACATTGAATTTACCATACAGGAAACCAAGCTGTATATGCTCCAGTGCCGTGTTGGCAAACGTACCGGTACCGCTGCCCTGAAAATGGCTATGGATATGCTGAAAGAAAAACTCATCGATGAAAAAACCGCTGTTTTACGCGTAGATCCTGCACAGCTCGACGAACTGCTCCACCCTATCTGCGACCCTGCCGAAGAAAAGAAAGTAGATGTCCTTGTAAAAGGATTGCCTGCAGGCCCCGGCGCCGCTGTCGGACAACTGGTCTTCACGGCTGAAGATGCCGTGGCATGGGAAAGAAAAGGCAAAAAAGTAATTCTTATCCGCGAAGAAACCAATCCTGAAGACGTGGAAGGCATGCGTGCAGCCGTTGGTATCCTCACTGCCCGCGGTGGTATGACTTCACATGCCGCACTCGTTGCCCGCGGTTGGGGAAAATGCTGTATCGTAGGCGCAGGTAAACTTCATGTGGACGTAAAATCGAAAACCGCCAAAGTGGAAAGCACCAGCATAGTGCTGAAAGAAGGCGATGTGGTTACACTCAACGGAACCAAAGGCCATGTGTATCAGAAATCCCTGAAACTGATGGATGCCTCTGAAAATCCTCTTTTCAAACATTTCATGAAAATGGTTGACTCATTCCGGACAATGGGCGTCCGTACCAATGCCGACAACCCTGCCGATGCAAAAACCGCCCGCGATTTTGGCGCCGAAGGTATCGGACTGTTCCGCACTGAACATATGTTCTATGGCGCAGGTTCCGAAAAACCCTTACTTGCACTCCGCAAAATGATCTTAAGCAATACTAAGGAAGAACGCGTAAAAGCCCTCAACCAGTTGTATCCTTTTGTAAAAAAAGACATAAAAGCCACACTGCTGGCTATGGACAAACTGCCGGTCACCTTCCGCCTCCTCGACCCGCCTTTGCACGAATTTGTTCCTCAGACACCCGACAAGCAGGCTGAACTGGCCAAAGAACTGAAAATAAGTGTGGAAGACATCGTCAAACGAGGCGAAGGTTTACATGAAAGCAACCCGATGATGGGACACCGCGGCGTCCGCCTCAGTGTAACCTATCCGGAAGTATCCGAAATGCAGTTCCGCGCCATTTTTGAATCCGCTCAGGAGTTGATCAATGAAGGGTATCATCCGCATCCCGAAATTATGGTACCTGTTACCTGCGAAGTGGGTGAACTGGATGTCACCAAAAAAATTGCCGACAGCGTATATGAAGAAGTTTGTAAAAAATATAAAGTAAAGGAAATCAAGTATCTGTATGGTACGATGATTGAAATACCCCGGGCATGCCTGCTGGCAGACAGAATGGCAAAAACAGCCCAGTTCTTCTCGTTCGGCACCAACGATCTCACACAAATGACCTTTGGTTTCAGCCGTGATGATATTAATGGTTTTATACACGACTACACCGATCAGAAAATCTTAGCAGCCGACCCGTTCCAGACCATCGACCAGGAAGGTACCGGCCAGCTGATTGAGATGGCTGTAAAGAAAGGCCGCGCTACACGCCCCGTTCTTAAAGTGGGTATCTGCGGCGAACAGGGCGGAGATCCTAAATCCGTTGAATTCTGCTTCCGAACTGGACTCAACTATGTAAGTTGCTCTCCCTACCGCGTTCCTATTGCAAGATTAGCAGCAGCACAGGCCTCCATCAAATTCGGAAAAACAGAAAAACCTGCTGCAAAAAAAACAGCAAAGAAAAAATAATACCGAATATTCTATAAAAAAAGGAGGGCAAATTCATGAATTTGCCCTCCTTTTTTTTATTATATCAATCTAACTCCTCTTTCAGTTCAATCAGAAAATCCCTGATCTTTTTCAGTGACGCCACCACTTCTGAATTGTTAATGGTGTCGGCTTTATTATCTTTTATTTTGTCTTTGGCGCCCTGCAGGGTAAAGCCCCGTTCTTTCACCAGGTGGTAAATGATATGAAAATTCGCCACATCGGCTTTGGTAAACAAACGATTTCCTTTTTTGTTGCGAAACGGCTGGATGATATCAAATTCCTTTTCCCAGAAACGTATCAGCGAGGTATTCACATTAAACATTTTGGCCACTTCACCAATGGTGTAATATATTTTTTCAGTGGGTTTTTCTTTGAAAGGCATAATATTTCAGATTGCAGAAGTCAGAGTGCAGAATTCAGTCCGCCGTGGCGGATCATGATAATAAATACAAACATAATAATTTTTCAAAACTATTGAATATATGCTTAAGATTTTTTTTCAAGTTGAATATCAGTTTATAAACAAAATCATATAAAATCAATTAAACCTTATCGCCCTCACAGGACTGATGCGAGTTACCACATAGGTCGGAATGATCAGCACCAGGATACAAACCGCTATGGTTCCCAGGTTGATCAGCATAATATACCAAATATCAAGGTTTACCGGCACCTGGTTTACATAATATGACGCAGGATCGAGTTTGATGACGCCGAAAAACATCTGAACATTGCAAAGTACCAGCGCAAAGATATTTCCCCAAAGAAGCCCACGGATTACCAGGTAAGACGCATTATACAGGAATATCTTCCGTATACTCCAGTTCTTCATGCCAAGAGCTTTCAATATCCCGATCAGGGTGGTTTTCTCAATAATCAGTATGAGTAAGGCAGATATCATATTAATAGCAGCCACGATCACCATCATCACAATGATGATCGTAACATTTACATCCTGGAAATCGAGCCAGTCGAAAATCTGGGGGTATTGCTGCTTCACATTGGTGCAGTTCAGGTTGTAATCTATCCTGTTATAAACAGATTCAGTTATCTTATCAAGGTCTTTGAAATCCGTTATCATCACCTCAAAACCACCGACAAGGGTCGAATCCCAGTTGTTGAGCCGCTGAATATGATGAATATCGCCCAAAACATAGATCTTATCAAACTCTTCGAGCCCGGTATTATAAATCCCGGAGATGCGGAATTTACGTATTCCGGGCGCTGTTTGTTCCTGATTGATAAAATACATCAGCAGGCTCTGTCCGGTATCGAGTTTTAACTGAGAGGCAACATATTCCGAAATCAGAATATCATTGGTCTTGCCGGTATCGCTCACCGTGAAGGATTTTCCTTTGATGATCTTGTCCTTAAAAAAACTCCAGTCATAATCGCTGCCAATACCTTTAAGCACCACGCCCTGAATTTGTTCATCGGTTTTGATGATCCCTGCCTTGGTAGCGTAAACCTGTATATGCTCAATACCTTCCTCGTGCCTGAGTGAAGGGTAAAACGGCTGGTTCATGCTGATGGGCGAAGATTCCATCGAAACATTTTCATCATAGTTCGAGATAATGATATGTCCGCCAAAACCGATTACCTTATTACGTATCTCTTTCTGAAAACCCGTCACAATAGCAACCGCCACGATCATCACCGCCACGCCGAGAGCAATGCTGATCACCGCAATACGAACAATGGGCCTCGAAAAATTCGCCTTGTTTTTGGTGACGATGCGCTTTGCTATAAAAAATTCGGGGTTCAAACTGAAAATTTCATTATTTTGCAAAAGTATTTAAAATATCCGATAATATGAGGTATGCCGCCTTGCCTATTGCTGTATTTTTATTCGTCTTAACTACACTTCAATGCCAGGGACAGCATTTTATCACCGAAATCATAGAAAAAGATATGACAGTCAATGATGTTAAGGTAGGCGCTGAACGCACGGATATTTATTTCCCCTGGATCAAAAGCAAAAAAATTGCCGTGGTCGCCAACCATACTTCTATGATAAAAAATACCCACCTGGTCGATTCACTGGTCAGTGCAGGTTTTGATGTGAAAAAAGTATTCTGCCCCGAACATGGATTCCGCGGTGAAGCAGAAGCCGGTGAAAAAATTGGCAACACGGTGGATGTGAAAACAAAATTACCGGTGATTTCATTATACGGAAAAAACAAAAAGCCCAAAACTGAAGACCTCAACGGTATTGACGTAGTTATTTTTGACATACAGGATGTCGGTGCGCGTTTCTATACCTATATTTCTACAATGCATTATGTGATGGAAGCCTGCGCTGAAAACAACAAGCTGTGCCTTGTGCTCGACCGTCCCAATCCCAACGGATATTATGTAGACGGACCTGTACTGGAAAAAGAATTTACATCTTTTATTGGTATGCATCCGGTTCCCATAGTTCATGGCATGACCATCGCAGAGTATGCCTGCATGATCAACGGCGAAAAATGGCTGAATAACGGCATTCCGTGCCAGCTGAAATACGTTACGGTGACAAATTATGACCATAATCATTTCTATCAGCTCCCCATAAAGCCTTCGCCCAACCTACCCTCCATGGAAGCTGTGTATATGTATCCCACATTCTGCCTTTTTGAAGGAACATGCATCAGCGTCGGGCGCGGTACCGACCGTCCTTTTGAAATAATAGGCAATCCACTGCTCGACAGCACCGGATTCTCATTCACTCCGCAAAGCATTCCCGGAATGGCTCAAAACCCCATGCACGAAGGTTTGATTTGCCAGGGATATGATTTTCACAACTACGCCAAAAATTACATTAAAGGGTATGGTAAACTATATCTGTTCCCTTTGTTGGAACTATACAAACAACTGAAAGATAAAACAGAATTTTTCAACAATAGTTTTAACCTGCTGGCCGGAACAGCAAGCCTGAAACAACAGATCATCAGCGGCGCCACGGAGGATGATATCCGCAAAAGCTGGCAGCCCGGCCTGGAAAAGTTCAAAAATATCCGTAAAAAATATTTGCTTTATACCGACTTTGAGTAAAACAGCATACGATGCCACCCTCAAAAAAGATTCAGAAGGATAAAAACAGCATAATAAAACAGACAACGCCGGCAACCGTCAAAAAAAACGCTAAAAATGCCTTTTTTACGGAAACACGGCTGCAGTACATCATCATTTTGGCCTTAAGCCTGCTTATTTATTCAAACACCTTGTTTTTCGATTTTGCACTGGACGACGGGTTGATCATTACCGACAACAAGGTTACCAGAAAAGGGTTTCGGGGGCTGGGCGAAATTTTCACAAAAAACTCCTTCTACGGTGTTTTTGGCGACCAGGCCAATGAATACCTTCCAGGAGGAAGATACCGCCCCCTGTCGCAGGCGATGTTTGCTGTTGAATACCATATCTTCGGCCTCAGCCCGTTTGCAGGACACCTATTTAACATGCTGATATACAGCGTGCTTTGTTTGCTGTTATTGAAGATCCTGAAGATTATTTTTATTAAATACGACAACCAAAAATGGTTTATTTCTTTACCTTTTCTGGCCACACTGTTTTTTACCTGCCATCCGCTGCATACCGAAGTCGTCGCCAATATCAAAGGTCGTGACGAACTGCTGGCTATGCTTGGCTCCCTCGCTGCATTGTATTTTTCTGTCCGTTATTTTAATCAGGGAAAAAATGTCAACCTGCTCCTGATTTTCATCGCCTTCACGTTAGCCTTGCTTTCCAAAGAAAATGCACTGACCTTTCTGGCCATAATTCCGTTGTCATTATTTTTTATCAATAAAGAAACCCTGAAAAAATACATCTTGGTATCAGTGCCAATGCTATGTTCCGTAGCGGTTTATCTGGCGCTGCGTTACAATGCACTGGGCTTTATCAATAATACGTTTGAAAGCAAAGAACTCCTGAACAATCCGTTTCTGTATGCCTCAACCGCCGAAAAATATGCTACAATCTTTTTTACATGGGGAAAATACCTGATCCTGGTATTGTTTCCTCATCCTCTTACCCATGACTACTACCCTTTTCAGATTCCGATAGTAGATTTTACAGATTTTCGTGTTTTGATTTCATTGCTGGTTTACCTTACAATCACTATTTACAGCCTGATACGCATATGGAAGAGAGACATCCTTGCCTATGCGGCTTTGTTTTTCCTGCTCACCTTCTCTATTTCATCCAACTTCGTTTTTAACATTGGAACTTTTATGAATGAACGTTTCATGTTTGCGCCTTTGTTGGGTTTTACTATTGCCCTGTCCGGTCTGATGCATAAATACCTGATAAAGAAAAACCTGCTTTTAACCGCAAAAATTCTTGTAGTATTGCTGGTATCGCTGTATGCGGTAAAAACACTCAGCCGTAATTTTGCCTGGAAAGATTCGTACACCTTGTACACCACTGATGTTAATACTTCGGCGAACAGTGCCAAAGCCAATGTAGGTGCCGGAGAGGTACTTATCAAAAGTGTCAGCGAAACCACGCCGGATTCCATTCGGATACGCACCATTGAAAAAGCCATCACGTACATAAAAAAAGGAGTGCAGATATATCCGGGCTTTACTTCCGGGTGGGTTTTTCTTGGTTATGGCCAGCGCCTGATCAAAGATTATAAAAACAGCCGTTTCTCACTCGAACAGGTTCTGAAATTAAGCAATAACAACTCAGATGCCATTGCTTACCTGCACGGAGATGCAATAACGTGTTACCAGGGTGGTAATTACAGGCAGGCCGAAGAAAACCTCAAAACGCTGATACGTTATGTCCCCAAACACAGCGATTATGAATACCTTCTTGCTGAAGTATTCTCCAATACCAATAAAGTTGATTCAGCACTGCTGATACTGAACGGGGTGATCAGCAAAAATCCCGGTGACGATAAAGCCTACAACAAACTCGGTGAGATTTATGGCCGTATCTATCACGATTTTCCAAAGTCATTCGAATATTTACACAAATCATATGCTTTGAATCCTGCAAACCTTGAAAATCTGCGTAATCTTGGAACTGCATACGGCCTGACCGGTAATTATCAGAAATCGCTGTTTTACCTGCTCGAAGCCGAAAAGATCAAACCGGATGATAAAGATATTTTGAACAAATTATCGCTGACTTATCAGAACCTGGGAAACAAATATCTTGCAGAAAAATATGCCCTGAAGGCCAGGTAGCCTGTCAGAGCCATCAGATCATACCGCTCAAAAAAATTATTTCAATAATTTCAATTATAATCAGACGCAAATCCTAATTTTGCAGAAACTAATTTTAATATGGAAAAAGATAATATGCGGTTCAATTCAAAAGTCATCCACGGCGGAGAAATCAAAGATCAGTATGGCAGCGCCGTTGTACCGATTTACCAGACATCAACCTTTGCCTTTGAAGACGCCGAACATGGGGCTAAATGTTTTTCGGGCGAAACCAAAGGCTATATTTATACCCGTATCGGGAATCCAACAATAAAAGCCCTGGAACAAGCTGTTGCCGCTCTCGAAAATGGTTACGACGGCATAGCCACCACATCGGGAATGGGCGCTATCAGCTCTGTTTATATGGCCTTTCTGTCGAATGGAGCTCATATTGTAAGCCATGATGCTATTTACGGACCAGCCAGAGGAATTATTGAAACCATTTTCCCCAGGTTCGGCGTTGAAAATACATACATTAATGCATCAAAACCCGAAAATATTGAAAAATCGATACTGCCCAATACGAAGATGATATACATCGAAACACCTGCCAATCCCACGATGGATATCATTGATATTGAAGCTGCCGCAGCCATTGCGCACCGGCACGGGTTACCCCTTGTGGTGGACAATACTTTCTGCAGCCCATACCTGCAAAGGCCTCTCGACCTCGGCGCCGATGTTGTCCTGCACTCCATGACCAAATTTATCAATGGCCATGCGGATATTGTCGGCGGGATCATTGTCACTAAAGACAAGAACTATTATGATATTATCCGCCCGATAATGGTTAATATGGGCTTTAATATTGACCCCCATCAGGCATTTCTTGCACACCGGGGGTTGAAAACACTGGCTGTCCGTATCGACAGGGCTCAGCAAAATGCCATCCGGATATCGGAATTTCTCGAAAAACATCCTAAAGTTGCCTGGGTAAAATACCCCGGATTAAAATCGCATCCGCAATACGAACTGGGACAAAAGCAAATGGATGGCCCCGGCTGTATGGTCAGTTTCGAACTTAAAGGCGGCATCGAAGCCGGAACTATCCTGATGAATAATGTTAAGCTGGCATTGCTCGCCGTATCACTGGGAGGTGTCGAAACCCTGATACAGCATCCGGCCTCCATGACTCATTCAAAAATAGCCAGAGAAAAACGGGAAGCAGCCGGCATAACGGATGGACTGGTACGCTTTTCTGTAGGTATTGAAGATGTGGAAGATATTATTGAAGATTTAGACCAGGCTTTAAATAAAATTTAAACCGATAGTATCCCCTTTTTTAATACCTTTATATTTTCAATATATCATGTACAATTTTCGGGGAATATTAATCACTTTAATAGTAATTATTAATTTTTACGTATCCGCAGAAGCCCAAAAAGTGGCTGTTGTGCTGAGCGGTGGCGGCGCTAAGGGTTGTGCCCATATCGGTGTATTGCGAGCTTTAGAAGAAAACTGCATTCCCATTGATTATATCGCCGGCACGTCTATTGGGGCTATCGTTGCCGGTATGTATGTTGCAGGATATACCCCTGATCAGATCGAAAAGATTTTCACCACGGAAGAATTTTTAAACTGGGCAAAAGGAACCATTGAAAATAAATACATATTCTATTATAAAGAAGACGCTCCTGATGCCTCATGGATCAATTTCAAATTTAATTACGATACCATCCTTAGTTATAAATTACCTACCAACATCATTTCTCCTTACCAGGTTGATTTTGGCATGATGTATTTTCTGGCATCTGCCGGAGTGGCAGCCGATGAAGACTTCGACAGTCTCTATATCCCTTTCCGGTGTGTTGCTGCAGATGTTGCCGAAAAAAAAGCAGTGTCCTTCAAAAGAGGCTATTTACCTGAGGCTGTCCGGGCTTCTATGACTTATCCTTTCTATTTCAAACCAATTAAAATTGATAACCGCTTACTTTTCGACGGTGGGATGTATAATAATTTCCCGTCGGATGTGGCCCTGGAAGATTTTTATCCGGATATCATCATCGGAAGCAATGTAGCTTCTAACTGGAGTACCAGTTCAATAGACGAGAACAATGTGGTGGAACAGATTGAAAATATGCTGACGACTAATACCAACTACAGTGTTATCTGTGAAAACAGCATCATGATATCTCCGAAATTACCTAAAATGAACCTGCTGAATTTCGATAATTCAAAAGAAATCATCACCATTGGTTATTACGCTGCACTTGATAGAATAGACGACATCAGGTTTTTTGTTCATGACTCGGTTTGTAAAGAACAACGGGATCAGCAAAGACAAGAATTTATTAATAAAAAGCCACCATTACTTTTTGACTCCATAAACATTACAGGTGTAAATCCCGTGCAATCTGTCTACATCCGGAAATCGATCATGCATAAAGATTCCATTCTCAACGGAGAACAGCTTAAAGAAGAATATTTCAGGCTGATAGCCGACGATAAGATTGAATCTATTTATCCTAAAGCCTATTACAATAAAAAAACAGGTTATTTTACCCTGAATCTCGATGTTAAACGGGATAAAAATTTCAATGCACAACTCGGAGGACTGATCTCATCAAGCAGCATTACAGGCGCATATATCGGATTGCAATATAAATACCTTGGCCTCGCTGCATCAAAACTTTCAGTCAATTCTTATATCGGAAGGTTTTACAGTTCTTTTTGTCTGAAAAACAGGCTTGATTTTCCCACCCGTGTGCCATTTTCACTAGAGTCATCGCTTTCATGGAATAAATGGGATTATTTTAAGACCACCATACGCTTCTTTAATGATGAAATGCCATCGTACCTCATCGAAAACGAAGTTAATTTTATTATTGAATTTGCCATGCCGGCAGGCACCAAAGGAAAATTTATTGTCGGACCCGCAATAGGACAGATTCGAAATAATTATTACCAGACCAATAACTTCTCACGCACAGATACGGCAGACCGCACCTCCTTTGATTTTCTAACACTCCATACACTTTATAACCGAAGTTCACTCAACATGAGACAATACCCCACATCCGGCAATACCATACTTTTGGATGCACGGTATATTTATGGAAAAGAACATAATACTCCGGGCTCAACCTCTCCTGTTGATGAAATATTTGCAAAATCACGCCACTGGTTTCAGGTAAAATTTAAATACGATAACTATTTTAAAACATCAAAATTATATAGTATCGGACTCTACACCGAAATGGTCATTACCAACAAACCCTTATTCAGCAACTATACTTCCAGCTTGCTCTCAGCGCCGGCCTTTCAGCCAACCAACGAAAGCAAGGCATTCTTTGTGCCCAGTTTGCGGGCAAATGCTTTTGCCGCTGCAGGCATGAAAAATATTTTTAATATTTATAAAAAAATTCATTTCCGCCTCGAAGGTTATATCTTTCAACCTTATCAGGAAATCAAGAGAGATGAAAACTATAAAGCCCACTACGGAAAAATATTCGATTCCAGGACATTTCTTGGTTATGCAGCCCTGGTGTATAACAGTCCTGTCTGCCCTATCAGTCTAAGCCTCTCCTATTACCATAAAAAGGACAACCCCTTTTCCATTATGTTCAATATCGGGTATTTCATGTTTAATAAAAGAGGACTTGAATAATATCAACATTCTTATTAATATAAAATATATGTTTCGGCTAATTAAAATATATTACCTTTGCAGTCTTTTGTAACCTTCTTTACTGATTCCGTAAGGTTTCGGTATTTTTTTATAATTAATAGTGAAATGTCATGAATGAAACAACTGATCTGAATTCCGAAAATATCGGAACACCTGCAGGTGAAAACGCACTTCCGGTGGATGTGCCCATTAATGCAACCAGTCCTGAAACATCAGAAGAACAGGCATTACAATCCGGAAAAGCAACTGATACTGAAATCAGCCATCCCATCGAAGCAGAAGAAAAAATTTCTGTTACTTCAGAAACACCTGTAACGGTAAAAATTGAAACGGAACACGCTGAAACCTTTCGTAAAGCAGTACAAACAGAATCCGAAACGGCTGACGCTGTTGCTGAGTCAGGAAAGACAAACGAACAGCCATCACCTTTAACAAATGAAACCGATGCTGAAATCATCCAGACGACGGAATCTGAAAAAGTAATTTCTGTGACCCCGGAAGTAACCGACCCCGCACATAGCGAACACAAACGCAATAAACCCGGTAAAAGAGCTGCAGGTACAAAAAGCACCAAAGCAAAAAAATCTGATGATGATGAACTACTCAGCGATAAAGAATTTTCCGCGGAAGATACTGAAAATGAGGAGGAAAACGAAAATGAAGAAATTGTTTCATACAGCACGTTACCAAAAGAAAAACTTGTTGAATTGCTGGAAAACCTTGTAAGAGATCACGAGATTAACAAAATCAAAGCCAGGGTATCCGGAATTAAAGTAGCTTATATCAATTTTCTGAAAAAAGAAAAACAGGAGCACCTTGAAAGACATCTTGCCGACGGCGGAAGCAAAGAGGAGTACATCCCTCCTGCAGACCCCCTGGAAGAACGCTATAAAGCCGCTTTCGACATGTATAAAGAAAAGAAAGCCCTTTATGAAATTGAACAGGAAAAAATAAAACTGAAAAACCTTGAACTGAAAAAGCAAATACTCGAAGAGATCAAACAGCTGATCAGCTCCGAAGATTCTCTAAAAAAGACTTACGATGACTTTAAAAACCTTCAGGATAAATGGAGGCAGATCGGCCAGGTACCCCGCATAGAAATTGAAGGATTGTGGAATAATTATCATTTTCTTGTTGAAAAATTCTTCGAAAAAGTAAAGATCAGCAAAGAACTGAAAGACCTCGACCTGAAGAAAAATCTCGAATTAAAGATTCAACTCTGCGAAAAAGCTGAAGAACTGCTGCTCGAAAAATCAATCACCCGGTCCTTTAAGCTCCTTCAGAAATACCATGACGAATGGAAAGAGATAGGCCCGGTGATGCAGGACAAAAAAGATGAGATATGGGAACGGTTCAAAACGGTTTCGGATAACATCAATGATCAGCGTAAAGACTATTATACAAAACTCAATACGGAACAGGAAAATAATTTCCTGGCCAAATCAGCGCTGTGCGAGAAAATTGAAGCCATTAATACCGAAGAAATTACGAACAGCAACGAATGGAAAATAAAAACCGAACAGGTTCTCGAAATGCAGGAACTATGGGAAAATATAGGCCGTGCCCCTGTTAAGCACAATGATGAGATTTGGGAACGCTTTCGCAATGCTGTCACTATCTTCTTTACCAACAAAAAAGAATTTTTCGGAGAACTTAAAG
This sequence comes from Bacteroidales bacterium, assembly GCA_035389045.1. Taxonomy (GTDB): domain Bacteria; phylum Bacteroidota; class Bacteroidia; order Bacteroidales; family CAIWKO01; genus CAIWKO01. The sequence continues at coordinate 21,114 of DAOORA010000031.1, read as the reverse complement.
AACAACAGTTAACCAATTACAACCAAAAACTCGACCTCTGCAACCAGGCAGAAGCACTCGTTAATAATACCAACTGGAAACAATCCACAACTGAGATGCTGAAACTGCAGCAGGAATGGAGAAAAATAGGCCCTGTGCCCAAACGATACTCGGATAAGATCTGGAAACGATTTCGTACCGCCTGTGATGAATTCTTTACAAAAAAATCTTCCTACTTCGCAAATATTAAGGAAATCGAAAAAGAAAACCTGAAGAAGAAAGAAGAGCTGATCGATCGAATGAATTCATTTGAGTTCACAGAAAATAAAAATGAAAATCTCGAAGCACTGAAGAATTTCCAGCGCGAATGGATGGAAATCGGACATGTGCCGATGGATAATAAAGAACAACTACAAAACACCTATCGCAAGGTCGTGAATCAACTGATGGAAAAACTTAAAATCTCATCGGTCGAGATCAATACCCTGACATATAAAAACCGCATTGAAAACCTTCAGAATTCTCCTGAGGCAGCCAGGGCATTATCTTATGAACGTATGCAACTTGAGGGGAAAATCAATATGCTGAAAAACGACATCAAACTTTGGGAAAACAATATAGGATTCCTGGCCAGTTCCAAAAAAGGGAATCTGCTGAAAGAAGAATTCGAGAATAAGATCAACAATACAAAACAGGAACTTGCCTTGCTCGAAGCAAAACTTAAAATGCTGACCAAACTGAAAAAGTAAACTCTTTTAAAAGGAAACCTCTTTCACGGAAGTTGTTGAAGTAAATTATTTTTATTAAGTTTAAATAACAACAAAATATTCCCTAATTTTGTTCTTTATTAAATCATAGTACAATGCCCCTGCTTGAAATCAAAAACCTAAAAGTATCTATCAATAATAAAAAGATCATCAAAGGTCTTGACCTATGCGTTAATGAAGGTGAAATTCATGCCATAATGGGTCCCAACGGCACCGGAAAAAGTACGCTGGCATCAGTCATTGCCGGACGCGACTATTTTGAGGTTAACGAAGGAGAAGTGCTTTATAAAGGTAAAGACCTCTTAAGTGTTCCTGTGGAAACACGTTCGCGCGAAGGCATATTTCTGGGATTTCAGTATCCTGTGGAAATTCCGGGAGTGAGTATGACCAATTTCATGAAAACGGCAGTGGACGAACACCGGAAATACAAAGGATTACCTTCGCTCACAGCCGTCGAATTCCTGAAACTCATGGATGAAAAAAAGAAAATGGTGGAAATTCAATCCAACCTCACCAACCGTTCGGTGAACGAAGGCTTTTCGGGAGGCGAAAAAAAACGTAATGAAATATTCCAGATGGCCATGCTGGAACCAACCCTTGCCATTCTTGATGAAACCGATTCAGGCCTCGATATCGATGCCCTGAAAATTGTTGCCAATGGCGTGAACAAACTCAAACGCCCGGATAACGCTTTTATCGTGATCACACATTATCAACGCTTACTCGACTATATCATCCCCGACTTTGTGCATGTGCTTTTTGAAGGGCGTATCGTCAAATCAGGAGGCAAAGAACTTGCACTCGAACTTGAATCAAAAGGTTACGACTGGATCAAAGAGGAACTCGAAAACAAATAAAAGATGAAAGCAGCATCACTTGTTCCCCAAAAAGATCAACTCGCAGATTTGTTCGATAAATTTAAAACTGAAATTTGCATTAACGATTCACCCTATGTCAGCAATTTAAGATTTGCTGCGTTAAATTCATTTTCAGTCAATGGTTTTCCTACTCAAACCGCAGAAGAGTGGAGAAGCACCAGCCTGATCGATTCCCTCGCACCGGAATATAATTTTTACTTCGAACCCTCTGAAGAAAAAATTGATGTAGATAAAATCTTCCGTTGCGAGATCAGTAATTTCGAAACACTCCTTTTCACCCAGCTTAACGGCTGGTATGTATACAAACAATACCCCCTCACTGAATTTCACAACGGAGTCATTGTCGGAAGCATGGCTCATGCCTTTAAAATCCATCCCGAAATCATCAGCAGACATTATGGTAAAATTGCTCATATTGATAATAACGGACTGACTGCATTGAACACGGCTTTTGCCCAGGATGGTATATTCATTTATATTCCTGACAATATCACTGTAGAAAAGCCGGTGCAAATGGTTAATATTGTCAATACCGGCGAGAACCTTTTTATCCAGCCCCGCAATCTGATCATCCTCGGCAAAAATGCAAAACTCACTTTGGTTTATTGCGATGATTCTATAAAACACCAAAAAAGTTTTATCAACGCATGTTCTGAAGTCTTTCTTGACGAAAATGCATGCCTAGATTATTATAAACTACAGAACAAAGACAATCTGTCGACAGTGATCACCAACAGCTTTTTCAACCTGGAAAAAAACAGCCGGCTCAACACCAATACACTTACCCTGAACGGGGGCGTGATGCGCAATGAGACCTATGTTTCCTTAAAAGGGACTGGAGCCGAAGCAAAGATCTACGGACTTTATCTGGTAGACAGGGAACAACATGTGGATAATCAGGTTTATGCCGATCATATAGCTCCCGAAACCACAAGTTTCGAGCAATTCAAAGGCATTATCGATGACAATGCCAGCGCCGTATTCAACGGACATATCCACGTATGCCGCGATGCCCAGAAAACCGAAGCTTATCAAAGCAATAAAAACATATTACTGACCGATACAGCCCATGTCAGCAGCAAACCCTTCCTCGAAATCTATGCCGACGATGTAAAATGCAGTCATGGCGCTACCGTCGGACAACTTGACCCCGAAGCCCTCTTCTACCTCAAATCACGCGGTATTTGCGACCGAAATGCCCGCATGTTGCTGATGTATGCCTTTGCCGGTGAAATTGTAAATAAAATCAATATCGGCGTACTTCGTGAACGCCTCGATGCTATGATTATCAAACGCCTCAAAGGTGAACTTTCCATTTGCGACCAGTGCGTACTGCATTGCAAGGAAAATGACATGATCAAATTCGAGATTGATATGAGCAAAGTCTGAGTTATGATTACAATGGCTAACAAACAAGTCAGGCAACAATTTCCGATATTGAATCTGGAGGTATCCGGCAAACCCCTGATATATTTCGATAATGCTGCTACCACACAAAAACCCCAGCGTGTCCTCGATTCGCTGAATAACTATTATACAACACTGAACAGCAACATCCACCGCGGCGTGCATTTTTTGAGCCAGCAGGCAACGACGGCCTTCGAGGAAAGCCGGGAAGCAGTCAGGCGTTTTATCAACGCTAAAAATGCTTACGAAATAATTTTTACACGGGGCACAACAGAATCCATCAACCTTGTAGCTTCTTCCTTCTCAAAGCGGTTTCTGCAACCCGGAGATTCGGTACTGATCAGTATGATGGAACACCATTCCAACATTGTTCCCTGGCAAATGGCCTGCAATGAAAAACAAGCCGTGCTGAACGTGATCCCGATTAATGAAAGAGGTGAAATCATTTACTCTGAACTTGAAAAGCTCCTTGACAACAATTGCAAACTGCTGGCAGTAACGCATGTTTCGAATACCCTGGGTACCATTAATGACATAAAACTGCTGATTGATATTGCTCATGCACATAATATCCCGGTTCTGATCGACGGGGCACAGGCCATCTCGCACATCAAAGTTGATGTCGGTGAACTGGACTGTGATTTTTATTGTTTTTCGGGACACAAGATGTATGCTCCAATGGGTGTTGGAGTGCTTTATGGAAAAGAAAATATGCTGAATGAACTTCCTCCCTACCAGGGCGGGGGCGAAATGATAAAGAACGTTACGTTTGAAAAAACCACCTATAACGAACTACCATTTAAATTTGAAGCAGGAACACCCAATGTCGGTGATGTAATCGGGCTGATGGAAGCCATCAGGTTCATGGAAGATATCGGGTACGATGCCATTAGAAATTCTGAACACGAACTGCTTGACTATGCCACAGACCAATTGAATCAGATCGGGGAAATCAGGATCATCGGTACGGCGGCAGAGAAAACTTCGGTAATTTCATTTCTCCCCGGAACCATTCATCCATACGATGCGGGAATTATCCTCGATAAGTTTGGCATCGCTGTCCGTACAGGACATCATTGCACGCAGCCGCTGATGGATTTTTATAAAATACCCGGCACCATACGGGCTTCGTTTGCCATATATAATACAAAAGAAGAAATTGATGTGATGACAGCTGCCCTGAAAAAAATAAAAATAATGTTCGCATAAAATGTTTTGTATATAATATGATGCTTTACCTTAATTATAATGTTAAATAGTTAATATTCAGCACTGAACGAATATGACTTATCATTATGAACAAAAAAGTTGCTGATAAGCTGCTGGCCGTTATTTACTGCACTATGACTGAATCAGTTGAGTTGTTGTTTACATAACAATTACCGGACATCGAAAGTTTTTCGTTAAAATTAGCACCGTAAACCTAAGTACAATGAAATCTTATAATGAAATAGTATCCGAAATAACAGGTGCATTTGAACTTTTTACCGACTGGATGGACAAATACAATTACCTCATCGAATTGGGAAAGTCTTTGCCGCTTATTGAAGAAAAATATAAAACAGATAATTACCTGATCGCCGGCTGTCAGTCACAGGTATGGGTTTATGCCGAATATAAGGATAATAGAGTATACTTCACTGCAGACAGCGACGCCATCATCACCAAGGGGATTGTAAGTATCCTGATACGTGTTTTATCCGGAAGAACCTGTGACGAGATCATCCATGCCGATATGGAATTCATCAACAGGATCGGACTGCGCGAACACCTCTCGCCTACCCGGTCCAACGGGCTGAATGCTATGATCAAACAAATGAAAATGTATGCTCTGGTCTATAAGACAAAATATGAATCAAACAAATAATACCATGGATAAAGCTGAACTTGAAAAAACCATTATCGAAAAACTCAAAAACATTTACGACCCCGAAATTCCCGTGAATGTGTATGACCTCGGATTCATATATGAAATAAATATCAGCGATGATTTTTTTGTGAATATCAGAATGACGCTTACATCGCCCAACTGCCCTGTAGCCGAAACATTGCCCGTTGAGGTCCGTAATGGCATTCAGGCCGTCCCCGGAATAAAAGGTGTATACGTGGATGTGGTCTTTGAACCGGAATGGAACCAGGACATGATGTCGGATGCTGCCAAGCTGGAACTGGGGCTGTTATAGGATTTGATAGCATAAAATTTTGAGGACGAAGTACCATTTTTTGTGAAGGTTGTCTCGCTTAACAACTTAAAAAAGCAGCTATTTGATTCTCATCTGCCGTTTTTACAAATCTCCTCAGCGCTGTTCCATTTTTATTGTTTTATATATCATAGTGTTTTTGGCGTCACAGATCACCAGCAAATAAATGCCGTTATCCAGTCCGGCCAGATCAAGAACAGTAATGTCAGATTTCACTCTTCCTTCCCGGACGACCCGGCCGAGGTAATCGTAAATTTTTAAATTAAAATTGTTGCGATTTGTGTTTTCCAGAATGAGATGTTCTGAAAAAGGATTGGGGTATATTTTCATGCCCTCTGATGCTTTTGGCACAATCCCCAAAGTGATATTCGCATAACATTGCGTATAGGATGTATTATGCAAAATATATTCATTATTTGAAAAAGTACAGGTCAACAACATTGAGTCTGGCATTTCCTGGCTGAACTTTACAGGAAAATAGGGAAACAAGGGTCCATGAATGCTTCCGATCCCTTCAATCCAGATTTCGTTGAGTTCATCAAAAGCACTTATGCCCGGCTCATTAAATGTTAACCTTCTGTATTTCACACCATGTAATAGTATGCTGTCGATGTCAATTACCTTTAACCACTCAGGATTCACACCATTAATGTTAAATAATACACTGTCTCCTGTATTCAGACCAAAATCATACAAGGTATCGGTCTGGAATAATGTGTCCAGATAAACCACTTTGTTGTTCTCAGTCCGCACACACCCACGGAATACAAGATCATTCAGAAATAATGAGTCAGTGGTTGAATACAACTTATTCCATAATTTGCCATTTATCATAGTGTCCCCCTGAAAGCCATAAACAGCAGTGGTGGTCGCAACAAAATCAGGGTTTTGCTGGTCGGGAGCCGGAAAGGTTTTTGCCACATACCATTTTGAATCAGCATGATCAAAATGATTGACGGTCTGTCCCCAGAGTATGGAAGGAAGCATAAGAACTGAATAAAAAATGAATTTTTTCATAATGCATTTTTTCTACATTTTATCAATAATATAATCAGTTCTTTTACTGCCCTAAACTAGTCTAATTGTATCACCAGAAATTTAGAAATGCTCCAGAACGTTTTTGGGTTGTTGATCACCAGTTTGTCAATGATCTTTCCGTTCATCAGCATAGTATAGCTGCCTTCGGGATGGGTGGACAATAACTTTGCTTTTTTAACATTCATGGGAATCTCCGTAGTTTTACGGATATCGATTTTTACAAAATTTTCAGGGTTGATCTTCTGAGAGATTTTATCACCGGTTATGACGCCTTTGTTTTTCAGATCTTTTCTCACGCCAACTACATAATAAGCCGTGTTCAGTTCCACCGTCTGCTGATCGATAAGCTGTGCTTTTTCTTCATTCTGCCCTGTCAGATCGTCAATTTTTATATTCAGTTCGGCCACGGTAAAATTAAGTTTTTCCAACTGTACTTTCAGATCGGCAATCTCAGCATCTTTCTGAGTCATCTGCTGGTTGAGCAGTTCAATGGTTTTGTTCAGGGCATCCACCTTCATATTCGAATTCCGAAGCGCACCTTCCAGCTTTTTGATCAGCTCCTTGTTTTTCTCAAGAAGGGTATTGATATTGGTGATATGCTCCATGATGCTCTCCTTTACATCCTGCTCCACCTCATTATTTCCTTTTTTCGATTCTGAAATTTTCATCTGGCTGGCTTCAATGGTGTTCAGATTATCCTCCACATCATTAATAAAACTGAACATCTCATTGACATTGGCATCTTTTTCCGCGAGTTGTGCCTGAAGTTCTTTTATCTGCTGATCCTTCGGATCAAGTTCGTCTGCTGTTTGTTCATTGCCGCTGTTGCAACTCCAGCACAAAGGCAGCAAACAAGCGGCTATCATTAAATACTTTTTCATTTTTTCGGGTTTTTGGTTGTAAATTTAATAATATTTGGCTGAAAGACATTGGTTTAGTTTACGAAAAACCGGGTGATGGCCATAATCCGGTTTTGTCAGTAAGGCATTTTCAATCAGTATTCAAAGGAAAAGACATCATCATGAATTTTTTATCAAAGTTACAAAACTATAATGTAAGAAACAAAAAAAGCCGCTTTAAAACAAAGCGGCTTTTCTTGAAGATTAAAGCAATTAACTTAATGTGAATCGTATCGGCATGTTGAATTGCACCCTCACAGGTTTACCGGACTGTTTACCGGCATTCCATGCGGGCATGAGTTTTACAACACGAACGGCTTCTTCATCACATCCGCCGCCGATACCACGTAATACCCTGACATCGGCAACTTTTCCTTTTTCGTCGACAACGAAGGTAACGTATACCGTTCCCTGTATCCCGCTTTCTTTTGCCATCTGGGGATATTTGATATTCTCGGTAAGAAACTTGATACGGGCTTCATCGCCGCCGGGAAATGATGGCATTTCCTCAACAACAGTAAAAATCGGTGTCTCGATAACTTCTTCTATGACCTTATCTGCATTATCATCTTCGACGACCACTTCTTCTTCCACAACCACATTGGTAGTGGTTTTGTTAAGGTCATCCTGGTTGATTTCAGTAGTTTCAGTAGTATCGGTAACAACAATAGGTGCTGTAAATTTTGCCTTCTGTTCAACGGTAGCTTCAGGGGGAGGCGGCGGTGGCGGCGGTGCATTTTCATCTTTAGGCGTATTCATTGCCATCATGTCAACCGTAACTTCCTGCTCCTGATTGGCTGAATAGGTTTGTTTAAAAATAAAGAAGGGAATAAGCACAGCCGCAAGCAAAACTGCTATCGAAACCAATACAGAACGGGTCATAAATTTCTTGTACGCTTTTCTGAGAAAATAAGCGCCATACTCTTTATTTCTGTTCTGAAATACTATTTCATCAAGGTTTTGAGCAGTATTGATATTTAAACTTTCTGCCATAATATTAATGTTTTTAGATTAATTATTTAGGAGCTTGTTCGATCAATGCAATTTCTTCAGGGGCGATATCGACAATAGCATAGTTGGCAATATTGCAGATGGCCATTTCATCAACCACATTCACAATGCTCTTGTATTTAGTCTTTTCATCAGCTTTTATCAATATGATAGGCGCTTTTTTATCTGATTTTTTTATTCGCTTGATCTGGGCATTTAATGAATCTTCCACAAGCACCAGTTCGCCTTTTTTAACTTTATCTTTCAGCTCAAAAATTTCAGAAAAAACTTTTTCGTTCTTATTCAATAATATTTTCCGCAGTCCGTCTTTACTAAAATCTGTTTTTCTGATAGTTGTCGGGAATGTTTGCCCTTCAGGAACTTCGCCATGATGATACCAAAAAACCTTATCGTCGCCGGTTAATAAAATTGAGTAGGTTCTGTGAGCATCCACTTTGGGTGCATCTTTTACATCTTCGGGCTTATCTTTCTCAGGCATGGTGATTTCCATTACCTTGGGTTTGCTGAAGGCAGTGGTTAACATGAAGAAAGTAATGAGCAGACACATAAGGTCTACCATCGGGGTCATGTCAATATGAGCCCCCATTCTTTTCGGTGCACGCCTTCCGCCCTCTTTTTTACCTGAGCCGGTATTTTCTATTATTTCAGCCATGGTATTTTATATTTCAATAGTTATATATTATCACTTACTTAATATCCTCGAGTGTAGCTTCTTCCTTCTGCAAATTAGTCACAAGGTTGAATCTGTTCACTCCGGCATTTTGCATGACATCCATTACTTTTTTCACGGTTTTGTAGTTTGCTTCCGCATCGCCGTTAATAGCAACTTCAGCCAATGGATTTAGTTCACGGGCATAAGCAACCCATATCGCGAGTTCGGGATACTGATCGCCAACCGTGTCCATAGGAATACCGGTTTGCATTGCTTCTTTCGTATCTGCATTTTCTTCATTCAGAAAGGCCTTGAGCTTTTTCATCGGCATACCAAATGAAGACCCCTGACCGAATTTCGTTATTTCTTTTTCTGTCAGTGACAGGCGGTACAAGTCATTGATTTTGGTAATCAGTTGATTCCGGTAATGGGCGGATGTGTCCTTTCCATTGTCCATACTGAAAAAAACTTTGTCGTCATTAGAAACCAGCACCGAAATAACATCCTTATCAGGCGTTGCTTTCTCTGAAACCGACATGGGTGAATCAATAACTTTGGCCTCCTGTGGCTTAAATGATGCAGTAAGCATGAAGAATGTCAAAAGCAATGAGAATAGGTCCACCATGGGAGTCATATCCACATGTGGCTGGGCTCTCTTTAGTTTAATTTTTGCCATAATACAAAAAATTTGCTTTTAAATTCTTACTTACTTATTTATTTGGTTGTTGAGGCAAATGTCTGAATCAGGCTGAAACCTGCTTCATCAATTTTAAAGGTAAGGTTATCAATTTTACTTGAAAAATAGTTATAGAAAACAATGGCAAGACAAGACCCCGTAATACCAAAAGCTGTATTAATAAGAGCTTCAGAAATACCGGTAGCCAGAGCCAATGCGTCGGGTGAACCGGCAGACGCGAGAGCCGCAAAAGCACGGATCATACCGAGTACCGTACCAATAAGACCAACAAGTACGCAAATAGAAGCCAGCGTTGATAAAATGACCAGATTTTTGTTCAACATAGGTAATTCGAGGGCTGTTGATTCTTCCATTTCTTTCTGAAGGGCCAGCACCTTCTGATCTTTTTCAAGAACGGTTTCTTCTTTAAGCTCTTTGTATTTCTTCAGGCCGGCTCTCATAACATTGGCCACTGAACCTTTTTGTTTGTCACAATCGGTAATGGCGCCTTCGATATTGTTTCCGGCCAGATGCTGCTGAATGTTTTTCACAAACTGGTTGATACGGCCTGTCCCTCTGGCACGTCTGAGCATAACCCATCGTTCAATGGTAAAAATCAATACCATCAAAACAGTAGTCATTAAAATAGGAACAATAAACCCTCCTTTGTAAATCATAGCCAGAAAGTTCCCCGGCAACGGATGACCTGAAGGGTTTCCGCCTTCGAAATTTGCAGGATTACCCATGACAAACTTGTAAACAAGAATTGATACAATTAATGCTATCAGTATTGCACCGGATGCAAATGCTGATTGTAAGGCTTCTTTCAGTGACTGACCACCTTGAACATTTTTCTTACTTTTACTCATTTTTTTTTGATTTTTTGTTTATAAATTAAATTATTTAACCATTTTTTATTTTTAACCGACAAATATACTTTCTTTTTTTTATAAAATCCTCAAAATTATTTTTTATTTCAACTACAAAATTATCTTTTTATTTCATCGGTTTTCTCAATAATCAGTTTACGGTTTAAGGTAAAAAGTAAACGGTAAAAAAAAGGTCTTACAAAAAATTTGTAAGACCTTTTATGCTTTGCGCTATCTGCTATTTATTTTTGTCAGGACAGGGATGGTTTTTAGTTTCTTTAAGCAGATCAAGGGCTTTTTCATTATCGGGTTTCAGCATGAGTATCTTTTCCCAGTAGTATCTTGCCTTGCAAATTTCCTTTTCGGGTCCGAGGAAATAAAATGAAGCAAGGTAGTCATAACAGGTTATCAGATCGTTGGTGTATTTTACCGAATCATTCTTTACCATTTCGATATAGGATTCAAAATAGGGTTTAGCCTGCCAGGTAAGCCCTGCAGAATCGATATTGGCATTCACAAGTCCCCTGTAGTAAAAGGCTTTGCCGTTCATAAAATCAGCTTTTTTTTCCGTAACATAATTGTAAGTTTCGTCTGCTTTCAGCCAATTTTTCATATTATAATATACCAATCCTAATTTATAATAGTCAGCAAGTGTTGCAGCGCCGCGGTCTATTTTTTTCTGATAATTTTCTGCTGCTTTGTCAAATTTTTTAAGTTTAGTATAAGAATTAGCTATTTCAGAATAAATATCATACTGGCTGGAGTCCATTTTTAATGCGTTCTCAAATTTAACAATAGCAAGGGAATCCTGTTTATTTCTGGAAAGAATCTTACCATAATAAGTATAATCACTGACCAGAACTTTCTCAGGATCGGCTCTGCTGAAAAATTTACTAATGTATGCCAGGGCATTGGCATAATCGGCTGTTTCGAAATAACAATATGCGAAGGCGCGGTTAAGGTCATTGCGGGTTGTATCACTTTTTGAGATTTCGTTAAGCTGATTGATGGCTTCTGTATATTTCTGGGATTCGATAAGCACATTGACATATTTGATTTTTGCGGAAACATTTGTTGAAATCTCCAGGTATTTCTTAAAATTCTGCATTGAAAGCTCCAATTGGTTTGCTTTGGAATACAAAACGCCAAGTTCCAGGTATGCAGGAGCAAAATTGGGATCGATCTCAATGGCTTCTTTGTAATAATCAATAGCTTCAGTATAGTTCCTTGCACGTATCCACAGGTTCCCCAGGCGCAATTTGGCTGAGGGTGATTTCGGATTCAGTTCCTGTGCCATTTTGTATTGAGAGATAGCGTTAGAACCATCGTTGTTTTCGAGGTAGGCATCGCCCAGCAGCAGGTATACTTCAGGGTTTTTACCATCGAGTTCCACCGCCTTCTGGAGATATTCGAGTGCTTTGGCCACATTTTTCTTGCGTTGCACAATAATGTATGATTCAGCAATTTTTGCCAGGGTTCTGGCCTGTTTGTCGGGCAAAATAGTTGATGTTTTATTGGTTTTACTCGGAAATTTTGCCTGAGCATCCGCAAAGTATTTTTCAGCGCCTGTTTCATCACGTTTCATCAGACAAATCTTACCCATACCAACATATCCGGCTGTATTATTCGGATCGACTTCAATCGCTTTTTTGAATAATTTTTCGGCTTCATTCATTGCACCGGTCTTGGAAGTATATACGGTGTCACTGTAATATTCAATCAGGTAGTTTTCACCATAATAAAAATACACATCGCCATTATTGGGCTGACTTTTCAGCAGGGCTTCGAAAGCTTCTTTGGCAGAGTCGAATTGTTCGCTGTTCGTATAAGCCCGGGCTTTTAATACGTCCGGATGCGAGGGTTGCGCCATTACAGACGTGCAAAAAAACATCGCGATTAAAAAAACGATTGTAACTGATTTTTTTGTTCTTGTTTTCATTTGTTTTACCTCCATTTTCTTTAGTCTTTCTTTATTTGTACCAATCTTACGGGCATGGTTGCCGGAACAAGTCCTGATTTTAATATTATTCGTTGTCCCTTTTCACCAGCTACAAAAGAAACAAACCCTGTGCCAAGTCCGTTAAAATACTCCCTGCTGATCATATACACTTCGCGTACAAAGGGATAAGAGCCGTCAGCCAGGTAAGCCTGGTAAGGTTTAAGGAAAGGTCCGTCGGTATTTCCTTCTTCAGAAATCCCGGCAATTATGACCTTATCCAGAAACCTCTGTGAGAGCGAATCCTGGGTATCGCTGATCCAGTTCACGCTGATAATGCCCATAGCACCTTTATTTTTCTGAACATAATTAATCACTTCTTCATTGGAATTTACAGCATAACAATAGTCAGGGAATTTGCCGTTCATTTTAAATTTTTCCTTGAAATATCTTGGATTTCCGGATTTATTATTGTCGAAAACGACAGTGATATCGCCATTGGAAGATGCAGGATTGATGTCTTTCCATTTGGTCAGTTTTCCTTTGAAAATATCTTCGATCTGCTCATAGGTAAAAATCGTATCCTGATTATCGTTATTGATAATGACAGCCAAAGCATCATAGGCCACTTTAGTGGTTTTAGGAATGATCTGAATGCTGTTCAGTTTTGCTTCTTCAGCTCCTGTAAGCTTTCGGTTCACAACGATCAGCCTTGCAGAATCGTTCAGCAGGTCGGTAAAACAATCCACCTCATTTTTATAGGTGCCATTTATGATGGCGTAAGTATAAATGGCTTCGAAAGTGGATATTTGTGAATCCATAATAAGGGAGTAAGATTCGTCGATGCTGACTTTAATATTCCCGCTTGTAGGGGTTTCTTTGATTTTTACGGAAGAACCGCATCCGGCAATAACGGCAGCAATAATGATCCATACTGCGAGGCCGACCAAATTATTCTTCTTCATAGTCTTGATTTTTTTTAAGTTTAGGCAAAATCCGAAAGAATCGTATAATCCCATACATAATAAGAAAAATCCCAAAAAAATATTTTATACCGCTGTATGAGGGCGGAATATTAAACTTTTCATTAAAATCAGGGAAAAACATTACAAACAAACCCAGACCTATGTAAAACAATACCATGAACAGCCCAAAGATAGTCCAGATTCCAAAATGATATTTAGTACTCAAAGTCTCTCCTGTATTAATAAACAATGGTTGTGCAATAAAACAGGTAAAAAAAGTGGCGGAGAGAATGGGATTCGAACCCATGAACCGCTTTTGACGATTACACACTTTCCAGGCGTGCGCCTTCGACCACTCGGCCATCTCTCCATCGTTTGCAAAGATATTCTTTTTTTTAAATCCATAATTAAATTTTTCACAATATTTTTTCAAGTGCCTCATTTTGAATATATCTGTTTTCAGAATTTTCAATATGTATTTTAGGCTGCTCATCATTATTTTTTGATAAAATTACTTTTCAGATGATCCGTATGATTGCTTCAAAAAGGTATAGGTACTAAATGAGCAGAAACAGGTAAAATTTAATAAGTTTGCGGGCTAATAATAAAAAACTTAAGCGTCAGGTTTCTGTTATCTGAAAAAATACTATCTTTACAAAATCTAAATAAGAATTAATGACTTCAAGTAAAGAACTAATTATCAATGCGTTAAGCAAAGTTATCGACCCCGATTTGCAAAAAGACCTGGTATCTTTGGGTATGATTGAAGACCTGGTACTGGACGGAAATACCGTAAAATTCAAATTAGTACTCACCACACCGGCATGTCCCTTAAAGGAAAAATTAAAGAATGACTGCATTCAGGCCATTAAAACATATGTTGGTCCGGAAAAGGATGTCATTATAGAACTTGGTTCCAGAGTACGTTCAAGTGCTCAACCCCAAAAAGAAAACATTCTTCCTGCAGTAAAAAATATTGTGCTTGTGGCCTCAGGCAAGGGTGGGGTTGGCAAATCGACGGTAGCGGCCAATTTAGCGATCTCACTTGCTAAGGCAGGCGCTTCGACCGGCCTGCTTGATGCAGATATCTACGGGCCTTCAGTTCCGTTGATGTTCGACCTGAACGGATATATGCCCGAAGTATATGAAAAAGATGGCGCAACCCGGATAGTACCTGTCGAAAAATATGGAATCAAACTCATTTCCATTGGTTTTTTTGTTGACCCCGACAAAGCTCTCATCTGGCGCGGCCCTATGGCATCCAATGCCCTGAAACAATTATTTACCGATGTGGAATGGGGTGCTCTGGATTATCTGATTGTGGACACTCCTCCCGGCACGGGGGATATTCATCTGACCCTGGTACAGACCTTGCCGATAGCAGGCGTTACTATCGTGACCACCCCTCAGGAAGTAGCATTGGCTGATGCGCGAAAAGCTATCAATATGTTTCGCCAGGAACAGATCCGGGTGCCGGTATTGGGATTGGTTGAAAACATGTCGTATTTCACCCCTGCTGAGTTGCCTGAAAACAAATATTACCTTTTCGGCAAGGACGGCGGGAGTAATTTAGCCAAAGAGATGAAAACCGCCCTGCTCGCTCAGATACCCATAGTTCAGGGTATTTGTGATTCGGGTGACCGGGGTGTGCCTGTTTCGTTAAACCACGGGACATCTGAATCCGATGCGTTCATGCATCTGGCGGAAGAACTCAGCAGACAAATATCCATATGGTCAGAATTTAAAGAAATAATGGAAACCGCACGACCGGAAAACGGTTGTAATTGTAACCATAAGTAATTATAATTATCACAACGCATTAAAATCAAATTTTATGACATCAACTAAAGAAGAATTAATTCAAAAAGTAGAGAATGTTATTGCCCAGATAAGACCTTATCTTGAAGCAGACGGAGGAAGCATCAGTTTTGTTGAACTCACCGATGACAACGTTGTGAACGTTGAACTTCATGGCGCATGCCGGAGCTGCCCTATGAGCATGATGACACTGAAAAACGGTGTGGAAGCCGCTGTCATAAAAGCCATTCCTGAAATAAAATCGGTAGAAGCCGTCAATCTTTAGTTTATTAGAACTAATAGGTTTACAAATTAAAATAATTTGTAAACCTATTAATTAAAACCTGTTAGTTCTAAATAGTTCTAATAAATGGCTTCGTCCGGAATAAACAAGATCGGAATAATCGGTGCGGGCAGAATGGGCACTGATATTTTTAATTTTCTTATAGGCTTCGATTATGAGATTGCCTGGATATGTCTTGACGAGACCGAAACCGTGGCACTTCAGCAATCTTTTGAGAAAAAAATCAAAAGGCTGCATAAATGCGGGTTGATCGATGATCAGCAGCTGATAACAAAACTAAATTCGGTTGTCATAAACCATCAGGTTAAAAGTCTGGACAGCTGCGAGCTGGTCATCGAATGTATTTGGGAAGATATAGCAAAAAAACAACAAATGTACCGTGGCATAATTCCGGTTTTAACGAATGATTGTATCCTGGCAAGTAATTCTTCCTCATTCCTGCCTTCTCAACTGATCCCTGCTCCCGCGTTCAATGCAAGATTTATCGGTTTACATTTTTTCTATCCGGTAAAACTGAAAAACATTGTTGAATTAATTAAAACCGGACAGACTTCAGCCGAAACTATCGAAAAAATAAACGGATTTTGTAAAACGACAAATAAAAAACAGTTACTTCAGGATGAGAAACATGCATTTTGGCTGAACAGGCTTTTTCTTGAAGTACAGAATGAGGCATTTCAGATCTTTGACGAAGGGGTCATGTCTTATGAGCAAATCGATACCATAGTTGCTGAATATCTTTTTCCGGAAGGAATTTTTAAATTTTTCGATCAGGTGGGTAATGATGTTATGCTGCAATCCATTAAAAATTACACATCCGGAAACAGGAAAACTTATCAAGTAATGCTTGATAAACTTGAAGAACTTTGCTCAAAAAATATGCTGGGTCTTAAAACCAAAGCAGGATTTTATAGTTACCATGATGAAAGTGCCGTCAATGCAACGAAAAGTGTTCACGTAAAAGATGAATATTATTTCATGGTTTTGGAAAGGTTAAAAAGAGCTTACATCGGAAAAGCACAGCAATTAATAAACGATGGTGCCTGCGACCGTGAAACACTTGAGTACGCTGCCAAAGAATATATGAATACGGATAAAGGGCCTTTTGCTATTGCCCGCGCCTTACTAAACACATAAAACATGGAACGAGTTGTTGTTACGGGAATGAGTATGATCACCTCTCTGGGGCTGGATCTCCAGACCAACTGGGAAAACCTCAAAGCAGGGAGAAGTGGTGTAAAAAAAATCACCTTGTTTGATGCTTCAACATGTCAGACACAGATTGCGGCAGAGCTTCCAACCGAATTTGAATCGCTCTGGCCCAACTACATAAAAAAGAGGACCGCCGATCAGATGACCCGCATCACGAAAGCATGTTTTGTTTGTGCTAAAGAAGCGGTGAATCATAGCGGGATCAATTTTACCGAGATGGATAAGGATCGTTGCGGTGTAGTATTAGGAGTAGTAACCACTGCAAACACGTCTTCGGAAAAAGGAACCACCGACCAGAACCTCATCCTGAAAAGCATGAATAATGCGATGTCTGCATGGATATCGCTGGAATATAAACTTCAGGGTCCCAATTTCACGGTATCGTCGGCCTGCGCATCCTCGGCTTATGCCATTGGACTTGGCTATGATATGATAAGGAACGGAACTGCGGATATTGTCATTGTGGGCGGCGCCGACTCTATTGTAAATAAAGAAGAGATCGACGGGTTTAACAGCCTTTATGCGCTATCCACAGAAAATGAATTCCCGGAAAAAGCAAGCAAACCTTTTTCAAAAGACCGCGACGGTTTTGTTATTGGCGAGGGTGCAGGAGCGCTGATACTGGAATCAGAACGTTCAGCAACAGCCCGAAATGCCGGAATTTATGCCGAGATCGCCGGTTATGCCATTTCAAGTGAAGCATACAATATCATGGCTCCAATGAAAGACGGCGAAGGTATTGCACACGCCATGGAACTCGCCCTGAAAAACGCCAATGTTCATGCCTCAGAGATAGATTATATCAATGCCCACGGGACATCCACCACGTTGAATGACAAGTATGAAACCCTTGCGATAAAAAAGGTCTTCGGAGAACAGGCCTATAAAATTCCGGTATCGTCTTCCAAATCAATGACCGGACATACCATTGGCGCCGCCGGAGCCATTGAACTTATCATTACCATACAGACTATACTGAACGGTATGATCACTCCTACGATCAACCTGAACCTTCCGGACCCCGAACTCGACCTGGATTATGTTCCGAATCAATCAAGAAACCAGGATGTGAACTGTGCTTTGTCCAATTCATTCGCCTTTGGCGGCCATAACGCAGTTTTAGTGGTCAGAAAATATAAGCCGAACTTGTAATTCGATAATGCCAACCGAATCGAATACTCCAGCCCGTTTCACAGGAGATCTGTTATGTTTTCAATAGAGAAAAAACAGTAATTAATTATCTGACTGTAAGGTTAATTATTAGGCAAAGAATCAATACCTGAACTAAAGTATATGTAAAATTAATACGTAAAACCCCGCTGGAACAGATACGCATTTTTTGTATTCATTGAAAAAGAAAAACAACTTTGTACATTTAATCCCCAAAGGTCAAATTGGTTTTCAGTACGCTCTTCACGCTGTGTACAATACATATTATCAACACTTTTACAAATAAATCAAAACTGTTTCAAAAAAAATGAAAACATTATTTCAGGTCGAAAAACACTGACTCCATGCTGACATCTGCGCCCAACTGCCGGGCTTTTACGATATCTTCCGCCGCCTGTTTATCCATTCCTGCCTGTTTATAAGCTTTTGCTCTTTCAACATATAAAGATGACTGTGTACCAGCCAGCTGTATGGCCAGAGAAAAGTCGCTGACAGCCTCCTGGTACGAGCCTACACTTCTGAAGGCTACCCCCCGCCATTCGTAAATAGTAGCATTGTTTTTAACCTTGTTCAATACCAGCGAAAAATCAGGTATTGCCTTCTCCCATTTTTGTAAAGAACAATAGGCTACCCCCCGGTTCAAATACGCATCGGTATTATCAGGGAAAACGGAAATTTTATAATTGCAATCTTCAATAGCTTCTTCAAATTTACCCATCTTAAAAAGCACTTCTCCCCTGTCGCCCAATGTAGTAGCTAGAAGCGGGTTGATAGCAAATGCTTTGTTGAGATCCACCAAAGCCGAATCGAGGATACCGAGGGTTGCATATGCATTACCCCGGCCCGAAAGGGACTGAACATAAGCCGAATCAATGGCCAGCGCTTTGGTATAATCTGCGATGGCCAGTCGGGGTTCATCGAGCAGGCGAAACAGCCCGCCACGGTTGTTCAGCGCTGAAACAAAACCCGGCAGAAGATCGATAGCTTTGTTAAAATCAAGCAACGCTTTATCGTATGATTTCTCCTGCACATAAAAATATCCCCTGTTGTTGTATGCGGTATAACTTTCCGGGTATTCGGAAATGACATCAGACCACAATGTGCCGCTGTTTTTCCAAACGGAAACCCGCTGCATGGCGCCTATGGCCATAACAGCAAAAAACAAGATCATCAGGGCATAAACACCTTTTCTCCATTTTTTATATTTTTCCGCTGCCAGGTTTAACAGAAATGCCAGGCCCATCAACAGACCAAAGTATGAAATATAGGTGTAACGTTCGGCGATCACAGCGCTCCCCACCTGCACAAACTGAAGAGTGAGCATGATATTCAGGAAATAAAACATCAATCCAAATATAAGCATACGAGTCTTTCTCATCGAATAAATAACAATCCCTACAATGACTATGTTGATCACAGGCGCAGCAAAATAAAGCCAGGGCAGATCCAGGGAAGTATTGAATACTGGTACGGGATGCAAAGCCGACAGTCCCACAGGGAAAAATAGTTTGTATATGTATGCAAAAAAGCCATAGGACGCAAACAGAAACTGCTGAATAAGGTTATAATGCCGGATATCAACTACTGATTTCCCCACCTGGGCATGTAAAGTCGCAATACCGAAAAGAATTGAAACAACGAGAAATGGCAACTTTTCCAGAATCAATCTACTATTGAATTTCCGCTTATTCAGATAATCAATAATAAAAAGTACTAAAGGAAAAACGACCGCAGATGGTTTGGATAAACCCGCCAAAACAGACAAGAGTAATGCAGCCAGGTACCAATACCATCGGCGCCTGCCGATGAAAAACATCCAGATGATCAAACCTGAAAGAAAAAACAGGGAGTAAAGCACGTCTTTCCGCTCAGATATCCAGGCCACAGACTCCACGTGCATGGGATGAACAGCAAAAATGGCAGCTATAAACAAAGCAGGAACCATTTTGCGGCCAAGCAAAAGAAAGGCAAGGTAAAAAATCAGCAAGGTATTGAAGAGGTGGAGCAAGATATTGACAAGAAAATATGAAAATGGTTCAAGGCCGGAAAGCCTGTAATTTAGCGCCAGTGAAAGCATGGTCAGTGGGTGATAATTCAGGGCCATTGGCTCCGTGAAAATAAATCTGATGTTTTCCGGTGTCAGCGATTTGATATATGGATTATCTGTAATATAATCATTATCATCCCAATTGGTGAATTTATGATGCAACGCGGGATAATAGATAATAATGGTTATTATAACAACGATGGCGAGCAGAAGAAACACCATGTTTTTTTTAAAGAAACCTTCGTGCTGAATGTTCCTGCCGGCAGGTTTTTTATTTATCATGGTTTTCTGAACAGATTGCCGGGTAGCCATCACAAGTGGATTATGTTAAAAAAAGAAATAATTTGTCAAATCTATAAATTTTTTTTATTGAAAAACTAATTCGTATTATTCAGGATAATCATTTGAGGTTATGACATAATAATTTGAATAAATCAAATCGGCCATTTGGTCATAAATAGCCATAGAACATAAATTAGCTCTGAATTTTTTCCCATAAGAATTAACCCAAGAATAATTCAATAAAAAAGCAGGGTTGTTCAATAGGATTAATGTAATGTTCATCATATTGAATATCATTTTCTATGTTTATGTCCCAAGGACAATAATTTTTTCTTGATATGATCATTCTATTGATATTTAAGCCCTGCGGGCTATGGGTTATCAGATTTTTATATGAATCCAAACACTATATTTCAAGTAAAGAATCCGCACTGGCACCTCAAAAAAAAGGAATCGCCATTATGCACCCTTTTTAACCATGAAATGCAGGGCGAACGACTACTTTTATTTATATATAATTATTGTATTTTTCATAATAAACATTTACGGATTCAGGTCGGTTCAGTGTTGCTTCAATATAGAACATCCATTACAAAAAATTATAACGTGTTCAGAAAAATTTGATTAATTTCGCGTAAAATTTTATGCTATGGCAAAGATAAACGAGAATACCCGTACAGAAATAAAAGAAACCGTTTATAGTTTTTTCACAGAAGAATGTGAAGTGGACCCTGCAATCCTGAATGAAAATACAAATATTATCCGCGATATTGGCGGAGATTCTTTGATGTTTTTAGAACTGATCGAGATTTTCAAAAAAAAATATTCCCTGAACATTGAATTGAAAACCATTGGCAAATATGTTGTAAAACATCCGGTGGAAACCATAGGACAGCTTATTGATATGACACTGCTCATCATTGAGCATGAAAACAATATTGTTAATCTGGATTAAAGCCTGAAGGGAGGCTGTTAGGCTGTTAGGCTGTTAGGCTGTTAGACTGTTAGGCTGTTAGGCTGTTAG
>DAOORA010000030.1:31693-48157 GCA_035389045.1 Bacteroidales bacterium | reverse complement strand
TTTCGCTAAAAAATCCATCATAAATCTTATGTAACATAAAATCAAAACAGTTTCTGAGTGATTCAGTAACATCATTTAAAAATGCTGCACATGATGGATTATCAGGCAGGGTGCGCTTCGGTGCGGTCTCCAGTGATTATGCCTGCGTTAACTAGACTTAAACCGCTGTCACGAAAGGTATTTTCCCACGACAGGCATTCTGCGCCCGCTGCCAAAAGCTTTTGGTGAAACGCGGAGTATGGGAGGGGCCTGGTAACGTTTATATTCGCAGGTGTTTACCATTTTCAGCACGCGATGAACGGTAGCAGCATCGAAACCCTGTGCGATGATCTGTTCGGGACTCTGGCAATTCTCAATATATCCGGACAGGATTTTATCAAGGATGTCGTACTCCGGCAATGAATCTGAATCTTTTTGTCCCGGTCTCAGTTCTGCTGATGGCGCTTTGGTGATAGTATTCACAGGGATGATCCCTTTTTCCCTGTTTAAATAACCCGCCAGTTCGTAAACCTGTGTTTTATACACGTCACCCAGCACCGCAAGGCCTCCGCACATATCGCCATATAACGTACCATAGCCAACGGCAGCTTCACTTTTATTTGAAGTGTTGAGCAAAATATATCCAAATTTGTTCGATATGGCCATGAGAAGAACAGCACGGATACGCGCCTGTATATTCTCTTCGGTGACATCAAAAGGCCTGTCGCCAAATAACGGCCGTAACAACTCACTTATTGACTGAAATGCCGGTTCAATAGGAATAATTTCATACCGGCTGCCCAGATTTCCGACCAGTTCCAATGCATCGTTCACGGAATGCTCCGACGAAAACTGTGATGGCATCAACACCGAAAAAACGTTATCTTTTCCGAGAGCTTCCACCGCCAAGGCCAGTGTCAGTGCAGAATCTATACCACCTGAGAGCCCCAGCAGGGCTTTGGAGAAACCCATTTTCCCGAAATAATCACGGATACCCAACACCAGGGCGTCATGTATCAGTGCCGTTTCGGAAAGTTCTGCGCCAAAAACAGCCTGTCGTTCATTGTTATCCGTTTCAAAACAAGTCAGATGTTCTTCAAAAAATGGCATTTGCAGTAAGGTGCTTCCCTTTTCGTCAACAACCATAGAGCCTCCGTCGAAAATAAGCTCGGTCTGGGCGCCTGCATGATTCACATAGATCACAGGAATACCATACTGCCTGGCGTTACTTTCGAGAACTTGTTTACGCTTTTTATGCTGTGAATAAGAAAAAGGTGATGCGGCAATATTTATCAGAAGGTCAGGTTGGAACTTCGCAAGTTCATCCATGGGTTTCATCACATAAAGGGGGTCGGGGCTGGTATTCCAGATATCTTCACAGATGGTGAGTGCAATTCGTTTATTTTTATAGCTGATAATACTGAAATGGCGGTTTGGCTCAAAATAACGGTATTCATCAAAAATGTCGTAATTAGGAAGCAGCGATTTATGCTGAATGTGTTTCACCATACCATCAGCAAGAAAAAATGCAGAGTTGAACAGATTCTTTCCCGCCGGTTCGGGATTCACAGAAGGAGCGCCAATAACAGCGGCAATACCGATACATTCAGCAGCAATCTGTCCGATCGACCGGTTACATAAATCAATAAAATATGAATATTCGAGGAAATCACGCGGGGGGTATCCGCAAACAGCAAGTTCAGGAAACACCACCAGATCAGCGCCATCAGATCTTGCCTTTCCTAGTGCATCAATAATTTTACCTGTGTTCAACTCGAAATTTCCGATATGGAAATTGAATTGAGCAAGAGCGATTTTCATCAGGCGGGATTTTCAGACGGCAGTATTAAAATAATACGCCAACGTACATTTCTACATAGCTGGCTTTGCCGTTTTCTTTTATTTTTGGGGTAATCTCAGCAGGGTTTTCACTAGTGAGGATATCCGTAAATCCGCTGTTATAATTAATTCCGAAATTCAGTGAAATGACTTTTTTAAATTTATAAGTGCCTCCTATTCCGATGATCAGGGATTCCTTGATAAAATTTACATCCTTGCCAATGTTTTTGTTTTCATCTTTGTAGGAAATATCCTGTGCTGATTTTTTCACATATTCATCGTCAGAACGCGCCTTCAGTTTAAATGAAGTACCCAGGCCGAATTTGCCATAAATGGAGAAATTCCCCATCAGGTCCCCGGTACTGCCAATCATAACAAGCGGAATTTCAAGGTATTGAAGTTTATACTTACGATATAAATTACAATCAACAGTATCTTGCGCAACATTATTGGCGTCTTTAACAACATAAGGCGAAGGGTACTTTAATTTACCGCCGTTATATACAACATTTACCCCAGTGCCTAAAGCAATATTCGGGATGAAAAAATAGTTAAAATCTGCGCCATAGCCCATGAGAAGCCTGGCGCCATCCGATTCATATTTGTACAATTCCCCTCCGTCAACATCTGGTTTTATCCAGCTTATATTGGGAGAAAAATGAATACCAAAATTGAATTTGCGGTCTTGGGCACTGACAGTGGTATTTGCTAAAACAATCAACAAAATACCTGTAATCATAATTTTAACTGATACTTTCATGTCTTTTTTTAATGCAAAAATAATATATTTAAACAATAATTTCTCTAAAAAATGATATTTTTGTAAAAATCCTGATCACATTGCCAAAAAAATTTAAATCTGAATTAACAAATGGTATGATGCGCCCGGTAATCTTAATGACTGGAATCATTGCCTTGTTTTTTTATTCGTGTAACTGCAACAACGGCAAGGAAAAAGTCCACCCTGAGCTGAAAGACACTACGGTAAAAATTATTATTGACCGTTATGAAAAAATACTTTTTACTCTTGACAGAGACAGTCTGCAACAGGAACTGAAAAAGATCAAACCCCGTTTTAGTTTTTTTCTTGACGGCGACCTTGATGATGAAAACAACATCAGGCAGTTACATGAATATTTGAATGATCCGCAGATGAGCGAAAACTATGAAACAAGTCAGAAAATATTTCCTGAACTTTCGTTGCTTGAAAAACAGTTATCCTCGGCTTTTACGTATTTTAAATACTATTTCCCCGAAAAGAAGGTACCCCGTGTTTACACCTACATCTGCGGAATGGACTATGAACATCCGGTTATTTATGCCGACAGTATGCTTATGATCGCTTTGGATATGTACCTGGGAAGAGATTATCCGCTTTATCAGGCGCTGGGTTTGCCTCTTTTTATCCGTAAAACCATGTCAGAAGAATATATCACAAGGGATTGCATGAAGGCAGTGGCAGAATATCATTGTTACAACGACATGAAAGATGCAACCTTTCTGGACAATATGATATATGAAGGAAAGAAACAGTATCTTATCGATGTCATGATGCCCGAATCTGACGATACCGTAAAATTCAAATATTCAAAAAAACAATTGGATTGGTGTTATGAAAACGAAGCAAAGATCTGGGCGTTTTTTATTGAAAACAAACTTTTGTACAGCAAGGATAATAATGCGATCAGGAAATTCTTCAGCGAAGCTCCTTTCACGGCTTCTTTTTCCAAAGACTCACCGCCCCGCACCGGTAGCTGGATTGGCTGGCGTATTGTCAGCCAATATATGCTGATGGATAAAAACTTAAACCCTCAGAAACTGATCAGCAACACCGATGCACAGCAAATTCTTACCCTATCGAAATACAAACCCAGGAAACCCTAATGAAAAAAAATCTGCTTTTATTATTTCTGATGGCAGGTACCATCAGATTCTCCTATGCCCAGAACGATGATTTCAATTGTGTAACATTCGACACAGTCACATCAGAAATTCCTGACAACATCATTAAAACGGTTGCTGCCGGCCCCGACAACAATCTGTGGTTGGCTACCGGCGATTGTTTTTTTGGAGGACAGCTTGTCAAGTATAATGGTAAGGATTTCATTGTTTACGATTCCACCAATTCGGGACTCCAGGATAAATTCGTCACAACCATTTATATTGACAAGGACAATAATAAATGGATAGGAACACGATATCATGGCGTTTATAAATTCAATGACCGTGAATGGGTCAACTATGCTCCGACCGGCTGCCCCCTGCCCGACCAGCATATAACAGGTATTGCGGCTGATAATAATGATGTTTTATGGATTTCTACCGAACACGGTCTCGCATCATTCAACGGTTTTGACTGGAACATCTATACCGCAGAAAACTCCGGATTGCCTGATAATATGGTAAATGCAGTGGCTATCGATACAAAAAACAACAAATGGCTGGCAACTTCCAACGGTTTCGCCAAATTTGACGGAACCGCATGGACCGTTTACAACAAAGAAAATTCAAAGCTTCCGAACAACCAGGTGAACTATATTTATACGGACAAATCAGGCACGATATGGGTGATTTTCTGGAGTGGGATTTTAAAAATCAACGACAACAACTGGACTGTATATGATCCGGATAAGGCAGGGCTGCCAAAATTTTGTGATTATAAAGTGATACAGGATGCAAACGATGTATACTGGATGGCCACTAATACAGGATTGATCAGATGGAACGAAAAAGGTTGGAAATTGTACAATCCGCTGAATTCATGTGTAATAAGTTTTTTTGTAAATAAAGTTGCTGTTGACTCAAGAAACCGAAAATGGATAGCCACCAACGACGGATTGATACTGATTGAATAATACAGATATTGCCGAAACAA
This sequence comes from Bacteroidales bacterium, assembly GCA_035389045.1. GTDB lineage: Bacteria > Bacteroidota > Bacteroidia > Bacteroidales > CAIWKO01 > CAIWKO01. The sequence continues at coordinate 43,464 of DAOORA010000030.1, read as the reverse complement.
GAAACGATCCTCAAATTTCTTATCCCGGCTCATCATGTGTTACAAACAAGTGTGACAAAGCACAACAAACCTATTTTATGAAAGAAAAAGAAGATATCATTCAATTTCTGAAAGAACACACCAGCGAATCAAATCTCGCCGGCATGGCACGTTTTGGCATCATCACCGAAAAAGCTTTTGGAATTTCCCTGCCCGTATTACGGGCCCTTGCCAAAAAATATAAAAACAATCACGCACTTGCACTTGAACTTTGGGAAGCCGGTTATCATGAAACACAGCTACTTGCACCCATGATTGATGATTTCAGGCAGGTTACAGAAAACCAGTTGGAACAATGGTTAAAGGACTTCAACTCGTGGGACATCTGTGATCAATGCTGCAGTAATCTATTCGATAAAACACCGTTTGCTGTCCAAAAGGCTGTTGAATGGTCAGGCCGGCCTGAAGAATTTCAGAAAAGGGCCGGTTTCGTTATGATGGCCTGTCTTGCCGTACACGCAAAAAAAACCGCTGATGCCCGGTTTCTTGATTTTTTACCATTGATTGTCCGCGAATCAACCGATAAACGTAACTTTGTCAGAAAAGCAGTGAACTGGGCGTTACGCCAGATAGGAAAAAGAAACATGCGCTTACATCCTCAGGCTTTAGCTGTGGCAGAACAACTGATGACAAGTGAAGATGCCACAGCCCGGTGGATCGGCAAAGATGCTTACAGAGAACTGACCAATGAAAAAATTATCCAAAGAATAAAATCTAAAGAAAAATAATATGGATGCCATACAAAACCTGCTTGAACACCGTTCTATCCGAAAATATAAAGATATTCCCGTCAGCGATGACCTCCTGAAACAAATACTTGAAGCAGGTTTCCGGGCATCAACAACCGGAAATATGCAGGTTTACAGCATTATTGTCAGCCGTGATGAAGAGAAAAAAAAGAAACTCTGCGAATATCATTTCAACCAGAAAATGGTTATGCAGGCGCCGGTACTATTGACTTTTTGTGCTGATTTTCACAGGTTTAACCAGTGGTGCCGTCAGCGCAATGCCGAACCGGGTTATGACAACTTCCTTTCGTTTATGACCGCCGCCACAGATGCGCTGCTTGCCGCACAGAATGTTGCACTGGCTGCCGAAGCAAACGGGCTTGGCATTTGTTACCTCGGTACAACTATCTATAATGCGGATAAACTGGTGGAATTTTTTGAATGCCCCGAAGGCGTCGTCCCCGTGACCACTTTAGTGGTGGGTTATCCTGATGAAAAACCGGAACTTACCGACCGGCTGCCCTGCAAAGCTATAGTCCACAATGAGAAATACGAAAAATATTCCCCTCAGCAAATAGATGAAATGTTCAGGGAAAAAGAAGCGCTTCCGCTGACGAAAAGCCTGATCATTGAGAACCAACTGGAAAACCTCGCACAGATTTTCACACAAAAACGCTATACAAAAAAAGATAATGTGTTTTTTTCGAATAGTTTTTTATCCGTGATCGGGCAGCAAGGCTTTATGAAAAATGAAGAATAAGCTTTATTGAAATTTTAGTTATTTGCAAATGTTGTTAATATACCTGATTCCCGGCACAGGACAATAAAAGGAAAATATAAAGTTTTGCATGGTTGAAATTTGATCAAGTATAAGACTTAGAAATTGTTTTGATTTTATCTTTTCATATCTTTATGCGTCTTTTTTGCTGCAACTTCGTTAGATTTATCGACATAGGATAAACTATGTCTGCAAAATCCGCCTCGTTTCGCTAAAAAATCCATCACAAATCTTATGTAACAGAAAATCAAAACAGTTTCTTAGAATTAAAAAAATCCAACATTTCACTTCATTTTCATAATTTTTTTTAAATTTGTTTCTAAAACTAAGAGAAATGCATAAATATTTACTTCTGCCTGTATTTATTTTGTTCAGTTTGGTTGCCACCTCCCACGAAAAGGACTCACTTACCTCAAGTCAGCTGCGGTTTGTAGAAAATAAAGGGCAATGGGACGGGCAGATAAAATATAAAACCGATTTGGATGAAGGATATCTTCAATGTCTGCCCAACCGTTTGCAGTTTGTATTTCGTGACCAAGCGAAGTATTATAGGCTTTTAACAAATAAATTAAGATTACACAACCATCATGCGGTTATCGATCCCTCTGAATTTATCATCAATTATCATGCTTACTCGGCCAGTTTTATTAATTGCAACAAAGATGTTGAAATACAGGCATCCGGCTGCGGCAGTGACTACGCAAATTATTACCTGGGAAATGATAAATCCAAATGGAGATCCAATATTCATAATTACAGCAAAATAGCTTATGTCAACCTGTATAACAACATCGACATGGAGTTATTCGAGGAAAATCATCTGCTGAAATACCAGTTTTTAATACATAAAGGCGCCAATCCAAACAAGATCGTCATCGGCTATGAAGGTGTTAATGATATTTCGATACAGCACCATAACCTGATCATCAAGACATCAGTAAATCAAGTCACTGAACTTGCACCTGTTGCATTTCAGATGATTAACGGAAGCAAAAAAGAAGTTCCCTGCCGGTATGCCCTGCATAAAAACCGTGTAAGCTTCGAATTTCCCGAGGGCTATGATAAAGAGTATGATCTGGTCATTGACCCCATCCTGATTTTTTCGACATATACCGGTTCACTGGCGGATAACTGGGGCTTTACGGCGACATACGATGACTATGGCTATACTTATTCAGGAGGGATCTGTTTCAACGACATATCCAATGGATACCCGGTTTCTCCTGGAGCTTTTCAGGTCAATTTTGCGGGAGGAGAAGGAACCTATTACGGCGGCTGTGATGTTGCCATCATCAAATATGACACCACCGGCCATAACCGTGTGTATGCCACGTACCTGGGAGGATCGCGGAACGACCTGCCGCACAGCATCATTGTTGATAAAAATAATAACCTCCTGGTTTTCGGCACTACAGGTTCATCGGATTTTCCGATGGCCGGCGCCCCAAACGATCCGATATTCAGCGGTGGCACGGATATAACCTACGACTGGGTGCTTACGTTCAACCTGGGTGTGGATATGTACGTCGCCAAACTCAACCAGGCTGGAAATCAGCTGCTTGCCTCTACGTTTTTGGGAGGCAGCCTCAACGACGGAATAAACTTCTATGCTCCATTATCGCATAATTATGCCGATGGCGCCAGGGGAGAAATAGACATTGACGATAACAACAACGTATATATCGTATCCACCACCGCATCACATGATTTTCCCATCACCCCTAATGCCTTTCAGACCACCTACGGCGGTGATACCCTCGACGGCTGCATTACTGTTCTTGACAATAATCTCCATAACATCATCTGGTCATCGTATCTCGGAGGTTCCGGGCTTGATGCTGTATACGGTGTTGTGATTGACGACAGCATGAATATTTATGTTTGCGGAGGAACTACCTCATTGAATTTCCCCACCACTCCGGGAGCCTACCAGACGGTTTACAACGGAGGGTCTGCTGATGGATTTGTTACACAGATTGCCCCTAATGGTAATGCTATTGCCGCATCAACATATTATGGTTCTGCATATTATGACCAGACCTATTTAATGGACAGAAACAAGCAGGGGTATATTTTTGTGTTCGGACAAACTGCCGATCCGGGCAATACATACATCCAGAACGCCCTTTGGAATCATCCGGGCGGTGGGCAATATGTGACGAAATTTTATCCCGATCTCAGCAGCCGCTACTGGTCCACCGCTTTCGGAACAGGCAACGGCGGCCCCGATATTTCACCCACGGCTTTCCTGGTCGACCTGTGTTCAAAAATATATTTATCAGGATGGGGAGGCTCGCTGAACAGCACCGGTGGCACCAGCGGCTTGCCTATCTCCGGAAATGCTTTTCAAAATACCACCGATAATAACGACTTCTACTTATTGGTCATCAGAGATGATGCCTCGGGTATGGAATATGGCACCTATTTTGGCGGGCCCAGCAGCGCCGAACATGTTGACGGAGGAACTTCAAGATTCGACAGAAAAGGGAAAATATACCAGTCGGTATGTGCCGGTTGCGGCGGCTTCGACGACTTTCCGACCACTCCCGGAGCCTGGTCCAATGCTAACAACAGTGTAAACTGCAATAATGGTACATTTAAATTTGATTTTATACTGCCGGTTACCATTGCCGATTTTCATTTACCACCGGTGATCTGCCTTCCCGATTCAGTGCATTTTATCAACAATTCTTATTCCGGAGGCTCCGGAATGGATTATCTCTGGAACTTTGGCGACGGCCAGTTTTCAACATATGAAAACCCCGTTCATTATTATACCCAATCAGGATTATATACCGTTACACTGGTGGCATCCGATACGGGCTCCTGTAATTTTGCCGACACGATCTCCAAACAGATTCTCGTCTTGTCAAATTCCAGCGATACCCTCCCCACTAAACATATATGTGCCGGCGATTTCACCCAGATAGGGGTATTGACATCCGGCGATTCAACCGTTACCTATAACTGGCTGCCCTCCATCTACCTTTCAGATCCTCACAGCTGCAACCCCATCGCACACCCTCCGGCAACCATCACTTATACCCTGTTAGTTTCCAACGGAACCTGTACGGATACCCTCCGGCAAACGGTCGAGATCTTTATGTTAGACGCTATACCCAGCGTGGACACGGCGACCTGCGACGGACATATTGTCCTTACAGCTAACAGCGGACAAGGAGCCAACTATTTCCACTGGTCGTCGAACCATAATTTTACCGATTGGCTGAATACCTCATCTTCCGATCCGCACATGTCTGCAAATATTACCACACCATCCTATTTTTACGTCGAAGTGAGCAATGGATACTGTACTGTGCGCGACAGCATCTTTGTGAGTTTTGTAGTAGTGCTTGATAGCCTGAATTTTGTTTCACCCACCTGCCATGACTCATGCAATGGCATCGTCTCTGTAACTATTAACAGTGGAAGTCCTCCTTTTTCTTACCTTTGGAGTAATGGAATTACCACTGCAACAAACTCCGGACTTTGTGCAGGTACTTACTCCGTCACCGTGACCGATGCCTCACAATGTATTTCTGTTTCTTCGGTGACATTAACAGAACCTGATGAACTTACCACCTCGGTTCAGTTGCAAAATATCCCCTGCGATGAAGCCTGTATCGGATCTATTGCATTAGTTCCTGCAGGAGGCACTCCTCCTTATTCATATATATGGAATAACTACCAGACAACAAATCCTCTTGAAAACCTGTGCGCGGGATACTATGATGTAACTATAACCGATTCAAGACTTTGCCAGCTCTCCAATGCCTTTTCCATTGTAATTGATTCCGTGTTTGCCCATGTTCAGGTATATTCCGACAAGGACACTATTTATCAGGGACAATCCACGGGGCTTCATGCCACACAAATACCGAACTGCACGTATACCTGGACGCCCACTACCGGACTGGATAATCCTTATCAGCCCAATCCTGTTGCCAGCCCGGGAGAAACCACCACCTATTATCTGACGATTGCTGACCCTTATGGTTGTATCTATACCGACACATTAAAAATCATTGTTCTCGAAGTCTTCTGCGATGAACCATATATTTATGTTCCTAATGCCTTTACCCCCAACGGCGACGGTAAAAATGACATTCTTTTCGTTCGCAGCAAGATGATCTCGGAATTTAATTTCCTGGTATATGACCGCTGGGGTGAAAAAGTTTTCGAAACCCAGGACATTAATAAAGGCTGGGACGGAAAATTCAAAGGAAAAATATGCGATCCCGGTGTATTTGTCTATTATCTTGACGCCTGGTGTCACAACAAACTCCAGTACTCCAAGAAAGGTAACGTGACATTGATACGTTAAAAAAGTCTATAGTCTTCTGTGGAAAACAATCTATTGATATTCTGACAAACAGAAAGATCTGTTTTCTGATTATATCTTCAGTTTTCTCACTGAATCAATCACAGTACCATCCACCCACTTGATTACAGCCACGATTTCTTCGTCGAATTCAATCTTTTCAGGCACTCCGCAAATGGCCTCTGCTTCTGCTTTGAGCTGCTGAATGGTCTTGATCGGAAGCTTTGAATGCTTCATTTTTTCAATTAGATCGGTACGCAGCGGATTGATAGCGATACCGCGTTCGGTAACTATCACATCGATCAGCTCACCCGGACCGCAAATCGTGGTCACCTCATCAATGATGACGGGTATTCTGTCGCGGAACAAGGGTATGGGCAGGATGGTGCATTTTGAGAACAGGCAATTTTGCCATCCTCCAATGCCGTGCAGCAGGGTACCATCGGAATGTGTCACCACATTGGCATTGAAGTTGACATCCACCTCAGTAGCCCCTAAAATTACCACATCAATCATAGAAGCAAAGTTTCCTTTGCCGTGGTAGTTATAACTGGTGAACGGGCTGGTGTTGATATGTCCCGGATTTTCGCGCATGGAGCGTACGCCTTCCAGGTCGAAAGTCTGTCCATCAAGGATATAATCCGTCAATCCTTCTTCGAGCATCTGCACCAGGTATTTGTTACTGCCTCCGCGTGCAAAACGGGCCTTCATGCCCCGCTGACGCAAAATATCGGCAAAATATATTCCTATGGACAGCGCTGTTCCGCCGGCGCCGGCCTGAAAAGAGAATCCATTGCGAATAATGCCTGCTTCATCGCAGAACTGCGCCGACCATTCGGCTAACAACAAGCGGTCGGGGCTTTTGGTGATTTCGGTTGTACCTGAAACGATCTTTTCGGGTATGCCAATCTGGTCAAGCACCACAACATAGTCCACATAATTGCCATGTATCTGCCAGGGAATGCAGGGAAAAGGAACCAGATTGTCAGTCACTACAATCACCTTGTCGGCATACTGTGAGTCGGCCAGTGCAAAACCGAGAAGCCCGCATGCTGCAGGCCCCCTGTCGCCAGTGGCATTTCCGAAAGCATCGGCGGTAGGAGCCGCAATGACAGCAATATCAATATGTACATCACCATCCTGCACGGCCTGATATCTGCCACCGTGTGACCTCAGCACGCCAAGTCCTTTCATTTTTCCTTCCGAAGTAAAACGCCCCAGGGAACCGTTCATACTGCCTTCAATATGATGTATCGTCCCGTCTTCAAGATATTTTGTCATAGGAGCATGACATTCAAAAGATGCTGAAGGAAACCACATCAGATCCTTCACGCCCATTTCCGAAGCGATCTCAAAGATCTGTTGTGCGATAAGGTCTCCGTTGCGGAAATGGTGGTGCGTAGAAATCGTCATCCCATCTTTAAGCCCGGATTTTAATAAGGCTTCTTTCAATGACGGCACCGTTTTATTGCCATCGGCAGGATAATCGGCACAAGTGGCAACCGGAGGAGCATGTTTCACCCCTGAAGGCCTGTATTTTCCAACACCCAGATATGGAATGGCCGGTTTCCCGTTAATAATGGTCGGCACTGTGCGTCCCAGTGCATTTACTACAAGTTTATCATATTTTTTCATTTTCAACTTCCCTCCTGTTTAAGTAAGATTTTTTTCCGTAGTATGATCATGCCGGACACACTATTAGTGGAATCCAGACATTGCAAATAACATAAATTGCTGTTAGCAAAGACTATTACAGTATCCAAAAATAATAAATTATTGGTAAGAAAACCAAATCTTAACAATTATTCAAAGTTACCATACTTAGAAATTGTTTCTTAGCATAATCCTTTCGGTTCTGCGAATTATACAAAACTATTATAAAGAAATAACAATCTGAGATATATTACTTTACCTTTCGCACCGAATCGATTACCGTACCGTCAACCCATTTTATTACGGCAACGATTTCGTCATCCAGTTCAACTTTTTCAGGGGGGCCGCATATTGCATCAGCTTCTGCTTTAAGCTGCTGAATAGTTTTGATGGGTAAAGACGTATTTTTCATCTTTTCAATCAGGTCCGTGCGCAATGGATTAATGGCAATGCCTCGTTCAGTAACAATCACATCTATCATTTCACCGGGGCCGCATACGGTAGTTACCTGGTCAACCAGCACAGGGATACGATCCCTGAAAAGAGGAATGGGAATGATTACAGTTTTTGCATGAAGGCAGTTTTGCCACCCACCAATGCCATGCAACAGAAGGCCGTCGGAATGAGTTACCACGTTTCCGTTAAAATTAACATCAATTTCGGTAGCGCCCAGTATCATGATGTCGGTCATGGAAGTATAGTTTCCCTTGCTATGAAAATTATAGGCCTGAAATACGGATAAATCAATATGGTTCGGGTTTTCACGGGCAGAACGTACCGCTTCGAGGTCGAAAGCCTGTGCATCAAGGATATAGTCAAGTGTACCGTTTTCCAACATCTGAACCATGTATTTTGTGCTGCCTCCGAAAGCAAAACGGGCTTTTTCGCCACGGGATTTCAGTATCTGGTCCATATAAACCCCCACGGCCAGCGAGGTTCCGCCGGCACCCGACTGCATACTGCATCCGTCACGCAGCAAACCTGCTTCATCACAGAACTGTGCAGTCCATTCGGCTAATAATAGCCGGTCAGGGCTTTTGGTAACTTCCGTTGTACCGGAAACGATTTTTTCTGGAATTCCGATTTGGTCAACTACCACTACATAGTCAACATAATTACCTTGTACCTGCATAGGCATACATGGGAAAGGAATCAAATTGTCGGTAACCACAATCACTTTATCGGCATACATGTAATCAGCCAGCGAATAGCCCAGTATTCCGCAGGCAGACTTGCCACTGAGAGCATTGGCATTCCCGAACGGGTCAGCGACAGGAGCTGCAATCACAGCGATATCGATATGCACCTCCCCATCCTGAATAGCCTGCACACGGCCTCCATGCGAACGCAACACGGCACAACCTTTCATGCCGCCTTTGCTGGTAAATTTTCCAAGGGGGCCATTCATTGAGCCTTCGATACGGTTGATCGTTCCGTCTTCGAGGTATTTTATCAGGGGATCATGGCATGGAAAAGAAGCCGAAGGAAACCAAACCAGGTCTTTAACGCCCATTTCATGGGCTATGTCGAAAACTGTGTTACTAACCAGGTCTCCGTCGCGAAGATGATGGTGTGTACTGATGGTCATGCCATCTTTCAGTCCGCATTTTTTCAGAGCTTCGGCCAACGATGCCACGGTTTTGATGCCATCATCCGGATAGTCGAGACAAGTAGGAACAGGCGGAGCATGTTTTACTCCGGTGGGCCTGTATTTTCCCACTCCCATAAAAGGAACAACAGGTTTCTCATTTACAATAGTCGGAACTATGCGTCCGATGGCATTAGTCACCAGTTTATCATATTTTTTCATGGCCTTCTTCCCTCCAGTTTTTTGAAATTTTTCCCATGGATATGGCCAGGTCAATTGTTTTCTGAGCCCTTTTTACAACAGGGGCATCAATCATTTTTGTTCCAAGCGACACCACTCCCAGGCCTTTTTCCCCTGCTTCGATAAAAGCATTAACGATTTTTTTTGCTTTTTCAATTTCAGCGGTATCAGGAGCAAAATTTTCATGTATCACCCTGATCTGGCGAGGGTGTATACATCCCATGCCATCAAACCCGAGTGCTTTGGATTTCAAGACATTCTGTTTCAGGCCTTCCATATCGGCTACATCTGAAAACACAGAATCAATAGCCTGTATGCCGGCTGCCTTACAGGCATTCACAAGCATATTACGTGCAAAAAATGATTCTGTTGCATCGCCCGTTCGTCTGACACCAAGATCTGCAGTATAATCCTCGAGACCTATAGCCATAGCAACAATATTTTCTGCTGAAGCAGCTATTTCGTATGCTTTAAGAACTCCCATAGCGCTTTCAACAATCGGCATCAGCCAGATGTTTCCTGAAATATTGTATTGTGCCTTCAGCTCATCAATCCGCTTATTGACCGCATGGATCTGCACGGCTCCTTCGCATTTTGGTACCAAAATCAGGTTCACATTATGAGGTACGATATATTCAAGATCCTCCAATCCGGCAGGAACCTGATTGATGCGCACCATACGTTCGGCGCCATAAAAATCCAGATTACGCAAAGCATTACGCACCATAAAACGGGCTTCAAACTTCTTGTCGGCGGCCACAGCATCCTCAAGATCAAGAATTATCCCGTCAGGATGATGAATACCCGCATTGATCATCAGACTGGGAGCGTTGCCCGGTAAGTACAGGCGCGATATCCTGTTCCGGTCTTTCGCAGTCTGATATTTGTTATTTTCCAGAAAAGGCAGCAGATATTCCATATCTGTTTCAATAAGTTTTTTTACGGCTGCTTCTATGCGGGCAGCAATAACAAAAGGAAGCGCTCCGGAATCCTCGATCACCACCCTGGCATTTTTGATGCTGTAAAATGCCAGAATTTTTTCGATCTCCCTACACACCGATTTGCCGTACAAAGCTTTTACTTTGCTGATCAGTTCCATAACAATTCCGCCCGAATCCGAAATCTCCATAACAACTTGGCAATCCGATCTGATTCCCTTGCCTTTGTTACCAATAATTACTGTTTTGTTTTGTTCCATATCATAATTTTTATAGGCTTCACAAAAGTAGTCAATCATAAAATATTATACGTTTGTTTTAAAAAAAATATAATTTTATGGTATGCTTTTTGAAAAGCTAATTCTAAATTTGTTGTATGAAAATCTGTAGATCCATAAGAATTTTTCTCATACCTGTCATTTTGTTTTTTACAGCAGGGATATCAGCCGTTTCGGCACAATACTCTGAAGAAGAGCTTATAACCACAGGCTACCGTTCTGATGGCATAATAAATATACTGATAGATTACCTTCCTGCGGGCTGGACCTTTCATGAGTCCAACGGTTTTTTCATTATACAGCGTACCGATTCCATCTGGGTACTCAGCGAAAACACCCTCAATGTGCCTTTCGAGAAGCAAAAAGAAAGAAACGAAAGGATCATTAAAAACGGTAAGAGGGCTGTTTCAAAAATTGTTATCCGCTACGAAGACAAATGGGATTTCTTAAAGTTTCAGGAAGCAAGCCTTACGAACTCAGCAGTTCAGAATGAAATCATTCAGTTACCTGAAAAGATAGGCATTAAAGAGTTGAGGGACAGCAAACTCAGCACCAAGGGACATACGGTGTATACCCCTCAGAGTGAAGCAGATGAGCAAAAGATCAGCAAGTATTACGTCGAACGTAAAAAACTGGAAGACAAGATAATCAGAACACCGGACAATAATACACAGAAGTATAGTTTGTTTGTTGTTTCAAAAATCGGTTGCAATGATGATGCCCACATAGTATCTCCTGATGAAGCCTCCGTTGAGTTATACAGCATTATCAGTTTCATAAATGAGATCAGCGGAAAATAAAAAAGGGCTGAATATACAGCCCTTTTTTTATTATTTTCAAAAATTATCAACCTTTACCCTTGGGAGCATTTTTGGTTTGCTGTCCCGGATATTGTTGTGGTTTGGGTTTGGGTTTTGAAGCCGGTTTAGTAGCATTGGCAATAGAATCATCTATGGCTTGTTGTTTGGCAGCAGCAATAGAATCATCAATTTTTTGCTGAACAGCAGCAATAGAATCATCAATTTTTTTCTGAGCGGCAGCAATAGAATCCTGTTTTGCTTTTTCTTTGGCAGCTATCTCTTCAGCGCTTGGCCCACAAGCGACGAGAGCTATCATGCCAGAAATTACTAATAAACTGAATAATTTTTTCATTGTTTTTTGTTTTGGTTATTAATTCGCCGGCAAAGGTAATAAAAAAAATGTGCCTG
>DAOORA010000030.1:0-31593 GCA_035389045.1 Bacteroidales bacterium | reverse complement strand
ACGGCAGCTTAGGGTACAGGCATGGACTATCCGGAATTATTATTTGGCATTATTTTTTTTGATGCCACATTTGTCCGTTGCAGAGCACCGTAACATTTGTAAAAATAATTTAAATGAAATATAAGGTACAGCGTACCGTAATATCAAACACCTGATTATGAACGAAACATCCATGTTTTGATGCATATCTATTGTTTTCACGCCCCCAAAGAGGTATTTATACCCGGTATTGTTATGAATCATGAGCATAAAATGTTTACCAATGGAACCATATCCGACCATTTAAATTAATTATGTATGTGGCAGATATAATATTACGGTGCTCTGCACCTTAAAATTATTGTGGGATATTACTGCTTTACAAATATTTTGAGGTGCTGCCCCTGTTAACGTTAATTTCCTATATCATGTTATAAAATGAATACGATGTTTCTTTCCTTACTCAGAAATTGTTTTGATTTTATCTTTTCTTATCGCACCTCAGAAAAAGAAATTACCATTTTCTTCACCTTTTTATCAATAGCTGCTAAAAAAAAAGAGGCAGAAAAATCTGCCTCTTTTTTTAAATAATTGAATTTTACTCAATTATTTTTTCTTTGGTGTAGCAGCAGCGATAGAATCTTCGATTGCTTTTGCTTTTTCAGCAACAGCAATTGAATCAGCCGTTGCAACAGCTTTCAGTGAATCAGCCGTTGCGATAGCTTTTAAAGAATCAGCCGTTGCTTTTGCTTTTGCTGCAATTTCTTCTGCGCTTGGTCCGCAAGCTACGAGAGCTGCCATACCAGCGATAACTAATACTGAGAATAACTTTTTCATTTTTTTGGTTTTAAATAATTGATTTTGGTGAGCAAAATTAATACTTTATTTTATAAAAAAAGTTTTTTTGCAAAAAAATATATTATTTCAGATTTTTTTATACTTTTGTGTCACAATTATCGTTAAAACATTTTGAAAAATAATTTATTAACCAAAATCAAAAAAACATGAAAAAGATTGCTTTAATTTTTGCTTCGATTGTTCTGATCGCTGGTGCACTTACCTTTACAGGTTGCGATAAAACGAACACAGTTGCCCCTACTGTTACTTTAGTTGGTGATGCAACCATTACTACACCGCTGAATGCCGCATTCACTGATCCGGGTGCTACTGCAACTGCTGAAGATGGAACTGTATTAACTGTTACCACCACGTCAACCCCGGCCTTCAACAAAGACCTTGCAGGAACTTATACATTTACTTATTCAGCAACCGATGTTGACGGAAATACAGGTACCGCAACCAGAACAGTTATTGTTGAAAATGACGCCAAAGCTTTTGCCGGAACTTACAACGCCACTGATGATGGAATAAGCGGAACATGGCATTTTGCATGGACAGAAACAATTACGGTGTCTTCAACCGTTAATAACCGTATTATTTTCAGCAGGTTTGCATATTACACAGGATGTACCCCATATGCCGACATGAACGCAAGTCACACCACGATCAACATGCCACAGCAGTCCTTTAACTGCGGTTCCCCGGCTATGATGCGTACTTTCACAGGAAGCGGTGCTGTTACCACCACTCCTATGGTTATTACAGTTAACCTGACTGAAGTATCAGATGCTACTTATACCGGCGTTGATGTCTTCACAAAACAATAAATCAATCATCTCAAAAAGAAAATCCCGGTTGTTTCAATCGGGATTTTTTTTTCAGTATTTTCTTTTTTTCGGCTGTCAGAAAATAAAATTGTAAATTTGACATTATTAAAAAAAGCATTGTAACAAATCAGACAGGCATGAAAAAATTCACCTTATTATTGGCCTTAACGATATTATTATTTAGCGGTTCCTGTAAAAAAAATGATACAACGGTTCCTGTAATCACTTTACAGGGAGCAAACCCGCATGTAGTGATCTTGGGCAGCGCTTCAGCGTATGCAGATGCAGGAGCCGTCGCAACCGATGACACCGATGGCAGCCTCACCATAACTTCAAGCGGAACCGTCAATATGAAATCGGCCGGAGAATATACCTTAACTTATTCCTGTGCCGATGCTGCAGGAAATACGGCCAGTGCAACCCGTAAGGTCATTGTTGATGCAGCCCCATTTTTGTCGGGGAATTATCAAATTGTCAATTATATTGGTGCAGAAGTTGATACTACTTATATTGATACCATTTCGTTTACTGACACAACAAATAATATAATACTGTTCACAAAGTTTGCGGGCATCGAAAATGCTTCTGTTTACGCAACACTGAACGATACCGTTATTCTTGTTCCCACTCAGACAAAATTCTGCGGTGCTATACCGGAAAATAAGACCTTCTATGGGTCGGGGACATTCTCTTCAGATTCGATAATTATCATCAATTATTTCATTTCGAACGGCATTATTGATTATTCCGGTCATGGTATTTATACAAGAAATTAGTTGTCATTAATGAAATCATGATATTAAAAGTCAAATATCTTATCTTTTTACTTTTGCTGTTTTTCCTCGTTTCCTGCAAAAAAAAAGATGATGAGAATCCGGTGGTAACACTTCGGGGCAATTCATCAATGACCATTATCCTTAATACCTCTTTTACCGATCCTGGTGCTGACGCTAACGACAATACCGATGGCGCCGTTTCTGTGAACATCACAGGAGAAGTGAACCCGGATTTTGCAGGAACATATTATATCGTATACTCGGCTACGGACGCTTCCGGAAATACCGGTGAAGCCATAAGAAGGGTTGTTGTAAAGAATGAGGCTGAGTTATACAGCGGAAATTATGCAGGTACATGTTATCTGACGACCGACACCACAAATTTTGCAGCTTCAGCGACGGTTTCGACCGTTGTAAACAAAAGGATATGGATCGCCGGTTTTGCTTCATACCCAAACGCATCAGTGTTTGCAGATATTTCAAACGATACGATCCGCTTCCCTGCACAAACTGCCCAGGCGGGTAATCCTGCGGTCACACACAAATTTGAAGGTAACGGCCTGGTCAAAACCATCAATGACACCACAGTTTTTGAAATCCATTTCAGTGATTCGGTATCAGGTAATATTTCTAATGGATTTATGGTTTATAAAAAATAATCAAATAATGAATAAACTGTTTTTTACGATCTTATGGATAATTCTGGTCTGTCTCGGTTCCTGCAAAAAAAACACTTCTAATGACAAGACGCCCCCCGTGATTACATTGATGGGCCCGCAACAGGTCTATGTCGACAAAGGCACATCGTACACCGATGCTGGCGCAACGGCTTATGACGAAACCGATGGGGATATAACATCAAGGATTGTTACAAATAACCCGGTGGATGTTAATACTGAAGGAACATATTATATAACATATAATGTTACCGATGATGCCGGCAACAACGCTCCTGAGGTAAAACGCAAAGTTGATGTAATGATTTTCTGATACCGTACCTTTTTTCCGTAAAGGTTTATCACAGGAATATACCATCTTTATTACATTTGCAGGCGATGAAAAAACTCTTCAGTTTAAATAATGTATATTTTGCACTGATTATCAGAATATTAATATTAATATTCATTTACACGTTCACACGGATTGCTTTCTACCTTTTCAACGCGCCCTACTTCTCCATTGATTGGAAAGAGTTTGCCTTTATACTGGTATTTGGATTACGGTTCGACATTTCCTCCATCGTTCTTGTGAATATTGTTTATATTTTTTTTCAAACCATTCCTTTTAATTTCCGAAGCAACAGTGTTTATCAGAAGACGCTGGAACTATTTTTTTATCTGACAAACGCAATTGCCATTCTTTTAAACTGCATTGATATTGCATATTTCAGGTATATTGTAAGAAGAATCAACTATGACATAGTTAATTCTGTCTTTATCGGAGATGATTTCCGTACTATGTTCTGGAAATACATCAGCGATTTCTGGTACGTGATACTTATCTGGATAGCGCTTATTGTAATGATGGTTTTTTTATATAAGAAAACAAAAAAGATACTTATCATCCGCAACAAAACATTCATGCAACATTCTTGGGCTTTTACAGGGTTTGTAATCACCCTTGGACTGTCGGTAGTGTTTTTACGGGGTGGTTTTCAGCTCAGGCCCATAAGCCTTGTGACTGCCGGAGAATACACCACAGCCGACAATGTACCACTTGTTATTAATGCACCTTTTTCGATTTATTGTACTTCGGAAAAGCAGGACCTGAAAGAAAAGAAATACTTTCACCGGCAGGCCTCATTGAATTATTACAATCCTGTGCAAAAGAGCAGATACGGCCATATATCAGATTTCAGAAAGTTAAATATCATCATCATTGTTGTTGAAAGCCTGTCGAAAGAATATATGGGAATCTTGAACAAAGATATGGAAGACAGCAGAAATACCGGATATACGCCATTTTTAGACTCGCTCATCACACAAAGCCTTTGTTTTGACCGGATGTTTGCCAACAGCAAGCGTTCCATCGAAGGGATACCGTCCATAATTTCAGGCCTTCCTTCATTGATGAACGATGCCTACCTTACGTCATCCTTTTCGGGAAATAAAATCAATTCGTTGCCGGTTTTACTAAAAAAATACGGGTATCATTCCATGTTTTTTCACGGGGGAAAGAATGGCACCCTGAATTTTGATGCCTTCGCCAGGTTGGCCGGTTTCGATACATATTACGGCAAGGATGAGTATAACAATGATGAGGATTACGACGGAAAATGGGGCATATATGATGAAGAATTTTTACAGTATGCCGTTAATACAATAAATCAGTCTGCAACACCTTTCATTTCGGTGATGTATACCTTATCATCCCATCATCCGTACGCAATCCCGGAAAAATACCGGAACAAATTTAAAAAAGGAACACTTGAAATTCACGAAAGCATTATGTACACCGACTATTCATTAAAACAGTTTTTCATTGCCTGTTCAAAGATGCCGTGGTTCGACAGCACACTTTTTGTGATTACCGCTGATCACTCATCAATAGCTGCATCTGATTATTACCGTAACAATGCCGGGTCACTCGCCATACCGCTGATTTTTTATATGCACAACAGCAACCTGTCAGGAATCAACCATACAGTTTGCCAGCAGGCGGATATTTTACCGTCGGTACTGGACTTTCTGAATTATGAAAACCAATATATTTCATTTGGCAGCAGTGTGTTTGACACTTCAGCCATGCATTTTTCGGTAAGCTATCAAAACGGTTCCTATCAAATGATAAAAGACAGTTTTTTACTTCAGTTTGATGGTGAAAACACACATACCTTATATAATTTCATAGAAGATAATTTGTTGAAAAATGATCTTTTCTATAAAAAGCCCCTGAAACGCCAGGAACTTGAGAACTTTTTAAAAGCATACATACAAACATATAATGAAAGAATGATCAATAACAAACTGACTGCAACAAATGAGTAATCAGAAAAAGAAAATCCGGATCATTATCAATCCCAAGTCTGGTATAGGGAAGCAAAAAAAGATTGAGGGTTTGTTAGGCAGGCACCTTGATCTGTCAAGGTTTGATTATGAAGTTTGTTATACCAATCATAAAGAACATGCCATACAGCTGAGCCGTGAAGCTTCTGAAATGCATTATGATGCTGTGGTCATTGTGGGAGGTGATGGATCCATCAACGAAGCAGCGCGCGGGCTTATTGGCTCCAATACGGCATTGGGAATTATCCCTGCCGGTTCAGGTAACGGCCTTGCCCATTTCCTGAATATTTCGCTGAATGCCCGAAAAGCGATAGAGGTTATCAACAGGTACCATGTGAAGCTCATTGATACTGCGAACATCAATGAACATCCCTTTGTAAGTGTTGCAGGGCTGGGTTTTGACGCCCATGTGGCTGATCTTTTTTCAAAAAGCAAAATTCGTGGATTCTGGGCCTATGCAAAAATTATTTTTCTGGAATATCTTAGCTATCAGCCCAAACGTTTTAAAATTTATGTGGATGGCAAAATACTAAAAAAGAGTGCTTTTATGCTAACTTTTGCGAATTCGGACCAGTTTGGTTTTAATGCACGTGTTGCGCCTACTGCAATCATTGATGACGGTTATATTGATTTGTGTGTTGTGCGCAAACCAAGATTTTTTTATGTTATTCTGGTGATTCCATTTATTTTTCTTGGACTGGTTCACAAAACGCCATTTGTGAAGGTCATAAAAACCAAACAAATAAGCGTTACCCAGTTAAAAAACAATATGGCTCACATAGATGGTGATGAAATAGATCTGGGCAAACGCATTGAAGTTCATATTGTTCCAAAGTCACTCCACGTTATCTGCTGATACCTGCATTGATCAAATGCTATTCACAAAATTGGTGCATAAAAAAAAGAGGTTATCAAAAAAGACAACCTCTTTTCATCAAGAAAATTTATCAGTTTACCTGACGGTGATTTTTCTGGTGTACTTTCCGTTTTCACCGGTAACTTCAACAAAATACAAACCTTCTGTCAGGTTTGAAATGTTCAGTGTGGCTGATTTACCATCCAGTACCTGTTCAAGGACTAATTGTCCGAAATCGTTGAAAATCCTCACGTTATTGATTCCAAAATTGGATTCAATATTCATGTTATCCGAAGCCGGATTCGGGAAAATGCTGATCTGAACCGGAGTTAACTCAACTGGTGTAACACCAGCCATACCAGCGCCATCAACTGAAATATCATCAATGACCCACTGTGCACCATCGGTACCGTAATAAATAAAAGCAAATTTCACATTTGATTGTCCTACAACCGCAGGTACATTCACCGTGGCCTGTTTCCAAGTCCAGCTTGTCCATAATGCAGTATCGTCAGTCATTTCAGTCCATACTTCTGTAGCCCAGGTAGTACCACCATCCACAGAGTATTTCAATAACAGATCGTAGTTGTCGTAAGGAAAGGCGCCCCAGTATTTGCTGCCCTGCCACCAGAAATCAACGGTGACAGCGGTTGCCGTTGAGAAATCAAGTACGGGTGTCACCATCCGTTCATCCTGTAAAACAAGGGCAGGATCGTATTCACAAGAAAGGGCTTGTGCCCCACCATGAAATTCAGCGACAGTAATTTCCCAGGTCTTACTGGGGTTGTTTTGTACCAGTGTCCAGCCGTTCATGGTCCCGGGAATTACCATCGTTTCAAATCCTTCGGAGAGAACGATACCTTTAGGCGTCGTAATCTGATTCTGGTAAACATTCACAACACCGGCTTCAAGTGCTGTTTTGGCAGTTTGCACAGTCTGCCCGAAAACGACAACCGTCAATGCTGCGAAAATCATTGTAAGTGTAAATTTTTTCATACTTTTTTATTTTAGTTAATAATTACTACAAATGTAATTTAAAAATGATGATAATAAAACTAAATGATTGTTTTTTTTCACAAATTAATTAACAGCAAAAAGTACCGGAAAATAATGATTTACGACTATTGGAATTAACCCGGGAGTCACATTCCAAGAAATTCATACCGGTTTGGGCTCATTTTTATCTCAAGCACACAAGTCATCCGTATTGTTTTCGTACCGGTTAGTCAATTGTTTTGCAATTTTCTTCTCAAAAAAGCATAATCCATTACAGGACAATAAATTCGTAATAAAAAAAGTACCGGGTAAAACTTTTTATGAATAAAAATTTGTTATCCTGCAAGGTTTATATATATTTGTAAAAATAATTTTCAAATACTCAGATTATGAAAAAAATTTACATGTTTTTGACTTTGCTTTTTATAAGCGGAGTTATTTTTTCACAGGTTCAGCCTACTGATGGCTTTGTAACGGCAGGAAAAATTAATAATGAACCGGGTATGTTGCTGTCGTCAGGCGCAAAAGCGATCGTTGACTCGCTGCACTACGACGGAGCACACGCCAATAACGTCGGGGGTGTCGGTGCAACCACTGCCGGTGCTTACATATTCTTCCCTGCTACGCAATGTGCTGCTCACAATGCTTTAGGAAACACGATTACCAAAGTGAAACTTTTTCTGTATCAATCCATCACATATATCACAGCGGCTCAATTAAAATTCTATTCCAATCAGTCTACTATGGTGTATAGCCAGCCATTTTCACCGGCAGAAGGCTGGAATGAAATTACCCTTACGACACCATTTCCCATTCCTACAACAGATTTGTATATTGGTTATGAGATTACCATTACAGGCGGTTATCCCTTCGGATGCGATGCCGGCCCGCTCAATCCGAACGGCAACTGGCTATATCACAGTATGTTGGGATGGACACATCTAACAACTTTAAATCCTGCATTTACTTATAACTGGAATATCAGGGCTATGGTTGACGGAACACCTCTTTCAAATCCAATTGCCGGGTGCACTCCTTTGACCTGGGATGCCGGACATTTACAGGCAGGCACATCGAGTGTTTCTGAAACCTTCACCCTGACCAACACCGGGTCGGGAACCCTGACATGCAGCGGTATCACCGGCTTAAGCACCCCTTTTACCACCTCATTGGTTCCCGCATCAGTTAATCTGGCATCCGGCGCATCAACTACTTTTACCTTTACATACAGCCCTACTGCTGTGGGCACTCATAGCCAAACGGCTGTAATTGCTACCAATGGGGGTAATATATCCATTAATCTGACCGGAGCCGGCGTTACCTGCAGCACCATCAATTCCTTTCCCTGGATTGAAAGTTTTGAAGACGCCCATTTTGCGCCTGCCTGCTGGAAAAAAGAAAGCCCCGACGGCGGGACCGGCTGGCAGCAATTTACCACGGTTGCACCAACAGGCGGAGGTACCAAAGTGGCCTATTGCACCCCTCTTACCGGTGGAGCATCCTACAACAGCCAATGGCTGATAAGCCCGAAAATTGATGTTCAGACCGGCCAGGAGCTAAGGTTTTATTTGTACTGGGCAGGTAGCAAACCGGATTATGTGGATGTTAAAGTTTCAACAACCACCAACGATATTGCATCTTTCACCACAACACTAGTGGCATTGGATTCAAGCCAGTTTATTCCAAACTGGAAATTATTTACAGTTCCCCTGACGGCTTATGCCGGACAGGAAATATATCTGGCTATTCACGAACATGTGGCTAATAATACCACTGAGGGGGATATTATCGCCATTGACCTGGTGACTGTTGATGCTCCTCTGGGCCCGATAGCACAGTGTTCACCATTGTCATGGGCTGCGGGTAACGTACTCCTCAACACTTCGGTTACCTCAGGCTCATTCTCCCTGTCGAATACCGGTATCGGGATTTTGACTTGCAGCGGGATAACAGGATTGAGCGCTCCTTTCAGCACAACGCTTGTACCGGCATCAGTGAGTTTAGCTGCCGGTGGTTCCACGACATTCACCTTTACCTACCATCCCACTATTGTCGCTTCAGATAATCAGACAGTTGTAATAACCACCAATGGCGGAAACATCAACATAAGTCTGTCGGGTAACGGCACCGTCGGAATTGAGGAAGCTGAAGAAGGCTCAACATCAGTTTTCCCCAATCCTGCAAACGATAAAATTTATATTTCGGCCGACAATATAAGATCTGTCGAAATATACAACCTTATTGGCGAAACAACCGGATCATATGGAAATGTTAGTGTTATCAACACAGAGGATCTGGCTGTGGGTACCTATATTGTTAAAGTAGTTACAAATTCAGGGGTGATTACCAGAAAAATCAATATTATACGATAGAAATCAATATAATAAGTACCGAAAGAGGCTGTCTCAACAGGGGCAGCCTTTTTATTTGAATATTGAAAGAGTTTAATTATCGGTTTATTTTTCTTTTTTGTATTTTCGTATTTTTAAATAAAGATGCAGACATCAGCTCCACTGGCAGAACAAATGCGCCCGGAATTAATAGATGATTATATTGGCCAGCAACACATTGTTGGTGAAAACGCCATACTACGCAAAGCCATTGATTCGGGAAATATCCCTTCCATGATACTCTGGGGCCCTCCCGGAGTGGGTAAAACAACGCTCGCCTTTATCATTTCCAAACAACTGAGCCGCCCGTTCTTTACCCTGAGTGCCGTACATTCCGGCGTTAAGGATGTACGGAACGTAATAGAACAGGCAACACGGAACGATGAAAAATCAATATTATTCATCGATGAAATCCATCGTTTTAATAAAGCACAGCAGGACTCACTGCTCAGTGCTGTCGAAAAAGGCGTAATAACCCTTATTGGCGCCACTACTGAAAATCCTTCCTTTGAGGTGATCTCACCTTTGCTGTCAAGGTGCCAGGTATACATATTAAAAAATCTGGAAAAAAAAGAATTGCTGCAGATCCTTGAAAAAGGAAGAAATCTACTTTCGGAACAAAGCGGAAAAACAATTGAAATAGCGGAAGAAGAAGCTTTGCTGAGAATTTCGGGAGGCGATGCCCGCAAACTTCTGAATGCCCTGGAACTTGTTGTATCCTCAGAAAATGACAAGACAAAAGACCTGATCATAAGGGATGAAATGGTATTGAGAATCATCCAGCAAAACATTGCGCTGTATGATAAACTCGGCGAACAGCATTACGATATCATTTCTGCGTTCATCAAATCCATGCGCGGCAGCGACCCCAACGCAGCCGTTTACTGGCTTGCCCGCATGGTAGCAGGCGGTGAGGATCCCAAATTCATTGCCCGGCGTATGCTGATCCTGGCCTCTGAAGACATCGGCAATGCCAACCCCAACGCGCTACTATTGGCCACCAACTGTTTCCAGGCCGTGCATATGATCGGTTATCCTGAATGTGAACTGATACTCTCACAGACGGCTGTTTATCTTGCCTGTTCGCCCAAAAGCAATGCTTCGTACAAGGCCATACAAAACGCACATGCCCTGTTCGCTGAAACAGGCGATCTGCCTGTACCGCTGCATATCCGTAATGCCCCCACCCGGCTGATGAAAGATATTGGCTACCATAAGGGATATAAATACGCCCATGATTTTGAAAACAACTTTACAGAGCTTGAATACCTTCCCGACAAAATAGCCGGAACAAAACTATATGATCCTCAGCAGAATGCCCGCGAAAATGATATGAGGAATTTTCTGAAAACAAGATGGAAAAACAAATATAAGTACTAAGACATGAAAACAAGAATAACCGCACTAATATCGGCCTTGTTATGCTTATTCTTTGTTTCCTGCAGAAAAACGGATCCAAGCTGGGAAATAAACGTTAATGCCCCGCTGCTGAAATCGACCATGGGCCTGGGCAATATTCTTCCCGATTCGTTGCTCGAAGTAAATAATGATCATTCATTAAGCCTGATCTATAAGTACCCCTTTTATAATTTCTCACTGGATTCATTGCTGGATCTGCCCGATACGCTGTCGCACAAATATCTTCCGCCTTTAGCCGGATTTGTAATTCATGCCGGGCAGACTTTTTTAAACCTGACTGAAAATTCTAATCTTGGAATTCATAATGCACAAATTTCCAGGGTTGATTTTCGTAAGGGGATGCTGGCGCTCGAAGTTTTTTCATCATTTACAGAAGCGATCATTGTGACCTACGACATACCTTCTGCAAGTATCAATGGAGCTCCGTTTCATGCTACTGAGCTTATTCCTGCAGCAACACCGGGTTCGGTGCTTCATTTCGAGAAATTTTACGACATCTCCGGTTACAGCCTTGATCTGCGCGGCCCAGCAGGACTGAGTTCCAATATCCTTACCAACACCACCACGGCCACGCTGCATCCCGCCGGGGGCAACTATACCCTCGACAGCCTTGATGAATTCCGTTTCAATGTCCGCTTCAAGGATATATCACTTCAATACGCAAAAGGATTTTTTGGCAGCGAAAACTTTTCATTCGGGCCCGATACCACAAGCATTGATATTTTTGATAAAATCACTGCCGGCACCTTTGATTTTGAAAGCATAAAACTTCATCTGAATGTTGAAAACGGCTTTGGCGTAGATGCCCAGGTGATTTTTAATAATATCACCTCGATCAACTCAAAGACCGGGCATTCGGTTTCCCTTGACGCACCTGTTATAGGGCAATCCATCAATATTTCACGGGCCACCGAGACCGGCAACCCCGGCGAGCCGGTGAATCCTTCGGCCTATAACATCATTCTGGACAACTCAAATGTTTTGGATCTGATCGAAAATATTCCCGATATGATCTCATACAAGGTACAGGTCGAATCCAATCCCTTAGGCAATATTTCATGCGGAAATGATTTTTTTTATTATGGTAATTACCTGAATGCTGCTTTAGATATGGAAATACCCTTGTCGCTGATCGCCAACGACCTCACCCTGACCGACACCGTTGATTTTGATCTGGGTGAAAATTCCGGCTCGATTATTTCAGGCACCCTGAGCCTGCTGGCCGATAATGGATTTCCCTTCAGCGCCCAAATACAATTATACACGCTCGACAGTACTAACCATATAACAGATTCACTGCTGTTTCTCGACCTTATTTCGCCCCCGCCCATGAATGCCTATTATATGGTAACGCATCCG
The DNA here is from genome assembly GCA_035389045.1 of Bacteroidales bacterium. Taxonomy (GTDB): domain Bacteria; phylum Bacteroidota; class Bacteroidia; order Bacteroidales; family CAIWKO01; genus CAIWKO01. The sequence goes on along the minus strand of DAOORA010000030.1, from coordinate 19,146 downwards.
CGACGTTCCGTTTTACAGATCCCATTACCCGAAAACAAAATTTCTCTTCTTTACCAGACCAGAAAGATGCTGATCGTTGCACGGTTTAACACCATCGGCGCCGGGCATTACGTAAAAATTTACGATCATTACAAACTCGATCTGAAACTTACCGGTAATTTTAACTACCTGATAAAAACGTAAATATGTCAGCACGCTTTAAAATATTTTTAAAGATATGCATGGTGACGGTTTTCCTGACAACGGCCTGTGTCCTGCCCGGCTATACGCAATTATTTTACAACGTGAACATTGATGACACAAAATATTACTTATCGCTTAATTCAGAACTTGGTGTCAATTCCAACACGCTGACCAATAATTTCATCGGGACATTTTATAAAGGTGGGTTTCTTGATCATTCCTTAAAAAGTAAGGCTCTTGATCGTTTAAATACCTATTACAATATTTTGGGGTATTCTTTCAATACGGATTTATATTTGAATATCCCCGGAAAAAATAATAATATCAATTATTATGCAGGCTTTGAAAACCGTAACCTGCTGGAATTACGCTTTAATAAGGATTTATTTCACCTTGTTTTCTTTGGAAATGCTGATTTTACAAATGAATTTCTGATACTGAAAAACCTTCAACTGAACATACTGAATTTCCAGCAGATCAAAGCCGGAATCAACAAATCGTGGCGCAAAGGCGAATCAACGCATGTACTTACAGCGGGGCTGGGATACAACAACGGCCAGAACATCCTGAATTATAAGTTACCTTACGGGAGCATCTATACCCAGGGCGAGGCGGAGTTCATCAATGTACAGGCGGAGATTGCCATGAAGCGTTCCGACACGGTCAACCAGAAATTTGGCGCCGAAAACGGCTGGGGATTCTCTGCCGATGTGGCATATACGTTTTCAGATGAAAACAATGTTTTTCATTGCCGGTTCGAAGACCTGGGATTCATCAGATGGAAAAAATATTCACAATCCTATTATAAGGATACGATCATATTTTTCGACGGCATAGAACTCAGCAACCTGACCCATATCAGCAGTGAAACAATATCGGTGGAAGGGGCCGACAGCATTGTAAACGCTTTTGCCTTTTCGAAAAAATATGCTGCATTTTCTCAAATGATACCCATGAATTTGAATCTCGGTTATACGAGGTATTTGTGTAAACGCCGGCTTTCATTATCCCTGAACTTCAGCCATTATTTTTTCTCGCAGTACAGGCCCCGGCTTCGTTTTGTCACCTCTGTGCATATCCCAGTAAAAAATTCGGTGATCAGCATTTTTCCTTCGGCAGAAACAGGTGGTTACGGGCGTTTTAACTTTGGATTAGGATTGTCGGCCATGGTCAACAAAAAGTTTTACATAGAGATACAGACATCCTATCTGAATTCGTACCTGTTGCCACAAAAATCAGCCGGAGCGGGCGGTGTTATTTCGATAATCAAAACTCTGTAAATGAAAAAACTGCCTGACATATTGTTATTGATTATATTAATTTTCTGTTGTCAAACAAGCAGAATTTCTGCCCAGCCCGTAACATTCAACCACACCTATGGGTCTATGCAATACAACTACGGCCGCAGGATCATCGAAGCCGGCGACAGGGGTTTTTTTATTTTAAGCAATGTGAGTACATCAACAGCTAACTCAAAAATTGATATTATCAGAACCGATTCACTGGGTTTGATCATATATGAAAAAAATTTAGGTGATGGCGCAATATATTGGGCCAACGATTTTATCCGCACCACTGACCATGGGTTTCTGATATGCGGATTAACCGATAAGTTGCCCGGCAAGGGCTACGATGTGCTGTTAATGAAGACCGACTCGAACATCAATGTAGAATGGGAACGCTATTGGGGAGGCACCGACTGGGATTTTGGCAATGCGGTGAGGGAAACCTGTGACGGTGCCTACATCATTGCCGGCCAGACTTTCAGTTATGGGCCTGCCAATGAAAACATTTATGTAATAAAGACTAATTTATTGGGAGATACCCTGTGGACGCGGGTTTTTGGCGGCGACAGCACCGACTATGCCACATCGGCTTGTATACTGCCCGACAGCACCTACCTGATCGGAGCCACCACCAACAGTTTCGGGCATGGCAGCTTCGATGGGTATGTACTGAATCTTGACATGAATGGCGACACCATACGGACAAAGACCTATGGCGATATCCATGAAGATATCCTCAACACTGTCAGCCAGACACCTGACTCGGGATTCGTTATTGCGGGTACGACAAAAAACTATGGCGCCATTGATTATGATTACTGGGTTCAGAGCTATGACAAGAACAACAACCTGAAATGGAAGATGCCTGAACCCTGGGAAATAATACCCGGCGATAATATCATAAACAATATAACGGTAACGGATTCTTCCCGCTATTTGTTAGCAGGCTATGTGAACGGCCAGGGCAATGGAGGCAAAGAAACAGTCTTTCTGGCTTTTGATGAAAACCATGTTTTTGTTTGCAGCAGAACTGCCGGGTCGTCTGAAGATGAAGAAGGATTCCAGGCGATACAGACCGCAGACCGTGGTTATGCCATTGTCGGATATTCGGATGAACTGGGTACCGGGCTGGCCAACATCTATGTAGTGAAGATCGGCGATGACTGCAGTTTTTCGTCCACTACCGAACATATCACCGGCACTGAAGAAAATTTAATTTCGCAGCCAAGCTGCTTTGCAGGTATTTATCCCAGTATTTCATCCGGTGAATATGTGCTACATTTCAGCGAAAACCAGATTTCGGAACAGTATAGCATCTCCGTTTTCAACATATTGGGACAGAACATCTTCAATGATGATTCTGAACTCCGGACGGGGGAATATAAACTCGATTTGACAGATGCCGCAGACGGGATGTACATAGTTACGCTGACTTCGGCAACAAATAAAAGCAGTTTTAAAGTCATAAAGGAAAAAAGATAAATACACATTTTCCGGAAAGCCTGATGGTCAAATAATTGCCTTGTTCTCCTAAAGCTTATTATTCTATAAAAATAAAAAACATTCGGTGGCGGCTATGCCGCTCTGACCTACCACGCGATGTCCGCCCCGGCGGATCGAAAGAAACCCGTGCGGCGGGATGCATCATTTTTCATTATATTTTTTTTCACCGGCAAGGATTTTAATATTCAGATGATTTTCAGCCGGAGGTATCGGACAGGAATACCTGGGATTACCGTAACAGCAAAGCGGATTGTATGCCTGGTTGAAATCAATGATGAGTTCGTCGCCAACAGGGATTTTCAGATCGAGGAATCTCCCTCCGCCATATGTCTGCTTTCCATTTGTCAGATCCTTGAATGGAAGAAAAAGGTCGTCACTGTGAATGGAGTCGTTCAGCAGTTTCAGATATTGATATACACTGAGTTTGCATGTTTTACCGTTAAGTTTAAATGTAAGCTCGCCGTATTTGCGATAGGTTCCGGTGTTTCCTTTAGAACGCTGCATTTCAAAAGGTTTTTCATCCGGGGTAAGCTCAAGTTTTGAAACCACTCTGTATTTTGGCTTTACAGGAAAAAAATCCAATGCACTGAATATTATTAAACCTTCTTCCGTCAGAGGTGTTGTCAATGGATCGGCGAATTCCCGATTCATCGCTTTGCGGTACTCCACATTTGACCTGAAAATTTCAGCCCTGGCGTTTTGTGCCCTGACCAGACCATAAAACAACAGGAAACCGATAAAAATGACAAACCGCAAAGCAAAACCCGTGAGTCCCATTGTACTATATCTGAAGGTGTTACTCAAATATCAATAATAGTATTGAAAATACATCAATGATGACGAGGGTGATGCTTATTTCGCCGTATTTCCCGGTGATGAGTTTTATCAGTGTCCATGACAGCAGACCCCAGATAATTCCCTGGGTGATGGAATACGTAAGCGGTATCAGTATCATGGCCAGAAAACAGGGTATGGCGTCGTCCATTTCGTCCCAGTTGATGTTCATAACGGGCTTCATCATAAATACGCCTACAATCACCAGTACAGGCGCTGTAGCCACCGAAGGCACCATCGACAGCAGCGGCGAAAAGAACATGAACGGGATAAACAGCAATCCTGCTACCACGGCAGTAAGGCCGGTTCGGCCTCCCTGGGCCACGCCGGAAGCAGATTCAATGTACGCCGTGCCGGATGTGGTTCCCAGCATGCCGGCCAACCCGGTTGCCACGGCATCTACAATAAGTGATTGTTTGATGTTGCGGGGTTCGCCATTTTTATCTTTAAGACCGGCGGCCTCTGCAACGCCGACAAAGGTCGACAGACTGTCGAACATATCGGTGAAACAAACTGCGAAGATGACCGGCCAAACCGCCAGCTTTAGTGAATTCAGCAGGTCGAGTTTTAAGAAAAAACTGAAATCAGGCGCCTGATAAAACCCCTTCCAGGAAACAAGGGCCGGAATACCATGATTGACAGCCGAAACATCACCCAACCATCGTCCTACCGGAATACAGAATAAGGTAATCGCAATAATTCCAATCATCATTGCTCCTTTTACCTTTTTCACCATAAGCACCGCAATAAGTAATATTCCCCCTGCAAATATCAGGGTAACCACATTCATCGGTCCGAGTCCGATGAATGGCGGTTTCACAATAATGAAACCGGCATTGACAAAACCCAGCAAAGCAATAAACAGGCCAATGCCACCTGCAATGGCATACCTTATTGGTTTGGGTATTGCTTCCACAATTTTGGACCGGATGTTGAAAACCGAAAGAATAAAAAACAGCACACCTGCCCAAAACAAAGCCCCCAGAGCAATTTCAACAGGTACTTTCATCCCGGCAACGACAAAATAGGTGAAAAAAGCATTCAATCCCATGCTTGGCGCGATCAGTATCGGGTTTTTAGCATAAATCCCCATCATAATGGTACAAAAAGCGCTTAATACCACAGTACCTGTAAGTACAGCACTGAAAGGCATACCCGTATCGGAGACCATCGCCGGATTGACAATGATGATGTACATGGCTGCCACAAAGGTGGTGATGCCTGCAAGTATTTCGGTACGGATATTTGTATGATTGCTTTTTAAGGAGAAGAATTTTTCCAACATATCTTCACAAAGATTTTCTGATATTTTTCTTATAATACACTGATATTATTGTGATTTCTCCCGTTGCCTATTTCAGATAGCTTTCCAGCGCATGATCATAAATCATCTTTGCTTCCTTAACATGGCCGAACGAGACATCATCAACCCGCATATCTCCCTTAGTAACATGCCCTAATAAAGTAAAACTTGCCTTGGAGTCGACCACAAAATCAATAAAATCACCTTCATTATCCTGGCTGACACTCACGATGATACGGCCCTGGGCTTCACCAAACAAAAAAGCGTCTTCACGTATCTCGCAATCGGTAGTGATATCAAATCCAAGTTCATTGTGCATAGAAGATTCAAAAAGTGCGACAAATAACCCGCCTTCTGTAACATCATGGGCCGAGTTGATCAGTTTGCTGTTTATGAGTTCATGCAGCACATGCTGGGTAACAAATTCGCGGTCCATATTAAAATAGGGCGGCGGTGACAGTTTTACTTTATGGTAATTGAGCAGGTACTGAGAGGAGTTGATATCATTACGGGCTTCACCCAGCATATAGATCAGGTCGCCTTTGCGCTTGAAGTCCATGGTCATCATGTTTTTTTTGCTGTTGAGGATACCCAGCATTCCGATTACAGGTGTAGGAAAGACCGGAATCACATTCCCTTCCATGTTTGACTGGTTGTAAAAACTGACGTTGCCTCCTGTAACCGGGGTTCCGAATTTTTTACAGGCGTTGGACATTCCTTTGATAGCATTGACAAACTGCCAGTATACCTCAGGATTGTATGGATTGCCAAAATTCAGACAATTGGTAATGGCCAGCGGCTTACCTCCGGCACAGGCGATATTGCGTGCGGCTTCAGCCACTGCTATTTCGGTACCTATGCGCGGGTCGGCATGAACATAACGTGCATTGCAGTCAACCGTCATCACGAGGGCTTTGTCCGTCCCTTTCAGGTTTACCACAGCAGCATCGGCAGGACGGTTGGTGGTCATATTCTTGGTACCCACCATACTGTCGTACTGTTCCCATATCCATTTTTTTGAACATATGTTGGGGTTGGCAAGCAATAGTTTGGCCACCTGCCGCAAATCAGCAGGCTCTGGCACAGAGTTGATGTTGAATTTTTTTGTTTTTGAAAAGTATTCAGGTTCTTTATACTCACGTTCATAAACTGGGGCTCCTCCGCCAAGTACCAGCGATTCGGCAGGTATTTGTGCCACAAGCTCGCCGTTCATGTAATAATTCAGCATGCCTCCCTTGATCACTTTTCCGATCTCCACACAATTCAGGTCCCACTTTTTAAAAGTGTTTAAGGCAACATCTTCTTTACCTTTTTCGATCACCACCAGCATACGTTCCTGTGATTCTGAAAGTAATATTTCCCAAGGCTTCATATTTTTCTGGCGTAATGGCACTTTGTCTAAGTAAATATCCATACCATGGCCGCCTTTGGCAGACATCTCCGAGGTGGAGCACACTATGCCGGCTGCGCCCATGTCCTGCATACCTATCACACAACGCGACCTGATGAGTTCCAGCGAAGCTTCTAGTAAAAGTTTTTCCTGAAACGGGTCGCCCACCTGTACGGATGGCAGATCTTCCGCAGAGTTTTCGGTAAGCTCCACGGAGGCAAACGTGGCACCGTGTATCCCATCTTTTCCGGTGGAAGAACCCACAATAAATACAGGATTGCCAACACCTTTGGAGGTCGCTGAAACTGTGTTCCCCGATTTTACCACGCCTACCGACATGGCATTCACCAGAATATTCTGATTATAGCAATCATCGAAATTTGTTTCGCCGGCAACCACAGGCACACCAAAAGCATTACCATAGTCGCCTATGCCTTTTACCACGCCTTTTACAAGATGCTTGGTTCTGTCGAGGGCAAGATTGCCGAAACGCAGGGAGTTAAGCTGTGCAATGGGCCGTGCACCCATGGTGAAAATATCACGGTTAATGCCTCCTACACCAGTGGCAGCCCCCTGGTAAGGCTCCACAGCCGAAGGGTGATTATGAGATTCTATTTTGAACACACAAGCCATCCCCTCGCCAATGTCAACCATGCCTGCATTCTCCTCCCCGGCTTTGGCCAAAATTTGCGGACCCTCCTTGGGCAGTTTCTTTAACCAAAAGACAGAGTTTTTGTACGAACAGTGTTCCGACCACATCACCGAATAAACACTCAGTTCATTAAAGTTGGGCATGCGTCCGAGTATTTGCTGTATCTTTTCAAATTCAACAGTATCAAGGCCGAGCATCCGGGCCGTTTCTAAATTAACTATAGTTTCAGATTTTTCTTTTCTCATCCCTATTTTTTTGTATAACTACAAAAGTAAAAAAATATAGAACTAAAAGAAAAAAGAATGAAAACAGCCGGTTTTATTTTTAAGAATGGAATAAAAACTTGCATTAAAAGACCTAAGAGCACAAATGTCCTGCCGTTGAGCTACCTCAGCTTGCCCCGGGCCAGTGAAGCAAACACGCCAAAACCGCACATTATGGTAAAAATAATAAAAGCGATATGCGTGCTGGACAAAAAGGCCAGATAATGTTCGGGAGTGATTTTTATTTTGCCGATATTCAAAGAAAATACCATGGTGGCTATGCCCATGCTGATGGCCTGGCCTGTGAGTCTCATCGTTCCGACCGAAGCAGATGCCACGCCGTAGAGCCTACGTTCCACCGAGCTCATGATGGCATTGGTGTTCGGCGAGGAAAACAGCGCAAACCCGATACCGATCATAAATAATGTGGCCATAATGTAAATTGCCGGCGTATGTTCGCCTATAAAAATAAAAAGTACCAACCCTAAAGTTGTCAGCGCCATTCCTATGGAAGCAACCACACGCGGTTCGATCTTGTCAGACAAACGTCCTGCCAGGGGTGAGAAAATAGCCATGGTTGCCGGCTGCACCACCATGATAATTCCGGCATCCTGAGAGCTGAGTCCTTTGATATACTGCAGGTACAAACTTATCAGATAACCTACCGCAAAAGTGGCACTGTAATTAATGAAAGCGGCTATATTGGAAAAGATAAATACAGGATTCTTTTTAAAATGGTTCAGGTTCAGCACAGGAAATGCGGTGCGGTTCTCGAATTTCATAAAAGCCACCATGGTGATGATACCGGCTCCCAGCAGGACAGCACCATGAACGGAAGGTAACACAGAAAACCCATAGATGATCCCGAAAAGTCCAAACATATATATTACGGATCCTGTAATATCGAATTTTTCACCCTGTGCATCAGCCCATTCCGCCTTCAGCTTTGTGAAAACAAAAATGATCACGACAATGCTGAGCAGTACACTCAGAAAAAATACAGTCCTCCATCCGAGCTGATGTGTCAGGATACCGCCTATGACCGGCCCGAGCGAAAGTCCCAGATAGGTTGAAGCCAGATTGTATCCCAATGCCTTACCCCTTTCGCTGGCAGGAAACACGGAAGTCAGTATGGCCACAGCGGTACCGAAGATCATGGAAGATCCCAGCCCCTGAAAGGCACGTGCGGTAATAAGCACAATAACACCGGGCGCCAGCCCCGAAATCAGTGATGAAATACTGAAAACAATGATTCCGATGATGTAGATCTTTTTTCTTCCGTATATATCAGCAAGCTTACCAAAAGGAACCAGAAAAAGAGCCGAGGTCAGCAAATTGGCTGCCGCCACCCAACTCAGTGTCACCGCATCAATTTCAAATTCTCCTGCGATGGCCGGAAGGGCAATGTTTATTGAGGAAGCCATAAAAGTGGTCAGAAAAGACGATAATGTGGTAACAAACAATGCCACACCTTTGCTTACCGTGTTTCTTTCTGCTGTCAACATCACTATTAAAAATTCTGCCAGTGACAAAATTATTCATTTTATCACATGAAACGGATATTCACATTTTTGCACAACAAATTCGCAGACTTCTTCCTGACGTGCCAGGTACAATATATATTTTATATAAATTAAACATAAACAATTAATTAGAATGTTATTCCATATTAACAATTTAAAATCATATAAATATCTTGAAACAAATGTTGTAAACAATTTGCTAATCATCATATAATCAACGAAGTTATAATTCAAACTTCCGGCATACTAAAAAAAACTATCTTTGCCGGAGTATAAATTCATGAATACTTGGAAATACTCCTGACTCTTTTATATGCCTGTTTTTTTATCATTCTGATCCTCAGGATAAAATTCTTTCGTATTGAAGGTTTTTCAATCAAAGTTATTGCGGGTGTTTTTGTACTCAAGATATTGGCTGGTATAACCATGTATTTTATATATACCCGCTATTATCCTGACAGGTCCACTGCAGACATTTTCAAGTATTTCGACGACAGCAGGGTGATGTATGAAGCATTGTGGAGCAGGCCGCTTGATTTTTTTAAAATGATCTTCAGCATATCAAATGATACAGCTTATTTTGACCAGCAGTATTACCACCATATGAACAACTGGTTCAGGGTTTATGAAAGTAATATATACAACGACAGCCATACGATCATCCGCATCAATGCTGTGATCCGGATTTTTTCTTTTGGATATTTCAATGTTCACACGGTTTTTATGTGTTTCATTTCACTCACAGGCATGGTAGCCCTGTACCGTTTTTTTATGGCTTACCTGCCATACAAAAAAAAACTGCTGTTCTTTGCTGTGTTCCTTATTCCTTCAGTTGTTTTCTGGGGCTCTGGCGTACTTAAAGAAGCTGTTTTACTGTTCGGGATCGGTGTTATGCTTTTTTCTGTAAGTGAACTGCTGAACCGACGACGCTGTATCATTAATATTATTATGTTGCTGATATCACTGGTATTGCTTCTGTACATCAAATACTATATTTTTATTATCATCATTCCACTCACTTTAGGTTATGTGTGGTGCCGGCTCACCTCCAACAGGCAGGTATACCTTAAATACGGGCTTATACTTGCACTATGTATCATTACGGGGCTTAACATTCAACATGTCTTTCCCGAGTTCAACGCACTGAATATCATTGCAATGAAGCAGAATGATTTTGTCGGGCTTGCCAAAGCCGTGAACTCCGGAAGCCTCATCAGTGAGGAACTTTTAGAGCCAACACTGTCTGATTTTATAGTTCATACGCCGGTAGCTTTTTTCAATACCCTGGTAAGACCGTATATTTTTGAATCCGGTTCGGTGGTTATTTTATTTGCCGCGCTGGAAAATATTTTCATCTTACTGCTGGCATTGGTATGTATCGTCTTTGCTTCAAAAAAAATCCAGGATAGGTCTGTATTTCTTTTTTGCATGCTGTTTTTTACTTCACTTTATGTTCTTACCGGGCTTACCACACCGGTTTTCGGTGCCATGGTCCGTTATAAGGTTCCTGCCATGCCTTTTCTGTTGATATTTTTGTTCATGTTGTTAGATACAGAAAAACTAATTAGAAGGTTCCCGGTCATGAAAAAACTAACCGGTTGAAAAACCTGTTTAATCAAAAATATTGTAGTCCGTATAACATCATTTAACATGATAAACACCAGAAAAACCGTATTAATTACAGGCGCGACCAGCGGAATTGGCCGGGCCTGTGCCGAAATCTTTGCACAAAATGGTTTTGATCTGATCCTTACCGGGCGCAGAAATGACCGTCTGAAAAAGATCGCCGCAGAACTTTCCACAGCTTTTAACATAGAAATACTACCCTTATGTTTTGACGTACGCCACTGGAAAGAAACGGAGAAATACCTGGGTACCCTTTCGGGAAAATGGAAAAAGATAGACATCCTGATCAATAATGCAGGGCTGGCATCAGGTTTTTCGCCAATACAGGATGGAGAAATTGACGACTGGAATAAAATGATAGACACCAATCTGAAAGGGTTACTCCATGTATCAAAATGTATCATTCCACTAATGATTGCCGGCAGGCAGGGACACATCATCAATATTGGTTCCATTGCAGGTAAAGAAGCATATCAGAACGGTAACGTATATTGTGCTTCCAAAGCTGCGGTAGATTCGCTGACCAGGTCTATGCGCATCGACCTGCTGAATCACAACATCAAAGTTACACAGATAGCCCCGGGAGCAGCCGAAACCGAATTTTCACTCATACGTTTTAAAGGAGACAAACAGGCAGCGAAAAAAGTATATGATGGTTTTCAGCCCTTAAAGGGAAGGGATATTGCGCGGATTATCTTTTTTGTAGCTACACTCCCCCCCCACGTCAACATCAACGATATGGTTATCACACCAACGGCACAAGCGAATACGGTACATTTTAACCGCAAATAACCGGTTTTTTACCCGAAAAATGCAGTATGAAAAAATTTAAACGCCTGTTTAATTTTTTTTTATCTTTGCCATCTTTTAAATAAATTATTAAATTATGGAAATAACACGCATTTTTGATCTGCTCGACAGGTATACGGAGAAGTTTCCCAAAAATGATGCTTTGGCGGGGAAAGAAGAAGGAGAATGGATAAAATACAGCACCAAACAATATGTTGAAATTTCTAATTACATCAGCTATGCTTTTTTGCACCTCGGTGTTCAGAAAGGCGATACCATTGCTACCATAACACACAACAGGCCCGAATGGAATTTCCTGGATATGGGCATACAGCAGGTCGGTGCAATACATGTTCCTATCTATCCCAACATCAGCGAAGCTGATTACAAGTATATCTTTAACCATGCCGAAATAAAATACGTTTTTCTGGCCGGGGAGGATTTGTTTAAAAAGATATCCAACATACTTCCCGAAGTGACTTCGCTGAAAGGAATCTATACATTTAAGAACCTGCATGGCTTTAAACACCTTAACGAACTTATAAAACTGGGATTTGAGCATCCGGCCAAAGACCAGCTTAAAGCCATTAAAGATTCTGTAAAAACAGATGATGTGGCTACCCTGATTTACACATCGGGAACCACAGGCATTCCTAAAGGTGTGATGCTGACACATGCAAATATAATAAGCAATTTTATTGCAGTTTCATATATACCCCCAATAGGCCCCGAAGACAATGCGCTGAGTTTTCTGCCCTTATGCCATGTATATGAACGCATGCTGAACTATCTGTATCAGTATCTGGGCGTTTCAATATACTACGCCGAAAACCTGGGAACCATTGCTGACAACATGAAAGAAGTTAAACCGGCAATCATGTCATGTGTCCCCCGTCTGCTGGAAAAGATTTACGACAGAATCATTAAAACAGGCCGGAAGCTCAAAGGTTTTAAAAAGAAATTGTTCTTCTGGGCTATCGATCTGGGCTTGCGTTATGAACTTGACAGGGCCAACGGCTGGTGGTATGAGTTCCAGCTTCAAATTGCCAATATCCTCGTTTTCAGCAAATGGAGAAAAATTTTTGGCAACAATATTAAACTGGTGGTTTCCGGAGGAGCTGCTTTGCAACCCCGCCTGGCACGTATTTTCTGGGCTGCCCGCATCTATATTCACGAAGGGTACGGGCTCACTGAAACATCTCCTGTTATCGCCGTCAATAGTTTTGTGGATAAAGACGGGGTTAAATTCGGTACTGTAGGCAAGCCACTGAGAGGTGTCGCAGTAAAAATTGCGGATGATGGAGAAATCCTAAGCAAAGGGCCGGGATTGATGAAAGGTTACTATAAAGACGAAACACTGACAAGACAAGTCATTGACGAAGATGGCTGGTTCCATACCTCCGACATCGGGGTTTTTGAACCTAAGGGACAATTGCGTATCACAGGCCGGAAAAATGAAATTTTTAAAACCTCTTTTGGAAAATATGTAAACCCGGGCCAGATAGAAGCAAAATTCACGGAATCGCCTATGATAGACGCCATGATCGTCCTGGGTGAAAACCAGAAATATGCTGCAGCTCTGATCGTGCCGGACTTCACCGACCTGAAATCCTGGTGCGAAAACAAAGGTATTGTTTACACTACCAACCCGGAAATGATCAATCATCCTGAAGTCAAAAAGAAGTTTAAAAAGGAAATAGCCTATTATAATTCATTTTTCGGAGAAACCGAACAGATAAAACGCTGGGAAATAATGGATTCAGAATGGTCGGTCTGGTCAGGTGAATTGACTCCGACACTGAAAATCAAACGTAGTTATATCAATGAGAAATTCAAAGATATCATAAACAAACTTTTTGAAAATAACGAAATTTAATTTTTCATTATTCATAGCAGCCCAACCTGCTGCGCTATGTAATACAAAAACGACCCAGTATTCATCCAAAATGAATACTGGATGCAAATGTGGCAATAACATTGATCAGGATGCATTGATTTTTCTGATTTAATATCTAAATTTGTGAAAAAAATCATGAAACCTTTCATTTTATCCGTGTTAGCCTTATGCTTTTGGGGCATTACGGAATCCTGCAACGACAACAAAGAGAATAAAAACCATCTTATACTTACCGAACGAATACAATATCCGGTTTTCATAAAAAGCCCCTATAAAGAAGAAACCGACTGGTGGCGCGAAAACATGGAAGGCCCCAGTCGTGAAAAATTTGTAAACATAATTCTTGACGCGGTTGAGACGGGAAATGTTAAAGCGTATGATTATATTACTGATGCTCCTCTTGACAAAGCACAGTTAGATGCGGTTTTTAACAGGTCAGACACGATCATGCTCACGCGTACAACCCCTCCGTACAACGAATATGATACGGTGATAAACACAAAACTTGACCGTAAATATATACATCGGATCACATTCCTGGAAGAATGGTATTTTGATGAAAAAAACTTTAAAATGGAAAAAAAGGTCGTTGGAATTGCTCCTGCTATGACTTATTATGGCGACAGCGCCGAAATTATTGGCTATAAGCCATTATTCTGGGTTTTTCTGGATGACAAATATCCCTTAAAAAAATAATTTAACAGAAAAGGCTTATCAGGAATTCTTTTGGTGCCGCTCCAACCGTACCTGCTGATTTTTTTTTCAAAAAAAATAACTTTTATTAAAATTTACGTATAAAAGAAAAATGGCTTTCTTTTTGGCTTTAAATTATCAATAAATTAAACCCAAATTGTTGAATTATAGGAATATAATATACACAACGCTCCTGTTACTGTTTATTCCGTCGTGGCTTTTTCCACAGGAAGAGGTGCTGATCAGGCCGCAATATCAACCCCGTTCTGATAAACACAGGAACAAAATTGATGAACTGGGCCGAAAACAGGGATTGTGGAAGTATTATACCAATGATGGCACACTCTTCATGGAGATCACTTTTCAGAATGATGTGAAACACGGGCCAAGCACCAGGCACGCTACCGCAACAGGAGTCATCATCGAGGAATCGAATTATTTCAATGGCAAACGCGACGGTGAATACAGAAGGTATAATCTGAAAAATATCATAATCTCCGAAGGGCAGTACGACAATAACCGTAAATCGGGAAAATGGGTTACTTATTATCCGGTGAACGGTGAGAAAAAAAGTGAAGGTGAGTATGTCTCCGGCAAACGAGAAGGGCTGTGGGTTTATTACAGCTCAAAAGGAAAACTCAGCGCCCAGGGGCAATACAAATACGGTTTGCGCGAAGGAGAATGGACTTACTACACCCCCGATGGCTCTGTGGCCGAAACGAAAAAATTTATAAAAGGATCCGTTCCGGAAGAAATAAAACCTGTAAAAACCAGTGAAAAGGTCGTAAAAGGTTTTGTGATGACACCAAAAAAAAAGAATGAAAAACCCAAACCCGGTTCACCTCCCGGGAAAAATACCAATGACAATCCCAACCCATAAAAAGTCTGGAACAAAGCAGGGGGACACAGGTAATACCTCAATCGGAAACACGAATTATTAGCGGGTTGTTGCAGTAAAAGCTCTATTACTAACGTTGATATAATTCAGGATTTCCTGACGGCCATCCCCCGTTTTGGCGGAAGAAACAATTATCCGGGGACATTCTTCCCATCTTTCGGAAAGCGCCTTTTTCCAGTTGCTGATGGTCAGTTTAACTTCATGTCCGGATACCTTGTCGCATTTCGTCATCAGGATTACAAAAGGAATCTGTGATTCGCCCATATTATTGATAAAATCAAGGTCATTTTTTTGTACCGGAACACGAATATCCACCAGGACAAATACCGACATCAGATTCTGCCGTCGCAGCAGGTACCCGGAGATCATCATCTCCCATTCCTTTTTCTTTACTTTTGATATCCGGGCAAAACCATATCCGGGCAGATCGACAAGATACCATTCGCCGTTGATCAGAAAATGATTGATCACCTGCGTTTTGCCGGGACTTGCCGAAACTTTTGCCAGTCCGCCGATACCGGTGAGCATATTTATTAGCGATGATTTTCCCACATTGGATCTGCCGATAAAAGCATATTCGGGAATCAATGGCTTGGGGCATTTCTTAAGTTCAACACAACTCGAAATGTATATGGCGGTTCTGATCAGCATTTTTTCAGTCTTTCCGGGTTGAATAAATGTGGCGTTCTCTCTTGTTTTCAAAGATATCTTCGATGGTAACGAGTATCCCTGTTTCCTGTACATTTCCGAAGCCGGGATTAATAGCAGTCCCGAAACTTCGCATGGTAGCAGTCAGACTCATATAAGCCTTGACCAGCGGAGGGATATTTTCATTAAGTTCGCGTAGCGTCTGTATCAGCATCTTATAATCCGCGCCGTAATTTCCCCCGTTGAACAGCAGTTCAAGATCTTTAAGATCCGCCTTTATCTCAAGAGGAGTGATGGGCTTTACCAGGTTATCCTTGTCGGGAAAATACTTAAAAAGAAAATACATGATGATATCGCGTGCTCTTTGATTAAAATGAGGATACATAGTCACTTTCCCGAAAAAATACCGGATATGAGACGATTCCACAATTAATGCCCCCAGTCCGTCCCACAGGTTTTCGAGCGAAAACATTCCTTTTCTGCTGTTCACTGTTGGCTGATAAACGGGCTGAACAAAAGACCGGCCCAATTCAATAGTAAACGGCAAATATTCTTTTATGAAACGTTCAGAAAAACTGAAAAGCTCAGTAGTAGCGATAAAAGGAAGCCCGTCAGGAGAACGCAAGGCTTTGGAACAGTTAATATACCGGTAACCGCCGACGATTTCCATATCGGCAGGATTCCACACGATCAGCTGCTCATAAGGGCTTTCGCAGGTATCATATTCGTCAATATCCACCGATTTTCCTGTTCCACCCCCTGCATCACGAAAAGTTATTTCACGCAGACGGCCGATTTCTGTCATTATATTGGGTGCATTATGCGCATTAACAATATAAATCCTGTTATTTCCATAATTGGTTTTCCGGAAAAAAAACTGATCAGAGAGTTCTTTTTCAAGTATAGCTTTTTTTACCGGAGGGATTATTTTTTCCATAGCTTATATAATAAATTCGGCTTGATAATCCGAACGCAGTTGATACACATGTTCTTTAACTTTTTGAGCCCATTGCAGATCAGAAAATTTTTTATCAAAAGTTTCATAAGGAATAGGTCTCCCAAAAGTAATATTGATGGTTTTATTTTTTTGCTTATACAATTCATCAACAAGATAAAGCATCTCAATATTTTGTTTGATCCTTAACTTTTTCCTGACCAGTGCTAAATTATAGAAAAAATTCGAATTACGGCCGTCGATAAATGTAGGGATAATATCCCGACGATACTTGCGGGCATAAGTGATAAAGGTTTTTTTCCATTCGAGGTCTTCAATAATGCCATGCTTATGCTTGCGGGAACATAAACCTGCGGGAAAGTATAGTATGCTGACTTCAGAGGCAAAGGTTTCGTTAATAATTTTCAGGTTCTGGGCATTGCTGCCGTGTTTGTTGATCGGTATAAAAAGGCTTCGGATATTTTCGATATTCATGAGCAGATCGTTAACAGGAAAAAGAATATCCGGCCGTATTTTTCCGGCCACATGCATAAGCGCTACTCCGTCGAGACCGCCCAGGGGATGATTTGAAGCAATCAGAATCCTGCGGTCCGCCGGGATATTTTCGATACCTTTGGTATGAAGTTCCCTGATATATTCACGGACAATACAACCAACAAAATCAAGACCGTATAAATGTCCGTTGCGTTCAATAAAATCATTGATCTCATCCTGATGTACGATGTGCTTAATATAACGGATGATAAACCGCGGCAGGATGTTAAGCAATGCCGGATTCTTTTTTCCTATTACTTTTTCAATCTCGATAAATTTTCCGCGTGACACAGGCTCAGAATCGCTCATAAAGTAAGTTAAATCAATTAATTAGCTATAAAGATACTCTATTAACTTATGATCAGCGTAAATTTCCGGATTTTTACTGACGTTCGTCAATAAACTTCACCGGCTTTCGGCTTAAAGGCGGAAAAGCCATACAGGCAATAACTTCGGCGGGTTGAAAAATTATTTCCGGAACCACGCGCAATTTTGCCCTGAATCGTTCTTTTAACTTATTTTCAAATCCGTTTTCAACATTCCGGCAACTGATATATATACATATTTTGTCTGTATCTATTTCATTGGTTGAAACTTTCACCACATAATTTTCAATAGCATCGAAACCATCGAGTATATTATATAAAGATGCCGGATATAATGTTGTTCCCTTGTATTTTATCATATGTTGTTTTCTGCCTATGACAGGCCCGAGACGAACAGTGTTTCTTCCGCAGGAACATGGCTCAGTATGATGAAAACACACATCACCGGATTTATAGCGTAAGAGCGGCATACCTTCCACACCCAACGTAGTAATGGTAATTTCACCCGCTTCTCCCTCCTTCACTGGGGAATCATTTTCATCCAAAAATTCAATAATCATGAGTTCGGGGTGCATATGTACCCCGATACCGAATGCACATTCGGTAAACCCTGCTCCCATCTCGGTTGAGGCGTAGGTCGAAAACAAATGCAGCGGCCATTTTTTGCTGATGCGGGCACCCAGGGTGTTTAACGAAAAATCTGGATTACGAAGAGGTTCTCCAATGCAAACAGCATTTTTTACTGAGGATTTTTTATAATCAATACCGTTGGCATCAGCAAAATCAACGAGTTTAAGAATGAACGAAGGAACAGTTACTATATAGGTCGGCTTAAAACGCTGAATGGTTTCCCAATGAAGTTCAGGCATCCCGGAACCAACCCTTACAATACCCGCACCCAGCCTGCGTAAACCCATGAAATATGCAAGTCCGGCCATAAACCGCCTGTCGAGCGTGGTCATTAACTGAAAGATATCTTTACGGGTAGCTCCTGTACAAGCAAAATTCAATGCCTCATCGTAGGCAATCCTTTCCAGATCGAGCTCTGTAGCCGCAAGGGTGATCGGATAACCCAGCGTTCCCGAGGTCGTCATATAATCTATGACCCTGCTTTGCGGAACACAGATAAAATCATCGTTATACCGCTGAAGATCTTGTTTGGTTGTAACAGGAATATGCTGAAGATCAGTTAATGATCTTATCTTCCGGATGTCAATGCTGTTTTTTTTGAAAAACCTTTTGTAAAATTTAGAATACGTCTGAAGATAGGATAACCCGGCACGTAGTTGCTTTTCCTGAAATTTAATGATTTCACCTGGAGATTTGCGCTCTATGGCGGGTATTTTATTGAAATCCATATGTATTGGGGATTGCATAACAAAAAAACAAACTGCAGCTTGCGTATAAAAAAAATTACGGTTGTGTTGATCCGTTGGCAATAAAATCGGCCATGCTGTCCACCGTATTCAATATGTTCCGGGCCAGATTCTGGTCGTCAAGCCTGACGCCAAACTCACGCTGTATTGCCATAATCAGCTCGATACCGTCAATGGAATCCAGGGTAATAATATTTTCTCCTGAAAAAAGTGGTTGGTTGTTGAGTATGTCAGCAGGATTTACATCGTTGATTTTCAATGTCTCAACTATCATTTGCTTGATCTGTAATTTCAAATCTTCGGTCACTTCCATAAAAATGATTTTAGCCAGGTTCTTTTATCGTGCAAATTTATTCTTTTTTTTCACAATGCATGTTAGTTTTAATTATGAATTATTATGTATCTTGCACACCCTTAAATCCGCAAGAAAGTTATCAACAAAATGAAGCAAAGTACTGTGTATAAGT
>DAOORA010000029.1:0-49250 GCA_035389045.1 Bacteroidales bacterium | reverse complement strand
CGCAAGTTGCATCTATTTGATCAGATGGGAAAGATGCATTTCGCCGGCGGCTTACAAGCCAACGCTAAAGAAAAATTGTTTTAAAAAAATTTCCTGACCCTTTAAGAAAAATAAAAAACGCAAACATACGAGCCGACACAGACAGACAAGAAAGTAAAATGACAATGACAGAGAAACTCAATGTTGACAATGGTTTACAAAGACAGATGAAAGAACACCAGGCGGTAACAGGCGTTTGCTGTCAGTGGCGGGACAGTGCTTCGTATGACAGTGAAGTGCTTTTTGAAACCTTTGTTCTTCGTGGAAACCTTAGTGGTGAAATCGCCACCGAACAGCAACCGCCAAACCGTTACCAGCAAGTTTAAAAGAAAAAAACATAAACAATCTAAACAAATGAAAAGTTATCTTAAAAGGACATTGACTTTCATCTTGACACTGACAGCATTTAGTTTCATACATGCTCAATCCACAAGTGTATTCGATGCAAATTATTTTAACAAGGACAATTTAGCGCCACCAATTAAAATTGGTAAAGGTTTTCACATAAACGATATTTATAAACAAACAAGATCTTGCTTTACCTCAGAGACATCAAACCCGAATAAACTCACACCGCAACAGACAGGTAAGAAAACTTCTATTCATTTGTTTTATACAAAAACTAATTCTGAGTATAATGACTTTAAAAAAAGAGGTGCATCAGGAAAAGTCAGTTTTCTTAATTTATTCACCTTAGGCGGACAAAAATTAGAAGAATATGCTAACAAGAATATCAAGGATGAAGAAAGACTAATATTTAATGCAAATGTTGACTTTGGTGTTTATTCATTTCAGACAGACCCTCAATTAATAACCGAAGCAAAATCGCTTATAACTCAGAAAAGGTTTCAGGATTTTATTAGTTTTTATGGCACTCATTATATTAGTGGAATACGCAAAGAGAGTAGTATTTCTGTAATATTAACCAAGACAGGAACTAAGAATAGCAGCAATGAGAATGAAAATTCATCAGTTCAGACAGGTGGTGATATTCCTCTTAAAGGTTCCGGTTCTTTTGAAATTGTAAATGGAAATTGGACCAATAGACAATTAGAACAAAATGAGTTCTCAATTTCAGTTGAAATTGATGGCCCAGCTATTGAACAGAGCGTAATACAAGGACAAATAAAAGACATTTTAAATGGAGATTCACAGGATAAAGCTGTTGCAATTGCTTCAATAATTGAAAGTGCAATAAAAAATATTTCCGACCCAAATCAAAGCATCATTACTCAATATTATTACTCACCTTTTACGTTATATGGCATTGAAGGAATATATTGGGACGACAAGAAACAAAATCAATTAACAAAAATAAATGAAGCAGTAATCAAGGTATATTCAGCAAAAACACTCCTTGACGAATTAGTTACAGGTTCAGGTAAAGAACAATTGAAACAAAATCTAAATGAATTTGAGATGCCTCAAAATTATATAACAAAAATTATGAACAAATATGATGAGGTCTTACCAGTTTTTATTTCATTAAACAGTGTAGCCGAAAAGTACTTAACGGATTTGGAAGTCAAGTACAATAATTGTTCAGGCATCTTTTGTCCAAGTGATTCGAACTGTTGTAATAACAATTATTATCTTGCCGACATAAAGAACTATAATCTTGATAAGAAAATAAAATCCGAACTAGACAAGGTTGATGCTGTTTTTGAAAATGTTTTAAAAGAACTGCTTACTCCAGACTGTGAGAAGAAGAATCAAGGCATCATTACATTTCAAAATAAATCTTCCAATCCATACAACTTATATCAAGGAAGTAAGTTTATTGAAACAATACCTGGCAAAGCGTCACAATCTTATAATATGAATATCGGGACATATAATTTCAAAGCTGTACAAAGTTCAGGCTATTTAATTTATCCGACAGAAAATGTCAGGACTGCAAAAATTACAAAGGCGTGTGAAGAAATAATATTGAAAATTGGATTTGAAGATTAACAATAAACCTGCTGGTAACTCGTGTCTGCTTTAAAGCCGCAGTGCGGGACAGTTTGACAGTTTGGGACAAATTTGAAAGCTATGGGAATTTTGACAGGAACGGAAAATAAAATGCGGCTCAAAAGCAGCCACACGGCGTTGTATGCAAGCAAAAGAAACAGAACGCACATTTCTAAATTTAACATTAACAGAGCATGTTGAAAAAGAAAAAAATTGGAACACTTGGATTAGGATTAATGGTAATTATTAGTCTTATCCAGTGCAAGACAGTACAGGAAAGGGCGTTGAAACCACAATTAGATTCGTACTTTGAACAGCAAGTTTTAAATAAAACAGGAGATTTAAATGGAAAAAATAAGCCTGGATTGTCGGTAATAATTACAAAGAAGAATTCTATCTTATATAAAGGGAATTTCGGTTCTGCTGATTTAGACAAAAAAACGCCAATTACCGAAAATACGATTTTTGATATAGCCTCTGATAGCAAACAATTTACAGGAATGGCAATAGCTCTTTTAGAAGAAAAAGGTAAAATCAATATTAATGATAAAATCATTAAATATCTACCTGATTTATCGGAGGCTATGAGTGACATTACAATATATCAACTTGTTCATCACACCTCCGGTATTAGAGATTGGCCAACGCTATTTGCGTTGAAAGGATGGCAGCCCGAAGAGCCACTTTCATTAAATGACATTTATGAAATCCTTAAGAAACAAGAAAGTTTAAACTTTACTCCGGGCACTGAATTTTTATATAGTAATTCAAATTACAATCTTTTGGCAAAAATAGTTGAAGCCGTTACAGATACAACATTTAAAAGTTGGATACATGAAAATATATTTGCTCCTATAGGAATGGAGAATACTTACTTTGTTGAAAGTAACAAATCAGAAGAAAACGTAATAGCTAATTCTTATGTTTATAATGGAAAAGATTACCTTTCTTTTTCTAATAATCTCAGTGCTTTTGGTTCTAGTTCGCTAATGAGCAGCACTGCTGATATGTCAAAATGGTTGACAAACTTTAATAGTAAGATATTGGGTGGCAATGATGCTTTTAATAAAATAACCACAAAAGGTAATTTAAACAATAGCAAAACCATAGATTATGGTTATGGATTATACATAACTGAAATAAAAGACAAGAAAGCTTATTATCATGATGGTTCTTGGGGCGGTTACCGCTCAGGTATAGTTTATTTCCCTGAAGAAAGTGTTGGTGTGGTTATTTTAAGTAATAATGGAACACTTGACCCTAAAAAAATATTAAATGCCATTGCTGATATTTTATTTGGCGATAAGACAGAGAAGAAAACAAAAGAAAGTGTGTCAACTGAGCAAGAATTAAACGATGATTTTTTCGCTTTTTGTGCAGGTAAATACCAACAGGTTGACGACAAAGATTGCTATCTGACTTTTTTCAAAGAAGGTGATGAGTATTTTTTAAACATGTATAACAAGAACTATAAATTATATGCCAAATCAGATTCAGTATATTTTGTAAAAGAAGCTAAAGCTGAATTCGTATTTCATTTAAGAAATGGAAAGGTAAACAGCCATACGCTTGAACAAAATGGAAATAGTTACCTAGCTTTAAAAGTTGAAGAAAACAAAAAAGAAACAAATATTAATTACGACAAGTTAATAGGTACTTTCTATTCTAAGGAGCTTGATATTAAATATGATATTAAATATGAAAACGATAAATTGATAATTCAAAGTTCCACCTTTCCGAATGAAGTAATTCTTGAACACTCAGAAAACCTGACATTTAAAAGCAATTTAGGTTTAATACAATCAATTTCCTTTTTAGAAGAAAACGGAGCAATTAAAAGCCTTGTAATAAATAATCCAAGAGCAAAGAATATAATATTTGAAAGGGTAAATTAATGCTATTGAACAAATTGCCAGCATACAACAAAGGCTTGCTACCAGCGGGGCAGACGGTTTATAGGACAGTGCAGTTCTTTTATCAAGCCTCAGCGTATTTGGACAGGAAACGGCTTCGATTCGCCCCGCCGAATAGCAAGCCTCGACCGTCGTTATGCAACATTAAAAAATAAAACCATGAAGACAAAATTTTACTTTTTCGGACTGGTGTTTTTCCTAATATCGATCATTTGTAAATCACAGGGCTTTTCATGCGACAGTGCAACATTAATTTGTACTGGACAGCCTGTTAATTTAAGTGCTGGATCTCTTGCTGACAGTTCAGAAATTGGCCCAAATTATGGTTGTCTGTATGGACCCCAACCTAATTTTTCATGGTTTTATTTGAAGATTCTTAATTCAGGGGACCTTGCTCTTGAAATAACATGCACACCATCGTATAATCTTAATTTTGTTTGCTGGGGTCCTTTTACCTCACTTACAACACCATGTGTTGCACAACTTACAGCAGGCACTTATACGCCAACTCATGGCTCTCCGGGTCCAAGTGTATGGTATCCAACACTGAACATGATCGATTGCAGTAGTAGTGCTTCATTTGGTGAATTTTGTTATATCCCAAATGGAATAACAGGTCAATATTATATTATGATGATATCAAGAACCACCCCTGATGTCTGTACAGTTACTCTTACCCAAAACAATGGTTTTGGAACTCTGGATTGCACTCCTGTGACTATTGATGAAGAAAATATTAGTCAAATAAATAAAAATGTTTCATTAAAAAATATTCCTAATCCTTTTAACGATAAGACAAGTTTCACTTTTTCCGTACCTTATAATACTAATGCAAAACTTGACATATTTGATATTAATGGCAGACACATTAAAAGAATATTTGACAATGAAGTTCATAAAGACAAGGAATATATTATTGAATTTTCTTCAGAAAACTGTGCAAATGGGTTTTATATTTATCGTCTGAAAACTAATGATAATACATATTTTAGAAAAGCAATAGTCGTCAAGAATTAATTTCACTCTGACACGACATGATTAAAAAAAACAAAATTAACGTTGCATAACTTGTGTCTGCTTTCACCCCGCAGGCATAGCACGGTTGACAGGATTGTGAAAATTTGAAAATTATGGTTTATTTTGACAAGAAAGTTACTAAATTGCGGGGCGAAAAGCAGCCACGGGATCGTCGTACCTAATAAAAACCTTGATTATTAACAACTAACGAAACAAGACATTATGAAATCTCCATAAATCCACAAGGCCATACCAACCAAGAATAAATAAAATATTTTTGACACTTTTTTAACATAAAGCCAAAGTAGTCAATCACTAATTCAATTTTACACACAAATTTTTTAAATATGAAACACGCAATTTTACTATTTGCCGGACTCGCATTTTTAACATTTAAGAATCAAGCACAAACAGTAACAGACATCGACGGGAATGTTTATAATACTCTTACTATTGGAACACAGGTTTGGATGAAAGAAAATTTGAAAGTTACACATTATTTAGATGGAACTACTATTCCAAATATTACATCTAACGCAACATGGATCAGTCTTAATACTGGTGGAAGATGTTATTATGATAATGATTCCAGTACTTATGCACCTATTTATGGTGCTTTATACAATTGGTATGCTGCCACCGAGGCCAATAATATATGTCCAACAGGCTGGCATGTTCCCAGTGATGGAGAATGGAATATTATGGAAAAATATTTGGATAACACCATTGATACCACTATCATAGGTTGGGCAGGTACAGATATTGGCAATAAATTAAAAGAAGTAGGAACGACACATTGGAATAGTTTAAACACGGGGGCAACCAATAGCAGTGGTTTTACTGCTCTTCCCGGCGGTTGGCGTTACTATAATAATGGTACATTCTACGCTATTTGTGACCAAGGTGACTGGTGGACAGGTACAGCGTGTAGTGCTGGTAATCAAGTATGGGAACGCACACTGGATCCTAGTAAATCTCAGATAAACCGAGGCAGTTACGAGAAGGCTTCCGGTTTTTCAGTTAGGTGCATTATGGATATTTTGGCTACTCAAATTAATGAGAACAGTATTGATAAACAAATTCAAATTTATCCAAATCCAGCAATTGATAAAATAATTATTGACTGTGGCGACAGAAAAGATTTAAAAATGCAAGTGTATAACATTATAGGAGATTGTGTTTTACAATGCGATTTGACAAGTGGATCAAACGGGATAGATATTAGTTCCCTGACATCAGGAATTTATCTAATTAGATTGTCTGAAGAAGAAGAGAGATATCAGCAAAAGTTGATAAAGAACTAATTTATTTGCAGTGCATAACTGCAAGCTTATTTAATGCGGAGTTTTGTGGGTTTGGAAATGTTAGAATAAGGGCATCTCTAATAACCTTGATCGGGCGCCTCTAAAAACAAAAAAGTTCGAGGCAGTCGAAGTTCTGAAAACCGCAGTGTACTGAGCGTACATGAGGACTTGAAGAACGAAGATGAACGAAGAAATTTGAAGTTTTTAGAGGTGCCCATAAGTAATTGATTTGTTCGTGAGACAGCAGGGTGATATTATTTGGACCAAAAGGCGCGGAGATTTTCTTAATATTAACCTATTATTCCTATTAAATAAGCAGTTGAATCTGGTTGAATATAAATTGAATGTTCATGCCAAGAAGAATCTGTATATTCTATTAATAATTACGAAAAATAAAATTATAAGACCAAGGTGTTATTTTCGAACAGATAGACTCATCGCATCAATTTGATTTTGTGTTTTATAATATAACTATGAATCTCGAAACTGAGGAAAATGATTTTACGTGCGAGATGATTGCAGAGTTATCAAGCACTATTGAAGAATACTACAATAGTAATTGTCAAAAAAAGCGTTTAAACTCTTTCAAGACACTTTAAGGTTAAAATCACTGACAAAAATAAATTGGCAAAAGGTAACAGAAAAAGGAATAAACACTGACAAATTGTATGAATTTACAAATAAAACAGTTACATAGCACAACCCCCCAGTAATGCGTGTGGACATCAAAGTATTTGCAAATTCAAGGTCGCTTCGCGAAAGTTATTTTCATTTTGCAAATGTCCAAAAAGCAGTTAGCTTTGTGATATGCTTGTCGTTAGACGAGTGCCTTGAGCCGCACTACCGGTAACTCGAAAACGCTACCGGATCGCACAGGCAATAGTGGCAATACTTACCTTTACCCCGGGAATCTGAAGCAGCATGTTTGCACAGGCTT
Source organism: Bacteroidales bacterium (assembly GCA_035389045.1). Taxonomy (GTDB): domain Bacteria; phylum Bacteroidota; class Bacteroidia; order Bacteroidales; family CAIWKO01; genus CAIWKO01. The sequence goes on along the minus strand of DAOORA010000029.1, from coordinate 42,087 downwards.
CGAGGGTGGCGCCCGTAGTCACCACATCATCAACCAGCAGTATATGCTTGTTGATCATATGCTGATGGTCTTTTAATGCAAAAATCTCTTTTACATTTTCCCAACGCCGGAACCTTGATTTTTTTGTCTGCGTTTCCGAAGCATACGTGCGCACAAGGGTTTTGATATCATAAGGCTTCGAAAATGCTTCCGCCAGACCGCACGCAAACATCTCACTCTGATTATAACCTCTTTTCCTTTGTTTTTTGGGATGAAGAGGAACGGGAATTATCACATCGACATCGGTATAAAAAGGCGATTTTTTCAGGGTTACACCGTATAACTTACCGGTATATATGCCGATTTCTTTTATCCCTTTATATTTTAACTGGTGAAGCAAATGCTGAACCTTGCCGCCTTTGGCAAAATAATACATCGAGGATGCGTGGTTTATAGTTACCCTTCCCCAGAAAATCATACAAACAGGGTTGTTTTCTTCGGCATGATAATTTGTTTTCGGAAGCTGGTGAAGACAATAGCTGCAAAGAACCTCTTCGTGCCTGAACAGCGTATTACCGCATGAGTAACAAACACGCGGAATAAACAACGATATAAAATCATAAAAGTATGACACAACAGATACCGGTATTTTGAGTTTATTCTTTATATATATTGATAAAATTAAGTAATTTTGTAAAAAATATCACGTGATGGACACCGTTGGCGAAAATAAAGTAAAAAAATATAAAATAATTATAGGTATTGAATCCGCTGTTATTCTTGCCCTGCTGGTTATGCTCATACTAAGTCGTTCCAAAGTTAATACTTTTATTATCGAAAAGGACAAAGCTGTCAGTGAGCGGGCAGTTTTACAAAATGAACTTGATTCTCTGCTGACCGAACATGAAAAGATCAGAACCGAATACGGGAATCTGACAAAAGATCTGAGCCTTAAAGACAGTACCATACAGGCACAGGCCGACGAAATTCAGAAACTTATTGAAAGCAATGCCGGAAAACATCAAATCCAACGCAAACTGGACTACCTCAGAGGCATAACCCAGGATTATGTGGCACAAATAGATAAGTTACTTAAAGAAAATGAAAACCTGAAAACCGAAGTAAAAGGAATGCAGGAAAATATAAAACTGGAAAAAGATAAAAGCCAGTTGCTTGAAAAAGATAAAGAAGCCCTGAAAGAGCAGATCAATCAGGCAGCCGTTCTTCAGGCACATTCGCTCAACGCCTATGGAATCCGTATCAGACAGGGAGGTAAAAAAGAAGAGTTAGAAGATAAAGCCAAGAGAATTGAAAAAATAAAAATTTCATTCACCTTATCCAAAAATCCATTGGTCACCGAAGGCTTAAAAACAGTTTATGTCCGTATTGCACGACCGGATAATGCCATCCTCAATGAAGGAAATTCCTTCGAATACGATGGCCAGCAGATTATGTATTCCCTTCAGGAACAGGTTTATTACAAAGGAACCCCGATCAATGTAAATCTGTACTATGAAAAAACCGACCGTATTGTTGCCGGGACATACCATATCGCCGTATTTACCGATGGTAAGGAAATCGGCCAGACCCAGTTGACCCTTAAATAATAATGTATTAAATCTTAAAATCAAAACCACATGGAAACAAACACGGAAGTACGGAAAAGTCCCAATTACTTTATGTATTTGTCAATTCTTCTGCTGATAGCCTGCGGAATTCTGACATGGAAAGTGATCAGTTTCAGTAAGACCGTTAAACAGCAAAGCGATACCATTGTCAGTGTAACTGAAGAAAAAGACCAGACGATCGCCAAACTGGAAAATATGAAAAAGGAATACGAGCAACTTGCCAAAGACAACGAGCAACTTTCCGATATGTTTAACGAAGAAAAAGCGCAGGTAGAAAAATTGCTGCAAAAAATAAAAAATTCTGAAGGTTCTGTGGCTAAATACAAAAACCAGGTGGCCAGCATGGAAACACGACTGAAAGAATACGAACAGCAGATTGAAGACCTGAAAAATCAAAATAAAGAGCTTGTCGCAGAAAATTTTCATATCAAGACAGTACTCGATTCCACGTCAGAAGAAAATAAACAACTGTCCTCTGAAAACACCTCACTCACCGAAACCGTAAACAAAGGCGCGGCGCTTACAACTTATGATATCAATTCGGATGGTATATTTATCAGGAATAAAGTAAAGGAAATTCCTACCCAGCGGACAAAAAAGGTTGAAAAAATACGCGTTTGTTTTACCATTGGCGAAAATGCTATTGCTTCGGCTGGAAGCAAAAACGTCTATGCACGCATTGCAGAACCCAACGGAGATATATTAATTCAGGGAACGGGCGATGAGTATTCATTTGATTATGACGGTAAAAAATTACAGTATTCGGCAAAAGAACAAATAGCTTACAACAATAAGCCTGTTGATGTTTGTTTGTACTGGAACAAATCGAAAGAACTGACTCCGGGAACTTATACCGTCGACATTTTTGCCGAAAACAATGTTATAGGGACAACAACTTTTAAACTGGAAAAATAATTTAAACCTTTAAAATATGAAAAAACAACTTTTAAACGTATTGATACTGGCATTACTGTTCTGTGTTGCCGGAAGCGCTTTCGGACAGAAAAAAGAGGTTATTAAAGAAGAAAAAATCAAAACAGGGTTTCATTGCCCGAACGGAAAAGCTCTTCTTGAAAAGGAACTCAAAAAGGTTGAGGGCGTTACAAGCGTTGTGGCAGACGTCGAAACAAAAATCGTAACGATCAATTATGTTGATGGAAAAACCAACAGGGAAAAACTTGTGAAAGCCATTGAAGAAATCGGCTATGCCACCGAAGACACCCAAGCGGGCACGAATATCAAAAAGGCCTGCTCGCACGAACAGCCGGAACATAAATAAGACAAACCGTATTACGGTAAAAGGCGCGGATTTTTTGCGCCTTTTTTTATTTTCCGAATGGATCCGTCATCAAAGAACTTCTACAATATATTCTCTTGTTAATTAATGACTTAATAGATTATTTAAATCGTATGTGAGTGCGTTTTACATATGAGTTTTTTTTAAAATCTGATTATAAGAAACAACAATATTCCGGTCATGACTCCCCAAAAAACAGTTTACAATGGAAAAAACGAATGCCGAAATATATAATAACTGCTTTTGATCATGACGAATGTATTTATTTTTGGTTTTGTGAAACACATTATTTATTTTTGCGTAGCATATTATTATTTTCATAACAAAACAGATTATTTAATTTTATAATTATGAAAAAACAAATTGCCCGTCTGTTTTTATTATTTGCAGTTTTTTGCTTTGCAGGAAGCGTATATGGCCAGACCGTACAGAATATAAAGGAAGAAAAAATAAAGGTTACTTTTCACTGTCCTCAAGGCAAAACTTTTGTTGAAAATGGTCTGAAAAAATCTGCCGGTGTTATAGAGGCTGTTGCTGATATTGAAACCAAGATTGTTGCGGTAAAGTATGTGGAAGGTATAACAAACAGAAAAGAACTGGTCAAAGTTATCGAAAACATCGGCTATACTACTGAAGATTCAAAAACAGACGATTTTATTAATAAAGATTGTCCGAACCGGCATCCGCAAAGTAATTAAATCAGAAAAACGCTCGGATAGTCTTTCGCCCATAGTGGAATGATTTTTAATTTTCAGACAGTGATTTGTTTTTATAAATTTTCGTCTGAAAAGCCTAAAACAAGGTATCATAATTACGTAGTGCATCGCAATATGGATAAAAACATATTGAATAACAAATATTCCGAATAACCTGGCGTTTATATATTGTATTGTAAGAAAGAATTTTATGCTAAAATCAGTTTTTTTGATTGTTATTCTTATATTTTTTATCTCAGTTTTTTTAAAAGCCCAGCCATTGGAACCTTCCGAAACCAATGCTTTGTTGAATATCGTAGTCAGCAGCATCGACGGCAAACCACGCGCAGGAGAAATACTAGTACTGACAGGGCAAAAAAACACAAAATCGTATCAGGGTATTACAGATATAAAAGGAAGATTTTCAGCCCTGGTCCCTGAAGGAGATATCTATGATATTAAGTACAAAACATTTGAGGGAGATGTTAATTACGAACAAATAAACGTACCTGCACAGGAAGGAATATATACATATCAGTTCGACTTAAAGTATGATCCGCCAAAAACATATACATTGGAAAATGTTTTTTTCGACACCGGAAAGTCATCATTACGGAGTGACTCCAACAAAGCCCTCAACGACCTGGCAGAGGTGATGAAACTGAAGCCTGCCCTTGTAATAGAGATAGCCGGTCACACCGATAATATCGGATCTGCACCATCAAACCTCGAACTTTCTCTTAACCGCGCCAATTCGGTAAAAAACTTCCTGGTCAAAAAAGGTATAAATGCTGTGAGAGTGAGTGCAAAGGGTTATGGAGACACACAGCCACGTGCCACCAATGACACAGAGGAAGGCCGTCAGAAAAACCGCCGGACAGAGGTTCATATTATCAGCGAATAATTTGCTGCGGCAGGCTAAAAATAAGCTCTTACCTGCACACTGCCGGCATGAATTGCTTTAAGTGTGCCGGACTTCCTGCCATCATAAATAATATCCAATTGTAAATTATTACCCAGATTACGCTGAAAGGTAAGCGCCCAGGTGATATTCCGGCCATTTTTTAGCCCGCCCAGCATCTCATAAGCCAGCGAAGTATTGTCTGAAGCATTATATTTTATGTCGATATAATTTACTTTGGCCTGCAGGGTCCCTTTACCCGGGAAATTATACTTGCTTTCAAGCCCGCAGTTATGGTTTAATGCCCGTTCACTGGGAGAAATGATCGTGTTATGCTTATCGGAATAATTATATATTATGCTGATCCTAAACTTGTTATTGGGCTGAAAAATAAACTGTGGTTCTATCTCCCAATAATCCAGATCAAAATTTTTCGATGTGAAATACTCCGAACCATACATTTTAATCCCCTGCTGAAAATCAATATTGGTATAAAACTTTCGGGTAATATTCCATCGGACTTTTATTTCGTACGATTGTTGTTCCCTTGTGTCAAACCCGTTAAGCAGCAACATCTTTGAACTGTTTAACTGATATGATATCTGGACTGCTATTTTCGGATGGTTTTTATTGAAAAACAATACTGATTTGAAAGTTGTCGCTGAAGACATAAGAGATGTGTCATTCAGGCGAAACATAAAAGGGTTATAGGCCTGTAAATTATTCGATCCGGCGCTTTTGTGGCTCACACTGTATGATGACTGTATGGAAAAACGGGAGATGAATTTCCTGAAACCCTTTTTATTTTTCCAGACTATGCCGGGATCAACAGTTATGGCCTCACTGAACTGGTTGGAATAGGTCTTGATATAATCATATGTTGGCGTAAAAATCCGTATATAGTTGGCCTGATCTTTAAAAACGGCCACATCAAATTCGTTGAGTTGTTTCACACCATCGCCGTTGTAATCCGACCATGTATAAACCCCCTGCCCCGGTGTGATTTCCAGATAAGAATACTCTTTCTTTTCTTCCATGCCTGAACCAACCTCATAATACGTAGTTGACTGTATGACATTTTTCAGCAGTCTTGTATAATATTCTATCCTTCCTATCAGAAGATTGTCCGGTCTTAAAGTGCTTAACAACGAATCTTTTATTTTCAATATGCGGTATGTAGCGCTGACCTTAAGCGTGTTTTTGGGATTCTTTGTCAACTCGGCGCCCAGTGCGAAATCATCGGCTTCGGTGGCAGGCGTTAACTCGTTATGCAGGGGCAAATAATCAAAACGCTTCTTATAACTGACCTTATACCGGTTTTTTGAGGAATCAGGGCTGGCCAGAAAGGCTTCATAAATGTTGAATGCAAAACTGCTCCCCAGCAAAGAATCGGCAGTTTTCATGTCGAAAACATTGTGTTCCTGCTCCTCACGTATTCCGACCGAGAACCATTTGAATTTTTTAATCAGTTGTGCTTTTTGTTTTAAATAGGCTGTCCGGTATGCCGGTGTAATGGTATTCAGGTAGCTGCCGTTGGCGGTCAGGAAGAAATTTTTATAATCGTAAGCCACGTCAAGCTGATTCAGAAATCCACTATAAGAACTGCCATGCATGTAATAACGGAGCTGGTAAACAGCGTTCTGGTTTTTCTTATTCTGTACGCCCAGCTTTAGCCCGCTGATGTTTTCCACCGCCGCAGCCTTGTTGTCCATGTTCCAGTCACGGCTGAATTCAACATGGCGGTATTGTTCTATTGGAGAAAAATAGCGGCTTATCCATTCATTAGTGATATCGGCAACAAATCTCCACTCATTGCTGCTCTTTTTGGCAAAAGGTATGGCATTTACTACTGCCGCTTTCACCGCATATCCCAAATCATCATTTTTGTTCATAGATGAAAAGAGATTTTTATTGTTATTGCTCAGAGCCGTTTCTACAGATATTTTGGTGGTCTTTCCAATCGAATAGTCAAAAGCCAGCGTATACATCTGAACTTTTCGGGGAGCGATAAGCCGTGTCACCGGCTCATAATCACCGGAAGCCTGTCCGCCCTGCGGCGCCACCCATTTAAAAACCCTGCCGTTGGCAGAACTCTGTGTAAGCACATAATTGCCATTTCCTGCACCTACAAACGAAAACCCAAGCCGATAACATGCGCTGTCGGGATTGACAGAATAAACAAACACAGAATCATAAATCACAGAATTTACCGTGGTGTCTGTCATTTTGTATAACACATAGGTGCTCGAAAATTCAACACTGTCAACATTGGGAACTATAGCCAATTGCACACTGTCGCCTATGTTCGCCAGAAGCTGTTTGTCACTTTCTGTAAGATCCTGTTGCAAAGGTTGGTTTTTCAGATCCTGCTCCGAAAAAAAATTAAACTGAATATTCAGTTTTTTGTATTCCATGCCTGCCCCGGCATAAAATAAGGTGCGTGCATAATAACGGTCGGTATATTCAAATTCAACGACCACGCGTTTATCTTTGGTAATGATATTTTTTGGGGTGAACGTTATTTCGCCAAGGTTGTAATCAATTACGTAATCGTTTTCCTGCCCGCGCGTGAGCAAAACACCATCGATATAAACCCGTTCGGTCCCGGCAAGCACTATGATATAGTTTTCGTTGTTAACACCCGTGAGCTTGTAAGGCCCCTGGCTTCCTTCCAGCACGGGAATGATATTCCTTGCATACCTGCCCTTTGATAAGGCTCCGCATCCTTCAAGCCGGAGTTTTATTTTGTCTTCAGGCTTGTTTTTCAATGGTATAAGCAGATTGGATTCAAGCAACGCTCCCTGAGCTTTCTTATAGAAGTTCATAAAATAGCTCTTAGGCGGGCCTGTCTCAAAATCACCGGCAATAAGTTTATTGTTTTTATTATACAACTGAATAAATACCTTATCAAACTCCTGCAGTTGCTGGGTATTACCATCGGGCTGTATCGGAATATTGTTATCGGTAATGGCTGCAAGCACCTGAATGTCATCAGACAGATAGCCCGAAAGTTGAAGGTTGAGGCTGGAGTTCACGACAAGGTCCTGGTTGTTCCCGAACGACACGCCCCTCGAAATGTTGCCGCTCCGGTTCAGTGTCCCCCATTTAAAAACATCCTGAGCTGTTGTTTCGTATTTAAACAAAAACGGATTAGTGATCTCTTTGACCTGGTCGTTGATAACAGAGCCGTCCTTGTGCCTTTGAACCTCCGCAAACGAAAGGGGAAAAACCCGGTAAGAGATACTGAGCTTTTTATTTTTTATTTCATTTTCAAAATAACTACTGTCAATAAAAATCAGCAGGGATCGGACATGATTGATGATATATGTGGCCGTATCGGGAGAAAAGTTTTCTTCTGAGGTGATCAGGATTGTTCCAGGAATAATACTTACTGAATCAAGCTTCAGTGTATCGTTTTCAATAAGCAGGCTTTTTATTCTGAAATTTGAAAAATCCTGTGCAGCAAGACGGGATGCTGTCAGGCATAACAAAAAAAATATGTAATACCGTTGTTTCAAGCTGAAGCCTAAGAATAATACGAATTTATCAATAAAAAGGGATATTTTTAAAAACTCAAATTTATTATAAAAATTGTAATTCTGATTTGCAGGGATTTTACCCTTGGATAAAATTAAAAATTCCTATATTTGTACGGACTAATACATCCTTTATGAAATCAATGACCGGATACGGCAAGGCGGTGTGCGAACTGCCCGGCAAAAAAATCACCTTCGAAATGAAATCTGTAAACAGCAAGCAACTTGACTTTAATATTAAATTGCCGGCCATGCTCCGCGAAAAAGAGACGGAAATCCGTTCCCTGATATCCAAATGCCTCGAACGCGGTAAGGTCGATCTTTATGTCAACGTTGAGACATTAGTCGCCCAGGATGCGTTTTCGCTGAATACCACGTTGGCAGCGCAGTACCACGAAGGAATAAAACAATTGTCAGGCGAACTCGGGCTGCCCATGCCGTCACCGCAGGAAATAATTCCGCTTCTCTTACGCATGCCCGATGTGGTGAAAACCCCCGTTGAGGAGCTTAAAGAAGAAGAATGGACGATGATCCATCAGGGAATTGAAGATGCTGTCTATGCCCTGGATACATTCCGGTTGAATGAGGGTGCCGTCCTGGAAAAAGATATTTTACAACATATTGATAGCATTGAAAAAGGCATACCCCGTATCGAACTTTACGAAAAAGAACGCATACAACAGATCCGGCAACGCATAAAAAACAACCTGTCTGAGTTTTTCGATCCTGAAAAAACAGATAAAAACCGTTTTGAACAGGAAATGATTTATTACCTTGAAAAGATTGATTTTACAGAAGAAAAAGTGCGGCTGCAAAAACATTGTACGTATTTCCGCGAGACCATCAGCGAGACTGCATCAAATGGCCGAAAACTCGGGTTTATTACGCAGGAAATCGGACGAGAGATCAACACCCTCGGATCAAAAGCCAACGACTCCAACATTCAGAAGATCGTCATCGGAATGAAAGACGAACTGGAGAAGATCAGAGAGCAATTATTGAATATTTTATAGATTCTATTCCGCTGCTGTCGGGCAAATTCATGTCGGGCAAATTCATGAATTTGCCCGACATCTGACAACTGTTTTTTCGAATTCAGTATTTGATTAATTGAGTATTTTGGCATATATTTCGATTCAAACCGAAAATTATTATGATTATTTTCGATTTAAACCGAAAATTATTATGATTGTGATGTTGTACTAATGAAAAATGAACTGAAGAAAATCAGGGAGCAGTTGCTGAATATTCTTTAGCCTGAATAAAAGTTTGTGAATTAATCAGGTTAGGTAATCAGGGAAAAGTAAATAGGGATTTTTTGATTTACTCTATGACAAATTTACCAGCAACTACTTGTTCATTGTTATTTATTACCCTGAAGAAGTAAATCCCGTCTTGCATACCATCCCTGAAAATAATTGTTGTATTATTAATTATGGTTTGCTGTTTTATTTCCTCGCCCAAAACATTGTAAATTTTTAAACAGGAATTCTCAAACGCAGCATCTGATATTTTAAAAGTTGCTGACGAATGAAATGGATTGGGGAATAGATAACTTGAAATTTTATTTGAAGATATTTCCGGCAAACCCGAGATCAAATTACAGTTTGACAATAATGAAGCACTATAAAGGAATTGTCCATCTTGCATAAAACATTTAAGGAATCCTCCTCCTTCAAAAGGAGGTCTTATTGGGTTTGTCAACCCTGTGGAACTACCAATACCTTCTATAATAAAAGTTCCATCTGATGGCGGAGTCCAACCGAAATAACTTAATAAATATGTTTTCCTGAACTGAGTACCCACCAAAACCGAATCAATGCCAATTATTACATTAAGCTGCCCATTATAAGTATGCAGGGTATCACCAATATTCAAATTAAAATCATAAAGAAGCTGGTCTGCCCCATGGAAGAAATTTATCCAGATTCTTTTGTTTGAATCTTCCCGGATACCAAATGAAAGAGCTTCATAATAAAAAATGGTATCATAAGGCGGCGGTGGCCATACAAAATCTTTTCCGGTTAAATAAATTTTATGATAGGTATTTGAGTTATATACTGTGTCTCCGTTTATGAAGTATTGATACTCTGAATTATGTTGTTGCGGAGGATTACCGCCACCCAGCCATCCACTGGCTTCCCTCCAGACTGCGGCACTATCTGGAAAAGAGTGATAAACCGATGTTTGTCCGTTGGCAAAAAAAGAAATTGCTGTTGAGAGTATCAACAAGAGCTTTTTCATAATTTATTCTTCTTTCAACAAAAATAACCAAAAAGGGATGAATATTAAATATTAATTCTGAATTCTACTCAATAGTCCTCAGTAGTTCTCTGTGCCTTCTCTGTTGCTCTCTGTGAAATAAAAAAAACAAAGTTACACAACGTGGTCACTGAATTGCACAGAGAAAAACTATGTTTTTAAAGCTCTTTTTTGTATTCGATACAGCACAAATATCAGCCCTGCCACAACAAGTCCACTCGTTAGGTTCACATACAAATTATCGCTGCTGCCAAAGGTTTCATAACTGATACCGACCATGCCCCGGGCAGCCAGCCAGGCCACCACAACAGCCAGTCCGTTGTTAATAAAATGCACGATAATGGGAAGCCACAGCGTGCCCGACCAGTAAAACAAATATCCCAGGTAAATTCCAAGGAGAAAACGCGGTAGAAACCCAAAAAACTGCATGTGAAAAGCGCTGAAAATAAAAGCAGTTACCCATATAGCAATATGAACATTTTTAATCCATTCCGAAAAGAGCCGCTGCAGTATCCCCCGAAAGAAAAACTCCTCTCCTATTGCCGGCAATATGGCAATCATCAATACGTTGATTAAAAGCCCGCCCACAGTCGCCGAGCTTAAAAAAGCATTGGTAAGCGTACCGGCTTCGGTTTCAGAAGCCCGCATCCATTCTTCAACTCCGGAAAGTTGTTCCGGCAAACTCATGTTACTATTGAGCGCTGTAAGCCAGTTTATAAAAGGCAGTCCGGCTAAAATTATACTCACTGCTATCAGCACCAAATAAGCATTTATTCGCTTATTCAGCTTTAGATAATCAGGAATATTCTTCCAGGCGAAAAAAGCAAAAATCAGGACAGGAACAATAAACAATGCCAACTGGTTAATGATCTGCAAATATTTCAGTTTGGCAACAACACCCGGATCATTGTAATCATAGGCGCCTGAAATTGTTTCAATGAATGACCTGCCAAAAAAAGGTACCGCCAGAACCATCCCGAAAATATTGACCAGAAAAAGGCTGCAGATAATTATCAGAATGAAATACAGCAATTTCAGATAAGGTGGTTTTTCCAGTAAAAAAGGGTGAAATATCATAATATGTGATGGCCGGGTTTAAAAGCACAAAAATGCACTTATTTTTAATAATACAGCTATGTTTTATCTATATTCTTTGAGGCTTTTTTTGCTGCTGCAGCGTACTTTTTTTTTGTTTTTTTGGACACAACAGCAACCACTGATTTTGTTTTTTTTGCTTCTAAAATGCTGGCATTTAGCTCAAAGCCCATAAGAAGGGCAAGCGAATTAAAATATAGCCACATTAAAATCACGATCACGGTACCTATAGATCCGTAAACAGCGTTATAACTTGCAAAATTATCCACATAATATTTAAATCCCAGTGTAGAGGCAATAAACAAAAGTGTGGCCAGCGTAGAACCTGCCGAGATAAAGCGAAACTCCTTCCTTTTTACAGGCCCCAGATAATACAAAAAAGATACCCCAAAAAAAATCATAAGAACAATGGTGATCCATTTAGAAATTCTGATAATAAAAAGGAGAACACTTTCTTCAATAATATGCGCTGAGATCAGGTAATTCAATCCGCTGGTACCCAGCATGATCATTGTAATGGAAAGAATAACAATCAGTGTCAGGATGATCATTAACAGTATAGAAACCGCATATTGCTGCCACCATTTGCGTGTTTCGATCTGGTGAGCCGTAGCATTAAATGCCGTAATAAGCCCAAGAATACCGTTAGATGAAAAATATAATGCCAGGATAAATCCCAGTGAAAGCAGGCCTCCATGCTGTCTGGCGATGATATCGGTAATGGTTTCGTTGATCATGGCATTGACATTCACTGGCAAGGCCGTCCTGATGGTTTCGAGCAATGTGTTCTGAAAATTTGCGATCGGCAAATAGGGGATAAGCGTAAATAAAAAAATGATGGCCGGAAACATGGCAATAAAGAATTTATAAGCTACCGAACTGGCCCTGGTAGTGATTGCGCCATCAGACAATCCTCTGACAAAAAATACAACAACATCATAAAGCGGCATGTCATCAAAACCGGGGAGCGATATTTTCTTTGTGGCAAGCCTTATTAAACGAAAGGTTCGGGTGGATTTTATTTTGGATACTATATTGAATTTTTTTTTCATCACATGGCTTTGAGGCTCAGGTCAAGACTGCTTATATGATGCGTAATAGCTCCGACAGATATAAAATCAACCCCTGTTAGAGCATATTCCCGTATGTTTTCATGATTAATACCGCCCGAAGCTTCTGTTTCAAATTTACCATCTATGATCTCCACAGCATTTTTCAGGTCGCGGGGCGAAAAGTTGTCCAGCATGATACGATCCACACCACCCACATCCAGAACCTGCCTGAGTTCATCAACGTTACGTACTTCGATTTCAATTTTAAGTTTTTTACCCATCCGGGCCAGATAAGCATGTTCGGCTTCGATAGCCTGTTTAATGCCTCCTGCAAAATCCACATGGTTGTCTTTTATCATCACCATATCATAGAGCCCCATACGATGGTTCATCCCGCCACCGATGACGACCGCCATTTTTTCAAAAACCCGCATATTGGGTGTAGTTTTGCGGGTATCTAGCAACCTTGCTTTGGTGCCCTCCAGCAACCGGGTATACGAATGTGTTGCCGTAGCAATTCCGCTCATGCGCTGCAAATAATTCAGCATGGTACGTTCGGCAGTCAGCATCGAACGGCAAGAGCCGGAAACATAAAAAACTATATCCCCCCTTTTTATGGGGGATCCATCCGGTATCAAAACTTCTATGCTGATTTCAGGATCTATTTTCTGAAACACCAGCCTGGCAATTTCCTCGCCGGCAATTATTCCGTCTTCTTTGACCAGCAATTTCATTTTTCCTCTGGCGTCTTCAGGAATAGTTGCCAGGGAGGTGTGGTCGCCATCACCTAAATCTTCAGCAATGGCCTGTTGTATCAAATGCAAAGTATTATCCATTATTTGAAAATAAGCGTTTCAGCTAAATTACAAAAATTCAGTGCAGATTTTCAAATAATTGAACAAAAACTATTCTTCTTCGAATTGTAGCTGATGAATGAGCGGCAGGTTATTTACTTTCTTAATAAGAAAATACGTCCTGAAAACACCTGATTTTGTTGCCAATATGCCAACAGCAAACTGCGAGCCTTCGGTGGATGAGCCCTGCTGGTTTATCTTAAAAGTAACAGGAGGAAATTTGGTAAAAAAATCTTTAACGATCATCTCGGCCTGTGACTTGCTGTATGTTCCTTCAGTTCCCGGAACAGTAAGATCGATGCTGGAATTGAAATAGGAGGCCAGTTTTTTTGAATCGCCGTCCTTGATAGCTGCCGCAATACTGGTGGTTATATCTTCCTGGATAATGGCAATTGTTGTGTCTCCGTATCCCGGAGTACCTGTTGTGCCAGCAAAAGTCCGTAAAGTAAACAGACTACAAACTACTATGATAAAAAAATATTTCATTACGGATTATTTTGATAATTGTTATTACAAAAACCAAGCCATGTTCGGAAGAGAAAATTCGGTACAAAGATAAAAATTTTCACAAAGTGGCTTAAAATTATCAGGCTTATATATTTTTGTGTTTTATTTAATCAAATGAAAATCACATTACTGTTGACCGGCAAAACCGAAAGTCTGTCTGTTAGGAATCTGATGGATGAATACATCAAACGGATTATCCATTATACGAAATTTGAACTGATTGAAGTGCCGGATATAAAAAACATCAGAAGCCTTAGCGTGGAGCAATACAAGCTGAAGGATTCTGAAAACCTGAAGAAGTATCTGGAAAAGTCTGATTGCGTGGTCATACTTGATGAACATGGAAAGGAATTGACTTCGGAAAGTCTGGCCGGATTCGTGGAACACAAATTCCAGACCGGGGTTAAAAACATGATGTTTGTGACCGGGGGCGCTTATGGATTTTCGGAGGATATCAGAAAAATGTCTGCTCACAGTATTTCCTTATCGAAGATGACTTTTCCGCATCAGTTGGTTCGGTTGATCTTTATAGAACAATTATATCGTGCCTTTACCATCATCAGAAAAGAGAAATACCATCATCCCTGAGTTTTTGTCTTTTTGATTTTTATTCGTTTGCGTTTGTTAAGCAGCATTGTCATAAAAAAGATCAGAATGAACAGCAGGGAGATGTATTTGGAAATATGCCCTATATAATCGCCGAAACGGGCATAAAAGGTCAGACGGTTGTTGGCCTTGATCTGCATCGTTATAACGTCGGGTGTCCAGTATTTTGTAGGCATAAAAACATCGCCGCGCTGATTAATAAAGGCAGAGATACCTGTATTAGCAGAACGGGCAATGCTCCTGCGCGTTTCGACAGCTCTCAGCCTGGCATACTGAAAATGCTGGCGGTGTCCTGCTGTATTCTCCCACCATCCGTCGTTTGTAATGATAAAAATCAGATTTGCGCCATTACGGATATATTCTGTAATAAAATCTCCGTAGATTGATTCATAGCAAATCACGGGGGCAACTTTGGCAGGGCTGCCGGGCGCCCCGAAGACCGTACGTTCCTCCTGGGTGGCATTGCTACCGGTCATACCACCAAGGTCAATGGCAAAATCCTCGAGTGGTTTGAGCAACCTGGGAAAAGGCATCATTTCGACTCCAGGTACCAGTTTGGATTTGTGATAAAGTTGCGGCGTCATGAACGAATCAAGGTACAAAGCCGTATTGCACACATCGTAATAATAGTTGCCGTGGCTGGAATACCGGGCTGTGGGTGATATCTTCTCGTTTGCGGTAAAAATTTTGAAAGATGAAATCCCTATGACGATCTTCAGGTCCGGAAACTTTTTTATCAGGCTCTTAAGACTGTCGATACTTTCATACTCATTAATTTCATTCTCATTAATATATTCCGGTATGGCAGTTTCGGGGCATACCAGAAAATCGGTGTTTTCGTCGATTTTTTGTTTGGCCAGATCAAGGATCCTGTCTAATTGTTTCTGAATGGGCATCCCGTCAAATTTTTCATTGTACGGGTCAATATTGGGCTGCACCACGACGCAGTTGTAAGGATTTTCTTTTTCGTTGTACGAAAAATACATGGTAAGCGAAACCGCAATGGGAATGATCGACAAAAGAACAACGGAGGTGCCGTAGAGATACATATTTTTTCGCGACCTGTACTTGCCAAAACCGCTCAACAGTAATTTATAAAAAATAATGTTGACCAGGAGTATCCATACATCGCCACCGAAAACGCCAGTGTACTCGTACCATTGAACAAACCGTGGATATGCGGCAAATCCGTTGCCCAGGTTCAGCCACGACCATGACAGGTCCCAGTCGAGGTGTAACAGTTCAAAGGTGATCCAGAAAAAAACCAGTACAAAATAACCTCCGCGGGATTTGAACACGGTACGGCGGGTCAAATGATAAATAAAAAAGACTAGCGCCATGAACATTGAATTCAGAATTATAGCCATGGCAGCCCCGAAAAGCGTGGAATAATAGATCCACCAGGTGGTTAAAAAGTTCCAGACAAAAAAAGCAATATATGAATAAAAGAACACGCTGGACTTGACGAAGTTATGCTTGTTTTTGGCAATAAAATCTTCTATGTAAAGCAAAGGCACAAATGCAATGAATAACAAAAAAGGGAATCCTCTGGCAGGCCAGGCCAGCGAAAGAAGAATTCCGCTTAACACCGCAAAGAGGAGTAAATATCTTTTTTTCATCGCCTATTTTGAGTACGGGGAACAAAAATAATAATTATTCATGAACACCGGCGGAAGGGTTTTGCCAGAGGGTCATATAAATCTGCCCTTTGCAAAAGTGTTTCAGCAGCAGCCAGCCTTTGGTGACCTTTTCTGCTTCCCCGGGATTTTTGATATTATAAATATTGGATACAATAAAATACGGACATGTGTCCGGCTCTGCATTGTCAGCATGAGCAAAAGCAAAATTTTCCTGCAAATAAGTATATTTATAATTATTGGTGATCGGATAATACGTGTATACATTCTCCGGATTAATATTCTTTTCAATAATGTAGTTTTTCAATTCTTTTTCAAGGGAAAAATAAGGAAGAACTTTTAAGGATGTTTCCCATGCATTACCATATTTCTGCGGATAA
The DNA here is from genome assembly GCA_035389045.1 of Bacteroidales bacterium. Classification (GTDB taxonomy): domain Bacteria; phylum Bacteroidota; class Bacteroidia; order Bacteroidales; family CAIWKO01; genus CAIWKO01. The sequence continues at coordinate 25,658 of DAOORA010000029.1, read as the reverse complement.
ACAATAAAATTTCCGGCAAATAACAAGAGCAAACATGCCGTTGAAATCAATATTTTCATTTTCCCTGAGGCAATATTCTGGATAAAATATACCGTGATGATCGTCAAAAAAACGAAAGTTTGTAAAAAATATTTATGCCCAATGGGATTAGAAAGAAATATCATTATGATGCTGTTAATGGCCAGCGGAACGATCAGGAATGATGACATTTTTTTTAGTCCGTTTTCCGCTATGTTTTTGGTATAAAATATAAAGAAACAAATTATACAAAATAGCCACAGGACTATTCTGCCCGAGTCGGTTATTTTCCATAATATATATATTAACTGTCTGAAAACCATCTGCAAATCATTTGTACTCAGGTGTACGGTGTTCATCGGATTAATTATTACCCAACCCGTTTTAATATAATGGAAGACACACCAGAAAATCAGGAAAAGTATGGCTGGAACATATACCAGAACATCTGTTATTTTTAGCCTTGATTTTTCATGAAAAAAAACCATGAACGCGTGTATAATGAACAGGCTGAAAATAAAAAACATGGCACGGAAAGAAAGGGTTGTCAGCATCAGCAGGCTGATCGAATAAATAGAATATTTTTTTTCCAGCAATGTCCGTATTGCCAGCAAAACGAAATATAACAGAAAGAGATCATAACCCATTAACAGGGTTTGAGTTATAAATGCCGGGTCGAACAATAAAAACAAATAAACCAGGAATAAACAGGACGGTCTGATACATTTCAGCGAAATATTTTTAGTTTCCCAAAATATGCCCACCACAATAGGTATCATGGCCAGATGGCATACTAAAAGCGATTTGCCGAAAAGCGCACAAAAAAGAGCCAAATAATAAGAATTCAATGTCAGCGCCCCGAAATCACTTACCGTAGGCGGAATGAAATCCATAAAAGAAGTGTCGAAATAATGCAAGAGGTATTCGCCTGTAACAACATTATCCCAGAAGAAGGGGATATTCAAAGAGCAAAGTATTATTATAACAGCAATACCGGAGAAAAAAAGAAATGTTTTTTTCGGATCAATAAAAAAATTACGGTTCAGAAAATTAATCATCAGAATTTTTAATGATCTTTTTTATAGTGTACTGTGGCTTATTGTTCAATGTAAGGTAAATCCTTCCGAGGTATTCACCGATAAGGCCGAGCAGCATAATGGTGATCCCCCCGAAAAAAATAATAAGCACTACAATAGTCGTCCATCCTTCAACGATGTCTTTCAGGATAAAATGTTCATAAAGGTAGTACAGTATAAGCCCTGCACCTATTAACATTATTATTAAACCAGCCAGCGTCATAATGCGCAATGGCGCCACTGAAAAACCTGAGAATAAGCGAAAAAAAACAGAAACCGAACGGTAGAAGTTATAATTGCCCTTTCCGGCAAGACGCTGATAGTGTTCAACTTTCACATGGGAGATATTGCCGGTTATGGTTAGCAATATTCCGTCAATGTAAGGATACGGGCCGCAAAAACGAGCAATTTCGTCAACGATGTTGCGCCGGATGATCTTAAAAGGCGAAAGATAGAGGTTTTTTGGTTTGTTCAGCAGCCACCGTGCCACGGCGCCGTTGAATCTGCTGCCGGCTTTTTTCAGGACATTATGCCTGGGATTGTCATAAACACCATATACTGCATCGTAACCGCCAAGGCATTTTTCATAAAGTGCCGGAATATCTTCCGGAGCATGTTGCAGGTCATCATCAATGATAACGACAAAATTACCGCTCACCTGCCGCAGACCGGCAAGTATTGCATTATCCTGTCCTGAATTCTTCACCAGGTCAACAGCAAGGATGTTCCTGTTGTCTGCGGCCAGTGTTTCAATAGTTTCCCAACTGCTGTCAGCGCTTCCATCATTGACTAAAATCACTTCGTGTGAAATGGCATGAAGCGAGTCGCTGATACGGCGATACAGGCCGGGCAGTATGCTACTGCTGTTAAATACCGGAACAACAATGCTTAATTGCGGGTTTGACATTTATCAAAAACTATTATCAGGTCTTTCTTAAAAATTTTTTCTTCAGACACTGTAAAATTAAACTTTTTACAGAGATCTTCGGCTGAAGACAGAAGTTCCTGTTTGTCATAACGGGATTTCTCAGCGCCTCGGCCTGTGTCTGACAGCATTGCTGCTAACTTTCCGATACCATCCTTTCTCGAAGAAAGATTTTTTACGGGTTCTGAGATGATGACTCTTTTTGCTGAGCGAAACATCAGGTTAAATAAGTGTTCAGGATCTTCTTTAAAATGGTATAATGAGCCCATGATGACTGTGATGTCCGCATCAGGCAATGATGCAGTCTGACTGAGGTCGCAGCATACCGCGTTGAATTTATTTCTTTGCGCCCTGCCAACAAACTTTTCATTCAGGTCGTATCCGGTCCAGGAGAACTTTTTTTGCCGGCAATACCGGGCTATCAGCAAATCGCCGAAACACAATTCGATAACTTTATCGCCCTGAATATATCGATTAACCATGCGGAATCTTTTGCGGTATGCGAAACCATACAAAACATTCATTGCGATCCTGTAAAAACAGATGTTCTGATAGATAATCCCGCGCGGCATTTAACAGTTTGATTATTAATTCCCTATCAGGTACATTTTGCCGAATTCTTTTTTAAAATACTGATCGGCCTGTGTTTCCCTGAGTTCAATTTTTTCACCGTTCAGCCGGGTGACCACGCGGTAGAGGTACACTCCATTGGCAAGCCGGTCGCCGAATTCATCGGTGCCGTTCCAGGCATATTCTGTAATATTACGTCCGATATGGATCGGTCCGAGTTCATTAAGGTCTATTTCACGAACGACTTTTCCGGTAACCGTCATGATCTGTATCTTGAAATAGGTAGGTATTTCTGAGCCGGTAAGGGTAAAGACAAAATGTGTGGCGGTGCTGAACGGATTGGGCCAGTTCATAACATGGGTGATCTCTGGTTTATTAATGACTTCAAACGAAATGGAATAATCATTGCTTCCCGATTCGTTATGCGAAACATCCCGTGCTTCGACGAATAGTTTGTAAATACCGTCCTGCGAAAATTCAGTGTTATAAATGATCTTACAGCTATTGTCGGGCAGCGAAGCGGGAAAGAACTGAAGTTTCTCCTGCCCGTTCTGAATGAAATAAACCCTGGTTTTGGTTGTACTCCCCGGATTTTGCAAGTATACCCTGAAACAAGCCGTATCATTCAGGGCAAGAAATTTATTTTCATCTTTAAGGCTTATCTGAATTTCCGGTTTTGAAGATACGATATCACCATCCAGGATATGAATACCATCAAAAGTCACATCAAGCAGGGGATTGATCCTGTCCTTGTCAACCAAAAATTTTATCTCTCCAATATTATTAAAATGTGTTTGTTCAATCTGGTCAAAATCGGGATTAACTTCAATCCACAGGCTGTTAAGTCCATCAAGGTTATCCGTAGAGAATGTGATGGTATCGATCAGTATATCGCCCGACGGATGAGGCCTGTGCCTGAATGAACCCAGCGGATGTGTCACCATGTTTTTATCCACCACCCAGTATTTAATGAGCAGGCTGTCCATGTCGTAGTCGCTGATGTTTTGGGTGGCTGTAGAAAATAAGATAGTTTCTCCTTCTGCGATCGTGTCGTTGTAAAAGGCAAAATGAAGGGATGGATTTAATGCCGTTTCCGGCACTTCTTCGTACAATACCTGCCAGCGCCGCATCTGGGCAGGGGTATGCAGCGAATCATCGCGCATAAAAACGAGCAGTTTAAGGTATGGATACACTGAAGCATTTATCCGGCTGCTCAGGTTGTAGATATCTGCCGAGTCGGGCGGCAGGTTTTTTATTAGGGTATCCGTTTGTCCGTTGGGTTTTATGCCTAAGACAAAAAGTTTTGCACTGTCGGTATTCAGTGATTCAAATGTTCTTTTTCGCCAGTGTAAGGAGCCCCATTCCGAGGCAGGCCCGATCAGTTCGGATTCAATATGCCCTTCATTCCACCGGGTGGGAATGCTGTCATCCAGCCTGATGATGGAATATACAGAAGATCCCTGAAGTTCGTGTGCGGTGCCGATAGCGCCACCTTTGACACCGAAAATAATATACGGGATGCTGTTGGGCAAGGTTCTGATATTTGCGCTGCCGAAGGATTCAAAGCTCTGGTACAAGGTTTCGCTGTAATTCTGAGCATTATGATTGCGGTGGCTGTACCCCAGAATATAATTACCATCGGGAACGGAATCATCTATAAAACTGCGCAATGCTTCACGCTGGGCGGCCGTATTGCAGGAAAACTCCCATATGGCTTCGGTTTCGGGCTGAGGCATATTATAATTAAGCCAGGGATTTCCGGATACGGAATCAAGAACCGCGATCAGCATACCGTTGCCGGAAGGGCCCAGGTAAGCCCATTGATCCTTCATGACATTATTGATCTTATAATACTCATCCTGCCATGCAATATAAGGGTAAAAACCCGTCTGACAGGTCAATGATTTGATGTCGTTCACAAATTCATAACGGCGCTGAGGCTTATTATAAGAAACATATTGATATCTATCGTTTTTAAACTGGTGAAAATGGGCCTGTCCCCAGCCTCTCTTGCCATTAATATATTGAAATGAACTTTCCCGCCAGTTGTACGAATGGGAGGCATTCGAATCGATACTTACCCGCCAGAAATATACAATACTGTCGGTGGAAATGGGGAAGGAAGGCGTCCAGGTAACCACACCTCCGGAGTGATTTATATGGAAGGTCTGTTTCACCGGGCTGCTGAACGCATCAGAGGTGTCAAGCTGAAATTCATAATCGTAGGCGTTTGTAAATGCGTCACAGGTGGATGCTTTTAAGGTCACGGGAAGGGCAGGGATTACGGCATACTTATAGGGATAAACAGGAATGATATCCGAAGATTTTATCATCAGCTGCACTTCAGTAATATTATTGGTTTCTGAAATCTCATCAATTTCCTGGTAGCAGTCGAGAAATATTCTGAACTTATTCACCCCGAGTCCGTTAACAATATCAACCGGGAATCTGATGGTCACCGTATCCTTGAACAGGGGTGCTTTTATCTTGTTATAATAAATGGTGTTGCTGACCCCGTTGGGAAAAGTCCGGGTGGTCTGCACTATGATCGAGTCATCAATAGCTTTGGCAATGTTGGTCGCAACAATATGAATATTAAATGAATCGATATCTGATGTTATTTCATTCGGTGAAAAATAAACATATTGCGGGGTTATTTCATAATCGGGTTTTGCAAAAGAGTTCAGAATAATGGCAGGATCGCCGTGAAAAACCATGGTCAGGAAGGTTTCTTTCTTTATCAGGTCGGGTGTCTGGAGTGAATCGATGGTTTTTTTTATGATATCTCCTATTGGTTTGCCATAACTTTTATAGCTTATCTGGTGATACAATTCGTCTGAGTAGACATCCAGTGCCCAGGGCATACCTAGGGATATGGATGCCAGGTATCCGATAGCACCTTTATTTTCAATGAGGATGAACTCCTCACTGGAGCTGTTAGCGTCAAGAAATATATCGCCGGCCCAGCATGAGTTGGCAAGAATAAATGGATATTTTCCATAATTCTGATATTCTGACGGCACATCTACTGAAACATCAAAACCCACAGAGGCGGCATGTCCGAAAAATGTCATTATGGTTACACCGTTGTTGATTATATTTTTCAGGGAGTCGGACTGGTTGATCTGCATAGGATCCGAGGTTGTTTTCAGGAAGGTTTTTACCTCCCCTCCGAAAAAGGGCGCCTCAATGGTTTGTTCGTAATGATTCAGATACGTGGCAAGTTGAAACTGCTCCTGCACTGAAGATCCGCCGCCAAAGTGAAGGATGTTTTTCATCCATGGCTGCGGATGTGCCTGTGCCTGTTCAAACTGAATGATTTTGTTGAGATAGAGCGACACATCGTATGGTGTGCGTGCGCTAAGCCTTCCGGTTCCAATGGCGGGTGCATAAAGGCTATCACTGATGCCCTTTGAAAAAAGAATATCTGAGGGCGGGTAACCCAAAGAGGGTACCAGGGTAAGATTGTTATGATTGACGTCCGTGCGGTACTGCGGGAGTGAGCCGTCGGAAGCAGCACGGTACGCTTTACCGATAAGAAAAAGATCTTTGGGTTTTATGGTGAAATAATTACAGGCATAGCGGACAAAATTTCTGATACCGACAGGCGATTTCAGCACACCATAACCAAACTGGTCGTAAAGATGTTCCACATTAACCGTCATAGCCTGGTATCCGGTAGTATTTCTGTAGTTTTTGTAGTTTTCAGCTTCATCCCACAATAACGGGTGAGTGATGATCAGATAGTCTGTAAATTCTGTATTTGCAATAGTAAGGTAGTTGATGAATTTCGCATTATCAGCGACGGGGTATATCCGGTTAATATTTTTAACAGAATTGCCGGAAGTAAGATAGCAGTATTTTTCGCTGCCTGAGTTTTCAAGCAGGCACTTAAATGAGGTTCCGTCGTAGACCACCCTGATACGCCGGTGGTTGGTAACATCATATAACCTTGCCGTGTCGCCGGCAGAAACATTGAAATTGGTGAAATTAAACAGGGATTTGGACTGAATTCCGTCGTTGGCAGAAAAGGCAAACGTTGTATTTCCCTCCAGGTTGAGCGTGTGCGGATATTTAACCTGAATATAGGCCACGGTATTTCTGTCGGAATTTACACCGAGATCATTTATCGTGTTGAAAACAAACGGAGTTGTATTGCTGCCGATTTCTGAAACCGGTACCGAATATGTAAACTTCAACACTTTATACCCTTCAAAAATGGTATCGAAACTGATGCCGGCAAAATTAACACGCAGGTGATGGTCCGGTGAGGCGGCATAAAAATTGGATTGTCCAAGCACACAAAACTCAACCGTGGCATCTGGCCCGTTCAGGTATTTATTAGCCGTAAGGATGTTTTTGGTTTTGGTCTGCCCGAGATTAAATTCAGTATCAAACCATCCTTCATTGGCTGTATACTCAGGATCGGTGATTCCGGCAGCATTGGTTTCTCCGGCAAAATATTTGGTTGTATAGTCCTGCCGTGAAGTTCTTAAAATATATGGAACCGGCGTATATGCGCTGAAATTCACATCGTTGTCCACCTGCATCCTGCGGTTGCTGAACGAAGAATTCCAGGTAATAAAATAAACGGATGAGTCGCTGAAAAGGCTGTATGCCGGGTTTGCCTGGCCTTCAGGATTAATATAAAGCGGGGTATCAAGTTCGCCGTCATTTTTTTCAGCATAAAACTCAATATAATCTCCGGCATTAAAAATATTGTCGTTTTCACCATGTATGTAAACATACTGTTCGACGCCTTTATTAAAAACCTGAACATTCCTGGGATTAACACTTCCCACAGGGAATCCGTTATTCAGCAGGGTATTATAATTTATACGGTAAACGCCGGTTTCATGAACATAAACTTTATAATACGACTGTGAATAATTAATCCATTCATTTCCATACTGTTGTGCAAAGACAGGCCGGAGTAACAGGAAGACATATATAAAAATTACAGGTAAGATTTTTTTCATAGGCATCAGAAAAAGTTATTCCTTTATTTTAAATATTATCGTTTTATTCTGCAGCAGTTTTCTTACGGTTAATGTTCACTTTCACGGAAAAAACATGAGAATACAGTGCAATTGAAGCATTGCCGACATCAGTAAAAGCATAATCAACAGCGACCATCTTTTTGATCACAATCCCTACTCCGATATTAGGCTGAAAAGTAATCTTTTTTTTACCATCCATGCCCGTTTCTTTCTGTATGTTTCCAAAACCGCCCCTCAGAAAGACAATTTCGTTATAACCAAATTCAAGCCCGGCATGAGGATCAACAGATATGGGATTACTTCTTATCAGAACGTTTCGTTTGCCGTCGAAGGTCATATCGAGATCGATAGCGACCAGGGCAGAGAATTTTTTCGGGAAATCAAAACGCCGGGCTGCCCCCAGGTTTAAGCGGGGCAGGGTAAGTTCGAGGGAATTTTCGGGTATTTCATTGCCTGTACGGGTAAAAACCTCTTTGGTTTTGTCGTCGAGATTATATTTCCACGCATTGAATGTGGAGGTTATATCGCGGGCCATAGCTCCGAAATGCCATTTTTTCAGATCATACTGGACGCCTAAATCCAGTCCGAAACCCCAGGAATGGGCAAAAGAACCCACCTTGCGGTAGATGATCTTGGCATTGCCGCCATAACGTAATCCTTCAATTTTAGATTTCCTGGCATAGGATAGCAGTACGGCATAATCGGCAGCCGAAAAAGTTGTTATGCGGTCGTAATCAATGTTGCCCTGGGCATCAATGAGTTCGGTAGTGTTAGGAATATCATCCACCCCAAAGCGGATAAAAGTCAGTGCCGCGGTGCTTTTATCATCGATCTGTACGGCAAGTGCGCCGTAATCGTATTTGGCAATACCTGCAAAATATTCTGAATGCATCAGTCCTGCCTGAAATTTTGAAGGAACCCTTGCCAGTCCTGCAGGATTCCAGTACCCTGATGAAACATCATTTACAAATGAGGTATTCGCATTGGACATGCCCAATGCGCGGGCGCCAACGCCAATAGATAAAAATTCGTTGCTGTATTTGGGCGCCTGGGCATAGGTCATGCTCAAAAAAACAAAAAATATCACATGAATAGCAAAGATTTTACGCATCATCCTCTATTAGGTTTTTTTTAGTTGTTTATTAGTAACGAAAAAATAAATAGTTAATTATTATGGCCTGATAATTTGCACTATAAAAGTACAAAAAAAGGATTAACCTGTATATAAGAAAATAAAAAATGCTTACCTCAGTGAACAGGTGAGCCGTTTGAGTTCTATTTCGGCAATTTTGGCCTGGTACTGCAGGTTTACCAGTAAATACGCCGAATTTTCGAAACTCTGCTGGGCTGCTTTCAGGTCGAGAATGGTGGAATGGTTCAGCTGGAATTTTTGAAGGACAAGGTCTACAAGTTTTTCAGAGAGGGTAAAAGAGGCCTGCTGCGATATAGCCTGTTTTACAGCGTTTTCATACGTTTGAAAGGTTTTTATGGCAGCACTGCTCAGATCATTCAGCAGACTTTCTTTCTGCAGCCGGGCATTGCTTACGGTTAGCTGAGCTGTTTTTTGCCTGATCCTGTATATTCCACCGTTAAATATAGGAATCTGCAGGGCCAGCCCTGCATATGGCCCGAAATTTTGATTTAAAAGCATATTCCCGCTGTTGTGCTGATTATAACTAAAATCATAGGAGGTGTTCAGCCGGAGTGACGGAAAACGCGCTGCTCTTTCTTCTTTAGCCAGCTGTTCGCTAATCTTTATTTGCTGGTCGGCAGACAGATACTGATAATTGTCTTTAATAAAAACAAGTACTGAATCTATTTTAATCCCGGTATCAACATCAATTATACTATCCTGAATTATATATGGACTATATTGACCGATACTCATCAGTTGCAACAGTTCTGTCTTCAGATTCTTTATAATAAGTTGCTGGGAACTAAGGCTTTGCATGGACAGGTTCAAATCGATCTCTGCCTGCATAACATCTGCATCATTGGCCAGTCCGACATTTTTCCGCTCTTTTATTATTTCTGATTTTTTTTCAGAAATATCAATAGTACTGCGTATGATTTTCAGGTAACTTTCCTGCCTGATGATATCATAATATTTGATCATGACTGCAGCGATGGTGTTTTGAATCTCCATGTTCAATTCCAGGAATCCCTGCTCCTGAAGATAAGTCAGCCGTTTTTTTGCAGACCATACTCTGAGCCCGTTAAATAAGGTGATGCTTGCAGAAACATCGGCGCTCAGATTATTACTGAACGAATTCTTCTGGTTTACGACGGTTCCGTCGTTGTTTTCCTGATGAATGTTGTACAGTGTGGCATTATCAGAAATCCCGGCATTGATGACAGGCAGTCCTCCTGCCATTCCGTAATTGTTATTGATCTTGTTTATCTCAGCATTGTTCCTTGCGATCAGAATACCGAAATTGTTTTTCAATGCCGAATCGATGGCCATTTCAAGGGATAGCGTGTGCTGGGTATACCCTGTAACCGGCAGTAAAAAAGAGAATATTATGACGAATTTTTTCATCGGTAATAGCATTGGTTAGGTGACAATGTCATCAATATTTTCTTTTTCTTTTTCGTGTTTGCCCGAAATGAACGTATACACCGCCGGAATAACAAAAAGTGTAAGAACGAGTGAGAATAAAATGCCGCACACGATCACAATTCCGAGCGGGATTCTGCTGGTAGATGCGGCTCCGAAGCCGATAGCAATTGGCAGGGCGCCCAGCGAAGTAGCCAGGCTGGTCATCAGAATAGGCCTTAACCGCTGAACCGATGCGTCAACAATAGCCTGATATTTAGGTATTCCCGCCACTCTTTTTTTATTGGCAAATTCAACGATAAGAATACCGTTTTTGGTGACAAGTCCAATCAACATTATCATCCCGATTTCAGAAAAAATGTTCAGTGTCTGACCGAAGATCCATAAAAAAAGAAATGCACCAGCCATAGCCAGGGGAACGGTAATCATAATGGTGAGGGGGTCTTTAAAACTTTCAAACTGGGCGGCCAGTACAAGATATATGAGTACGAGCGCTAAAATGAATGCAAAAGCAGTATTGGAAGAACTTTCGGCATAATCGCGCGAAGGCCCGCTGAGCGAGGTCTGAAAACTCTCATCAAGCAATTTATCTGCTATGGATTGCATCACTTCCACCCCGTCGCCTATTGTTTTCCCTTCTGCAAGAGAGGCAGAAATAGTTGCAGATTTATAGCGGTTGTAATGATAAATAGTCGGCGGGTTGGCATTGTTAACAATGTTGATCACAGATGTCAGCGGTATCAAGTCTCCTTTGCTACTGCGGACATATAATTTGGAAATATCGGCTGATTCCTGCCGGTCTTTCAGGGCTACCTGGCTGATGACCTGGTACTGCCTTCCGTTCATGGTGAAATAAGCTAAACGGCGGCCGCTGAAAGCACTTTGCAGGACTTCTGCAATATCCGTAACGGTAAGGCCGAGTTCCCGCGCTTTGATCCTGTCGATGTTAATATCTACTTCAGGTTTGTTGAATTTTAAATTAACATCCACATTTTGGAATGTCTTATCTGCCCGTGCTTCATCCAAAAACTGAGGGATGACACTTTTCAATTTTTCAAAATCAAGATTCTGCAGTACAAACTGCACAGGCAGGGATCCCCGTGAGCCCATGCCTACTGAAATGGTCTGTTCTTCTATTGGAAAGATCCTAACATCCCTGAACCGAGAAAACTTTTTGGATAACTCTATTGCGATTTCTGATTGAGACTTGTCACGCACAGAAACCGGAACCAGGCCGATCATTCCCCTGCCGCTGTTTATTCCGGTACTTCCATATCCGGGTATAGTAAGGGTCGTGAAACTATTTTCCGGTAAGGAATCCATAATAAAACTACTGATCTTATCTCCAACCTCCATCATATAAGCATAACTGGCGCCCTCGGGCCCCGTTAAGGATAAATTGATATTGCTTTTATCTTCTAAGGGAGCCACCTCGCTCTGAATATTTATTCCTATAAAAAATATCAATAAAACACATGCGGCAATTATTCCCCAGGCAAAACCGCGGTGTTTTATAAAACGTTCAATCAGATTTTTATAACCATTTTCCATTCCTTTGAAAAAAGGCTCTGTACTGGTGTAAAACCTGGTTTGCTGAGCATTTTTTTTACTCAGGTATATATTTAAAACCGGTGTTATAGTCAGCGAAACAAATGCGGAAACTAAAACCGCAGACGCCAGAACAATTCCGAATTCGCGGAATAAACTGCCAACAAATCCCTGAAGGAATAATACCGGGATAAAGACGATTGCCAGTGTCAGCGAAGTGGCAATGATCACAAAAAAGATCTCTTTGCTGCCATCAATAGCGGCTTTTCTGACAGGTATCCCTTTTTCGATTCTTCGGAAAATATTTTCCGTAACAACTATCCCGTCATCCACCACCAGCCCGGTTGCCAGAATAATGGCCAGCAGTGTAAGGATATTGATAGAAAACCCGGCCATATACATAATGAAAAAAGTGGAGCTGAGCGAAATGGGAATATCTATCAGCGGCCGCAGGGCGATAAGCCAGTTTCTGAAAAAGAAAAGTATGACCAGGATGACCAATCCGAAGGATATGGCCAGGGTTTCACTGACTTCGGTCAATGATCGTCTGACATTGGTAGTTTTATCTAATAATGTCGTAAATACAATGTCGCTTTTTTGTGATTTTTTAATTTCTTCGAGGCGTTTGTTGAATTCATCAGAGATGTTAATATAATTTGCCCCGGGTTGTGGGACGATAGCGAGCCCTACGCCGTTCACACCGTTCAGTTTCCAGCTTTGCTCGTATCTTTCCGGGCCTATTTCCACTTGTGCCACATCGCTCAGCCTCACAATGCCATCCTGTGTTTCGCGGATAATCAGGTCTTTAAAATCTTCTTCCGAGGTAAGTTTTCCCATAGCACTGATTGTAAACTCCGTTTTATTACCATAGAGTTTCCCGGAAGGAATTTCAACATTTTCTTTGTTCAATATGCCGGAAATATCGTTAAATGTAATATTGTAGGCATTCATTTTGCCGGGATCAATCCATAAGCGCATCGCCGGGCGTTTCTGGCCAAAAATATTCACGGCGCTCACTTCGGGGATGGTCTGAAACTTATTCTGAAGAACATTCTCAGCATAATCGCTCAATTCCAGCAGGCTTTTGCTGGGGCTCTGAATAGCCATCATAATTATCCATTCGCTGCTGGCATCTGCTTTAGAAACAACCGGAGCAGCATCAATATCCTTAGGAAGATTCCGCATGGCCCTGCTGACCTTATCACGAACATCGTTGGCTGCAGCTTCAAGGTCAGCATCAATGTTGAACTCCACGGTGATCCTGCTGTTGCCTACGGAGCTCGACGACGTGATTGTTCTGATGTCGGGAATACCGTTGATTTCTTTTTCAAGCGGTTCGGTGATCTGACTTTCAATGATGTCCGCATTGGCGCCGGCGTATGATGTAGAAACAGAAACTATAGGCGGGTCAATGGCCGGAAATTCGCGCACACCAAGAAAAGTAAATCCGATAACACCCAGCAGAATAATGAAAATATTCATTACCGTTGCGAGAATGGGCTTGTTTATCGAAAGTTCAGAAATATTCATTATTGTCTTTAGCTTTTTTTGGAAACAGGTATTTTAAAAATTCCTATTTTTTGGCAACGCTTTTGTTTACCCCTTTTATTTTAACCTTTGCATTAGGCCTTACAAACAGGACGCCGCTTACCACTATACTGTCACCCGGTTTAAGACCGCTGGTTATCTCAGCAAAATCCGCCGTTCTGGTTCCAACTTCAACACTGACAAACTTTGCTTTTCCGTTTTTTATGGTCACCACCTGATTGGAATATGCATCAGGGATGATGATGCTGGTAGGAACAACAATTCCTTTTGACTGTTCGTTCAGGTATACTTTAACAAAAGCGCCGGGTATAAGCGTTCCTTCCCGAAGCCTTGCCCTTACTTTAAGATTTCGGGTTGCCGGGTTTATCTGAGGTTCAATAGCGCTGATAACAGCTGTCAAGTTCACATCTGAATTGTTCGTTTTAACAAAAATATTTTTTCCGATACCGATCATCTTTTCATATTCCTCGGGAATTGAAAAATCAATTTTTATTTTATCTGTCTCAACCAGGGTTCCGATAAGTGTCTGAGGAGTAACGTAAGCGCCCTGGCTCACCTGGCGTAATCCCAATTTTCCGCTGAACGGCGCTTTTATAACCGTTTTTTCTATTTGTGTGTTCAGGACATCGATATTGGCCTGGTAAAGATTCACCTTGTTCTGGGCTTCATCATAGTCTGCCTGGTTTACACCATTGATGGCCAAAAGTTTTTTCAGGCGTTGTTCGGTCTTCTTTGCAAGATCTAACTGAACCTGAACCTGTTTCAGTTGTGCCTGAAGCTCGGCATCATTTATTTTTGCGAGCATCGTTCCCTTTACCACACTGCCGCCATCGGGGATGTTAAGATACGTCAACCGGCCGCTGATCTCCGGGCGAAGTTCCACCATATCTTCAGAAAGCACAGAGCCATTCACTTCTACCACCTGTGGAAAACTATCTTCTCTGGCAATGATGATATCTACGGATACCGGAGCCGAATCCTTCTTTTTCTTCTCTTCGCCGTTATTACAGGAAAACAATACCACCAGACAAAGCAAAAGTAGAAGAAACTTAATGAAATTCATCATCAGTATTTTTTTTAGAAACATTACAAAAATAAATTAATTAGCAATACACACCGGATGCGATTTTGTCAGGTCTTTATATCAATAAAGATTTCAACGGAGAAAACATTTATAAAGTCCTAATTATCTGTATTTTGTACTCTTCTTCCTGGTGGCTTACCTATTTTGTCAGTTTTTTTTTCTTAGAATATACACTTTACACCTTATTAAGAAGCATCAGATATAAACTGCTATTTATTTTATACTTTTACCCAATGATTTATTCTTCAAATGAAAAAAAACGGATTTTTATTGTTGTTCCTGTTGTTTTTCCTTATTGCACATTCCGAAATAAATATCGGCAACAGTGTTGAATGGTTGTGTGCTGACGCAGGGCTGATTGCTAAGGGCAGGCTCATAAGTCATCAAAAGGCAACGGACGGTACAAATCTCTTTACCTGCACCTTCGAGACCGTGGAAATATTAAAGGGGTCTTCTGTAAGCCCCGTGAACTTTACCATAAAAAACATTGATGAGGACAGCCTGAATAAATATATCTCGGAACAAACTTCACTTCTGATCTTTATGAAAGAAAATGAAAAACCTTTTAAAAGCAAAAAGATCCGTAACACCTGGCATATTCTCGAAACTTATAATTCGATTCCGGCGCTGATAAATCTCGTCACCCCGCAACAGGCGCTGATAACTGCACACACCTTTTCGGTTTTAAACGATCGTGCACTTATTATCGCTACTTGCCGCCTCTGGCTGCAAAAGATCGCTGCTTATGAAATACTGGAAAAAACGGTTTTCATGAACTATCTTGAAATCCCCTTTCAGTCACCAGCATTCAATTTTCTATCTACGGGCAGTAAATGTTTTTTAACTGTCCCCGACTTTATGTTTCCCAACTCCAAAGAAAAACTTTATTAAACCATTATGAAGCCTGCTTTCGATATCTCAGATCCTGCCCGCCTGCGCGAAGTCCTTTTCGGATTCAGGATCAGCCGAACCATACTGACAGCTTACGAACTGGACATTTTTTCGCATGTTGCTCCCGACGGTACCTGTTCGGAGGTGGTGTCCCAAAAAATCAGATCGGATGCCCGTGCCACCGACCGTTTGATGAATGCACTTTGTGCTATCGGCCTGCTGAAAAAACGAAACGAAAAATTTTTTAATACAAGTTTTTCCGCACAATATTTATCAAAAAAAAGCCCGAAATACTTGTACGGACTGATGCATACAGCCAATATGTGGGACACCTGGTCAACCATGACCGTAATGGTAAAAACCGGAAATAACCAGAAAGACAATGTGATCTCACGCAACGACGAAAACTGGCCGGATTCATTTATTGGCGCCATGCACGAAAGAGCAATTCTACAATCAAAACTTGTCCTGGATAAACTCGACCTGACGGATGTCCGTCACTTTTTTGATATTGGCGGTGGTTCCGGCGCTTATGCCATGGAATTTGTAAAACGTAGTCCTGAACACAAGGCTACCGTTTTTGATTTGCCCGGTATCATTCCGATTACAAAAAAATATGTGAAAAAAGAAGGACTGACAAAACAATTCCGGTTTATTTGCGGTGATTATAACAAAAATTCCTTAGGAAACTCTTACGACCTGGTTTTTCTTTCGGCTATTATACATATCAATTCACCTTCACAGAACCAGATGCTTCTGAAGAAATGCTTCCGGGCATTGAATCCGGGCGGCACTATTATAATACAGGATCACATAATGGATAAAGACAGAACTTCTCCTTTCGATGGCGCCATGTTTGCGTTAAATATGCTTGTATCTACCGAATCCGGCGACACCTACACCGAAAGCGAGATCAGCGCATGGCTGAAAAATGCAGGTTTTGCAGGGATACACCGGATTGAAACATTCAAAAATGCCATGATGGTCGCAAAAAAATCAGTGTAAAAAGATTTGTTCCTGAATTTTTTTATAATTTTAGTATCCAATAAAACATCATTATGAGTAAAAATTATAACAACAATGCACCGGCCGGAGCCATATACGGACTCGGCCTGATTGGGGCTGCTATTTATTATATCTCGGTAGCCTCCAGCTTTTGGATTGGGGTTCTTGGTTTCCTGAAAGCACTGGTTTGGCCGGTGTTTTTAGTATACGAAGCATTGAAGTATTTGGGAGCATAGCGAAAACCCCTGCCCGGCATCGATCCTGCTGTGTTTTTAGGGTGGATTTTTTGACTACTGGTGACAAAAATACATTGTGATAATATCATCGTTCATCACTTCAATCCGCCTGATCATCAGAAATATTACCTTCAGGCAACCAAAACACAAAAAATCAGGTCATTACAGATAAAGAATCTGTACAATGAAAAAGTTGATTTGTGTCATTTCAATGGTTTTCGCCCTATATCCCGCATATTCACAATGGATAACGGGTTTGAATGTCTATCCTGCAATGCCTGATGCGACTGATAATATTCAGGTTATCGTGGGCGCCATGTTTTCTTCGGGCGGCTGCTACGATTGGTACATTCCGTCGCAAATGCAGAATGGATCTGAATACACCTATTATCTGGTAAACTGCGTGGGTATGCTTACCTATATTTGTTCTCATAATGATACCATAACAATGGGATCACTTCCCCCGGGAAATTATTCCGTAATCGTCAATCTGAATGAAGGTTCCGGAGATAAACCGTGTACGCCATTTTCACAATGGGTTTCGGATACTGTATATTTCATTGTTTCGCCCGTGGTGGGCATATCAATGATTGGCAATGACCTGCATGCTAAAATCACGTTGGATCCGGAAACAAATATTCTGACCATTGAACTGCCGGAAACTAAAAGTGAAACGTTAGTATCGCTTTATGATCTTCAGGGACAGCTTATTTTACAACAGCCCCTGCTGCATTCAATAGAAAAAATATGTACCGGAAAGTTCACGGCTGGGGTATACATCGTGAAAGTAAGTAACAGAAACGGGATAGCGGTAAAAAAATTCGTAAAAGAGTGATCAATCTGTTATTTTATCTTTCTGCTTTACTTTATAATGTTCCCCAATGATTATTTGAATATGCTGCTCTCCTTATCCAGCTGTTCCATGTCTTCATCAGAAAGCCTGAACGACATAGCCCCTGTATTTTCCTTTACATGACTCTCTTTTGTAGCGCCGGGTATTGCTACTATAGTATCGCCATGATAATGAATCACCCAGTTCAGGGCTATCTGGGAAGGCGTGACATTATATTTAAGTGCAAGATCTTTGATCAGATTTATCAGTGGTCTGCTTTTGGCGATACCCTGAGGTTTAAACAGCGGGTTGTATCTCCTCAGCCCGATATTCCTGAGCAGTTCGGGATTGTCGTGAAATTTACCGGTAACCAGTCCCTGTGCCAGCGGTGAATAAGCAATAATGGAAATACCAAGATTTTTGGCCATATCCAAAACCCCGTTCGATTCGATGTTACGGTTTAACAGGCTGAACGGCACCTGATTCGATGCCAGAGGAATTCCTTTTTTAGCAAGAGCTTCCCATGCTTTTTTCATTTTTTTCGCAGGAAAATTACTGACACCGATGCTTCTGATCAGCTTTCTGCAATAAAGTTCTGCCATTTCATCCATTTCACTTTTTTCGTCGGAAAAGCCCCAGGGCTGGTGTACCTGGTAAAGATCGACAGCAAACGGGTCTAACATCCTGATGCGTTCATCAATGGTTCTGGTGATATTTGATGCCAAGCGAAACATCGGCCACCATTTTGTGGCTATCTGGACATCTCCGTTGTTTTTTCCTGCTTTTTGCAAGGCGGCTGAAAGCGCTTTTTCCGATGCACCTTTCCCATAAACCTCGGCGGTGTCAAACCAGTTGATTCCGCCATTAAGGGATCCGGCCACGACACGATCAATGACATCATCTTCAAGATGAGGCCAGAATTTTCCGGCCAGGTTTTTCCTTTTGCTGAATTGCCAGCACCCAAGCCCTATGGGGGTAAGCATAATACTTGTTTTTCCTAAAGGACGCAGGTTTACCGTATGTTCCATATTTTTTTGTTCAATTTTTACAACGTTAAAGTTTTAAAACCGTATTTGTTGGTAGCTATCAATATGTTAAAAGTCGCAAACAAATATAAGAAGTAATAATACAAAATGCAAGAAACCTGGGAAATAAAATCACCAGATGCAAACTACGGATCAGGGGTTTCTATGAATAATAATGCTTCCGCCATTATAAATCACTGAAAGAGCATTATCCACCCTCACTTTTGCGCTGGTATGACCTGAAGGAAGAGGGATCAGCAAATTTTTGTACGGGTCAATTGTTTTGTCTGATGAAGGAATACCCAATCCCGTATCTGCCATTGCATCATTTGGGCTGTAAACACGGATACGGACCTCCTGGCTGCTTCTGTTATTAACAAAAATCATAGTAGTATCAATACCCTGATAAGGAATAGGCACTGGGACAACCGATGCAGGGCTGCCGATATTGATGACTGTGTGATTTTGTATGGCTTGTGCAAGCTTTGCGTATTCCTGCTGATAAGCAGCCAATGTATAAGGGCCGTAAAGTGTGGATGCCCCTTCATAGTTTTGCATCTGATATTCTTCCTTTGTCGCACAATAACTCGTAAAAGCGTTTGCATATAAAGTCAGTGCAACCGTCGCATTGGTGTCCAGCTGATTTTTGATAGAGGCTTTCAATCGTCTTCCCGCCATAGTGGTCATTTCTCCCGGAACTCCTGCAATGGCCATATTCCCGATCCTGATCAACTGGATAGGGACAACATTGGGAACCAGCGGATAGGGTGTTGCTTTTCCAACGGTCCACATGATTGGCTTGGGTGCCTGCCCGTTTTGCCAGCCGGGGGGATCATCGGAAGTGATTGACGGAAGCGACCATCCAGCGGGGAGTTTACTTTCAAGACCCTGAAATGCAATGGTCCGGGTAGCCTTTTCAATAAGCGTGATATTGTCGGTGGTAATACCTTCTCTGAGGTTAGAGGGAATACTCATTCCCATTATTAGCGCATAGCCTTTGCTGTCTTCTGTACTGCCGGCCGCCATTGACAATCCCACAGCAGCAGGCCATGTGCGCGCTCCGGGGATGCCGTCAATCGCTATGTTTGACATGTCGAGGTGTGTATATCTGTAATTAATTCCGGTATCCAGCCCGATCGTTGCCGTATTGAAAAGTTCTTTTGCCTTTATATACATCATATTTCCGTATTCCTTCATATGGAGTACCTCATCAGGTCCACCGGCAGGGACACCATATTTTATGTTTCCTGAAACATCTCCGGCAGTGGCATTGGCAAAAGCACAGACAAAAGTTTCGGTTGGATCAACACTTGTTCCCATGACATTTTCGAAACAATGAGAAGCCCAGCCCTGAGCATCGCCAGTGATGAGCGTGTTCGTCTGTCCCCTTGTTGTGGCATGAAAACTATACCATGCCAGTACCCCAATGGGTTTAGGTGTTCCTCCATTGTTTTTTACAAATTTCAACAATAACATTTGTGTGTCCGTACTGTCTGCAAAACTGTTCAGTTCTGCCACAGGGTTATTGACATATGCATCACGCGACCGGTTTCTCCCGCAGTCCACCAGATTTCCTTTGTTAAAATAAATTTTGCCCGGAGCAAGATTTTTATGTGCTTTACGTAACGATTCTACAATACCTTTAACAATATGATCAAGGCACATCTGGTCAAAGCCGCCAATGGTAACATTGTAAAGAAAATATTCCGAATATCCCCCCGGAGCGCTGTGAGTATGGGTTCCGGAAATCAGCACATTGTCTGTGTTATATAAATGATGAAAGGTGGTATCGCTTTGCAGTTGTTCAATAACTTTGGTTTTGACTATCTGGGTACAGGATAGAACATCTACAACCACAACGGCAACACGTTTTTGACTGTACATATCCCCAATAATAAATGCGCGTGAGAACAAGGGGGTTTCCACTTCGGTGGTTTTCTGATAATCATCAGCCATCCCCTGCATTCCCATACCAAAAGTGGGATAGGTAACATCGGCTATTCCCGTACCAATGATAAAATTGCCTGTTAATCCCTGAGCGTAACAAGCAAAGTGAAACAAAACAGTTATTGATATAAAAAATATTTTTTTCATTGTATTATTGAACAACTAATTTACGAATGATATTGTTTCTTTCGTTTTTCACCTGGATAATATAGGTTCCCTTCGACAGATTGGTAAGATCGATTTGCTGAAGCTGGCATTCCTCTTTCATGCGCTGTGAAAATACTTTTTGTCCTGATAAGGAAAACAAGCTAAGCTCGGCATCAGGAATGTTTTTAATATAGATATTCGTTGTGCCGTTCGCAGGATTTGGGTAAATGTTAATGAAGGTATTGCTTTCGGTTAAATCAGTATGTAAAGAATTGTCAATCACCACTTCTACACTGTCCAGACCAATATCAGTATACCCGAAATCTGATTTTGCGAGAAAACGGATAACACTTGTTGATGATGTAGATGTTCCAAGGTTGATCTGATGATTGGTCCAAACCGGAGATTGTGCCACAGTTTGTATAAGATTGAAAGAGCCTCCTCCGTCAACAGAAAGCATAACAGAGAGAGAATCATTGCCGTCCTCATTGAAATACCAGAATTTCAATGCTTTATATCCCTGAGGCGAAAAATTCAAAAACAGGTCAAACTTACCGGTATTTCCTGAATAAACATCATAAGAATGAAATCTTGCCGAATATGATGAGCTGTCATTATCCAAGGGCGCATAATTGCCTGAATCCAAACTTATCCATCCGGCAGTCAACCCTTCATCATTCCGGCGCCATGAATTATTGCCGTATTCCGGGGTATTATTCCAGTAAAGGGAGGGAACATCATTTGAATTTCTTTTATCGATCCACACTCCATTGAAATTTTCTGCAAAGGGCAAATCTCCGTAAGCCTGCACCCATATGTCCTTTACCAAAGTATCGTTGATATGATTTATATCGTTATTCGAATTCGGATACTGTGTCCAGACTTTAATGATGTGTTTACCTCCGGTTATAAAATTATAACTTCCAATACAGACTGAACTATCCACCGAACCAGATGCCAGACCACTGTTGTTCATATAAAGAAAGGATGTACACACAACTCCATCAACAGTCCATCCTGTTGACACGGTATACAGGGGCGAAGTGCCATAATTCTTTATCGTCACGGATATGGTATGCGAACCCGAATTTACAGACACTCCGGGTGTATTAAGGGCTGAAATACCTGCATCATTTGGGCCGGAAACCTCCACGGTAAAATCATCGATCAGAATATTGTAACCAAAAACACTACTTGCCTTCAGAATTATGTAATTATCTGTTCCGTGAAATGACGACGGGATATCGAAGTTGTATTTATACCATCCCGTGTTTGTTTCTACAGGGGATAGTCCTTTATAACGGTTTATCTTTACAAGATGAACCGCTCCTGCAAGAATAGTGGTGTCGTTGATATAAATATCAAGGCTGTCCTGTTTTGTGGGATAACTATTATCCCTGAACATCCAAAAGGAAATTCTGGCTGTATTTGCTCCGAGAACAGAAAGGTCAAAGGAGGGAGAAACAAGTATAGAAGAGTTCCCGGCAGACAAGTTATAAGCGAAGTATCTTGCCATTCCTTTTCCCGAATGAGGTATGCAGTCGGGGTCGGTATCTATGGTATCTCTGTCCCATACCGCTTTTACTCCTGTACCGTCAACCTGTTTGTTTATCCATCCGGGTGGTGGAAAGGCAATCGAGTCAAATGATTCATTAATCAGGATTTGACCGAAGGATAAATAACAAATAACCAATAAAATAAACGAGAGATAAAACTTTTTCATGGGCGGATTTCTCTATGAATAGAAATTTCTACAAAATTACAAACATTGCCTGATAAATTAATTTTAAGATTGAAAATAGAACAACCAGCCATTGTTTTCATATTTATTTCAGTAAGACTCTATAGTTCTTATTTTATATGTTTAAAACAGAGAATTTTAGAAAAATCTGTTAATAAAAACATTTTTTTTAAATGTTGCATAATTAAATTTTTTTTTTATTTTTGGATAATAGAATAAGCAATTCTACGATCGTTCTTATTTCAAAATATTAATCAACCAATAAAATCAAAAGCCATGTTATTATTAAAAAAAACTGTTGCCTTTCTGTTCCTGCTGTTGATAATTCATCAGTTAAACTTTGCCCAAAAAAACATCAAACCGGATGTTCCCGGAACATCAGCCAAATCTTTATCAAGTAATGTTCAGATATTTTTCTATGTAGGGGTTTTTGAAAAATCCGTGGCACATATGATATGGGAAAATTATGATGAGGCCAATATTCGTGAAGTAATACTTGAATCAAGTAATGACGGGAATTTTTTCACAACCTGCTCACGTGCAGAAATTTCGTCTCTGCCTGATATCCATCTTATTAATTATCCCAAGGAGCTTGAATATAACAACATTATTTTAAAATCATCTGAACACGGCGGCATAAGGTATATTTTCAATGATGAAAATAAAAACTTTGATTTTTCTGTGCACCCTAAATGGTATCGTTTAAAAATGCTGACATTTTCAGGGTACACTTATATTTCACAAATAATATGCACTAAAAACATTGGAGAAATTATCAAAGAGAATGTTGCGGGCATTACCTTTAATGACGAAAATGCTACTTCATTTAAAGAAACTTCGGGCTATTCATGGCTTCCTGCCAATAAAGCTGGCTGCTCACCGGTGGGGACTCCCCCTTCGGGTTATACGATTACAAACACTCATCAATATGTGTATGGCGATAACTGTTGTTATAACAAGCTGACACTGTATGAAGGTCCCGTTATACCCAGTGTAAATCAATGTGGCAATTACGGGATATGGTGTTGTGATAATGTTCCAGAAGCAGCAAGCTGTCCTTCCGGCTATGCAGAAGATCCCTGTTGTGTTCATCCATGCGGACAATACAACCAATGTAGCTGTCAGCCGTGGCAATGTTGTCAGGGACAACATGCTCAGGCATGGGTCATCACCGAACTGGGCCAGGCAGGCACTCCTTCCATTCCTGCTCCCACAGCCTCACCGGCCGGGGTTTGCGGAAGCGGAACAACAACGTTATCTGCTTCATCTGCCGGATATGAAATATATTGGTATACCGGATCCTGCGGAGGGACTTTTGTTTCCACAGGTAGTCAAATATCTGTAACAGTTTCTGCTACAACAACTTTTTATGCCAGAGCGTGGAGTGCAAGTTGCGGTGTTTCTGATTGCGGAACTGTTACCGTTCAGGTATATCCATTACCTGGCGCAGTTACTGTCAACGGTGGGGGTACACAATGCGGAGGATCCAGAACCCTTACAGCTTCGGGGGGTACCACTGGAACCATATACTGGCAGGGCACGACAAGCGGTGGCGCCTCAACCGCAACACCCTCAACCTCGCAAGTTGTTTCGACTTCAGGCACCTATTACTTCAGGTCATATTCTGTAAACGGTTGCTGGGGACCTCAGGGTAGCGCAACAGTGACAATAAATCAAATACCCGCCGATCCGGCACCAGTGGCAAATCCGGCGACTATTTGTTCGGGCGGAACCACAAGTTTGTCTGCCACTGTGGCAAATTCTAAAATTTATTGGTATACCGGATCCTGCGGAGGCACCTTAATTGGTTCGGGAAGTCCTATTACAGTTACCATCGGGGCAACAACAACATTCTATGCAAGGGCATATAATGTCACAACCGGATGCTGGTCGGTCGGTTGCGGTTCCGTCACGGTATCCATGGGAACAGTTTCCACTCCTGCGCCAATAGCTTCTCCTCCGGGTATTTGCGGCAGTGGTTCTTCAAGCCTGACCGCAACTGTTCCCGGAGCCACTTTATATTGGTATTCTGGTTCCTGTGGCGGAACTTTATTGGGAACAGGCAACACCGTTACTGTTTCACCAACAACAACAACAACTTATTATGTCAGGGCATTAAGTGGCAGCTGCGCCCCTTCCGCTTGCGGTACAGTTACCGTGACCATTGGAACACCAGTTACACAAACCATAACAGGAACTACACCAATATGTGTCGGAGCAACATCAACATTTACAGGCACGACCTCCGGCGGAACCTGGACAAGTTCAGCTCCCGGAGTCGCCGCAGTAGATCCATCCACAGGAGTTATTACAGGCGTATCTGCCGGGACTTCTGTCATTGCTTATTCCGTTACTACGGGAGGGTGCGTGAATACTGCAACAAAATCTGTTACAATAACGGCTTCTGTTCCTCAGGTTTTGTCAGGGACCACTCTTTTATGTGCCGGGTCAACCTCAACATGGACAAGTACTACTTCAGGCGGCTCCTGGACTTCAGGAAGTATCGATATTGTGACCGTCAACTCTTCAACCGGACTTGTCACTGCCATCGGCCCCGGAACCACTGTAATAACCTATTCTGTAACTACCGGCGGTGGGTGTATCAATACCGCAACAATGTCTGTAACGGTTAACCATCCTGCTGTTGTTAATATCAGCGGAGGCACATCG
Source organism: Bacteroidales bacterium (assembly GCA_035389045.1). Lineage (GTDB taxonomy): Bacteria > Bacteroidota > Bacteroidia > Bacteroidales > CAIWKO01 > CAIWKO01. The sequence goes on along the minus strand of DAOORA010000029.1, from coordinate 838 downwards.
CCCATCTGCAGTAATTCAAACCCGGGCACATTTACTGCAACAGCAATAAGCGGAAACGGAACCTATACTTATCAATGGCATACAACATCTTCAATAATCAATGGTGCTACAAACAGCACTTTTAATCCCGGAAATATTACCGATACCACAGGGTATTACTGCGAGGTTACCAGTGGCATTTGCGGAGCAGTAAATTCCAATACCCTTACTATTAATGTTTTTCCACAACTCACTGCAGACCCCATTCCGGATACCTCAATATGTACCAAAACAAGCCCGGGAACGTTTACAGCAAATGTGCATGGCGGTACAGGACCCTATTCGTATTTATGGTATTGGGACGGAACATCAACAGGCGTTACCTCCAGCACGTACAATCCCGGTATTATACAGACCAATGCTAATTTTCATTGTGTGATCACCAATACATGCGGAACGCTGACCACTCCGGTCATTCATGTCACAATTATTTCTCCTGTGGGAAATCCCTCACCCATCACCGTGGGCGGAGGTACGGAACCCGTCTGCCAGCTTACCAACGGAACAACAACGACCACATACGCAACAAATGCACCCAATGCTACCGGCTACAACTGGTCAATAAGCAATCCCGCTGCCGGCAGTATTGATGCTAATGGTGTGATGACATGGACTAACGGATTCTATGGAACTGTTGATATCGAAGTAACCGCTAACGGTTGTGACGGACCGTCTATAATGGTTACCCGCACTGTTACTGTAAACCTCTGCGGTACAGGCCATAACATCAGCGGTAAAACACGTTATTGCGGCAAGGCAAACAACGGCAACCCGATTCCTAATCCGCCCACCTATAATT
>DAOORA010000028.1:0-51322 GCA_035389045.1 Bacteroidales bacterium | reverse complement strand
GCTAAAAAATCCATCATAAATCTTATGTAACATAAAATCAAAACAGTTTCTAAGCAAAATATTGTAACTTTACACCTCTATTGAGGAGTGATCATGCCCAAAGTACATAAAGCCCTGCTAACCGGAATAATCCTGACATTGCTGATTACCAATAAAATCTCTGTCCATGCACAGTTTTATAACGGTTCCCAGCTGAATTTCGGCAAAAACCGTGTTCAGTTTTCTGACCGTTTCTGGTCGTTCATGCGTTTTGATCATTTCGATACTTACTTTTATCTGAACGGGAAAGAGTTGGCCGTTTATACCGCCAAATATGCCGATAAATATCTTAAAGAAATAGAAAGCAAACTGGAATATACACTTGAAGACAAAATCCAGTTTATCATCTATAACAAATTTTCTGAACTACAGGAAAGCAACATCGGGCTCATCAGTGACGTGAATTACAACATCGGCGGTGTGACACATATTGTCGGAACCAAAGTTTTTTTATATTTCAACGGCAGCCATACCGATTTTGAAAAACAGATACGTGCCGGTATGGCACAGGTGATTATCGACGAAATGATGTACGGGGGCAAGCTCACTGCTATGATCAAAAATTCAGCTTTGCTCTCTTTACCGGCATGGTATTCACAGGGGCTGATTTCATACATTTCGGAAGAATGGAACACACAACTCGATAATCATGTAAAGGATGGTATCCTGAGAGGCGCTTTTAAAAGATACAACAGTCTTTCGGGTGATGATGCCGTATATGCCGGACATTCTATCTGGAAATATGTAGCGGATAAATATGGCCCCTCTGCCATTACCAACATTGTATACCTGACCAAGGTCAGCCGTAACGTTGAGAGCGGGTTTCTCTATGTGCTGGGGGTATCATTTAAAAATCTTTCAAAAGAATGGTTAGCCTATTATGAACAGCAATACACAGCCGACGATCAGAACCGGCAACGTCCCGGAGAAACGGCCCTGCTGAAAAAATTCAAAAAAAACACTGCGTACGGACAGGCAAAAATAAGCCCGGATGGAAAATATGCCGCCTATACCACAAACTTTATGGGACAATACCGTATATGGCTTTTTGATCTGGAAAAAAACAAAACCAGGCAAATCTTTAAACGGGAATGTAAACTTGATGAAAAAATTGATTACTCATATCCGCTGCTCGCATGGCATCCGACCGGAAAAATGTTAGCCATCGTTCTTGAATCCAAAGGTAAAATCATGATGTATTCTTACATGATGGATGAGAATAAATTTGAAAAACAACAGCTTTTTAACCTTGAAAAAATTCTTGATCTATCCTTTTCGCAGAATGGCAAAATGATCGTTTTTTCAGGCGTTGTACAGGGGCAGTCCGACATATATGTATACAGCGTGGCAGCCCATACCTACGAGCCCATAACCAAAGATATTTATGACGATCTTAACCCTCGTTTTGTAAATAACTCTTCTGAAATAATCTTCAGTTCAAACCGAATTGACGACACCATCCGTTACGATGTGATGACCTTTATGGATACAGAGAAAGATACTATTTCACAACTGCCATCTCATACCGACATTTTTATTTATGATTACAGAAAAAAAGAGAAACTGCTCCGGCGACTCACCAATACAGAGTACACCAACGAAATCATGCCGATGCAGTACGACAACCGTTTTTTCACTTATCTGTCTGATGAAAATGGCATTTTTAACCGTTATCTGGCCCGTATCGACAGCACCATAAGTTACATCGATACCACCACGCATTACCGGTATTATACAACCTCGTTTGCAGCTTCCGATTACAACAGAAACATTCTGGAACAGGACATAGCCGGAAAAGCAGGAAAATCAGCAGAAGTGATTTTTTCTGAAGGAAAATACAAGATCTTTTTTCAGGATTTACCTATCGCAAAAGATATAAAAAAAACCAATCCAACTAATACATTTAACCGTACAATATATCTGAAAAACCAACAGGAAAAAGCCGTTCAGGACAACTCGCTTATTAACACCGAAGAAATAGAGAAAATAAAAAGCCGGAAAAACAAGAGCAGATATCCCAAGAACAACAACGTACTGATTGATCAGCTGGATAATGCTGCAGATACCGGAAAGGTAGACATCAATAATTATATTTTCAGCAACGAACAAAAATATCTGAACGCTGCCGGCCAGGATTCTTCACTGCAGAAAAAGAAAACATTTACCCTTCCGCGCCAACAGAATTACAATGTAGAATATTCGATAAACCAGCTTGTGGGACAAATTGATTTCAACTACCTGAACACGATGTACCAGCAGTTCACCGGGGGCAACTCCCCTATTTTCCTAAATCCGGGGTTAAATGTCTCTTTTCAGCTTGGCGTGATCGATCTGCTCGAAGATTACCGCATATCAGGAGGGATAAGTTTCTCTTTGAGTTTCGACAACAATGAATTTTTTATTGGCTTTGAAAATCTTAAAAAGAAACTCGACCACGGACTCTTTTATTATCGTCAGGCAAACACCACCTCCGATGAATATTCCATAATTAAACTACGTTCCAATTCATTGTTTTATGTTATGAAGTGGCCCTTTTCAAGGGTGCTGGCTGTTAAAGGAACACTGATGGCGCGTTACGACAAGAAAATTTATGCCTCCACGGATGTGTACAACCTGAAACAGCCCAATATCAATGAATACTGGGCAGGAGCCAAAACTGAGCTGGTTTACGACAATACCCGGTTCAAGGCCATCAATATTTATTATGGCTGGCGATGGAAGATCTTTGGAGAATATTATCAGATGATAAATAAGAAATTCAACAACCTTGTTGTACTGGGATTTGATTTCCGCCATTATCAGAAGATTCACCGCACATTCATCTGGGCCAACCGTCTTGCCGCCAGCACTTCGTTCGGCAATAACAAACTGGTGTATTACATGGGCGGCGTTGATACATGGATCATCCCCAAATTCAATAACGATAACCAGGTTTCACAGACCCAGAATTATGCTTACCAAACCTTAGCGACCAACATGCGTGGTTTTATCCAGAACGCACGCAACGGTCCTACTTTTGCGGTGCTTAACAGCGAACTTCGTTTTCCCATTGTTCGTTATTTTTCGAAAAAACCATTAAAAAACAATTTTCTGACTAACTTACAGATTATAGGATTTGGTGATCTGGGAACTGCCTGGGTCGGAACAAATCCCTATTCTGAAGAAAACACCCTGGCCAAACAAGTCATACAACGAGGGCCTTTACAGGTGACGCTCATCAAAAAACGCGATCCCCTGATCGGTGGATTCGGCGTAGGCTTAAGAACAAAACTTCTGGGATATTTTATCCGTGCGGATTATGCCTGGGGTGTTGAAAATGGCATTATACAGAAACCTGTATTCTATATCTCACTCAGCACAGATTTCTAACTTATCGATCACTATGAAGGAATATAAAAACAAAATCCGGAAATTTTCCAAAGACATCCTTGAGGATATAATAACGCTGCGCCGGCTGCTTCATTCCTACCCGGAACTTGCTTTTGAAGAAATCAAAACCGGAGATATCATCTGCGCTGAACTGGATAAAGCAGGTATAACCTATCAGCGGGGCATGGCCAAAACAGGTATTGTCGCTATCATTAACGGCAAAAATCCCGGCAAAAAAACCATAGGTCTCCGTGCTGACATGGATGCCCTGCAGATCAGCGAAAGAACCATGACGGATTACAGTTCGCACCATGAAGGAAAGATGCATGCATGCGGACATGACGTCCACATGGCTTCGCTCGTTGGCGCAGCCATTATTTTAAACAAAATAAAAGACCAGTTTGAAGGAAGTATTAAGATCATTTTTCAGCCATCCGAAGAAAAATATCCCGGAGGCGCCATACAGATGATCATGGAAGGTGTACTTGAAAATCCAAAAGTCAGCTGCATGATAGGTCAGCATGTACATCCCGGCATCAATGCCGGAAAACTGGGATTTAAACACGGAAAATCAATGGCTTCGACTGATGAGGTTTACATCAATGTCATCGGCAAGGGTGGTCACGCTGCCACACCTGAGCTTCTGGTTGATCCGGTGGTGGTGGCATCCCATATCATTATCGGTTTACAGCAGCTTGTCAGCCGGATGGCTACTCCCACTATTCCCACCGTGCTTTCGTTCGGCCGTCTGTCGGCCAACGGAAAAACAAACGTCATCCCTGATGAAGTGTTTATCGAAGGCACGTTCCGTACCGTGGACGAGAACTGGCGGAAATCTGCTCATGAAAAAATTGTAAAGCTGGCGAAGGGCATTGCAGAATCCTATGGCGCCACATGCAAAATATTCATTGACAAAGGATACCCGTTCCTGTTCAATGATGAAACCCTCACACACCGGCTGATGCGTTATGCCAAAGATTATCTCGGTGAAGACAATGTCGAGGAGATTGACCTGAGGATGACCGCTGAAGATTTTGCCTATTTTTCGCATACCCTGCCTTCATGCTTTTACCGTTTAGGCGTAAAAAACCCCAAAAACAAAGAGATATCCAACCTGCACACCTCCGGGTTCACCGTTGACGAAAGCAGCCTCGAAACCGGAATGGGTTTTATGGCATGGACAGCAATAAATGAATTGGGCAATCACCAGTAAAACATTCCTACAAAAAAAATAACGCCACCCCGCAGACGCTGATAACAGCGCCGATGATCTCTTTCAACGTCACTTTCTGATGCATAAAAATTACAGATGCCGGAATAATAAGCACGGGGACTATTGCCATGATGGTCGATGCAATGCCGGCATTGGCATGCTGAACTGCAAATAATGAAAATGAAACGCCCAGAAATGGCCCGAAGACCGAGCCTAAACCGATGCGTTTTATTGCTGAAACATTTTTTACCGCATTTCCAACATTACGCCACTTTTTCCATATCGTAATGACAATAACAAAACCAATGATCCCGGTGATAATCCGTATCTGTGTGGCTGCAAAGGCGTTGTAGTCGCCCATACCCACCTTGCTGAACACCAGGCCTACCGCCTGTCCGACAGCTCCTATAAAGGCAAATAAAATGCCCCTCAGTGAATGAGTTACGGAGAACATTGTGTCGCCTGTTCCTTTATTTACTATCACTACAGCAATCCCACCAAGCGTCAGTGCCATTCCTAAGAAATTAAACAGTGTCATGGTTTCGCCAAGCATGAGCCAGCTTAAAAAAGCAGTCATAGGCGGCACCAGCGTCATGATCAGCATGGCCACCCTCGAACCGATGATGGTATAGGATTCAAAAAGAAAAAGATCGCCGATAACAAAACCAATCAGTCCCGAAAGAGAAAGCCACAGCCAGGATTCTTCTCCGGCATCAGAAGGAAAAAAACGCCCCCGTGTTATATAACAGAAAATACTCAGAAAAACCAGTGCAAGAGCCAGACGCAACAGGTTGACAGCAATGGAACCGACCTTGTTGCTCGCTGATTCAAAAGCAAGCGCAGTAACCGTCCAGCAACAGGCCGTAAACAATGCTGCAAATTCCCCAATGTGAACTGAAAACATAAATGCTTCTGTTATATTTAAAATAAGACCCTGAACAAAAAAGGGCAGCATAAGCCACCCTTTTTATTAATCAAAAACCAAAAACTATTTGATCATTCCTAATTCTTTTCCGACTTTGGTAAATGCAGCAATAGCTTTGTCGATATGTTCCATTTCGTGTCCTGCTGATATCTGAACACGGATGCGGTCTTTTCCTTTGGCTACCACAGGGAATGAGAATGCTATAACATAAATGCCTTCGTCAAGCATTTTATTGGCAAAATCAACCGCCAGTTTCGAACAATCCGGGTATTTGCCAAACATTATCGGAACGATAGGATGATCACCGGCAACAATGTCAAATCCGGCTTCCGTCATTTTGGTACGGAAATATTTCGTATTATGTTCCAGTTTGTCCCGGAGTTCGGTACTGCCCATCAAAATATCCATAACTTTTATGGTAGCCCCGACGACAGACGGTGCAACAGTGTTTGAGAACAAATACGGACGTGCTTTGTTGCGCATCCAGTTGATAATTTCCTTACTTGAAGAAATACATCCGCCGGAGGCTCCTCCTAAGGCTTTACCAAAGGTAGTCGTGATAATATCTACTCTACCCATCACGCCGCGGTATTCGTGTGTTCCGCGTCCTGTCTTTCCGAGAAAACCGGTTGAATGGCTGTCATCAACCATCACAAGGGCATCGTATTTTTCAGCCAGGTCGCAAATCTGATCTAATTTTGCAATGTCACCGTCCATTGAGAAAGATCCATCAGTGGCAATCATTACAAAACGGCAGCCTTTTTCGCGTGCTTCTTTCAGACAACGTTCCAGACCTTTGGCCATTTTATCATTGGCAGGGTCTATTTCTTCAACATCGCGCATGTCGCCATGTTTATATATCCAGCGCTGGGCTTTGCACAGTCGGATACCGTCGATGATGGAAGCATGGTTGAGGGCATCGGTGATGATAGCATCATTTTCGCCGAGTAAAGGTTCAAAAACGGCGCCATTAGCATCAAAACATGACGAAAACAATATAGTGTCTTCCATTCCTAAAAACTCAGAAACTTTGCGTTCCAGTTCTTTGTGAATGTCCTGTGTCCCGCATATAAAACGAACCGATGACAGGCCATAACCACGGTGATCAATTTCCTGGTGCGCCGCTTTGATCAGTTCGGGATGTGACGAAAGTCCCAGGTAATTGTTAGCGCAGAAATTCAGGCATTTTTTTCCTTTTACGACGATCTCAGCGCCTTGCGGGCTTTCGATGATACGTTCGTGTTTAAAAAGTTTTTGCTCTTCCAGTTTATTAAGTTCTTCTGCCAGAAAAGCTTTCATTTTTGTTTGCATATTATAATCTCCTTGTATTAAATATTAAATTAATCCTATTTTATGTTTTTCACCAATCACCTTCAGCATATCCTGTGTCATAGCATCCAGGTCGTAACTGGGTTTCCATCCCCATTCTTCGCGTGCTGCCGTATCGTCTACTGCATCGGGCCAGCTGTCGGCAATGGCCTGGCGGAAATCAGGTTCGTAGGTGATTGTAAAATCAGGCATATATTTTTTAATGCTGTCGGCAAGGTCTTTTACTGAAAAACTCATGGCACCCACATTGAAGTCGCTATGATGCCTGAGTTTGGCAAAATCCGCCTGCATCAGGTCCACGGTAGCTTTCAGGCAGTCAGGCATATACATCATCGGAAGGCGTGTGTCTTCTTTTACAAAGCAGGTATATTTTCCGTATTTTACAGCATCGTAATATATGGCCACAGCGTAATCTGTAGTGCCTCCGCCGGGCAGCGTTTCATTGCTGATGATGCCGGGATAACGCAGCCCGCGGACATCAAGCCCGTATTTTTTCACATAATAATCACAAATTAATTCTCCGGCAACTTTCGTAATCCCATACATGGTTGACGGATGTAATACGGTTTCCTGTGGTGCACAATCCAGAGGGGTTCCGGGGCCGAATACAGCAATGGAACTCGGGCAGAGAACCTGTGACATTTCCATTTCACGTGCCAGTTCCAGCACGTTGATCAAGCCGTTCATATTGATATCCCAGGCCATCAGCGGGTTTTGTTCCCCGACAGCCGAGAGGATAGCAGCCATATTGATGATGCAATCCACATTGTATTTTTTGCACACATCGGCCATCGCCGTTTTGTTCAGGATGTCAAAATATTCAAAAGGCCCCGAATTGGCTACGGTTTCGGATGGCGGCGATTTACGTGTACTGGCAATAACATTGTCGTTACCATAAATTCTGCGGAGTTCCATGGTGAGTTCGGACCCGATCTGACCGACAGCTCCCACAATAAGTATTTTTTTCATGTTAATGATTAAGTTAATGATTTTTTTAAGTCGGGCAAAATTAGTTTTTTTAAGTTTACTTTCAATAAATTGACCAACTTTTTTGCATAATAATTTTGGCATAAAAAAATTACTCAGTTTTTTCATTCCCACTGCTTAATATTTGCCTAATTAATTAATTTTGATAAAAAAAAGCCATGAAAAACATTCTTATTCTAATCCTGACCGTTATCCTTTATCCGGCAACAATTCTTGCTCAGAAAGAAAACCTCATCAGTTTAAATCCTCAGCTTAATGACGTCATTATATACATGGCCGGCGCTCAGATGCGTTACAAAGTGAATGTAAACCTTGTCAAAGGAAGAAATACAGTGGTGCTTGAAAACCTTGCACCCGCCTTGAACCCTGCATCAATAAGGATAAGGTCTGATGAAGATATAACGGTACTTTCCATCAGTCATAAAGTAAATTCTTCTCTTGTAGAAAGCGAAAACCAGAAACATATCCTTATTAATGATTCTATCACGCTGATTACAAAAAAAATCACCGCTGTAAATGATGAAAAAAACGCGTTGACCACACAAAAAGAAATGCTGCTGAAAAACCAGTCACTGGGCGGACAATCCACAGGTGTCAATGTGACTGAATTGCAAAAAGCCGCGGATTTTTTCCAGTTGAGAATTTATGATATCAACAAACGCTTATCAGAGTTGACTGCCGACTCGGATGCCAACGCCACCTTGCTTTCTCGTTTGCAGGTCAGGGCAAATGAAATCAATTCCAAACTTAAGACCTCACGTTCGGAAGTCTCGCTGCTGATAATCGCCAATACCACACAGGCGGCCACCTTAGATGTTTCCTATGTTGTTAAGGATGCCGGCTGGATGCCGTATTACGATCTGAAATGCGAAGATATCAGCAAACCGATCATCCTGAATTACCGTGCCAAAGCGTATAATAATTCGGGGATTGACTGGAATGATGTTGCGCTGACACTTTCCACCACCGACCCTGCTCTGAATATTACCGTGCCTGAACTGAAGACCTGGTACCTGACCAATTATGTGAGCCAGGTCAAATATGACAAATCCGGATTTTATAACCAGGAAGTGATCACTGACCAGGAATATGACCAGAAATTCAAAGGAGAAAATAAAGTTCAGCAACAATCCGTGAAGATCAAGCAGATTGAGGTTCCAGAATTAAGTTTTGATTTTAACATCAAAAACCGTTATACGCTACCTTCGGATGCACAGCCCTACATCATTGATATTGAAGAACATTCGGTCAGCGCCGGCTACCGTTATATCTGTGTTCCTGTTGTTGAAAAAAGCGCCTTCCTGATGGCCTGCATCAACGACTGGGAAGAATTGAACCTTGTTGAGGGCTATGCCAATGTCTATCTGAACGGAACCTATGTAGGCCAGTCTTACATCAATCCTAACGAAATTTCAGACACCCTGCAGATCTCACTCGGGCGCGACAGCCGTATCCAGGTTGACCGGGTTAAACTTAAAGACTATAGCAGCCGTATGCTGATCGGCACAAAACGAAAAGCAACCTATGTTTATGAACTTACTCTGAAAAACAATCACGCTACGCCCGTTGTTATTGAAATTCAGGATCAAATACCTGTGAGTAACAGCCAGGAAATAGAAGTCACCATTGATGAGATATCCGGTGCAGAACACAATCCGCTGACCGGTTTTCTGAAATGGAATTTTTCGATAGATCCGGGCAAAGTGCTGTCATTAAAAACAGGCTACACCGTAAAATATCCGAAAAACTATTCCATTCCCATGAAAAAAATGAGAGCTCAGAGTTGCCCGAGTTTCTAACAATTAACAACAAATTAAAATGCTTACCATAAAAACCTTTCAGTTTAACGCTTTTGGCGTGAATACTTACGTATTGGCTAATCAAAACAACGAGTGTGTCATTATAGACCCCGGATGTTACACACCTGCTGAGCAAAAAAGTTTTGATGTTTTTCTTGAAACATCAAAATTGAAAATTGAAAAACTTCTCATCACCCACTGTCATGTCGACCATATACTCGGAGTGGCGCATCTTGAAGACAAATTTGGTGTCGGGGCCTGGATACACCCTGCGGGCAAAGAGTTCCTGAGAGCTTCGGTCGGGTATGCCTCTGTTTTCGGATTCGACCTGAAACGGATAATAACGCCTGCCGGCTATATCAATGAAGGCGAACAGATCAGCCTCTGCAGCGATACAATTGACATTCTTTACACCCCCGGCCATGCAGAAGGAAGCGTTTGTTTCGTTAACCATGCACAAAAAATAGTTTTTTCGGGGGATGTGCTATTCAATGACGGAATAGGCCGTACCGATCTCCCGACCGGCGATTATGATCTGCTGATCAGCAGTATAAAAAACAAACTGATGACGCTGGACGATGATTATACGGTGTATCCGGGACATGGCCCGGCCACAACAATCAGGAACGAAAAAAAGAACAATATGTTTCTGAAATGAAGCGTGTTCATGTAAAGAGTTTATGCAGGCAATCCATCCTGACGGCGCTGCTGACGATTCTTTCCGTTTCTGTCTCCGGGCAAAACCTCTTCAGGGGTATTCTGCTAAGCCGCCAGGATTCTACGGTTATACCCTTTGCCATTGTGAAACTGGCCGAAACCGGAGACTATGTACAAACGGATAATAATGGTGAATTTAAATTCGAAATTCCTCCGGACAAAACGGTGTTGCATTTGGAAATCTCTACTTTGGGATTTCACGAAACAATAGTCCATAAACCGGCTTTTAACCGGACAGAAAAAATATACGTAGAACAAACGCCGCTTTTGCTTAACCCTGTTGAGGTAGAAGGACTTAACGCCGAAGAAATCGTAAAAAAAGCTGTTTTACAAATCCCCGCAAACTACACCGATTCAAGTTTTGCAGCCTTTTCGTTTTACCGTCAATACGAAAAAATCAATGGTGAATTTATGAACTTGATTGAAGCACAGGTAGTTGTCTCGTTTATTACAAATAATGTAAAAAACAATCCTACTTCGGACTACGGTTTTGCTATTGAACAAATGAGGAGAAGCAACTATAGCTATGTTATTGACGACCTGCAATATGATGATAATGATTTTTCAGCTATGCTTCGACAGAACCCGGTATATCACCTGACCGAAAGTTCTTTGAACCCCAATGCATTCAGTTTTTATAAATTCAGTTTTGACACCCTTGTAGAAAATACGGACGATTACCACATCAGATATGTTTGCAACGAATTCTCCAGTGAGATGCACGGGGTGAGCAACCTCAGAGAAGTTGGATGGCGGGGAGAAAGCCGGGAAGAAGGAATGCTAACCATTGACCGGGAAACTTTTGCTTTTAAAAAAATCGAAAGAAAAGCATTCCGAAATCCCTGGTATCATTATCCGAAGAACAATAATTATTTATTGCCATCCAAACGCTATTACGAAGAATTCGTTGACGGGGATCTGGTTGCGGAGTATCAACAGGAAAAAGGAAAATGGTTTCTTACAAGTTTATGTCACAGTTATACCAATGAATTTAATAATTCATCCACAACGAAAAAGGAATTTACCATCACGGAGGTTTTCGAGTGGTACTGCGACAGTATTTCACACTATATCAGTACCGGTCTCTCCGGCAAATTTTTTAAGGACACTCCCCTGCCCATAAAGCCATATACTTACAACGAAAGCCAATGGGATAAGCCTTTACCGGCCTTCCGTTTTTTCAACAAAGAAGATGTATATCGCGACTTAGAACAGGAAACTCCTCTTGAAAAGCAGTTTAATAAAAACGAATAATACAGACCTAAACAACAATACTGCTCATTGGTCAAGGCATTTCAATCGCCCGGCATTTTTACCTGGTAACCCCGTTCATTGCGCTTTTCAATATAATTGATAAATGAACGGTTGACCACTTTATTACCTCCGGGTGTGGGATAATCTCCTGAAAAATACCAGTCACCGGTATGATCAGGACAGGCAGCATGAAGATCATCAATAGACTGAAATATAATCTGTACGCCGGCTTTGATATCTTTAGGGACCAACAGCCGGGTGATTTTTTCGGCAACCCGATCTGCCGTAAACGGATCATATATTTCTTTCACATAATTTACCATTTTCTCTTTCGGAAGGTTTTCCTGTGCCTTACACTTTTTATACACCCTGCTGATTATTTCTTCCTGTCCGGTTTCTTCCAGCAGTTTTATGGCAGCTCTGAAAGCGATAAAATCACTGAGCTTTGCCATGTCGATACCGTAACAATCGGGATAACGTATTTGTGGCGCTGATGAGGCAATGATGATCCTTTTCGGATTCAGGCGGTCGAGCATGCAGATGATACTCTCGCGCAGGGTCGTCCCCCTGACTATCGAATCGTCAACCACAACAATCGTATCCTTATGATCACGGATAATTCCGTACGAAACATCATAAACATGAGCAACCAGGTCATTGCGGTCTTTTTCCTGTGTGATGAATGTCCGGAGTTTCATATCTTTTACAGCCACCTTTTCGAAACGCGGATGAAAGTCAAGGATCTTTTGCAGTTCCTTATCGGTAATATGTTTCCCTGCCTGGAGTATTCTGTCTTTTTTCACCCCGTCGCAAAATTTTTCCAGCGCTTCCACCATGCCGTAATACGCTACGGATGCCGTATTTGGAATATAGGAGAACACAGTGTTCTCTATATCATAATCAACAGCTTTCAGGATAGACGGCACCAGGAAACTGCCAAGTTTTTTACGTTCAAGGTAGATATCCTTGTCTGTTCCCCTGGAAAAATAGATACGTTCAAATGAACAGGATTTTTTGTGTCCGGGTTTGATAAAAGATTCGGAAAAAAACGTACCGTCCTTTTTTACGATCAGCGCTTTGCCGGGGTCTATTTCTCTTATCTTTTCGATAGGCACATCAAAAGAAGTCATGATTACCGGGCGTTCTGAAGCCGCCACCACCACCTCATCATCGGCATAATAATAAGCAGGCCGGATACCCGAAGGATCCCGCATGATAAACGCATCGCCATGGCCTATCATACCGGCCAGCACATAACCACCGTCCCAATCTTTTGCAGCACGGGTGAGCATTCTGATCACATTAAGGTTTTTGGCAATCAGTGCAGAAACATCCTTTTTATTAACACCCTGAAGTTTATAGCTTTGATACAATTCTTCGTTTTCCTGATCAAGAAAATGTCCGATCTTTTCAAGAATGGTAACCGTGTCGGTAGTTTCAACAGGATGTTGCCCAAGACTGATCAGTTTACTGAAAAGTTCATCAACATTGGTCAGGTTAAAATTTCCGGCCAGTACAATATTTTTCGTTTCCCAGTTATTCTCACGAATAAAGGGATGACATGTTTCGATGCTGTTTTTTCCAAAAGTCCCGTACCGCAGATGACCGAGGTACATTTCCCCGATAAATTCCGAACTATGTTTCAGCCAGTTAACATCATTGGACAAAGCTGGCTTATTATTCTTTATGGTTTTCAGGTCAGAATATACCTTGGTAAAAATATCCGTGATCGGGCTGGAAGAATTTGAGCGTATACGGTTGATAAAACGCATACCCGGTTCGAGATCCAGTTTGATACACACAACCCCTGCTCCGTCCTGACCTCTGTTATGCTGTTTTTCCATCATCAGCATCAACTTGTTCAGCCCGTATTGTGTGGTGCCATATTTAAACTGGTAGTATTCGAGAGGTTGTAATAACCGGATAAAGGCAATACCGCATTCGTGTTTTATCGGCTCACTCATACAGTTTGTTTTTTCGCAAAGATATTGTTTTGCAGGCAATCATTTCAATCCTGGCAAATGTTTTATTAACAAAAGGTTTACAAGATCAAAAGTTTTTATTGTCAAAATTGATTGGGTGATTTTGCTGATTATATTTCTGACAATCAATTTCAACGGAAAGTTCCCTTGAGGGTTTGGTAAAGTGGTCGGAAGGACGGATATTTAACGATTTGTCAGCATACACTTTTTTCATGTATAAGGCCCATATAGGCAGTGACATATTGGCACCCTGGCCCAGGGATGTGCTGCGGAAATGTATGCTGCGGTCTTCACATCCCACCCATATACCGGTGGTAAGGTTGGGTACAAAACCCATAAACCAACCATCCGAGTTGTTATCGGTAGTGCCTGTCTTACCAGCTATCTGGTTGGAAAACTGATATTTTCCCCGTAAACGTGCCCCTGTACCACCCTCAACAACGCCCTGCATAAGACTGGTCATGAGGTACGCGGTTTCCTCGCTCATGGCTTCCTGGGTTTTAGGGACAAAGGAGGCAAGGGTATTGCCATATTTATCTTCGATGCGGGTTACAAAGACCGGCTCAATATAAACCCCTTTGTTGGGAAATGAATTAATTGCTCCCACCATTTCATAAAGGGACAGGTCGGGGGTACCGAGGCAAATGGCGTAAACTTCAGGAATTTCGCTTTTAATGCCCATTTTACGTGCTACTTTTACTACAGGACCGGGAGAATATCTTTTTATCAGGAACGCAGATATCCAGTTTACCGAGTTGGCCAGCGCTTCTTTCAGGGTAATCATCTCTCCTTCCCGGTAATCGCCTGAATTTTTGGGTTCCCACACCTGGCCGTTGGGAAGATCGAAAGTTATTGGCACATTGGGTACCTTGGTGCAGGGAGAAAATTCACCTTCCTGCATAGCCACCGTATACACAAAAGGCTTAAAAGTAGATCCCACCTGGCGTTTAGCCAGACAGACATGGTCAAACTGAAAATGCTTATAATTAATACCCCCTACATAAGCCCTCACATAACCTGTTTGAGGCTCCATCGACATCAATCCTGCCAGTAAAAACCATTTATAATATTTCACCGAATCGAGCGGAGACATCACGGTATCCTTATCGCCTTCCCAGGCAAAAACCCTCATTCTCACCGGGGTATTTAAGATTTTCATGATCATTTCATCAGGGACATTCTCGTTTTTCAGAGACTGATACCGTTCAGAACGGTAGACGCCCTGCATGATCATTTTATTGATCTGTTCATCGGTGACCCGCCAGTCGTAAGGAGCTCTTTTAACACCTTTCCAATGCTTGTAAAAGTCTTTCTGCAGTTCTTTGCCAAGGTGCTCACAAACAGCTTCTTCGGCGTAGCGTTGCATTTTGGAGTTAATGGTAGTATAAATACGCAACCCGTCCTTAAAAATATTGTACGGCGTGCCATCCGACTTCAGATTTTTATTACACCATCCGTATATAGGGTTATTTTCCCATTGGTCGAGGTCCTCCTGATATATCTTTTTATTGACATAGTTTTCTTCAACAGGTTTTTTCTTTGTCAGCAATGTCTTAAGATATTCCCTGAAATAAGTCGCCAGACCGGCATTGTGATCCTGTATGTTAAAATGCGACATGTCAATAGGTAAAACACGAATGGAATCGTACTGGACCTGGCTGATAAATCCGTTGATTACCATTTGCTTCAAAACTACCTCCCTGCGTTTCATAGCATTTTCGGGATTACGCAGCGGGCTGTAACGGGTAGGCGCTTTTAATAAACCGATCAGCGTAGCGGACTCCTGTATATTAAGTGAGTCGGGAGTCTTGTTGAAATAGGTGCGTGCGGCAGATTTAATACCAAAGGATTGGTTTCCAAAGTCAACGGTATTCAGGTACATCGCAATAATCTCCTGCTTGGTATAATTGCGTTCCAGTTTGACCGCAGTTATCCACTCTTTAAATTTCGTGATCACCACTTTCAGAAAATTCTGATTGGTTTCGCGCGGAAAAAGGTTCTTGGCAAGCTGCTGTGTGATGGTGCTGCCACCACCGGCCCCGCGGTCCCGGGTAAATACACCCAGCATTACACGAAAAAGACTGCGGGCATCAATACCGGAATGATCCGTAAAACGGGCATCTTCTGTTGCTACCAGTGCATTCACCACATTAGGGGAAAGATCTTCAAAATGAACATTGGAACGGTTTTCAATATAATACTTTCCCAAAAGCACCTGATCGGACGAATATATCTCCGAAGCAAGGTTGCTGCGCGGGTTTTCGAGTTCTTCGAAGGTAGGCATGAAACCGAAAACACCCAGAGAAATACAGGTGAACAAAATCAACACAAGCCCAATGGCGCCTAAGTATATTAACCACAGCTTTTTCAAATAGTTATGAAATTCGTTATTGGTAGCTTTTTTGGCCATATTATTTTTCTGCTTCAGATTTTTCTATCCGTATTCCGAAATCTTCAATTCCATTCAGATCGGTATCACGCATAGCCTGTTCAAACTCAAAAGAATAATTTCCTGATAACTTAAACCGTATGCCTCTCCGGAACAATATACGGTTATCCACCATTTTACCACGTTCCTTACCCAGCCATTTACCCGAATCATCAGCCAGCAAACACTCAATGGTGTCAATGGAATACATTCTGTTCGGATAAAAAGTCTTTAGAAACAAAAAAATGTTACTGTATTTATAATCCGTTGAATTTCTGATATTTATGTAAATATTGTAAAGTTGTAATGTATCCGGGATACTCACCGAAAACTTAATGATATCAGCGCTTTTCCATACCGCATTTTCAATTTTTTTATTTCTGTCGACCAGTACTCCCGGACCGCACGAGTTGAAAATCAGCAAGAAAAGAAAAAACAAAACCGTAAGATGTTTAATTTTCATTTTAGTCATCGGCATATTTTGAGAGATCTTCCTCAAAATGTTCAAATTCAATTTTCTTTTCTTTTTTCTGGGCAAAATCTTCCAGTTTCTCCGGCACCACACCTTTAGCATTGTCGCTGATGATCTTTTTTACTACATCGACGGGTATGGCCAGAATATTCGAAGGGTCATCCACATAAGAATACCAGACAATCCTTTTTATCACGTCGATTTTCTGACAATGAGCCGCTCCTTTTTTGGTTTTTATCAGGACATCGGTGTTTGGAAAACTCTTGAGGGCATCCACATAACAATCGTATTCATAATTAAGGCAACATTTCAGCTTTGAACACTGGCCGGCGAGTTTCTGAGGGTTGATAGACATCTGCTGTACCCTTGCCGTATTGGTTGAAACCGATTTAAAATCGAACAACCAGCTTGAACAGCAAAGCTCACGGCCACAGGTACCGATACCGCCCAGGGTACTGGCTTCCTGGCGCACGCCGATCTGCCGCATTTCGACACGTACACTGAACTGTTCGGCAAGAACTTTAATAAGCTCCCTGAAATCAACACGTTCTTCTGCCGTGTAATAAAAAGTCGCCTTGGTTCCATCACCCTGATATTCAACATCATTCACCTTCATCGACAGCCTAAGATTGCTGGTGATCTTTTTAGTTTTGTGCAGGGTATCGGTTTCTGGCGTTACCACGCTTATCCATTTCTCCACATCCGAAGGTCTGGCCCTCCGGTATATTTTTTTTATATCACGCGTTTCAAAATTGACCCGTTTTTTCTTCATCTGCAGACGGGCAGCTTCTCCCAATAAGGTAATGATACCCAAATCATGACCGGGAGAGGATTCCACGGCGACAATATCCCCAACGGCATATTCCGTCTTATCGGTGATCAGAAAGAAATCCTTACGGCTGTTCTTAAACCGCACTTCGGCATATGGGAAAGAAGGGTATATTTTGGGCGGGTTAATGTTTTGCAGCCAGTCATACGCATTGCGCTTACAACAGGAAGGGCTGTACAAATTATCGTTCTTCTGATGGGCTTTGGGTTTATAAGCGCAACCTCGTGTATGAAATTCGTTTTTTTCTTTATCTTTTGCCATGGCATATCTTCTTACTACAAAAGTATACAAATTCAGAGATATTCTGGAAAATTAAGAATGCATAATTTGATTCAGCCTCAAAGACAAGTCCATAAACAATACTTTGGGATTGGCGTTGCGTTCGATGTGATATACAGCTTTGTTAAATTCATCCGCAAAACCGGGAATACGCTCGGCGGTGAGTACTGCGGAAAATTTTTTCACAAACTCCGATTCATCCTCCACCAGTTTCATAAGTTTTTCATTCCCATGATTTATAAGAGAAGTATTGCGAATGATCTTCAGGGCATAAATAAAAAAAATCTTTTGGTTTTCACGTCCGATCTTTGACATTTCATCAATAAATTTACTCAGCTCAAATACATCATCGCTGTTAAACCGGTAGCAAAGCCTCAGCCATTTCTGAAGCTGACTGAAATAATAGCCATCCTCCTCAACTTCATGCAGGAGGCTTTTCGCAAAAACAAGATTACCATCGGCAACATTAGCTATTTTGCGTGCATCGATCTCGGTGGCGTTATATTTATTAATCAGCGCATTGCTGATATCTTTATTGCCAAGCCGTGGAATTTTAACCATCTGTGTCCTGGAAAGAATAGTACTGATGATCTGTTCGTGATTTTCAGCAATTAAAATGAACAGGGTTTTCTCAGGTGGTTCTTCAAGTATCTTCAATATTTTAGGGGCCGCCAGGGGATATAGTTTCTCAACCATCCACATGATAATTATCTTGTACTCAGACTCGTATGATTTCAGGCTTAGTTTTCTGATTATTTCGTTGCAATCCTCGGCATTGATAATCCCCTGCTTGTTTTCAACACCGATAGCATCATACCAGTCGTTAAGGGATATGATAAAATCGTTCCTGATCAGAAAATCACGCCAGGTCTGAACAAATTCAATACTTTGCGGCTTGGTTTTTACATCCTTTGTAGTGGTTACCGGATAAAAAAAGTGGATATCGGGATGGATCAGTTTGGCATATTTCAGGCAGGATGGGCATACGCCGCATGAATCACCGGCCAGCGGTCCGCCCGCATCATAGTATTGTTTATTGGTACAACAAATAAATTGCGCATAGGCAATGGCGAGGGCTAGTTTTCCGCACCCCTCGGCTCCCAGGAACAATTGGGCATGGCTCACCCTGCTGTTTTTCACGGTATTGACGAGGTAGTTTTTTACAGGTACTTGTCCGATGATCTCCGAAAACCTCATAAATATTGTATTACTAACCGCTATTCCTGAATTATTTATTTCATCAATTCGCTGACAATAGTGTCCACTGAAATACCTTCCGCTTCGGCTTTATAGTTTTTCACAATGCGGTGTCTGAGCACCAGCGGAGCCACATGCCTGACGTCTTCAATATCGGGTGAGAATTTTCCGTTGATGGCCGCACTGCATTTAGCGCCAATGATCAGGTACTGCGATGCACGCGGACCGGCGCCCCAGGAGATAAAATCGTTAGCCCATTTGTGTGCAACAGATGTTCCGGGACGGGTGATCGAAGCAAGGTTTATCGCATATTTATAAACATTGTCCGGCACCGGAATTTTCCTTATGACGGTCTGGTATTCCAGGATTTCTTCTGCAGTGAGTACCACGTCAACCCGGGGATTGTAATTTGTTGTAGTGGTTTTCACAATATTGACCTCCTGGTCAAAATCAGGATAATCAAGCCAGATATTGAACATGAACCTGTCGAGCTGCGCTTCCGGCAAAGGATATGTTCCTTCCTGTTCTATTGGGTTTTGAGTGGCCAACACAAAGAAAGGCTCTTCCAACTTAAAGTTTTTTCCTGCCACGGTCACGGCTTTTTCCTGCATGGCTTCGAGCAGTGCCGATTGGGTTTTCGGGGGTGTACGGTTGATCTCATCGGCAAGGATAATATTGGCAAAAACAGGGCCTTTGATAAACCTGAATTTACGCTCTTCATCAAGAATTTCGGAGCCAATGATGTCGGAAGGCATCAGGTCAGGGGTAAACTGTATCCTCGAATATATCAAGCCAAGAGATTTTGCTATCGTATTGATCATAAGTGTTTTGGCAAGTCCGGGCACCCCGATCAGCAAAGCATGTCCGTTACTGAAAATGGAAATAATGATGTTTCTGACAACCTCATCCTGCCCAATAATGACTTTGGCGGTTTCGGACTTTACTTTTTTATACTTTTCTACCAGCGCTTCCAGGGCTTCTACATCAGATTTGAATTGCATGTTGGTTTTTATTTTATTATTTGTTACGAATCCACTCGTATTTGAATTGACAGTCTTTAAAATTATCCGAGATTTTAATAAACGTACTATTGCATTTATCTACCACCCATTTACCTATAACCTGGTTTTGTTTTAACTGCAGTGCAAGGTTCTGAATCTGCGGGTAATCATCTTTAAGATTGGCTTTATGGGGTTCGGTGCGTGATTTCAGCATCAGCATCCGGTAGGCCTGCTGTCCATCATCGTTGGTATAAACCATGGGTGCTGAAATTTCACCGACTTTCATTTTCTCAATGATAAAAAACACATTCGGATCCATTTCTTCCGGGGAAAACTTGGCATCACCGGTATATGAGTTGATCAGCATACCACCGTTTACCCGTGAAGGATCATCGGAATATCGCGCTGCAGCCCTTTCAAAACTCAGAGAATCCATATTTATCAATGCAGCAATATTATCAATTTCCTTTTTGGATTTTATCATGTCTGCCTGGGAAGCTTTCGGGATTAACAGTACATGTCTTACGTTGATGTTTTCCCCCCGTCTTTCGATCATTTGAATAATATGATAACCTTTTTGTGTCTTTACAACCGGTGAAATTTCACCCGGCTTGAGGGAAAATGCAGCGGCTTCAAATTCGGGGTATAGCTCTCCCCTGCCCACAAAGCCAAGCTCACCACCTTTGGTAAAGGAACCAGGGTCCTCAGAATACAGGCTGGCCAGCACAGCAAAGTCCTCACCTTGTTTCACCCTTTCCTTAATGTTGTTTAGTTTGTCTTTAACGATTTCAACCTCAGCCTCACTGACCAACGGCTTTTTAACGATCTGGGCTACTTCAATCTGTGAACCGATAAGCGGCAAGCTGTCCGAAGGTATACTATGGAAGAAATCCGTAACTTCGGAAGGAGTGATCTTCACATCCTGAGTCAATTTTGACTGAACATTCTGTATCAGTAGATATTCATGGATTTTGTCACGCATATCCTCTTTTATCTCAAGGATGGTTTTGCTGAAATACTCCTCAAGTTTTTCTTTAGAGCCTACCTGGCTGATAAAATACCTCATCCTTCGTTCCAGTTCGCTATCCACCTGCTTGTCCGTGACGGTGACACTGTCAAGTTCGGCCTGTGTAAGCAGCAATTTCTGGAACATCATTTCCTCAAGTATCTGGCATTTCAGACCTGAGCCTACGGTAACCCCCTGCAACAGAGACTGGAGATACTCGTTTTCAATATCTGAATACAGGATGGTATTGCCACCAACCACGGCGGCAATTTCGTCAACCAGTATTTTTCCGGTATCGGGTTGCGACCTGCCTGTAACCGTTAATAAGAGTAACGTAATAAACAGTATCGTTTTATATTTAAAATTCTTCATCAATTTTGATATTTGTCTGATAATAACTATGAAAACATGAAAAAAGTATGATTCGCTTTATTTTTTAAGAATTTCAAAATTACCTTTTTTGAGTGCATCATTATAAACATCATTCCTCATATTTTCTATAAGTTTAAGCTTTCGTCCGTTAATGATAATACTGCGGATATTATTCCTTTCAAAACTCAGGGGGGACAAGCTTTCCTTTATCATAAAACCTTTGATATTCATCAGATAGGTATATGCCGAATCCTGTATCTCTATGATGCGGTTGTTTTTGAGGTATTCTTCCTGGTTATAGGTATGAATAGGAATTTCTTTAAGAATATCATTAAACAGTAACCAGTTCTGGTCATCCAGGTAATAATTAACGGCATATTTATGGCAAAAATCCTGTAATTTCTTCTGGTCCTGAGGTTTATCCGAACGGATCAACTGACGCGGAGCGGCTGCAGGTGTATTTTTCGGCATTTTTACATATATAACCTTAACTATATTTTCCTTCAGCTCAAAATTTGCCTTATTTTTCTCATAATACTGAACTATTTCATCATCACTGACCGTGGTGTCGAGTTTCTGACTGATCAGTTTGGACTCATAGCGGAAGATGATCAGCGAGTTTTTGTAGTCCTCAAGCTGCCTGGAAAAATCTTTTTCATCTTTGGAAAGATTTCTTTCTGCCTGTTCGACGATCAACTGCTGGTGAATCCAATTATCAATATACTCCTGCAACATTCCGGCGCTGTCATTTTCTGAAATATTGGAAGGCAGGACGCCCTGAACATCAGAAACATAAAGATATTTATCATAAACGCGCGCCAGGGCATCGTCCTTACCGTCGTGTTTGGCAGTACAGGCACAAAGAAATGCAGTGATAATGAAGATGCTTTTTTTCAAAAGACAGGATTATGATGATAAAAAATATCCAAAAATGGATTATAGCAAACACTTATTTCAAAATAGAATCAAAAACATCCTTATTAACATCATAAGGATATTTTGCCCTGAGCTGTTTTATCCATTCTTCTTCAAGGTAATTCTGGTAGTCAGCAGTAATAAGCCCTTTGGCTTCCTTTAAAAGTTTGGGTTCAGGGGGTACAATTTTATGTACCAGAACAAAAACCACCTTATCAACTTTAGCTATATTTTCTGTAACTCCGCTTTCCCATTTTATCTCATCAATCACAGGATTTTCTTTTTTCGAAAATAATTTATGATCAATCTTCAACGCAGGAATACTATCAATATTGATTTTTTTAAGAATATCCATTTCACTGAACTTACCTTTTTCGTAATTCTTTAAAAGCTTACGTGTGTTTTTGGCAGTCGTTTCATTGTTGCAGGTAAAGATCGTGGCATCGAGGCGTTCGTCCCACATATACCTGGTTTTGTTTTTTTCATAAAATTCTTTTAACCCTGTGGTATCCTGAATGGCTTTTGACCATACTTTTTTATCGGTCAGTTCAAAGAGCATGATCCCATCCCGGTATTCTTTCATCAGTGATTTAAATTCAGGATATTTCTGCTCAAGTTTGGCGTCTTCATATTGTATGCAGCTTTCATCAATAAAAGCCCGGTATCTGTCATTAACAAAAGATATTATACTCGTTTTGTTTCTTCTGTTCTGCTTGGCGCCGATAAATCTGACATAATCCTGTTGAGTATATGGTTTGTTGCCAATGGTGAACATCGTTTTGGTTAACCCGGAAGCTTTGGTCATATCCCATTTTCCATCAAAAATCGAAGAATCAACCACCGTATAGAAGTCCCTTATAACTCCTTGTACTTCATTGAAACCATATTCATTCTTTATCCTGTTTATAACGGATTCTTTGCTTTTATTCGACCTGCTGTCTTTGATGATACGTGATTTGAGCTGTGCTTTTTCTTCATCAAACGATTTTATCGGGGTTCTGTCCACAAGTTTTATAATATGCCAGCCGTATATGGTCTGTGTCGGCACCGAGTAATCGCCCGGATTTTTCAGGGTGGCGATGGCTTCAATAAATTCAGGCACCATCCGGTTCACACCAAAGCTCGGCAGGGAACCTCCTTTGGTGGCGCTGCCTTTGTCGTCGGAATACTCATTCACGACATCCTCGAAGGTACTGCCGTTTTTCAATTTGGCATACGCCTCAAAAATTTTGGTTTTATAAGATTCCAAATCTTCAGGTTTTGCGTCCTGCGGAACGGCAACAAAGATATGAGCCACGGCAACCTTTCCCATAGCCGGTTTTTTATTGGCTACTTTGATCAGGTGATAGCCGTAATCGGTGCGTACAGGCATGGAAACACTCCCTACATTGGTATTATAAGCGCCGTTTTCAAAGGGATAGATCATATCGAGAACTGTAAAATATCCAAGGTCTCCCCCGTTTCCTTTGATTTCATTTTCAGCGTTCGGATCTTTACGATCGCGTGCCGAAGGGTCTTCGGATGTTTCTTTTGCCACTTTGTCAAAAGGTTCTCCTTTCAATATTCTGTCCCTGATTTTCAGCACATTCTTATATTCTATCAGGGTATCTTCAGGTAACGCATCCTTGCTGACTTTGATAAGGATATGACTAGCCCTGATATCCCATTGCATCCTGTCGTAGGCTTCTTTGACAAGATTTTCATCAACCTGTTTATCAGTCAGATAAGGCTGGGCAAGTTGTTTGCGGTATCCGGCCAGTTCGTTTTTGAACGAAGTGAACGTGTCGAGTTTCTGTTCTTCAGCCTCTTTAACCTTAAGTTTGAAATTTATGTACAACTCTAAATATTCTTCAAGCGATTTTTTGTCCATCGCATCGCCTTTAATATTATTCTTTTTATACACATTGAGAAATTCAGATTTGGAAATCTTTTCGCCTGCCACGGTAAGGAGGACATCATTGCTGTTCTGGGCGTTTAACATTCCGCACAATACTACGGAAACCACAAAAATGATGATACGTTTCATAAGGTTATAGAATTTTAATAATTTATTTCCGCAAAAATATGTTAAATTAATTCATTGTCAAAATTATCTGCTATAATTTGGCGCTTCCCGGGTAATAATCACATCATGGGGATGGCTTTCAGCAACACTGGCCGCAGTGATTTTTATGAATTTTGCCTGTTGCAGGGCTGTAATATCTTTTGCTCCGCAATACCCCATTCCGGCTTTCAACCCGCCCACCATCTGATGTATGACCTCGGATAACGTACCTTTATAAGGCACTCTGCCGACAATTCCTTCGGGAACCAGTTTAAGGGCATCATCTTCGCTTTCCTGAAAATAACGGTCTTTGGATCCCCGCTGCATGGCTTCTATGGAACCCATGCCCCGGTATGTTTTGAATTTCCGGCCTTCAAAAATGATCGTTTCGCCCGGTGACTCGTCCACTCCGGCCAGCATGGATCCCAACATCACCGTATGTGCCCCTGCAGCAAGCGCTTTCACAATATCACCGCTGAAGCGTATACCGCCATCTGCTATCACGGGTACACCGGAACCTTTTATTGCCTTAGCCACGCTGTATATGGCATACAGTTGCGGAACACCCACTCCGGCAATGATCCTTGTAGTACAGATTGACCCTGGCCCAATGCCAACTTTTAAAGCATCTGCTCCGGCTTTTACGAGATCCATTGCAGCTTCCGGTGTAGCAATGTTCCCTATCACAAGATCGATCTCAGGGAACTGCCTTTTAAACTGAGTGGCGGCATCTATTACACCCCTGGAATGTCCGTGAGCCGTATCAATAACAATAGCATCCACTCCGGCTTTTATCAGCTCCTGTGCTCTGTCGGCCATATCTTTTGTAACACCCAGGCCGGCCGCCACCCTGAGCCTTCCCCTGGCGTCTTTACAGGCATTGGGGCGGGCTTTTATCTTTATGATATCCTTATATGTGATCAATCCGATAAGTTTATAATCCTTATCCACCACGGGTAATTTCTCAATCTTATATTCCTGCAGGATATCGGCTGCCTTTTCAAAATCCGTGAATTCATTAGTGGTTATCAGGTTCTCCTTAGTCATCACTTCGGCTATCGGACGGCTATGGTTACGCTCAAAACGCAGGTCACGGTTGGTAATTATACCCACCAGGCGGTTGGTTGTATCAATAACCGGTATCCCTCCGATTTTATACTCACGCATCAGTTCAAGGGCATCCTGAACACAGGCATCTTTTTTAAGCGTTATCGGATCAATGATCATCCCGTTTTCCGCCCGTTTCACTTTTTTCACCTCGTTGGCCTGATCTTCAACGGTCATATTTTTATGCAGCACCCCGATACCGCCTTCCTGGGCTATGGCTATGGCCATGTGCGATTCTGTCACGGTATCCATAGCCGCAGAAACAACCGGGATGTTCAGCCGGATATTCCTTGTGAACAGCGTTGAAACATCAGCCATGCGTGGTAAAATCTCCGAATATGCCGGAACTAATAAGACATCATCATAAGTTAATCCTTCGCCAACAAATTTTTCTGATTCTGATTCCATGTGAAAAAATTTTTTGTACCTGCAAAAATATGAAAAATAGTGGCTTAATGAGATGTTTCCTTATTAATCAAAAAAATCAGGAAGTATCATAAGTATCCTCATCCTTACTTCGAAGTTGACTGAAGCTGTATACCAGGGAATTTTTTCAGTATTTAACATTTGAAGTATTCAAGGCACATAGGATTAACTGATCATAAAGGCAAATACCCGATGATTTTTCCGGTAAAACTAATTTTCCGGGAACCTTTCTATTATCGCACCAGGGTTACAATGCCCCGTTTGATAAACGTTTTATTAAAGGCATTTGTGATTTTGATGTAGTAAGTATATACAGCAAACGGACATTTTTTCCCGCTACAGGTTCCGTCCCATCCGGTTTCATAATCAATGGTTTCAAAGACTTTCTGTCCCCAACGGTCGTAGATAATCATATTGTAGTTTTCTTTATCCGTGAATACCCCAACGGGTTTGAAAACTGAATTAAGACCATCAGGAAAAAATGCATTGGGCACATATAAACGCGGGGGCTGTAAAAGCATCAGTTCATTGGAATACACGGTATCTCTGAAAATCTTAACGCTGTCAAAAACATCCATCAACGGTGCCTGTATCATATAATTGAACCTTCCGCCACTTTCAGTATAATTCCCGACATCATCGGTATAGAAGGTTTCATTCATAACCAGAGATTGTACTTTGGTATAAGGTTCAAATTGCTCAACCTCACGAAAAACATTGTGAGCCTGAGCCGTACGCCCTTCATAATTATTCCAGCTGATGTAATTGGACATGTAATCGTCTACATTGCCCTCCAGGTAAATGGTGCGTCCTATATTTGAGGTCAGCACATCAATGAAACAACTATCGGAAACAATGATTTTGTAATAGTAGCTCTTTTCATGTACGTCTACGGAAACATCATTATATTCCAGATTGGCAAATGCATTATCGGGAGGCAACACCGCGATGGTATCATAAAATACATCATCTGTTGATCTCAGTATCTTGAACCTGGTGATATAAGCAGCTGTATCAACAAAAAATCCAAGTTGTACATACTCGTCATCTTTAACGGTAGCATATCTGAGATAAACAAATTTAGGCTGATTAGGCTTTTCCACCACCGTACAATGCCGGTTTGAAGAGGATGTCTTTTGCCCAAGAGAATCGTATGCCTGAATGAAATAACAATAATTGTAACCATTGACCAGGGCTGTTTGCTCATATGTGGTAACGGAAGGCGAAAGGTCGGCCAGCAAGGTGAACGGCCCGCCGTTTTCGCTGACCATAACCCGGTAACCTTTTAAACCGGGACCCGACATATTGATATATGAAGTCCATTGCAGTGAAATTTTGTCGGCGCAGGCATTGATAACCGGAGGGGACAGATAAATGGTCTTATGTTCAGGGCTCATGGGGCTGAGCTTTTTGCAACTGTCCACTGCAGCAATACAATAGGCTTCAGAAGCCGCCTGAGGATTTGACGTCATATGCATGTATGAGGTCGCAGGCACATTTACAGAATCAATGATCCACCAGGCACCGCCGCCAACCTGATGATAAATATAATATTTGACAGCGTCAGGCGAAGTGCTGGGCTGCCAGCCGAGTATTGCTTTTATGCTGGCGGGATCCACACTAACCGAATCGAGCAGTATCGGGTCGGGTGGATAGCCGTCGTGCAGCTGATCTCCATCTATGGAAGATACAGATGTACACCCTGTCGTATCAGAAATTTCGACTCTGTAATTGATAAAAGCACTACATATATTAATGGTATCCTGATAATTCAACTGATTGGTCGAATCCAGAAAACTCCAGGAACCGGCAGGGTATTCACGGTATATATGGTAATACTGTGAAGAACTTGCAGCCAGCGGGTTGTGAACCGGGTTCCAGTTCAGATCTGCAACCGATCCTGTCCCCGTAGCTGTGACGTCAAGGAATATGGTGCTTAATGTATCACTGGTTGTCGTTGAGAAATATTTTCCGTAGCATCCCGACCGTGTAGTCATATAAAAATAGCGCGGCCCGCTGTTTCCGCCAAGCCCGGCATATGTCCTTGTGTTGTCCGTATAAGTAAAGGAACTGTCGATCTTATTGAACGGCCCGGTGGGTGAGTTTGAATAGTAAATGTGATAACTGTTGAACGTGTTATGCGGATCCGGTGGCGGTATCCAGTTTATGGTGATATCTCCGTTCGGATGGACCCGGGTGCATTTCAGTTCAGGCGGATCGAGCACATCCACCGGAAGAACCACTATGGTTATGGTCGCTATTTTGATACCCGGCGCCGGACAGAAGTCATCATAAACTTTGATAACAAAGCTATGAACATTAAACATAGTACCACAAAGGCCAGGTATTCCAGTAATAGACGCAGGATGAGTAAGGTGGTCGCAACTGGTCTGCCAGTGAAAATGGGTAGCCACAGCGAGCATAGCATTCAAGACCGGCGGGGGATTCAGTGTGGCGCACGGAGGTCTTGGACACCCCGCAGTCTGACTGACATAGCCGGCTCCGAAATCCTGTCCTGAAGCTTCGAGGGTAACCGTTTGAGGATTACCATTGGGCAAGGTTCCGTAATCAATACCGGTAATATCTACATCAACAATATCACCCGCATATACGGTATCCGTATATTCATACAATCCTGTGAGCGGATTGTAAAAAGGCCCTTCAACTGTTGGGGGTGCGTTGGAACCCGGACAGGCCAGCAAAACGATCTGCATTTCCCTGAAAATTTCGGCTATCTTTATACCACAACGGTATGCGGTCACCTTGGTAACTGTAACATAAGCGCCACTGGTGTAGGAGGTATACGAAATTTCTCCGTTATAGGGATTCATGGTGGCCGGAACATTCAGCGGATTTTGGGCTGTACCGGGTAAAGGACTGTTGTAGGTAAATGTGGAGGTATAGCCCATGGGAACTGTAGCGCTCTGTAAAGCCGGAGCCCACTGGTATGCCAGTGAATCAAGCTCTTTATCGGTTGCGTTATGATTATATTTGAAGGGGTAGCCAGTGCAGATAACCGTAGAAGGAATTTCAGCAAAGACAGGGCTGTTGTCATAGCAAGGGTAAGTATTTTGACCGTTGTAGGGATACATGATAGCCCTGAGGAACCAATTTTCGCTCGTAGGAGTAACCATGTTCACACTTGGGTTACGGCAGCATCCGGAATTGTAAAATATCCAGCCTGAAGCCGGGGGAACACCACTTAATAAGACACCGTTGGGATAGGCAACATCCGAGGTAAAATACCACTCTTCGATAGCGCCGGTGTTGGATACCACAGCGGTTGAACATTTTATCGATGCGGCATCATCCCAGCAATTAGGGGAAATATCTGTCTTACCGTCCACAGGGCCGTCATCGCCATCATGAGGATTAGCGCCCGGTTTCAGCGCCATGGTGATGGAGGTCAGGCCGGGATAACCCGATATATTCAGAATCTCGCTATTAGAATAGTTTATACCATCACATTCCCTGTAGAGTTTCATAATAAACCTGAAACGACCATTGCCCAAACACTCCCATGTTATTTCGCCACCCATATAATGCGACGCAACAAGGTCTGTTGTGGTCAACAATAAAATCAAACTAAGTATTTTCAGCGGTTTTATCATTTTTTCAAGTTATTTAAATATATGGTGTGAATTATAATGCAAAGTAACGAAAAAACTCCCAGAATTTCATTCTTTTATGCAAAAAAAATTGACATTCATACTTATTAACGATATTTCTGTCAAAAAAATTTGTAAAACCTGCAAGTAAATTTATTTCTGGATACAATTGATGAATAACGACATCATTAATAATTGATAACCAATATATTAGACTAAATTTCCATATCACATGAATGCCGGCATGGCTGAAAGTGACAACGGGGCTGTGAGCAAGGGCTACTAATCTGAATGACTGCGATTAACGGCCAAACTTTGAAAATCAATTTGTTGACCCCGACCCAAAGGGCAAATTGATTTTCAATCTCTTCAGGCAAAGAAGTGTGACCTGGCTAAAAATTGCAGTCGGGCTATACAGCGCGGTGGTTTCGGCTGCAGTTCGACAAGCTTACTGTAAACACTCAACCACCGTTGAGGCGGGATTAGAAAATGGGGCAGGTTATTTTTTATTGCTTGCCGGCGACTAACTCAAACATGGAGTCCGGATCGAAGTATTTACCGGAAATCTGAAACAAGTCTTCGGCAGTGACAGTGTTTATGGTGTTCAGGAAGTCCGTGTAGTATTTTTTATAGTCTATGCCGTACTCCAGCAGGCTAATAAACCTGTCGGCCACCTGAAAAGGCCCGTCGAAATTACGGATGAGGGTTCCGGCCAGATACTTCCTTACCAGATCAAGCTCCTGAGGATCAACAGGTTCAGAATTAAGAATTTTAAGTTCTTTATATATTTCCCTGAGGGCATCGCGACACACACCGGCACCTACCTCCGAGGCAATAACAAAAGCCGCTGACTGCCTGTACGACCGTACCATCGAATAAATTCCATAGGTGTATCCCTTGTCTTCCCTGATATTTTTCATGAGTCGCGATCCAAAATACCCTCCCAGTAAGGTATTTAAAATAAAAAGTTTTAAATAATCCTCATGCGTTTTATTGACAGCGATTTTACCGATCCTTATGGCGGACTGCACAGCCGATGGCATCTCAATAAATTGTTTCTGCGTCCCTGAAATGATCTGCGGGCTTTTTTTTGTTTTTTGAACAGTCCTGCTTTTTTGAACATAACCAAAGCAATAATTCAGTTGTGACAGGATGTCCCTGCTCAATTTTCCGGAAACAATTATTTTGCAATTTGCCGCAGTATACCTTTGATTGTGAAAAACCGACAATTGTTTATGTTCCAGCTTATCGAAGTCTTCAGCTTTGACAAGGGTTCCATAGGGATGCCGTTTCCCGAAAAGCTGGTGATTGAAATTCATCGAGGCTACTTCATTTACCTTACGGCAATCATCAATAAAACCCTGTTTATCTTTTTGAGTATTAATATGAAGCTCGTTTTCAGGGAATTCCGGATGATTGATGATTTCATTCAGTACCGGCAAAACATATTTCAGGTGTTTATTAAGCACTGACAGTGAAAGCGCCGCACTGTCCTTGGTGACGGATTTGCTGATCCATGCTCCGTAAAAATCGAGTTTCCGGGCTATTTCGTAAGCCGAATAACTCAGGGTACCCTCGGTCAGCATTTTATTGGTGTAAGAAGCGATCAGTGGCTTATCCTGGTAACAGCTTCCTGCATCAAAAATGAAATCGAGCCGGGTGATACCGATGTTGCCCGCATTAAACATAAAAACAGGAATCTGATTGTCGAGCCGGGCCTCCTGTGGCTCAGGGATATACAGCGTTTTGATCTTTTTCAGTTCCGGTTGCAGTTTCCTGTTGATCATTGTTTTTGATTTTTTGGTCCGGCTGCTTTATAATACATCACGGAACAGTTATCGTCATTCAGAATTTTGCCGGCTAACTGCTGCAGGCCGTCCGGTGTTACCTTATGATATATCGCCGCTTCCGTGTTTACCAGTTCAATATTTCCGAGCAATTCGGACACTCCGAGTTTTAAGGCACGGTTCAGTATGCTGATGTTGGAAAACGCTATGGCAGACTCTATTTTGTTTATAACCTTGGTAAACTCTTTTTCAGGCGCTTTCTTTTTTTTGACAAGACCAATTTCTTCCCGTATGGCCTGTTCCGCCTGCTCCATACTCACCCCCTGCATCAGTTTTCCGCTGAAAACAAACAATCCCGGATCGATATCTCCCGTGATAAAGGCATCCACTTCGCTGAACAGTTGTTTTTCTTTGACCAGCCTGTTATACAAACGGGAGGAATTGCCCTCGGATAGCAGGTCGGAAAGCACGTCTGCCTTATAATAGTCTTTGTCCATCCGGCCGCCCATGTGATAGGCCAGGCATATCATATCAAACGGGACATCCCGTTCAACGCTGAGTATCCTTTTCTTGCGCTGTGCAGGCTCCCGTGGAATGTTCCTGAAATTCTTTTCGCCTATTGGTATGGGAGCAAACCACTTATCACATAAGTGACGAACCTGTTTTTCTGTAATATTACCCACCACCGACAGTATGGCATTTCCGGGATGATAATATTTGTTATAGAAATCTTTTACATCCTGCATCTGAACATTGGCAATGTGGCTGATATCTTTGCCAATGGTGCTCCACTGATACGGATGTTTTTTATAAGCGTGGGGACGCAGCATCAGCCAGAAATCGCCATAGGGCTGATTTAAATAACGTTGCCTGAATTCCTCGATCACCACATCGCGCTGAACCTCGAGACTTTTAGGGGAAAACGCCAGGCCGAGCATACGGTCGGATTCAAGCCAGAACGCTGTTTCGAGGTTCTGAAGCGGAATGCTCAGGTAATAATTGGTGAAATCGTTGTTGGTGAAGGCATTGTTTTCGCCTCCTGCTTTCTGCAGCGGTGCATCGTACGAAGGAATATTCACGGAGCCTCCGAACATCAGGTGTTCAAACAAGTGGGCAAAGCCTGTTTTTCCGGGATGCTCATCCCTGGCGCCAACATCATAGACTATGTTCATGGCCACCACCGGGGTGGTTTTGTCCTGGTGAACGATTACCCTAAGCCCATTTTCGAGAACAAAGCGGGAATATTTTATCATTATAATTTTATTGGGACAAAAGTACGAAAAATACAATGAATTAAAATATAAAAACGATAAGCAGTTCTTTATCCGGCATTACCAATTAAAAAAGGCCTGCCACATTTCGCGCGCGTTTGCAACGCGTGCAATAGAGAATAACTTACGTACCACTCAAAAACATCAAATTTTAATAAAAAATATTAGTTTTGTTATCCATGTCGGAAAAATACAAAACAACCGAAAAAGACAAAGCCTATTTTGTTACATTTACCATTTTAGAATGGCTAAATGTAATGCAGGAAGATAGCTATAAGATGATCATAGTCGATTCAATAAAATATTGTCAGGAAAATCGCGGAATAACGCTATTTGCATATTGCATCATGTCAAATCACGTTCATCTAATCATTCAATCAAACGGCAAGGAATCAGTATCAGATGTTTTGCGTGATCTAAAAAAGCATACGTCAAAAGAGATAACAAAAAGATTAGAAGCCGACGATAGTCAGGCAACGCAAAAAATGCTCGCTATTTTTAAAAATGAAGGAGCACGACTGAAGCGAATAAAAAAATATAAGGTATGGCAGGACGGTAATCGGCCAATGGCGCTATATTCCAACAAGTTCATCTGGCAAAAACTTGATTACATTCATAATAATCCTGTTGAGGCCGGAATAGTCCAAAATCCTGAAGATTACTTGTACAGTTCAGCGAGAAATTATGCCGAATTGAGTTCTGTTCTTGAAATAGTAATGCTAACTCGGGAATGGAAGACGGTAAAATGAAATGTAATTCGATGGTATTTGCAAAATTGCACGCGTTACAAACATGCGCAAACTATGAATTCTGTTATCAATATACTGCTTGATTTAAAAATATTTTTTCATTATTTATTTATTGATATTATATTTGTAGAAAATAATAGACGAACCATTAATTAGAATTAATAGTTATGAAAAAACAAATAATTTTTATAATAGCAATGTTTGGCATCATCTACAATATTGACGCACAATGGCAGCAGGTAGGTGGAGATACAGTACCGTCAATTAGAAGTATTGCTGCAAATGGCCAAAATATTTATATGAGTGCCACGTCCCATTTTTATTTTTCAGATGATAATGGTATAACCTGGAAAGAAAGGGATGATGGATTACCAATACAACCTTCAGAAGTTTTTGAAATTGCATTGAGTGGAGCAACTATTTTAGCAAGAACAGTCACACCAATATATCCGACATTTCCGACAGGCTTGTACTTATCAACGAATAACTGTGTAACCTGGACTGCAATAGATACAGGACAAACAGGTGTAAATTTAACCTCTATTGCAATAAATGGTACAAGTTTTTTTGCAGGAACATCCCAAAATGGGATTTATAGGTCAAGTGACAATGGTAATAACTGGACAACAGTAAATACAGGCTTAACAAGTTTAGAGATAAATGATATAGGAATAATGGATACAAATATTTTTGCCACAACAAATAGTGGTGTATTTTTATCAACAAATAATGGCACCAGTTGGACAGCAGTGAATAATGGATTGCCTGTAAATGTGCCTGCAGGAAGATTAACAATTAGCGATACTAATATATACGTTATAGCAAACAGTGGCTTATATCTATCAACAAATAATGGAAATAACTGGACGTTACTATTACTAATAAACTATCCAATATATGGATTGGCTGTTCGTGATTCAAATATATTTATTGGCTCTTGTCCTGGTTATAAATACTCAAACGATCACGGTGCGCATTGGTCAACCTTGTTGAATGGACTAACAAGTAATTATATTTTTTCAATGGCCGCAAGTGAAACGAGAGTATTTGTGGGGACAAATGGATGGGGACTAAATTCATCATGTGATAATGGAGCTTCCTGGGACGCATTAAATACAAGAATGGTTGAGGCTGATATAACAACCATGGGGGTGAGTGGAACAAATATTTTAGCAGTAAACAATAAAAATAATAGTGGTAAAATTTTATTATCAGATAATGACGGTATAAATTGGTCAGAGGTGAATAATGGATTACAAGGCACTAAAATGGCATTAGAATCAATAGGAACAAATATTTTGCTTGGAACTTCAACTGGTTTTTTTAAATCAAAAAATAACTGCCAAAGTTGGGAACCAGCAAATAGTGGTTTGACAAATCAGCCTGTAAGATCATTTGCAATAAGTGGATCAAATATTTTTGCTGGAACTGGAAATTCTGGCGTATTTCTTTCAACTGATACTGGAGCCAACTGGACTGCGGTAAATACGGGTATGACAGATTTAAATATTAGAGCCCTTGCATCAAAAGGTACGAATATTTATGCAGGTACACAAACAGAAGGAGTTTTTTTATCTACTAATAATGGAACAAATTGGGCTCCTATAAATACAGGGCTACCTAGTTTAGCAATTTTATCAATAGTAACAAGTGGCAATAAAATCTTTGTAGGAACAGAGGTGGATTATATCGGAACACAGAATGGCGTATATTTATCAACAAATAATGGTGCAAGCTGGACCAATGTGAGTACAGGCTTACCAGATGATGCTGTGAATACGTTACTTATAATAGGTAATAGTATTTTAGCAGGTACAGATCAAACTGGAGTTTTTTTATCAAACGATGATGGTATGAACTGGATTTCGATAAATGAAGGAATGACATCAGAAAAAATTAATAAATTAGTACTAAATGGGAATTTTATTTACGCGGCAGGGGGCACAAGAATGACTTATTCACATGGTGGAGTATGGAGACGACCATTATCAGAAATAACAGGAGTAAATGAAATAAAGGAAGATTACACTTTTAACGTATATCCAAATCCATCTTTCGATAAAATGAACATTGAAATAAAACAGTTATTATTTAATGGAAAAACAAATATTTCGGTTTATGATATGCAGGGGAAATTAATAGTACAACAACCGATAATAAAAGAAAAAACAGAGCTTGTTATAGTTGGATTTGCAAAAGGAATGTATGTTATAAGGCTGAATAGTGATGGCGAAAATTACGTTTCAAAGTTTATAAAAGAATAAAAATAATATAAAGATGGTTATGCACAAATTATTTATTTAATGTCTAATAATATATTATTAATTAATTTCCATAAAAGTATTTTTCAAATTTGGCAATCTTCTTCAAAACTATCGTAATCACAAAATTTCCGTCATCTTAAAAACCAGATTATTGCCTAATTTACTTTTTTGGACATTTATCGTATAACTCTTTTATAGTCTCATTCAAGAATGCCATAAGTATTTCTGAAAATTTTATTAATAATTCCTTGGAGATGATAATTGTCTCAGAAGGCTCATGATATTGAATGTAATTTTTATATTTTCTTTGAATAGTTTGGAATTTTTCTCTATTAATTTTATTGACATATCCGTCCCAATGTACAATCAAATTTCTTATTTCAATGAAGTCCTCTATTTCGGGCCAGTTTTTATGATCTTTAAAATTATAATTAATTTCTTCTTTGGTTTCTAATAAAGTTGCATAATCAGTTATTCCCGGCCTTTTTTTCTTGATATCTTCAAACATTTTATCCCCATTTATTGATTCATCAAAATATACACAATAACTGCTAACACAAATATCACGAATTTTAATCTCAAATTGAGAACACAGATACATTAAAGCAGATTTTAGAAAAGCATCCGATAGAAATCTATTTTTTATGCTTTCGTACTCATCATTATATAAATAATAACTATTAGATCCATCTTCTGATTCGGAGTATTTTTTTCTATTTACCTCAAGCTGACTTTCTTTCTCTTGTGCTATTCTGTATCCTACCTCTAAATATTCTTTTAGAGTTTCAACAATGTTTTTAAAATCTTTTAAAATACCGTCATATATTGGTGGGAGCGATTTTACATCAATTATCATTATGTCAGTTTTTAATTTCTATTGCCCTTTAACCTCTTTAATCAGGTTTATCAATACAGGCAGCACAGTAGCCACATCGCCAACAACCCCATAATTTGCTGATTCAAAAATGGGGGCATCTTTATCTTTGTTCACAGCCACAATAATTTTCGAAGAACTTACGCCGCCGAGATGCTGGATAGCGCCGGAAATCCCAAAAGCAAAATAGACATTGGGCGCGATGATCTTTCCGGTTTGTCCTACATGCTCATAATGAGGGCGCCAGCCCTGATCGGCAACGGGACGTGAGCAGGCAGTAGCGCCACCCAAAAGTCCGGCCAATTCTTCTATCGGCCCCCAAAATTCAGGACCTTTCATGCCGAGACCCCCGGAAACCACGATTTCAGCATCGGAGAGAAGGATTTTACCTGTCTGCTTGTTGCTCTCAATGACGGATGTTGCAAAATCGTGATCGGCTAACTGAGGAGTAAAACTTTCAATATATACTTCGGCCGGGTTTTCAGCAAGGCCATATGAGTTCTGGGCAAGCGTAATTATTTTTACAGGTGATTTGATTGTAACGTATGCAAAAGCTTTGCCGGTATAGATTTTTTTCTTTACCACAAAAGGTTCTGTAGAAGAAGGCAATGCGACAGCGCCGCTGACCAGGCCGGCTTTAAGCTTTACAGAAACTCCCGGTGCAACTGCTTTTCCGGCCATATTATGTGCAAAAACCAATACCTGAGCTTCTTCTTTTACGGCTACCTGTGAGATGACTGAAGCATAGGCCTGGTTTACAAGCTGGTTCAGCCCTGGATCATTGACAGAGATGACTTTTGATGCGCCGTAATTAGCGGCTTTTTTAAGTTCTTCTTCAGCCACATTGCCAATGGATAATGCTACCACTGCGGTGTTCATTTGTTTTGCAATTCCCTGTGCGTACGAGATCAATTCAAAACTTAGTTTTTTGAATTTGCCGTCCCAATTTTCGATATATACTAATACAGACATTTTAATTTCAGATTAAAAAAATATGAATTCAGAATTTACTCATTAAATAACTTTGGCTTCATTATGAAGCAAATCAACCAGTTCGCCTATATTTTCGGCATCAATCATTTTGCATTTGGCTTTTGCTTCGGGAAGTTCATAAGCCGCAACCTCTGTGAGCGCATCAATACCTGCCGGTTCAAATACCTGTAAGGGTTTGGTACGGGCGGCCATGATGCCGCGCACTGTGGCAATTTTTGGTTCGATGGCAATCCCTTTCTGGACAATGGCTACAAAAGGCACAGAGGTCTGAACTTTTTCGTACCCACCATCAATCTCACGGTTCAGGCAAATATTACCCTCAGCTACATCCAGGAAAGACACCGATGAAACCGACGGAATACCCAGCATTTCGGCCAGCATGGCACCTACGGCACAGCCATTATTGTCACTGGATTCGATACCGCACAAAATAATGTCATAGGCTTGATCTTTAATTGCTGCCGCAAGCTGGCCGGCGACAAAATAGGCATCCCCGGGCACCGTGTTTATCCTGATGGCGTCGTCGGCGCCTATGGCAAGCGCCTTACGGACAACAGGTTCGGTTTCTTTACTTCCGACATTGATCACTGTAACCTTTTCAACAACAGCGGGATATTTTTCTTTCAGTTCAACAGCCCTGGACAAAGCTAACTCATCCCAGGGATTGATGATCCACTGCACCCCGGCAAGATCAATGCTCTGCCCGTCGGCAGCAAGGCGTATCTTGGTAGTAGTGTCGGGCACATTGCTTATACAAACTAATATTTTCATTTTCTATTCTTAATTTATATTTCGTGTAACTTCCTCTCATAAAATAATCAGGCTGAGATCAAGATATTTGCAAAGATATAAACTTTTCAGGAAACCTCAAATTCGCAAGAATTCGTTAATCTATTGATAGTCACGGGGTGACTTAAAAACTGCGATTATAAGAAATATCTGACAATCAATTAGTCACCCCGTGACTTTCGATTTTGAGGGGAAATATGATTTCGATAAAATTGTGTTACTTTGCATGTCAAATTTAACATGGATGAATCAGAAATTGCAAATTTACAACACCTTAAGCCGGAAAAAAGAGTTATTTGAACCACTGAACCCGCCACATTGCGGTATGTATGTCTGCGGACCAACCGTTTATGGTGATCCGCATCTTGGCCATGCCCGTCCGGCCATCACCTTCGACCTCATTTTTCGTTTTCTGAAACAGTCGGGGTATAAAGTACGGTATGTCAGGAACATAACTGATGTGGGTCATCTGGAAAACGATGCCGATGAAGGGGAAGACAAAATTGCCAAAAAAGCACGCCTCGAAAAACTGGAACCCATGGAGGTGGCGCAGTATTATACCAACCGCTATCACGAAAGCATGCGCCTGCTGAATGTATTGCCTCCGAGCATTGAACCCAAAGCTTCAGGGCATATCATAGAACAGATGGAGCTGGTTGAGAAAATTATGAATGCCGGATATGCCTATGTTTCCAACGGATCGGTATATTTTGATGTCAGGAAGTATAACAACAATCATAAGTACGGCAAACTGTCGGGCCGGGTACTCGAAGAACTGCTGGCCAACACCCGTGAACTGGAAGGTCAGGAAGAAAAACAGAATACCTATGATTTTGCACTTTGGAAAAAAGCCAGTCCCGAACATATCATGAGGTGGAATTCCCCATGGAGCACCGGTTTTCCGGGATGGCACCTTGAATGTTCGGCCATGAGCGCCAAATATCTCGGAGAACAGTTTGATATACACGGCGGTGGCATGGATCTGATCTTTCCCCACCACGAATCAGAAATTGCCCAATCAACTGCCGCCAACGGCACAGACCCTTGTAAGTACTGGATACACAATAATATGATCACCATCAACGGGCAGAAGATGGGCAAGTCGTTAAACAACTTCATCACACTTGAAGAATTTTTCACCGGGAATCATCCGCTGCTCACGCAGGCCTATACACCGATGAGCATAAGGTTTTTTATTCTACAGGCTCATTACCGCAGCACGCTTGATTTTTCGAATGATGCCATACAAGCCTCTGAGAAAGGGCTGAAAAAATTACTTATGGCGCTGGCCACCCTCGAAAAAATTCCTGTGGCAGCAAGCACCCAGCCTGAGCTTGGCTCATATATTGAAACGCTTCGTGAAAAATGCTTTGATGCCATGAACGACGATTTCAACAGTCCGATAGTGATCTCCTTACTGTTCGAATCCGTCAGATATATCAATGCCCTGAAAGAGAATAAGATCAGCATCCGCAAGGCCGATAAAGAAAAATTAATATCAGATTTTGAAAATATTTTGTTTGATGTGCTGGGCATCGTAAAAGAGCCTGTCGCACAAAACACCCGGCTCACTGATGATCTGATGGAACTTATTCTTTCACTCCGGCAGGAAGCAAAATGCAAAAAGGATTTCGCCACCTCGGACATGATACGTAACAAGTTGCAAAATCTGAATATCACGATCAAAGACACCAAAGAAGGCGCTGAGTGGAGCATGGAATAACCGCCGTGGCTATTAGGTAATTAATTGCATTTCTGTGTTTTAAGAAAACAATCCTTTTTTTTCACTCAATGGTTATTTCATAAATAATTCCCGTAAGGTCGTTTTCCGGAAATGGAATGAATCCCTGTTCAAAGGGGCTTCCGTGCCACCATGCGGTATCGTGAAATTCCTGGGAGATCACCAATATCATCTGGTTGCCGGGAACAGATGTTATCTTGCTGTTCATGTAGGCCATCACCTTCAGTTTATTTTTCTGAGGACCAATACGCCAAATAATCTCTTCGGGTTTCCATTCGATCTGAAAATAATAGAATTCCGAAGCAAAGAGTTCATCATCCGGAGCAGGTGTGCGTATACTCAACGCCCGGTACCAGTAGTCCCAGCGATGCGCCATAAAAGTCTCATTACCATAGCTGACAGGTTTGCAGCCGACGTCGTACCTGTCCGGCCCGGGACATGCCATATCCCAGTTGGTGCAGCATACCATGACGTTTGCCGAATCGCGCTGCAGCGCTGCCGGCATTGGAACATTCCAGAAAGCAGTGTTGTACCGGTCGGGAACAGGATAGTAATAAGACGGTGGAAACCTATACAAGGGACAATAACTTACCGTTTTTAGAATTTCAAAATCGATTTCGGAGTATGAAGTAAGTTCTGAACGATCGGATTTATCCTTACCCCAATACCTGGGCAGATAACCTTCTTTTTGACATTTGCGGCAGTTGTTCCAGGGCTCGTCCTTTTGGGATACAAGCCAGACAGAATTCGTCAAGCCATTCCAGACGCCATATTTGTTAAGAAGCTCCGACATTTTAACTTTGACCGTGTATTTTCCATATGTTAACCCATGACGGGTCATCACGCCTGTACTCAATTTGTGCCAATCACCATAGCCCGAAGCCTGATTCGTAATGGTAAGCGAAGACCTGAGGGTATCAACAACGATCTGACGGCATGGGCAGTCGGAATTGCCGGGTTTGACCGTGATCATTTCTTCCTTTTTATGAAAGGTACGGTTCCAGTTATAGTCCCGCATAGTATATTTATCATTTATTACATCTGCTATCACAGGAATATTCGAAAATCTTGAAGAGGTGTCGACAAAGCTGACAAAAGGTTTAAATGGGGCATTTTTGAACAGGTATTCGCTGCTGCCGCATAGTTTTGTTGCACCGGGAAGGTATTTCTCCGGAATAAATTCCTGCGGATTCAAATAAATTCCGGCATCTATGCCCGGCCGGGCCATTACCCTGAGGGTATTACCTGAAGCTATTGAAACAAGGTTGTTGATGTTTTTACCCTCTCCGTACAAAAAATAATAATAGGGATTGATATAACAGCTGTCTTTCATCCGGCTGATATCGGCCACATATTCAGGTATTATATTTTTTTCAATATTTTCCCTGGCGCTCACTACCAGCAGAAAACTATAGTCGCCCATTCTCGGATTGCGTTTCCATCGCTGGTTTTCTCCGTTATCTTGGTATCGTGATTCATTGCGTGGATTACCCTGTATCTTCAGGTGGAATGAAATGCGATGAAACTTCCCGTCAGCCGGAACAGGCGGGGTTTCTGCAAAACAGAGCGAATCGGCGCTCCGGCATCCATAAAAATTTTCATGCGCATAGGGGTGCTCTTTCCGTTCTTTTCCTGTATATTCCGGAAACTTGTAGCTTTCATTCTGGTAATAAAGATTATAGAAAAACGTCTCAGTTGCTCCGCTAATATTCTTCAGCAAAAATTCAAAATAAAAAAATCCATCTTCAGTCTGCCGTACCGAAGGTATGGTAAAACCATTTATTGCATCCGTATAATCAAGATAAATGAGTTTTTGAGAGGGGTTTTCAGGGTTATAAAGATTCCAGTTGGTCATCGACCTGAAATCTTTTACCTCAAAAGAGACATCAGACGGGCTGATATTCCGGCGGCATGATGTTGTTATCGAAACAATTAAGAGAAAAATCACGATATGTTTTGTATAGGGCAACATCATTATTTTGGATTTAAATAACTGAACATACAGATATAGGGAGGCATTTCATCAGTGAGTCTGTGTTTATGTTTCAATGATCCGCAAAGGACAAAAACAGAAAGGGTGTTTTTATCAATGAATTTTCCTGCGGTCAGGGTAATCTTCTCATAATATTTCGGGTTAAAATCTTTCGGATACCCTGTAAAATCAATATTAGCCATGATATTATACCCATCCTTATCAAACGAACACAGTTTGCCATCGTACCTCCATCCATTAAAAAAAGAAAGGATTTCATCAACATTATCAGCATTTAAATCACATGTAAAATATTCGTTATCAGCATATAACGTATCGCATTTACTATCAAAATTTCCCTGAACCAAAGTTTTCATGCCCTGCACATCCTTGTCAAGCGCTGTTATTTTATAAAAGCACCTTCCGGATTTTTTTTCCGTATATAAAAACAGGAGGTTGTCATCTGTTTTGGGATCAAGAAATTTTCCGCAGACCATTTTGCATACATATTTATTTGAATTTGCCTCCGACAAATCAATGTGTAAGCGGCTTGTCAATGAGTTTTTCTCATAGTGCATCAAAAACACATGGCACAGGTCATCGAGAAGGGCGATGCCGTTGTTTTTATTATTTGCAGTGTGGTATGATTCTATTTGTATGATTTTACCTGCAACGCCTGCTTCGTTGGCCTGCTTTGAAAACACCCGCTTCACATGAGGGTTCACGGCCTGAAATTTATAAATTTCTATCCGTTGCGTCTGATCACCAGAACAGGTAACCCATTCGTCAGTGCCATCGCCGTCAACATCAGCAGTGGCATAAATGCCCGGCTTTCCAATACCGGAATCCATTGCGGCAGACAGGTTGACAAAGGAAAATCGTGAATTTTGCTTCTCGAACCAAAGCAGAGCCAGAGGTTTGCTGTTCCTTAGCACTAAAATCTGTTCACTCCTGTTGAATGAGTTTACAAACATGCCGGGGCATAAGACATCGTCAACTGATAACATGAGGGAATCTTTACCATAGGGCGATAAAACTCTGGTACCAATTACATTAGTCACCGGAATATTATCAAAAAAAATTGTACGGTAAGGCGGCTGATTTCTGCCGGGTATGTATTGTTCCTGATGTGATGAAAGATCAATCAGGGTTTTATCACCTTTGATTATCTGCCGGCCAAAAATCACCTGAACATCATCCACATAAACCGTGTTGTTACAATTATTCCAATAATATATCTTCACCAGGTCTGAAGGCAGTATATCATAGTCCTTCCACGCTGCTTTTCCGCACACATAAAACCATCCGTGCTCAGCAACAGTCATTTCATTTATATTTATTTCTGAAGCCGCTGAAAATTTCACCTTGTTGGCTTTATCAACGATCTGAAACACCAGTTTACCTTCAGTTCTGACGGCAGTATCACCGATAAAGAGCCAGGCGCCAAAAAGGGCTTCTTCTGCCAATAAAAGTTTGCTGTTCATCATTATTTGAACTGCGGCTGTTGCGCTTCTGAAGCCCGATACCTTCAATGCCCCGCTGCCCGAACGGGCACGTTTATTGGCAAACATCTCATTCTCAGCATCTTCAAAAGTGAATTGATACAGTCCGGGGAGGGCGCCGCTATCAGAAGCGGCAATATCGCATGTTATGATGGGCGGCTTGGGATAAAAAACATTATTTTTCTGTTCGTACACCAGATACAGGAAAAACATTGCAAAAACCAGCAGCAGTCCGACCAGGAAAAATACTTTGTGTTTTCGGTGCATCAAGCAGAAATTTCAGCAAAGATACAAACGAAATATTGCAATAGTTGTTGCGTAATACAAAATGTTAACCATACTTTATTGATTAATATTATTTTTGTA
The DNA here is from genome assembly GCA_035389045.1 of Bacteroidales bacterium. GTDB lineage: Bacteria > Bacteroidota > Bacteroidia > Bacteroidales > CAIWKO01 > CAIWKO01. Next base: position 7,716 of record DAOORA010000028.1, on the reverse strand, counting down.
CACATAAATTTATCATTATGGCTGTATTATCTATCATCATACCTGCATACAATGAAGGCAAAACGGTACATCTGGTTTTAGACCGGATCCGAACCGTACTACTTATTGAAAATATTGAAAAAGAGATCATAATTGTAAATGATTGTTCTGCAGATAATACCGAAGCAGCCATATTTTCATATATAAATACTTATAAGGACTTAAATGTCAAATATTTCAAGCATGAAAAAAATTCAGGCAAAGGGGCTGCACTGCATACCGGTATAGCAAAAGCCACGGGTGATTTTATAGTGATTCAGGATGCAGACCTTGAATATGATCCTGAAGAATATAATGTATTGCTAAAACCCGTCATCAAAGGCTTTGCCGATGTGGTATACGGTTCGCGCCTGATTGGAGGAAAACCGCACCGGATATTGTTTTTCTGGCATACCCTGGGAAACCGTTTTCTGACGAATCTCTCGAACATATTTACCAACCTGAACCTGTCGGACATGGAAACCTGTTACAAACTGTTCCGCAGGGATATAATTCAGGGTATTCAATTACGCGAAAACCATTTTGGCTTTGAACCGGAGGTTACCGCAAAAATTGCACGAAAAAAAAACATCAGGATCTATGAAGTCGGAATCTCGTATTATGGACGAACCTATGATGAAGGAAAAAAAATAAACTGGAAAGACGGCGTCAGGGCCGTAATCTGCATACTGAAATACGGGCTTTTCAAATGTAACTGAATCCTGACCGCCTAAATGCAACTATTGCCCTATGTATTTTACCGACACACATACGCATCTGTACGCCGAAGAATTTTCAGCCGATATTGACACTGTCATTCAACGTGCCATACAAAACAAGGTCACAAAACTTTTTCTGCCCGACATCGACACCACCGTAAGGAACAGTATGCTTGAGCTGAGCAGAAAGTATCCCGACAATTGTTTTCCGATGATAGGCCTTCATCCTACTTCTGTAAAAGATAATTATAAAGAGGAACTGTCTGAAATTGAAAAAAACATTTCCGCCTATAAATTTTATGGAATCGGAGAAACAGGCATTGACCTCTATTGGGATAAAAACCATATCCGCGAACAAATGGATGCGTTCACTTTTCATATCGAACTTGCCATTCGATTCGGGCTGGCGGTTATAATCCATTCGCGTAAGTCGCTTAACGAGATATTTACCATACTAAAAAACTATGAAAACAAAGACCTTACAGGAGTGTTTCACTGTTTCCCGGGTAATATAAAAGAGGCCAGGCATGTCGCTGATATGGGATTTTATTTGGGCATAGGCGGTGTCGTTACTTATAAAAATTCGACAATGGCAGAAGTTGTAAAACAGATTGACATTAAACATATAGTACTTGAAACAGATGCCCCCTACCTGGCCCCCGTTCCACTCCGCGGAAAACGTAATGAAAGTTCCAACATCCCCCTGATCGCCAACTTTATAGCACAATTAAAAAACATCAGTACCGAGGAAGTGGCGGAACACACATCGGCTAATGCAAAAAAACTATTTGGCATATAGTTAAATTTTAAATATACATACCCGATTAAAAATCCATCGTTCCATCAAATTATACTTGTTTGGTTGTAAGACTCCCTGAAAAGTTCAAATTTCACATCATACACGTATTTAACAATAACAAATCAATTAAACGTGTAATTTGTTACTTTTAGATTATCAATCATAAATAATTTTTGTATACTTGCAAATTATTTTTAAATGGATTTGATTTTTTTAAATCCATTTTTCTTTTTAAATCCATTTTTCATCACATACTTATATTAAAATATTATTCATTAAATCAATTTTTATGAAAAAATCTACATTTAATTTAAAAAAAATGACAAAATGCTTCTTTGGGATGCCATTTGTTTTGCTGTTTGTGTTTATCTTTTTTACCTTTTCTGCTGTAAAATCGCAAACAGCCACCTCTTCGCAGAAAAATTTCGTTAAAGAGGACAAACAAAATGCAGTATTACCATCAAAACTTCAGGACAGCCGCATTGATAATAAACTGTCTTTACCCGAAAAGTATGGAAATGTTCAGGTTGGCTACCGCTCGGTTGCCGGCAGGAAATGGCAAAAAGGAGGCATCTATGAAAAATACGCTCCGGAACAGGAATTACTTGATAAAAGAACTAGAGTGGCCAAACATTTCGATAACGGCGATGGGAGTTATTCTGCCATAATCGGAGATCTTCAGCATTATCAGGATGAATATGGCGCCTGGCAGGATATCGATTTCACGATAAAGGAAAACAACACAGGGAAGTTCAACGCTCATGGTTATGCCAATATCACCCATGAAATTAAAACTTTTTATCCGGATAATACAACGGGTGCTGGTATCATTATGCAATATGGAAACCGCCAGTATAATGTATGGAAAAATCCCAGTCTGAAAATATTAAACGACAACAAATCTGTCGTTTCATCCGTCAATGCCACTGCATGTGCCGGGATTCCCAACGACAATATGATCAGGTATAATGATTTCCCGGGGGTCACCGATGAGTTTGTGGTGTTGGAATCCGGAATAGAAAACAACATCATTATCAATGCCTTACAGGGATCATTACTTGCTGCAAACGGCGGAAATGCGGCTTTTGTGCAATTCATTCCTTTACAGGCCGGATACACCGTATTGAATAATGATGCCATCAGCACTACAGATTTTGAATGTGAGAGTTTTACGATAAAAGTTCAGGGTGATACCATCGGCCTTACCTTTGCCCCAATCGTTATTTTTGACGACGGTGTTTCAATGGAGCGGGCTTATCAGCTGCTCTCACTGCCTGATAACAAACTAACACCGGAAGAAATGGCCGAACGTGACGGGCATGTAACCACAGGTAGCTATATGGTTCATTTTGTCCCGGGCGGTATCGAAGTATATTCTTTAGTATCGGTTGACTGGCTTCAAAACTCCGGAAGAGTTTTTCCGATCACGATTGATCCGACATTAACCTTTGGCTCAGGCATGGCTAATTATGACTATCCGTGGTTCATGAAATATGGTTATACCCGCAGCGCTGCCATTTACCTGTATTCCGAAATCGGCAATATCGGTAATGTCCTGATTAAAAATGTAGGCTGGTATGTCAATGCGTCGAGCAGTACGGTGGCTCCCAGCGTTCTCCGTTTAAAAACCGCCACGACCACGGCTTGGGATTTTCCTTCCCTTACCTGGTCTACTGCCACGGCTAATTCTTCCATCGTTGAAACCGGCAATTATTACTTCCCCAATATCGGCTGGCAGGTGATGCTTTTAGACACCGTATTCCCATATTCATACAGCACTACGGCCAATCTTCAGGTTCTTACGGAATGTAATTACGGAGGCACCGGAGCTACCGGAACCCCTTATTTCAGGTATACCACATATTCAAAATGCAGGCATCAGTGGTGGTTTCAGGACAACACCCCTCCTACCAACAACGGAACCTTCGGTTATAACCGTCCCAATTTATTTATCACCTATACCCCGGGCGCCGATATGTGCGGTAACTGGCAGGGCAGCAACATAGTCCCGACCACGGTATGGCAAAACATAACTTGCACCGCAGGAAGGAAACCATTTTTCGCTTTTGCAGCATCCAGCGGGACCACTTATAATTTCAGCACATGCGACAGTTACGACGGCGTTGAAGACACCTGGATCGGGATATATAATTCCAGCGGAACACTGATAACTGAAAATGACGATTACGGCCCCTATTGCAACACATCTCTTGCGGCTTCACTGAATTGGACGTGTCCTTCCAATGGTACGTATTACGTAGCGGTTTCACACTATAACTGCACTGACCTTGTTAATACGGGGAATCTGAAGTATAAATATGCAGGTGTTCCCGTTAATGATGCATGCGCAAACGCTATTAACTTACCCTGCGGAACCACCAATATGGCCGGGACAACGGAAAACTGTGTCAGCGAAACACCCGGAACAGGCTGTTCGGTATCGGCTTATGGCGTATGGTATAAATTTACGGGAGACGGCATTGAAACGACCATTTCGTCGACAGCTAATTTTGACCACGAAATGGATATCGTTTACGGTTCCTGTGGCAATTTCACATCGGTGGTGTGCAGAGACCAATATTTAAGTGGCGGCACTGAAACGTATACCTTTACCCCCACCTACGGAACAACATATTATATCTATATCGCTTATTATACCACAGGGACAACCACAGGGACATTTACCATTTCGAGAACCTGTGCCACCTCACCCTGTTCAAATATCACTGCTATTAACGGCTGTGGGTCGGGTTATGCCAAAACCTTTACCGGTGGTGGCGCCGGAGTTTGGAACACCGGTTTTTTCGATTTCAATTCCTGTGGTTTCGACAGCCCCGGAACAGAAAAGATTTACAGTTTTGTAGCACCAACTACAGGTACATACAGCATCCAGGTCACAGCAGCGAGCGGATATGTAGATTACCAGTGGCAGGCAAACACTTGCGGTGAAACAGGCTGGACCTGCATCGACGATATTTACACTGCCGGAACCTATGGTTCGATGAACTGGACGCAGGGCGTCACCTATTATATCCTTCTCGATGATGAAAACTCCACCACAGGAACCCATACTTTTTACATCAATTGCCCGGTGATCCCGCCCAATGATCTGTGTGTGAATGCAACCAGTCTGCCCTGCGGGACAACAGGGCTGTCAGGAACAACTGTGAACTGTGTCAGTGAAACAACTGTGACAGGATGCAACATGTCAAACTATGGTGTATGGTATAAATTTACAGGCGATGGCGTTGAAACCACGATTTCTTCCGCAGCAACTTTCGACCATCAGATGGCCATATTAAGCGGTTCTTGCGGTAATTTAACCAATGTAGCCTGTGTGGACGACTACTTCTTTGCGAGCACTGAAACGTATACCTTCACTCCGGTGAGCGGAACAAATTATTATATTTACATCGGTCACTGGTCATCAACTTCCACCATCACAGGAACGTTCACCATATCAAGGTCATGTGCAGGTTCTCCCTGTTCAAATATAACCGCCATCGGCTGCGGCGCCGGTAATGCACAAACCTTCACCGGTGGTGGCTCGGGTTTTTGGGCGTCAAATCCATGTTATTCATCGCCGGGTATAGAAAAAATATACAGTTTTGTTGCTCCTGTAACCGGTGTGTACAGCATAGAAGTGACTGCAGCAAGCGGATACGTTGATTATCTCTGGCAGGCAAATACCTGTGCTGAGTCAGGCTGGACCTGTATTGATGATCTTAATGCACCCGGCACTTATGGGGCTATGAACTGGACACAAGGAGTCACCTATTTCCTCCTGCTGGATGATGAAAACTCAACTACGGGAACACATACATTTTATGTAAACTGTCCGGTTATGTGCACCCCGCCATCGAACGAAACGTGCGCCGGAGCAACGCTTATCAGCCAGGCACAGATAACTGCAGGCTTTAATACTTCCGGAACCCTGGGATGTTCGGATGATTGTGCCGGCAGGGCATATAACGATGTATTCTTCAGATTCGACTGCACCACCACGGGAAACTACACTCTTGATATGAGAAACAGTGACGGGGATACCTATATGCGTATATTCAGCGGCTCATGCTGCGGAACCCTTCTGGATGAAGATGACGATTCGTATGACAACAACAGCGGGCTGGCGCCGGAAATAATAATCCCTCTGACTGCAGGCATGTCTTACTGGATCGAATGTGGTACCTATTCTGATGTTACCGGAGGCTCAGCATACAACCTTTATGCAAGCATGTCCGCCGGAGTAGGACATAACGTAAGCGGTAAAACCGTATATGCAGGAAAAGCTAACACCGGCAATCCTGTGCCAACCCCTCCCGCTTACAGCGCAGTAAAATACAGCATTGACAATGTTATCGTATCACTAAAGAGTATTCCCGGAGGAACAGAAGTGGCAAGGGATACGAGCGATGCGCTCGGGATGTTTCAGTTTACCAATGTGGCCGATGGCAACTACCGGCTTTCTTTTGATAAATACAGCAGTGATACCATGCAGTGGGGTAATGGCATAGATGCCATCGATGTTGCCCTTCTGAAATATAATATCGGCGCTGATACTACAGTGGATCCAACACGGAATTTTTCTGCAAAATACAAAAAAGCTGCTGATGTGGACAACAATCTTGCAGTCAACGGAATTGACATTGCCCGGATAAAAGCCAAAGTGGGTTCGCCCTATAGTGTTCCCCGGAATTTTCCCGCAGGTAACTGGCCAACCATGGATACATTGATTACGGTGGCAGGTGCAGATCTTAACCTTCAGTTAAAAACAATATGCAACGGCGATTATAATGCATCGAGCAACAAATATCTCGATTCTCTGGTAACATGGTCACTTTCAAAATCTTTACCTGAAAACATTATCGTCCAGACAGAAGAATCAATGATTATAAATGATAACCGGTGTTTTGAAGTTCCCTTACGGATTAGCAGCAAAATAAATGATTTTTCTGCATTAGGCCTGACGCTGAATTATCCGCATGAGAATTTCAAACTGGAAAATGTCACTATGCCCAGCACCGGAAACAAAAATGGCACCATCAGGATCAACCCGACCCTGGAAGAAATCTTTGCCGATGATAACGACCTGCTGGTGACCGATGATGCCGGCGTGATCAGGGTAGTTTTTGCTACAACCCATCCTTTTGATGTATCAGCCAATGATCAGATCATCAATTTCAGGTTCTGTTCGCTGCGTGATCTGCCACAGGGAGAAACCGGGTTTGAATTAAACGGAACAGGAATAATAGGCGACCAGTATGGTGAAGAAAATGAGGAGGCATACCTTTTGATGCCCAAAATTTTTGTACAGGGAGATCATGCCGATCCTGAGTTCAGATTTGCAGGATATCCAAACCCGTTCAGCGGGGATGCTACTCTAACTTACAGCATTCCGGAAGCAGGAGCCGTTAAACTGAATGTGTACAACAGTATCGGCGAATTAGTTACAGAACTTGTAAACGAAAACAGAAACAGCGGGGAACATACTGTTGTATTTTCACCAAAAGATCTGTCCGCCGGTATGTATACCTTTAAATTGGAATATGCAGGTTTGAATAAATCAAAATGCCTTGTTTTGAAATTGATTCATTAATCTAATACCAATTATCTTATAAGGAGAGGCTGTCTTTTGCAAAAAGCACAGTCTCTCTTTTTTTCATCCTCTTTCATTTTCATATAAGTATTAATGACAGATACGTTTGTTGTTACACCCGGCCCCAGTCATTAAACATTTTACACAGACAAACCTCATTCACGCTGCCGTAAAATGATTCATTTTCATTTAAAAATATAAAATACTGTTAAGAATCACCCACTAAATATATATATTAATATTATATTTTACAATATACATATTTCCTTGCAATACCTATTGGGATTCAGAATCTAATAATCATTCAAAAAAATATTTATGTGGAATTTATAATTTATTTTAAAATTATCTTGTTTCTTAACATTCATTTTTATACTTTTGTAAAATTGTTAACAACAATTCTTTTTTCCCTTAATTATTATTTAACAATTAACATAAACAAAACCATAAAACGTAACACTATGAAAAAACTTACTTTTTCTTTGAAAACAAGGGCAGCGATTTCGAATACCCTTCGTTTTGCATTAGTGGTTGGGTTTGTTGTTTTTGCTGTTTCCGCAGGAAAATCACAAACCGACAGAACC
>DAOORA010000027.1:0-51754 GCA_035389045.1 Bacteroidales bacterium | reverse complement strand
GCTAAAAAATCCATCATAAATCTTATGTAACATAAAATCAAAACAGTTTCTAAAGAAAAACCGTGTAGCATAATTTTCTTATTTTTATGCTTTATTTATATGCAAACCATCCTTATCACCGGTGCGGCGGGTTTTATCGGAAGTAACCTTACCGACAAATTGCTCAATTTGGGTTTTAAGGTTATTGGCATTGATAATTTTGATGATTTTTATGCAAGGGAAATCAAACAGAAAAACATTTCGGATGCGCTGTCTCAGCCGAACTTCAGGTTTATAGAATCAGATATTTGTAGTCTGCATGATCTTTTTAAAATTTTACCTGCAGATATTAATGCCATAATACATTTGGCTGCTAAAGCGGGAGTGAGGAGTTCGATACTGTATCCGGAAGGGTATGAGGAAAACAATATCACGGGTATAACCAGGGCGCTTGAATTGTCAGTAAAATTGAATATCCCGCGGTTTATTTTCGCGTCTTCGTCAAGTATCTATGGCAGTATCAAAAGGGTTCCTTTCATTGAGAATGAAACAGAACTCAACCCCTTAAACCCGTATGCAAAATCAAAACTTATTTCAGAGCAGATCGGGAAAGAGTTTTCAGAAAAATATGATTTACGCTTCATTTCTTTAAGGTTGTTTTCTGTTTACGGACCCCGTTTGCGGCCGGATCTTATCATGACAAAAATTGCCCAAAGTCTATTGAACAACAAGCCTTTGCAGATATTGGGAAATGGTGATGCATTGCGCGATTTTACTTATATTGACGATATTGTTGACGGAGTGATAAAAGCCTTATCTTATGATGGAAATCTATTTGATATTTTTAACCTTGGTTATGGGAATCCGGTTTCTTTGATTGATATTATTAAATTATTTGAAGAAAAATCCGGCCAAAAAATTACACTTAATTTTCTTGAAAAAGTTAAGGGTGAATCTGAAATGACCTGGGCTGATATATCAAAAGCACGCCGGTTACTGGGTTTTCATCCAGGTATTGATATAAATACGGGAATTGGAAAATTCCTTACCTGGTATGATCGATATGGATATGCCTAAACATAGAATTTTATTTAATCACTTCGGATACAAATTTCACCAAAGCCCGCCAAATATAAGTATATCCTTTTATCGGATAAATTTTTCTGTTTCATTCCAGAGTGGCCAGTCTTTATCACCGAAGTGATGAAATATGTGAACGAATTTTGGCCAACAATATGATTGGAAATTATTTTTTGTATAGCCCATTTCAGGATGATAGGCGGTTTTTTCACAATTATAATCAAGAATATAATTAAATGTTTCGGGAATTAATTTCTGACGATGCAGATCATATTCCCAGAACGTCACTGCAAGCGATCCCTGGTCCCTGACTTTCCATTCCTTGAAAGTAAATATCTTTAGTGATAATTCATGCCACCTTTCCAGGAAACAAACAGAGTTTTTATCAAATAAGAATAATCCTCCGTTGGGGTGCTGCCAGTTTTCGGGAGTTATTTCTATATTAAATTGTTTTTTTATTTCATCATGCAGATGGCGGCACCGGGGTTTGGTAACATCAAAGGTGCCGCCGGGTAAAGTCCAGCATTTTTCGATATGGTTATATCGAAATCCCGTTTTATTTTCTACAAAATCCTTGTACTTTTTTATGGGGTACAATATTAATTCTCCTTGCTTATTGAACCACTTCCCGCTTTGTTTTTCCTGGTTACAATCAAAAAGAAAAATATTTTTTGTAAAGGGATTATATTTTTGAAAAACATATTTTACTAAAGAAGCCCAATGTTTGAATTTTTTTCTTTCTACAATATTCAGTTTTTGTTCAAGTTTTCTGCCATCAGGGCTGTTACATACAGATTCCCATTTTTCATGGATTTCTGAATACTCCTGAATAGCATTATTCAGCACATTCCGGTGTCCGGCCGCTTTTTCGATGCATTCACAATGGACAGCATAAGGGCTGAAATAGTCAAATGTTATATTATCAGGGCAAAAGCCAATAATTTCAAATGCTTGTTCAAAAACGCCGTCAACATCACTGCTAATCGCCAAAATGTCGTTATCCAGATAGCAATACCGGAAATTATCCATATCCAAATATCTATGGATAGAAGTTTTAAGAAAAATGGCTGCCTGATGATGGCTGTATGAAGAATTTGTTTTTACGTCAATAATAGTATCATGTTCTATTTCCGATGCGTTTCTGGATAGATCGGTGACTACGATAATTTTGTTTTTTGAAAATTTCTTTAAGGCATGCAAAGATAAGTTCAGCGTACTGATAAAATCGTTGTCGCCGCAAACTATAAAAACATAAGCGTTTTGTTTGCTCATCACTCAGCTAAATTATTCATGTATTTGTCGTTATCACTCAAATTCACCTGGTATAAAAAGCCGGCATGCACATCAGAATGGTATTGCTGCATTTTTCGTTCTAATTCCAGAGGCGAAAAAGTTTTAATACCATTAGTAATTTCTTGTTTGGTTTTTTTTGCAAGTTCAATATACACTAAACCTGCATATTCTAACACTTTCATGTTTTTTATGGCTTTTTCTAAAGTATCAAACATCAGGTCGTCATTAAGGTTTTCTTTCACTTTCTTTTTCGCAAGATCAATGCTTTTCATCATTTCATTGTGAAGCTGCTGTTGTTTTTGTTCTCTTGCCGATGCCTTTAATTGCCACGTTTCAATAAGGGTTACCAATGCCTTATAACTCCTGACATTAATCCGGCTGTTAAAATCATAACTGCTGAATTTAAATGATTTCAGATATAATGCTATTTCTTTTAATATTTCAGAAGAAAAAGACCAGAGTGCGTGTTCTGCAGGTTTAAAAACCACATGATAGCTTAATGTTGCTTTGTATTTGTTTGCAAAATCAACAAAATGCGGTAATTCTTTCCAATTATATTTCAATGGACAAACCAGAAAACCCAGCGATGTGTTATGCTCATTCACATATTCTGCAAACCTGTCAATATTTTCGATTGCTTTTTGCAACGATCCGTTACGGCGTATCTGAGCATAGGTTTCTTCATTTAAGGAATCAAGGGATACATTAAAGCTTAAACGTAGTTTTTTATTAAGAAGTTCCCTAACTTTTTGTGTAAAAGTATTGGCGTTTGTTGTTATAAGAATATCCAGCTCCGGGTTTATTTTTTCAGCAATTGATAGTATTTGGTAATAGTCATCAATAAGCAACGGGTCACCTCCGGTCAGTTCCAGCGATTTTAATTCTTCAAGAAAGGGGGTAAATTGCCTCATAAAATCATCCGGCAGCATCCGCGTAACAGGCGGCAGTTTTTCTCTTTTTTCCCGGATAGAAGATGACAGGCTGCCCGAGCACATGATACACTCTAAATGGCATTTGTTTGACAGCTCAAGTTCTGCAATAACGGGCTTACCGGTGGGTGACAGTAAATAATGGTCATATTTATTAGCTAATATGCTGCCGTAATTCCCCTGCAATAAATGGTTTTTACAAAAAGAACAGGCATCAGGTATTTCCCCGTTTTGAAAATGTTTTCTTAAACCGGTAAAAACAGCACCGGTCCATATTTCCTGTAACGTTTTGTTGTTTAAATTTTCTTCGGCTTTACAGGCATAACAAGGGGAAACTTTGCCGTTGTAGCTGATGAACATGCTGCCAAAGGGGGCATAACAGAAATACTTTTTAGGGCCGTAAAAACGGTTGTTATTGTACTTAAGGTTTTTGTTTTGCATGTAGCCATCCCGCATTTTAACAGGAACAACCGATTTGTATCTAAGTATGCGTATTAATGGCAAGGCGCATCCCTTAATTATGTTACGAAATTTATTCATTAACATCAATGTCTATTATGCGATCGTAGGAGTTTGTATCAAATAACACCTTTAGTTCTTTCATTTTGATATCCAAAAGTATTTCAATTTCTTCATCACTATGATTGCTTAAATTGCTAAGACCATTTAACCTGTTATCTTGTATGAAATAAGAATATAACATGTCCGGTTCTTTAAAAAGTAGTGAGTGTTTTTGAAAAACACTATTGGAAATCGACATTATTCTATTGAATAATCTTTTTTTTTCTTCTTCTGAAAGGCTGTATTTATTTATGTTAGATCTGATATAATTTTCAAAATTTTCTTTTACATACGTTGTTCTTTTTTTTATGTTTTTTAAAATAACGACGGAATTGTCTTCCAGATATTTCTTTTGTTTAGCAGTGTTTTGTAAAATTTTGATATACTTATTATATGTTGCGATATTTTTGTTAATTATTGGCGAATCAGCTGCGCCAGGGAATGTGGCTCTTTGATTGGAAACAATGATTTTATTGATTTCTATTGAAGGTAAAGACCAAATTGCAAGATGGGCAGGCCTTTCCAGTAGACTTAGTGTGAAAGTTATTTTATTTTTATTACAAAAATCAACAATACCGGGAATTTCTGTTGCGTTGTAAATCATCGGGGTTGTGATAATTGTCATGGGCTGTCCGATAGTGTGTGAATGCTGAATAAAAAAATTCAAATTCTCGAAAGTTTTCTCAAATGATGCATTTCTTCGGATTGTTTCATAAACTTCTTTTTTCAATGAATCAATAGATACTCCAATGCTCAGATTGTATTCTTTTATTATACTACGAATATTCTCATTGAGGATAGTTCCATTTGTTTGAACATAAATGCTTGCTGTTTTATTTGTTTCTGAAATATACGCCCACATGCTCAGATACATTGGGATCAGAAATGGTTCTCCTCCTGAAAATACAAAAAATTTTCCGTTTTTTAAAAAAGGTTTGATCTGTTCAAAAAAGCCATCCTCAAATCTTGTTTTTTCCGAATAAAAAGGCATTGGATAGGTTGATGAGCTGGACACATGCGGATTGCACATAATGCAGTCCAGATTGCATGTATTATCAATCATGAAATCTATCTGCAAAGGGAAATTATTAAAATTCATTATTGCTCTTTTAGCTTTTTTTTCGGTAAGTATTTCTGGAAGATTTATACTTAATCCATTTCTTATACAATCTTTGCATGAATCAGGAATGATATCCTGTTTGATACAATCGATAATGTCTTTTCTTTGCTTTCCAAACCAAGCATCAGCAATCGTGTCATTGGGATATCTGCCAAGTATATAGGAAACATTATGACAGCAAACTTTAAGGTTTCCCTGTTGTTCAATAAGCAAACTATAAAACGGGGCATAACAAAGCAATTTTTCTTGTTTGTTTGTTTTTTTAATAAAATTTAGAATGGATTTATATGCTTTGTTAGCCATTATTAATAGTAAATTTCTGTTTGCTAATTTCGATCAGTTTTCCGACTTTTTCTTCTAATTCATACTTATTAAACGAGTTTTTATCTATAATATCAACTATTTCCTGAGTTGGGAATTTATTCAACAGGGTATAAAAATAAAACAAATCATCGTCTCCGGTAAGATTTGTTTCGCAGGGCTCCAGAATATGCTTTACTTCATTAAACGTATCATTACAAACGCGATTTTGTAAATTAATGTAAAAAATGTCTTTCTGCTTTTCAAATTGCTGCCGGGCAATGCTGCTTACTTCCATTTCATCCCATCTGCTTTTCTCCCGGGCAGGCAAGAGATACCATCGTTCCAATATAGATAATATCGAATTAAAAACAGAAAAATTAAATTGATATTCATTTTTATATCCTGATAAAGAATGAATTATTTCTTTAATATATGGTTTTGGGGCATATTTAATTGAAAGTGATTCCGGACTCTCCACATAATTTATTCTTATTCTTAGTTTATTTTTTTCACAATAACGGAATATTTCAGGCATTTCCATCCAGTTATTTGTCATGATGCAGGTACAAATATGTAAATTGCAGTATCCTGCTTTCCTGAATTGAATAAATTTGTGGATGTTTTCCGTAAAATGCTCAAAACTTCCATTCTGCCTGATTTTTGAATATAAAAATTTATTAAATGTGTCAACAGAGATACTAATATTGAATTTTCCACTCTTCAATAAGTCTTCAATTTTTTCAGACCAGATAGTGGCATTGGTTGTTACGCCTATTCTTACATTTTTGTTTTCCGAGATCAAATGCTCCCATAGTTTGTAATATAAAGGGATGACAAATGGCTCTCCGCCTCTGAAATTTGCATGTTTAATATCTCTTAAATAAGGTTTAATCTGAACAATAAAATCATCATCATAAGGAGATAGGTATCTCTTATTGATATCGTGTAATGAAGAATACAAATCACTGCACATTACACATGATAAATTACACCTGTTTGAAAGTTCAAATTCAACAACAGTGATTTTTCCCTTTGGTGAACTTACTTCGCTGAACTGGGTAAAAGCAGCATCGTAATTACCCAGACTTATTTGTTCCTTACAATATCCGCATCCCGGTAATCCTTTATTTTTTCTGAAATCTTTGCGTAATTGTGTAATGTTATTTCCTTCGAAAATTTCCCTTACGGAATCACGGGGATAAATCCCAACAATATCATTCCTATTACTAAGACAAAGAAAAACCTCTCCTGTAACTGAAAAAAACAAGGTGTTAAAAGGCGCTTTACAATGAAACCCGCGTTTTATCCTGCTTAAGCTGTTTTTTTTATGTAAAGAGTTACGGATTATTTTATTTATGAAGGTGATCATCATTAATTTTTATCATTATTGTCCGGTTAATTTTTAAATATGGGCATCTCTAATAACCTTGATCGGGCGCCTCTAAAAACAAAAAAGTTCGAGGCAGTCGAAGTTCTGAAAACCGCAGTGTACTGAGCGTACATGAGGATTTGAAGAACGAAGATGAACGAAGAAATTTGAAGTTTTTAGAGGTGCCCATATGTAATATTTCGTACCTGCGACGCTTTCATAAATTGGTAAATTATTCATTATGATAATATTATAGACCTTTGGAACTTTTTTAGCACCGTTAGAGGCGGCATATTGGTAGAAAAAACATTACAATGAAAAATAAAGCCCCGTAGGTGGCGATATGTTGTAAATGTTTTGAAAATAAAGCTATTCAGCATATTTAAAATATTTTTACCGGACAACAGTGAATTTTTATATTAATTCAAATTCATTGGAACCCTCATAGATTTTCTTCCCCATAAGTTTTTTTAAATGCTCAACATCTCTTGTGGCCAGTTCTTCAATGACTTTTTCCATGGGCGCTTTATTTATGGCTAAGAAAAAAAACTCTTTATTTCTATAGTCGTCTAAGGATAAGTACACCTGTTCAAACAAGGAAAACAAATCGGCCTGGTTTTGTGCTTTAAGTGCATTTTGAAGATGTATTAAAAACTGGTCCCTGATTTCATTGAGTTGGTTACTACTTATTTTTGTTTTATTAGAGGCAACCGCTTTATTTTTTACTCCCCAGGCCTGAATTTGTTTTAAAAAGTCATTATAATGACGGGCATTTTCCTTTGCTATTCTGCTGTTGGTATCTATTAACCTGTTTGAAAGTTCATTATATAAAATTTCCAGTTCAGAAGAAGGCAAATTCCACAGGGCCAGATCCAAAGGAGTGATCAGGGTGTTGAAATAAACTTTTGCCCCTATTGAACCTGCCCAATTGACCAGTTCCGGCAGATCCGGCCAATTAAGCCGGTTGGGAGTAGGTATGATACCAATATGCGTATGGCTGTGTTCAGAAAATTCTTTAAACCAGGCAACATTATTCATTGTTTGTTTGTAATCGGCATTCTTTCTGATTTTTTCAAAATTCTCCTTATTCAGAGAGTCAATGGAAATATTAATATGAAAACGGCCCCGTTCCATTAATTTTTTTATACGGTCATTCAGAATAGTACCATTGGTTTGTATCACAATTTCGATCTTCGGATTTATTTCAAGCATTTTTTCCCAGATGTCATAATATATGTTTATCAAAAAAGGCTCACCGCCGTAAAACTTTGCCTGTTTAAGATGAGTTAAATATGGAATAATCTGTTTGACAAAATTCTCATCGTATGGTGATTCCGTTTTATTGCCATGCATTTCTTTTTCAATGGAAGAACTGAAAAGATCGTTACAGATGATGCATGATAAATTACACCTGTTATCCAATTCAAACTCCATTATTTGCGGATATTTTTTTACACGGTAGCGGTCATAAAGCCCGTTTTTAGCTCCGTCGAAATTTTCAGCCAGTAAGGCATATTTACAGACATCGCAACCAAAAGAGAGGTCATCATTCCGGATATATTCTCTTAATTTATTAAATTCTGTTCCTTCCCAGATTTCTTTGATATTTTGTCCGGGATATTTTCCTAAAATATGCTTGCGGTTATGGCAACATGCAATTACTTCGCCATTAAAAGCAAAATACATCATCGTGAAGGGAGCGTAACATAAATAGCGCTGAGCTCCTAACGTTCTTGTTTTATTAAATGAATGAATAATATTATAGGGAATCGGTTGGTAATCAGATTTATCAGAAGTGTTTTTACGAAAAAGGTATGCGAAATTATTTCCGGCTTTAATTAGGTTGGCGATATTTTTTTTAAATCCGGGATGCATCAGCGGGGAACTTTAAAACAATCAAATAAACTGCTAATACTATTTTGGTCCATTAATTCAAGAATTTCTAAAAAATACTCATCAGAAGTAAAATTACGAATTTTTTTGTAACTCTCTTTACTATACATGCTTTGCTGATTATCTGCAAAATACTCCATAATACGAACCTGCAGGTCTTTGAAAACAGGGTTTTGTTTTACTGATGCTGAAAAGCCTGAAATGATTAATTTTTCAAAGTTTTCACTGCTGATATAGTTCTTTGGATCATTTTGAGACCCGGAAATCGATAACTGTTGTGTTAGCATGTTTTTTAAAACCATTCCGGCATTTTTATTATTGATCTCAAAACCATTTTCAGCAGGACTATTCATAGAATTTAACAAGGCTATTGTATCTTTTATTTCATTCGTGTTCAATGTCCAAATTGCATGTTTTGGAGGAAACCAAACAACGCTAAACCATCCAAATGCCTTATAATTATTCCATGTTGTAATGATCTTATTAAATTCTTTCATGTTTTCTATCATCGCACAGGCAGTCATACCCCAGAAACGATTCTGAGAGAGGCAGTATTCCTGAAAAAAACTAATATTGCTTAATACGTTTTCAAATGAACTGCCAATTCTGATTTTTTCATACGTGTTTTTTTCAAAAGAATCAATAGAGATATTTATGTGGAAATTTCCTCTGTTCAATAGCTCCCTGACTCTGTCATTAAGAATGGTGCCGTTGGTCTGAACTACAATTTTACACTCAGGATTTAATTCTGTGATGAGGTCCCAGATTTGGTAATATAATTCAGACAAAAACGGTTCGCCGCCACTGAAACGGGCTTCTTTAATTTTTGGTATCAGTTTTTTCAGTTGTTGAATAAATTCAGGAGTTTCATAAGGGTTTGTTTTTTGCATTTTTTCATCGTTCAGCAATTTAGATGATGATAATCCCGAACACATAATACAACCAAGATTACAACGATTATCGGCCTTGAAATCCAGAATAACAGGATAGTCTGGGTCTGGTTCGTACCTGTCGTATAATGCCGCACTCCGGTACCTGTGTTCTGAAAGGCTTTCGTATTTACAGTAATCGCACCCCTCAGCAAATTTTTTTAACAATATTTTTCGCAATGCCAACGCTTTATCTCCATTCCATATTTCCATAATACGATCCGCAGGAAACACTCCGATGATATCGCGGTTGTTATGACAACAAACGGAGACCCTGCCTCCGGGCCCAAAACGCATACTTTTTTCGGCAGCCTTACAGGATTGATAGGAACGTATGCTGTTTTTATTTTTTATTTTGCTTAAAAAAGACATACTTTTTTAGTTTTTCATCAACCGGTTAATAAACATTTCAGGGTTCATCCGATAAAATTCATTGACTATCATATGATTCGGCAGGCTTAAAATTCCCGATAATAGTTCTTTGTTATCTTCCGGAGATTTATTCAATGAAAGAATGAAAGAATGTAATTTATCAATATGGCTAAGCAGTTCGTTACGCTTTTCATAACCAGTCATCTCATCATGGGTTACAAAATCAGTCAATAATTGACGGAGCTGAACGATGAGTTCCTCAAACGTGCATTTCAAAAGTTTTTCTCTGCTCACTCCCGTTGCATCTTCTTTCCATTTCTCAAGTGTTGCAATAATTTCATTATATCGTATACAATTGAATTTTTGCATATCAGAGCCTGATATTAAAACACATTTTTTTAATACAGCTATATATTCATCAAATTCTTTGGCGGTTGCATACCGCAAAGATAAATCCACAGGAGCCCATATTAGTTTGGGGTATATCTGTACATTCCTTTCATTGAAATACTCAAATAGTTCGGGGATCTGATGAATATTTTGTTTCATGATAACACTTTTGACCGAAAAGATTCGGTTTTTTTTAACAGATTCATTTAAAAAACATTTAATGTTATCCATCGTTGCATCAAAATCTGCATTGATTCTTATTTTGTTATATGTGTCTTTGTCCAGCGTATCTATGGAAACAGTCAACTCCATATATAATGAATCAAAAATCTGCCTGATTTTGTTATTAAGGACAGTTCCGTTTGTTGAAACGGTAATATGAAGGTGCGGATTTGTCTCTTTTATTTTTTTCCAGATTTCATAATACAATGGATTTAGAAAAGGCTCTCCTCCCGTAAAACTTGCAAATTCCAACTGATTCAGATATGGAATTAATTGTTTAATAAAATTATCATCATAGGGATTGGAACAGGGCGGCCCTAACTCCCTGTTTTTTCTTACCAGGGAAGAATACTCTCCGCTGCACATAATACATTCCAGATTACAGACGTTAGAAGTTTGAAATTCCATGGATATGATTTTATTCTTCCTTGAAAACTCAGATAAATAATCATATTTTTTACAACCTGCCTGGTAAAAGCGGTTGTTATCAATTTCGTTTTTGCAGAAAAAACAACTGTCAGGAAAATGATAATTCTTTAATTTGTTTTTTAATGCCTTTAATGTGTTGCCGTTGATAATATCTGTGAGGGTTTGAGAAGGATAATTCCCCAAAATATAACTGCGGTTGAAATGACAGGCCATTATATTCCCACCCTGAATAAAAAGGATGTTTCTGAAAGGGGCATGGCACAGATATTTTTTCTCTTTTTCTGCCCGGAAAGAATTATAATCCCCATATTGCTTACTGTAAATATTAAATATCATTTCATCCTGATGTTATATTAGCCCTGATTACATTATATCATTCTTATTAAATATCGAACCATTTTTATCAGCACCTGTTCCAACGGTTTATTGATGTCTTCCAAATATGGAACTACAACCCTTTGAGCAGGGGGGAGTTTTACTTTATGAATAACAACATCTGTACTGTCCCAGATAATATTAATGGGTTCTTTTTCAAGTAAAAGCGGATTTACATAGTAATAAAACCAGATGCCGTCTTTGTTTTCTGAAATTTTGATTTTCACATTGGGTTCGTAGCTGCCAGGCAAATATCTTTCAGATTCAGAAGTTAAATGAACTTTCTCATTAATAAATTCAAACACGGCATCTTTAGATCGAGCTCCGTGAAAAATCAACGGAAAAATGACATCTCCTGTTTGTCCGGCAGGTAAATAAAAAGCAAGGTCGGCATAAGCAATGGTTGATTTATCTTCATTATTAGGATATTTTCTCTCTGCAGGCAAGCCAGAGTAAACTGGTAGGATAATATACGAATTTTGTGGTAAAATAATTGATGGATGGAGGTCTGTAGCGGTTTTATCATGTAAAGAAACTTCAACGGCTTTGTTTTCGTTTTTCAGATATATATTTTTTGTTTTATTTGAATACCCCATCATTTTCGACCAAAACGATTTTTCTCTCTGATTATGAAAACCCGGTTTAATAATATAATCTGGCTGTTTAACAACATCGGATACTCCTAAAACATTTCCTGAACTATCGCTGTAAAAACAACGATATGTAGGGTCATACATTTCCCAATGATCAGCTATATAAATTTCCGGAACGCTATGTACATCTGATAAATTCCACAATCTTGATTTATACCCCATAAAATTCCATATTTTGGCTAATACAACCGATCTGTCATAACAATAACCCGAACCAAAGGAGTTAATAAAGAGTAAGGGATCATGATACCATTCATCAGCAGTGATAGGCATGCCAACATTCCAGGTGTAATCTATCATAAAACTCCATGCTCTGATGTAATCTTCATTTATTTCAGAGTATTTCTTGTTAATATAAGTTATTATGTCATTTTCTGAAGTAAAAAAAACAGAATCCCAAATGTTTGTAATTTCTAAGGGATGATTACTTGTGTTTTCAATTTTAATACTGTACTTGTGGAAATTACCTTTGGATGAATCATAAGAAAAATTTTGTGATGATAAAATATTCCCAAAAGTTAATAATAATAAAAAAAGAATTGTAATATTCTTCAATTTATATTTTCTCTTAGCCATAAATCTAAAATAACTAATTTCCATATCCGCCAGTAATCGTTCCCCTCAATTAACGAATCTATATGCTTTTTATTAAAAATCCCTTTCTTTACCAAAATGGAATGATTTAAGACAGTAGAAAAAAATTCTGAGCGATGATAATATGAATCGGGGCCAACAAATCCCTGCTTTTTTCTTTCCGCGATATCAGGTATGAATTTTTTTATATTGCTGATAGTTGCCAGCAGTGGTTTTCTTAAGGGAGGGGTAAAATAAAACTGTGGTTTTAAATTAAAAACAAAATCAAACAAACTATTATCCAGGTAGGGTACTCTCACCTCCAAAGAATTCGCCATGGAAGCCTTATCCACCTTATTTAAAACGAGTTCTCCCATGAAACATCTGACATCCAGCTTTTGTAAGGATTTGGGAAAGGGCAGGCTGTTGTCAAAGTGTTTCCTGTAAAACCAGTCCGAATCTTCCGGAATAATTTTATGATAATCTTCATTAAATAATTTTTTCAGTTCTTTGTTATCAAAACGCCCCATTTCCATGTATTTTTTATAGACATCCCAAGCCTTTTGGTTGGGGTTGACAAAAGCCCTGTTGAAAAAGCTGCTTTTTCTCCAACTATTATATGTGCTGTAGTACCAATCGTAGCCGCCAAAAAGTTCATCAGCGCCTTCGCCGGAAAAAACGGCTTTAACCGAATTTGATGCTATTTTACTGACAAAAAAAGTAGGCACGATTGAAATATCTGCAATAGGCTCCTCCAAAGCCTTAACCACATCTCCGGGCAAAAAATCCTCTTCATTTAACACTTTAAAAACGTTACTGAATCCCAACATTGATGCGGTTTTATTTGCCCTTAAGTGCTCACTCTCCCCCCAGCCATCGAACCCGATACTAAATGTTTGAGGGTTGTATTTCAGGTCTTTTAAAATTACAGCAAGTGCCGAAGAATCTATGCCTCCGCTAAGAAAACATCCAAGCGGGACATCACTCAGCAGATGTTTTTTTACAGCATTTTTAAGTAAAAACGAAGCCTGTTCCTCCGCTTCCTCTTTTGTTATTTTAACAGGATTATAAACCGGCGACCAATAGTCGGCAAATGATAAATGAAAATCTGAAGTCAGTATTAAAAAACATCCCGGCTCAACTTTATATATATGTTCATAAATCGTTGCCGGCGACGGCACGTATCTATATGTCAGATAATTACAAACGGATTCTAAAGAGATATTTTTTTGGTGATTTTTACAGCTGGTTATGGCCTTTATACTCGATGCAAAGGTAAACGTGTTGTCAGACAGTTCATAGTATAAGGGCTTGATGCCGTAACGATCACGGGCAATAAACATCTGCCTTTTATTTGCATCCCAGATGCCCAAGGCAAACATTCCCTGAAGCATTCCAACAATGTCATTGCCCCATTCTTCATATCCGTGCAATATCACTTCATTATCGGAAAAACTTTTGAATATATGCCCTTTTGCTGAAAGAGTTTTCCTTAATTCTGGGGCGTTGTAAATTTCACCGTTACATACCAGGAAAATCGTACCGTTTTCATTTGCAAAGGGCTGATTGGCTTTTTCGCTTAGATCAACAATAGAAAGCCTTCTGTATCCTAAAGCAACGCCCTCTTTTATATCAATAAATAAACCCGGGTTGTCAGGCCCGCGGTTATACATAACATCACGTTGCAGCACGAATTCATCAACATCAAGATTGTTTTTTTGAGTTACCTTTCCGATTATTCCGCACATGACTTCATGCCTCCGGGCTGATTGTGATGAATTCGAAAACTTTTAATTTCTGTTTTCAGAGATCTTTCCGTCCATTTTTTATATTCAGAGCAATAGTATTTGTATTGCTTCTTATCCAGTTTTTTGGCCTCGTTGCAATGCAAAAGAAAGTAATATTCATTGGCGATTGCCTTGTACACATCTTTGATGATGGTTTTGTAATAATCGTCTTTTGAGAATTTCTGCAGGATATCGATATTGTTTAACTTATAGGATAATAAATCAATACTTTTTGAAAAACCATCTTCATGATCAAGATAAACCGACCAGGGCTCATTAAAATATCTGAATTTACTGTTTTTAATAAGTTCAAGATGCAATGCCCAGCTAATGGAAAGCTTGTTGCCGCTGAAACGTTCAAAAAAATCTTCTGATAAGATATTTCTGAAAAGCAATGAGGCCGTAGGAACAATTTTTCGCTGTAAAATATCCCAGGGGTACATGTCGGGGGTGTATTTGTTAAACTGAGAATAATACTTCCATATTCCGTGGGTTTGTTCTAATAGCTGTCCGGGAGTTTGCTCTGAGATTATTATATCGCTGATGATTTCAGCATCATGAAAACATCCAACATAGTCTGGGTTGACTTCCAGAAAATCAGTTTGTGTTTGTATTTTATTCTCATTAATCCAATAATCATCAGCCTCCAGATAACAAAGGTATTTTCCTCTTGCCTGATCGAAAAAGTTTTTACCGTTAAAAATAGGTCCTAAGCGTTTTTCGTTCCTTATAAATTGTATCGGACGGGTTGGTTTTGAAGATAGAGAATCAATAATTTCAGCAGTATCGTCTTCCGAGGCGTCATCGCAAATGATTATTTCATATTCATAAGAGGTTTTTTGCGCCAACAGAGATTGAATGGCCTTTTCAATAAAACGACCCTGATTGCATGTAATGATTCCGATACTCAGTACTGGCTTATTCATTCTTGTATATCAGGGTTGAAACATATTGTCCGTCGTGACTTACTGAAATCTCATAAGGGATCGCATTTTGGCCTGCATAGGCATAAGGCACTCCATTATTGCTTTTTATAATGCTGATGTTATTTGAATAAGTACTTTGTCCTGTAAACATAGTTATAAGCTGTTGTCTTGCAATTTCAGATTGGTTTTCAGCAGTTAATTCTTCATAAAATGTGGTATTAATAATGAGTTTATGACGGATAAATTGTTCAGAACCTGCAATACTTAAGCAGAATCCCTGATCAGGGATAGTGGTAAAAAAAATTTCCACATCTTCATATAAGACGATACCTTCAAATTCATTTATAAAGTCCTTTTTTCCATTGATTGATAATATCCTGAATTTTCGCGGGGCGAAGGCTTTATTAAAACCTGATTTCGTCATCACTTTATAGGCTGCTTCTTTGATTGAAAAAAGAAAGGCATTAATGTGAAGTTTTTTTTCCAGGGCAAAAACCTGCTGTGCTTCACCAAAAGAGGAAATTTTTTTAAAATAATCAAAAGATGAAGAAAAACTATTTAAGCTGACTAAATCATGAGCAATTTTTATGTCTCCCAATTTCTATTCTTTTATTTTTTCTTCAATCATTTTTACGACATCATCTATAGTAATAAGTTTTTCAAGCAAATTGTCTTCAATGGTAATATTATACTTTTCTTCAACATCTAAAATGATATCCACGATTCGTGCAGAATTGATCTTTAAATCAGCCATTAATTTCGTCTGTCCCGAAAAGTTATCCCATACAGATTTGTTGAACGTGTATTTTTGTAAAATCTCAACAATGGTTTCTTTTATTTTTTCCATAAATTTTTATTACAAATTTATACATATTTTTTTAGAATTATGCAGGAATTTACATCGCCAAAGCCAAAACTAGCCTTCGCAATATAGTTTAATGACACATTTTTAACAACGGATAAAGGTATTTTCTCCCGGTCTACCATTTGTTGGATTTCGGGATGTAAATCCTCACTGTTGATTGAGGGATGTACAAAGTTGTATGTTAATTGAAGAATTGCTGCAATAAGTTCTATGGCCCCGGCGGCGCCGATGGTATGACCGATCATTGATTTTGGAGCATTTATGAAGGGCATATTGTTTCCGAATGAAAGAGCTTTTTTCCAGTTTAAAATCTCAAGTACATCTGCTTTGGTGCCTGTCAGATGTCCGCTTACAAAATCGATTTTTTGAGGATTTATATTGGCATTAAATAACGCAGATTTAATACATTCTATTACTTTCACGGGATTAGGGTACGTCATACTACCACCATTGCGGTGACCACCGGAATTTATTTCTGAACCTGCTATTTCTGAATAAATTCTGGCATTTCTTTTAACGGCATGTTCAAGGTTTTCAAGTAAAACAACTCCTGCACCTGCTGATGGAACAAACCCACTGGCTGTAACACTAAGCGGACGACTTGCTTTGGCCGGATCTGTGTATTTATTCCTGCATAAAAGCCGCATAGCATCAAATCCTGCCCAGCAATATGGCGTATATGGGTCAGTACCTCCTGCCAGCATAAATTGTGCCTTCCCGTTTCGTATTCTGTCTGCAGACATTATGATTGATTCAAGGCCTGTAGAGCATGCAGATGAGTTTGCAGTTGTCTGATTACCTAAAGCCAGAATCTTTGAAAGTGATGCGGCGGGCCCGCTGGGCATCCAGTGCTCTACGATCTGGCTTCCCAAACGTCTGACATTGCCCATCGTAATCACAGGATACATTTTGCGTATGAATATTTCTGTCCCGCCCAGACTTGTACCTATTATACAACCTGCATCATCAAGGGTATTGTTTTCGAAAAAATCAGGAATAGTAAACCCTGCGTCAGTCCATGCTTCAAGCCCAGCCAGAACAGCGTATTTTATAGAATCATCTGCTTCATCAAGACTGTATTTATCCAGGATGGATTGTTGTTCTTCATTTATTTTTTCAGGTACTCCTCCATAATGACAGGTAAAATTATATCGCTCGAGTTCTTCAATATACCTTATTCCCGATTTACCCTCCTCCAATGCGGTCTTAAAAGAACGTATACCTGATGCATTTGGGGAAACAACACCCAGACCGGTAATTACAACCCTAGCTGGCATATGGATTTTTTAAAATCAAACAGGCATTCACATCTCCGAAACCAAAGCTTGCTTTGGCCAGATAGTCAATTTTAAAATCATCCAGCCGATGGTGCGGAATAGAATTACCGCCAATGGTATTATTTATTTGGGGGTGCAAATCTTCACAGTTCACAGATGCATGAATAAAGCTGTTGTTCATTTGTAAAACAGCTGCCACTAATTCAATTGTGCCACATGCGCCAACGGTATGACCGGTCAAAGACTTGGTTGCATTTATAACTGGAAACGGTTTTGTCCTGTCTGATAATACTTTTGACCATGCTTCAACTTCTACAGGGTCGGATTTTGTTCCTGTCAGGTGTCCGGAAATATAATCTATTCTATCTGTGGCAATACCAGCATCACGAATAGCCAGCGAAAGACATTCCATGAGTTTGTTTTTATTGGTAGCTGTCATACTACCACCATCGCGTTGTCCTCCACAGTTTATGTGGCTGCCAATTATTTCTGCCAGAATGCAGGCACCTCTTTTAACAGCATGTTCATAATCTTCAATAATCAGTACAGCGCTTCCTTCGGCCGGTACAAACCCTCTTGCAGAAGAACTCAGAGGTCTGCTTGCTTTTGCAGGCGATTCATTAAAGTGGGGATTTGTAATCCTCATGGCATCCATCGTTGCCCAATAATACTTTGAATAAGGTTCAACGCCGCATGCAATCACCACCTTTTTATTTTCATACGTTATTCGGTGTGTTGCTTCAATAATGGCTTCTGTTCCACTGGCACAGGCATAAGATAAAGAAATAACCCTTCCACAGAGTCCGAGTATCCCTGCAAGCATGGCTGCAGGGCTTGAGTTAATTACCTGTTCAAAAGCCGAACTGCCAAGTTTAAGGTGCTGTCCGTTATCAACGCTGTGCACAACTTTACTTCCCCATAAGTCAGCGGCACCGATGGTTGAGCCAACAATTAAATCATATTCTTTAGTCGATTCAAAATCAAAAGTATGTAGTAATCCGGCATTTTCAATTGCTTCAAAACAAGATGAAATGAGCAAAAACGTACTTCTGCTTACAAGCGGGGTGTTTAATACAGGATATTTACTCCTCATAATATTTTCATCAATATTACATAAACCACCTACCTGGCAATTGAATCCAAGATTTTTTAATTCTTCAATCCATACAATGCCTGATCGGGCAATGTACAGACTTTTTTTAAACTCCTCCACACCTAAGCCATTGGGAGATACAACGCCCATTCCGGTTATTACCACTTTCTTTTCAGCCATAATCAATCATATACTAATTTCAGTTGAGCTCTTTTAATAACGCATAGTTCGTTGGATGAATTGTACAATTCAACGTCTGATTTAAGAGTTTCATGCCTGTAATAAATCCTTTTGGATATAACAGTAAGCCTGTCATTTATATTTACTTTCTTTAGAAAAGTGGCATCAACATTCGATAATATCGGGTGAAAGGGGACTTCGTTTTTATATAAACCATGTATAAATATTAAATGGCAAACCAATCCGATCTGCCCCATCATTTCGAGCAGGATTACCCCCGGAGTTACAGGTATATGTTTAAAATGGGCCTTATAAAAAAAAGAACTTTCGGGGAATGTATAATGTCCGGTAACTGAATATTCATTTATATCGCTTATTTCATCCACAAAGCAGAAATAATCAAGATACGGTAAGCGCTGGATTATTTTATCACTCAAACTCAATTCTTTATCAGACATCATTTTTTCAACAAATATAAAAAGAAAGTTCTATTTTTGAATAATACTATGACTATAATATATGTTAAAAAAATTTCACACCTTATATTTTGAAACCACACGTAACTGTAACCTGAGTTGCATGTATTGTTCGTCAGGGTCATCGAAGAACAAAATCTTTAAGGACAGGCCTTTTTCTGATATTATTGATAAAGTTTTAGTTCCGGCATATGCTCTTGGCACACGCCTCATAGATTTTTCCGGAGGAGAATTTTTACTTCGAAAGGACTATGCTGATCTGCTTGCAGAAGCAAACCGTATCGGTTTCAATATTGGCATAGCAAGCAACGGATTGCTGCTAACAGATAAAAACCTCGAAATGATAAAGGCCGCTGTCGGAGAAAATCTGATCATTTCTCTGGGTATAAATTCATTCGATTTTTCCAATAAAGAAACAAGGAATATGGAAGTAGAGCATACCCTTGAGGTGATTGAACGTATTAATAAATATAACTTCCGTATTAATATAAGCGTAACCATAGGCGATTTCAATAAAAATAGTTTTGATAAGACTGTTGAATACATCTATAAACTTCAGTTACCATTAAACAGAATTCCGTTTGTTCCAAGAAGTTGTAATATGCCTCAACTCATGTTCAATAAAGAAACCCTCAAAGAATATTTTCATCCTGTGTTGCAAAAGTATTTCAATGGTCAGGTCAGCTACACTCCATATATGCTGCCTCCTGACGTATATGAGGCTATCTCAGGACAAAACCTCAAACAAGAACAAATCCCATTAAATCCAAGCATTGGCTGTTGGGTGGGGGCTTATTATGCGATAAACCCGGAAGGCGAAGTTTCTCCCTGCCCGATGTTTCTTGACCACGTAAGCGGAGGGAATGTATATAAAACACCCCTTAAAGATATTTTATTCAATTCGGACTTGTTTCAAAAAATAGCAGATAGAAAAAATCTTAAGGGGAAGTGCGGTAATTGTAAATATACACATACCTGCGGCGGTTGCAGAGTAATGTCCTATTATTATACGGGTGATGTTTATGAGGAAGACCCTACCTGCTTTTTATCGGATTTAAGCGAAGAAGAAATCTTAAAAATTGAAAAAGAAACCATTAAGAGTTTTAGAAACTACGTTAGAATGGCATATTTCGGCAAATTATATTATCCTGAGAAATAATCTCTGATGATTTTGCACACCTTCTCAATTTCCCCAAAATTCATCTGAAAAAATATTGGGAGACTTAAAACTTTTTTTGTCATTCGTTGAGTATTGGGGAGGCTTATTTCATTGTATATAGGACTTAAAACTTTATGTTCGTTTAATGCTTTTTCATAATGTATCATACAATTTATACCATTGCTCAGCAAGTGATTTTTTAGTTTGTCTCTTTCTTCTGTTTGCACTACAAACTTATGAAAATTCGTATCTGTTTTAATATCAGGTAATTGTATTTGGGTGGTGTTTGACAGCAAAGAGAGATAGGTTTTAGCAATAGATTTTCGTTCTGAAATTAGTGTGTCAAGCATATTAAGTTGAAAAAGCAGCAGTGCTGCCTGTTGTTCACTGATTCTGGAATTATACCCTAAAATTACATACTCTTTATTTTGCCTTCCATGGTGTCGTAATTGCTTTATTTCTCCAGAATATTTATTATTACAAACTACAGCGCCTCCGCTTCCAAAGGCGTGAACCACTTTGGTGGGGTCAAAACTCAAACAAATAAATTCCGATTTTTTGGCGTTGCCATAATTTGGAATTATTCCTATGGATTGAGCTGCATCTTCTATTACAATTAATGAATGAGATTCAGCAATCGCATTGATTTTTTTCATATCCAGCACCTGTCCATAAAGATGAACAGCCAATATAGCCCTGGTCTTTGAGTTGATTTTTGAAGGAATTTCTTCATAATCCATCAGGCAGGTATCCGGATCAATATCGACAAATACCGGTATGGCGCCTGCCCTTAAAATGGGTGTCAGGCTTGCAATAAATGAAAATGAAGTGATAATAACCTCATCACCCGGTTTGATACCGGCTGTCTGTAATGCAAAGAAAAGGGCGTCAGTGCAGCTGTTTACCAATACAGTTTCCGGATAATTATATATTTCCGAAAGCTTGTGTTCACAATGGTCAACAAATGCTCCATCCATAAACCTGCCCGATTCGTAAATGCTCCGGGTTATATCGAGGATTTGTTTTTCATATTGTTTATAGAACCTGCTTAAGTCCATAAACGGGACTATTGTATTTAAATACATTTTTTATAACATCCTTTAATTACAACAAAAATAAGTATTCCAGGTGAAAAACGTTGGTAGATTTTTATAGTAATTAGTTTTTCCGGCAATTTCTTTTTTTAAGGTGCTGGTATATAAAATTCGAGCAGATTCTTGTAACGCCATTACATTTCTGTATTACTTTTTTGCTTGTCCAAAAAAGTAATCAAAAAAGGACCTCCTGGCGAATGCTTCCTCCCGCTCTCAGAAAACATTGAAAATCTATGCAAAGTAGTCCCGACCAGCTATGCTGCGTCAGGAAACCCCGCCTGTGGCGGGGCCTTTGCAGATTTTCAAATGTTTTCTGATTCACGCCACCGCCGGCTCGCACGCCAGGAATTGCCCGCGCGCCAAATATCGGCTAACCTGTCCCGAAAAAGCCGAATTGTTTCGCAGAAACAAAGTGCGCTGGCAAGAAAATATGTCGGTGTCAGGGAGTGGCCTGTGCGGAGCCTGCCTGGCGGCAGACAGGGTTCGATATATATTTTCTTGTCCGCCAGCTGGCGGATTGGTACTTTTTGTTTCAAGACAAAAAGTACAATAAAAAGATACTACAAATAATTGATTATTCTGGTTTTTATTCATAATTTCGTATTTAATAACAACAGAAGAATGAGGATTTTTAATGATTTAATCTCCAGGAAAAGAAACACTGACTTGTCCTTGAAAAAAACATATAATAAAAGCCGGCCAAAAGAAAAGCACAGCGCTTTTTGCTGGGCGCCTTTTACTTCGCTTAGGTTTCATCGTAATGGATTTGTACAGGTTTGTTGCCATCATATCGATTATTATTCTTTATCAGAAAGGACACTGAAAGAAATATGGTTTGGAACCGAACTGCAGCAGATGCGCAAAAAAATGAAACAGTACGATATCCCTTCTTCATGTAATTTCTGTAAATCAAATTATTTAAACGGAAACTTTTCCAATGTTAATGCACTGGCTTTTGATCATTATCCGCCCAATAAATCAAGGTATCCCGCATTTATGGATTTTTCGCTTGAAAACACATGCAACCTGGCGTGTGTCATGTGTGACGCCGGTTTGTCATCAACCATTCAGCGAAATAAAAACATTGGCCAAAAAGAAAGATCTTTTGTTTACGATGAAAAATTTATCAAACAACTTGATGAGTTTATTCCTCATTTAAAAGGAGCTGTCTTTACAGGCGGAGAGCCGTTTTTGATAGAATCTAATTATAAAATATGGAACAATATAGTGAGGATTAACCCCCAAATGGATTTGTATATTACCACGAATGCCACCATTTGGAATGATAAGATAAAAGAAACTCTTGACAAGGGGCGGTTCAATATCACGGCCTCGGTTGACAGTTTTACCAAGAGTTCATATGAACAAATAAGACTTGGGGCATCATTCGAAAAAACTATGGAAAATATCATGAAATTTGCTGACTACTGCAAGTTAGAAGGAACACAATTTTCCATTGCTGTTTGCCCAATGCAGATCAATGCATTTGAAATACCCGATATTGTAAAAAATTGTAATTATAATGGTTGGGGCTTTTCTTATAATACCCTGATGAAACCCTGGAACCTTGCCATATGGTCAATGGCAGAATACGAAATTAAGAAACTATTAGAATATTATCAAAAGACTAATTTCGATACATCTGAAAACGAAACAAAAAAGAAAAACATAAACAGGTATAACGCATTAATAGAGCTGATAGAGTTATGGTGTATAAAAATGAAATCAATTCATGAAGAAGACCCTGTTCGTCAAAAAAACTTAATAGAAAATAAATTAATGGCAAAGGAAATATTGTTAGCGTTATTGACAAATAAAACAGAAACAAACCTTGTTAACAGAAAAATGGATATTGTT
Source organism: Bacteroidales bacterium (assembly GCA_035389045.1). GTDB lineage: Bacteria > Bacteroidota > Bacteroidia > Bacteroidales > CAIWKO01 > CAIWKO01. The sequence goes on along the minus strand of DAOORA010000027.1, from coordinate 28,570 downwards.
TTGGAAAAACTGCCTTTAATGTTCTTTACTGAGGATTTTTTGATTTATTTAAAACAACTGGCAAACCCATTGATCATTAATGAATTTATTGAAAAAGACGAAAATACTATCTCAGATCATTTAACCATCCTGGCTTTTCAGTTTCTGTTAATGGCATAGCTAAAACCAAAAAGTTAAAATCACTCCTTACAGGCATTCGTAATCCTGTACATTTCTTTTCACTATGCTTCCGGCAGATATGATTACGTGTTTCCCTATTTCGATATTTGGAAGAATAACCGCTCCTGCACCGATATAACAGAAATCACCTATTTGAGCCGGTCCGATTATGGATACCAGCGGACCTGTGTTTACGAAATCCCCAATTTCTACTTTATGTCCAATAGTACAATGAGCATGTATCATACACGACTTGCCAATTTTTACATCAAAGGATAATACCGCCCCCGGCTGAATTATGGTTCCATTATTCTCAATTTGTGACAAACAAAAAACATTTGAAGAAATAACATTGACGGCCTCAGCGCCCATTTGAACAAACTTTTTGAAAACTCTTTCCCGTAATCTTGGATTACCGATAGCAACACAAAATGAAGGATCTTTTTTTACATGCCTTTTCAACGATTCTTCATCTTTAATTACCTTGTACTCACCATTTATTACAGGAGGAATATTCTTATTATCATCATAAAATACAACCTCTCCGGGGTAATTCAAATATTTTACAAGAATCCCTAAGGTTTCCCTTCCTGCTGAGCCTGCTCCGGCAATGATCATAGTCTTTAATATTTGTATTTATTACAAAGTTATTCATTTCTTTGGTAAATTTGTTTAATAGTTGACATACGCATCCAATTCATGAAATTGTATTTTTATCATAAAATATTAATAATCGTTGTTTCATTAGTATTATTGATATTTATATTGTTTGCCACTATAGTATACCCCAAACTTAATTATTTTGAACCTGTCAAATTAAGCATTGAAGTAAACGAGCCCGGAGCTGTTTCAATGTATGCAAAAACCCCGTTCAACAGAACTATTGATATCCCATTCGATACGGTTACTCAAACGTACCATCTGGATTATTCATTTCTGAATTCAATTTATATAAAACTGCCAGCCCATTACCTGATTAGTGGTGTAAAAATAAACTTAAGTATTGGGGAAAATGATTATTCCTACAGTTCAGATAATTTAAAACAATCATGGGCGTTAACTCAAACCACAGATAAATATCAGGTGCTTATGTTAAAAAAGCCTGAGAAACAAAAATCCCTTATAAACTCTTTTTTATCTGTTTTCTTTTGGCCTCTGGTCAGGCCATTTTATCTCCCCGGAGCGTTATTGCTGCTGCTGGTGATAATTGTCATCTTACTTTTTTATTTTAAAGATAAAATACGAAAAGTCTGTTATTCCAAAACAAATAAACAGAAAGTACTATTCCTTTCCATTATTCTATATTCCATAATTGTCGTTACTCTTTCGATAAGGGAATACATACTATTAAAAAAAGGGCTCGAACACATCAATATAATCAGTTCAATCTGTTTCTATCTGCTCCTTTTCGCTCTTTTACTGACAATTTTTTACCTTGTTTTTTGGTTATTTAGAATATCTTCAAATTTGCGGAATAATGTACTGTTATCTCTTTTTACCGTATTTATTGTTTTATTATTAGCAGAAACAACACTGAGGATATTCAGGCTCAATGCCAATTATTTCGAGCGTACAAGGGGGATTTACGGCTTGTCAAATTATGACAGTCGTTATGCAAAACCTTTATTGCGACGGGCAGCCAACAGTACAGTGCATTACATCACCTCCGAATTTGAATACTACAGGAAAACGAATTCACTTGGTTTTTGCGATAATGAATTCCAGGTAAAAAAGAATAAAAATGTAACAAGGTTGATTGTATTAGGGGATTCATATTCAGAAGGTGTTGGTGTAACCGGTGACAGTTGCTGGATTTCAATACTGAGAAAGGCATTATCATTTGACTCTGTTAAATGGGAGGTTTTTAATGCTGGAGTAATAGGCAGCGATCCCGTGTATCAATTTTATGCTTTAGAAAATGAATTGCTTGCCTATAGTCCCGATATAGTTATAGTCCCAATTAATAATTCGGATATCAGCGATGTGATATTCAGAGGCGGCTTTGAGCGGTTTCAGCCCGATGGCAGCGTACGGTATAAAAACGCTCCCTGCTGGGAACCTGTATATGCCATGAGCTTTATATTCAGGCTTATTATAAGCAATGGTTTGGGATATGATTACCATCTGTTATCAAAGAAAGAACAAATTAATGCTTACATTAACGCACAGATGTTACTGCAGGATGTCTGTCAGCGATTTGTGACACTGGCAGATAAACATAATATTCACATCATTTTTCTTTTTCATCCTCTTATGAAAGAAGTTAAATTAAATCATTACATTGTTCTCAATAAACTGATCGATACTATGGGAAAAAATGCAACAGTTGTTGATGTTCTGCCCGATTTTATTGAAACAACAAAAAAAGATGACATTAATGACTATTTCTGGCCCGGGGATCAACATTACAAAGTAAAAGGTCATAGGATAGTTGCCAACGAAATCTCAAAAACAATTTTTACTATGAGAAATACTGATAATAGCAGCCAACAAAAGAAAAAATAAACCCATGACGGATTGTGTTTTCATCACTTCAACCGATTCCAAAAATTTAAAATTGTCTGTTTATCCATATCTTGGTGTTGGATATTTAGCTGCATATTTAAAAAAGATCAATATTACCAGTAAAATTTATGATGTAGATGCTAACAGCCTAAATATTAATAAAATAATTAAATTATTACATTCTGACAATCCATGTATTATTGGATATTCAATTATGTCAAACTCATTACCTTTTTTTTATAAACTTACTTCTTCTATAAAAAAAGAATTTAAAAAGACAATCCTGATTGCAGGCGGACCTCATGTAACAAATGATCCGCAAATAATCATGGATTTAGGTTTAGATTTTGGTTTTCGGGGTGATTGCGAGGAAAGTTTCCCTTTATTCTGTAAAATGTTTTTTAATAATGAAGAACAATTTGATAGTATACCTGGTATTATTATAAATAGAAATGAAGAATTTTCATATAATGAACCTGCATATTATGACATTTCAATTTCTAATGTTCTTCCCGATTATGATTTATATAATATGGATCTTTATACAAATCTTGTATATCCAGGAGTTAAATGGTTTTCAATCATTACATCGAGAGGATGTAAATATAAATGTAAATTTTGTAGCAATTATAGTCAAAGTAAGTTAAGGTTATATGATTTGTCAATCGTTAAGAATCAAGTTTTAACCTTAGTAAAGAAATATAATGTAAAATGGATTGCGTTTATTGATGATCTGTTTACATATGATCGAAATCGAGTTATTGAACTATGTAATTTTATTATCGAGAATAATCTTGATTTTAAATGGTCGTGCCTGACAAGAGCTGATGAAATCGATGAAGACCTTCTTGTTATAATGAAGAAAGCCGGATTGTATAATGTTATTTTAGGTGTTGAATCCGGTAATGAAAATGTCAGACAAAGTGAAAATAAAATTATTCCCGTCGATCAATACAAAAACATAATTGCCCTGTCAAAGAGAATTGGAGTCAAAACCCTTTGCTCTTATATTTTAGGTCATCCAAATGAAACCTTAAAACAAATAAATGAAACTCTGAAATTTTCACGAAAAATAAGATCTAATTATGCTCAATTCTTTTTAATGATTGCATTACCGGGATCTGCTATTTTTGAAATAGCTCTTAATAACGGATTGCTTTCTAAAAACGAATGGAGTCTTTATATGAAAGGGATTAAAAAACTGCCAAACTTCTATCCCCCTGAAATACAGTTTTTTAAAATCAAAGCGTTAAAAATATATGCGTACTTCAGGTTTTACTTCAGACCTTATAATTTAATTGAGCTAATTACTCTGCTTTATAAATTATTTTATTACAAGATCAGAAAAAAAAACAAATGAGATATATTCCAGCATATCTGCTATTATACGAATTAAAAAGATTATTTTTCAAAGATAAATACATCGCTGAAGTTGACGCAACCTGGCGTTGCCAGTTACATTGCAGCCATTGTTATTATAATAACATCGGAAATAAAAATGAAAAAGATAGTAGTGAATGGATTGTTTTTTTTAAAACACTCTATGGTAAAGGTGTTCGTTATGTTTTATTAGTCGGCGGCGAACCCACCCTGAGAATGGATGTTATTCAACAGGCAATAAAAACATTCAGATACGTAGATATTATTACTAATGGACAAATTAAAATACCTCAGGAGTATACCTGCAGGATTTTTCTGTCTATTGATGGCAATGAAGATATAAATGATAAAATCAGGGGGATAAATAGCTTTAAAAATGCTGTTTCGAATTACGAAGGGGATAAACGTGTTATAATAAATTTTACATTGCGGCCTGATAATTATTCTGATCTGGAATCTGCAATTCTTCTGGCAAATCAAAACAATTTTAAAGGTGTGGTATGTAATATTATTACGCCGAACAGAACTCCGGATGAAAATACAGACATTATAAAAAAGGAAGAAAGATGTAAAATAATTAGCGAACTAAAACGGGTAAAAACAATATACCCTGGCAAATTATTTTTTACCAGACAGATGATACATTGGTATGAAAAACCCGACCATACAGATTATTGTTACTGGAGAAGCAATGTATTGCATTTTGATTATCAATTTAATACGAAATACTGTTTTTCAGACCTTGATTGCCGTTTTTGCGGATGTTATGCCGGTGCATCACTCTCTTGCAAGATACCTTTTTAATAAAAAACTTAAAAGTTTATAAACTCCAATAAACAATACTTTTATTTCTGTAAAGCTTTTTATAGTTTTAACTCTGCTGATAATATAGGCTGGCCTGAAATAAAATTGCAGGTACATTTTGTGATAATATTTGTAAATTTCTTTGGATGTTAACCCATCTATTTTCATAACCGCCTGTTTCCCATCATACTGGTTCCAGTCATTAGTCAATAGCCGGTCATTGTTTTTTGCCCATTCGTAAAGTTCAGTTCCCGGAAACGGAGTGGTTATATTTATCACCACAATATCCGGTTTTAGCTTTTTCAATGCCCTTAAGTTTGTCCTATAGGTTTGTTTTGTATCTCCCGGACTCCCTATTAATAAAGATACTCTGCAATTAATTTTTAATCTTTTTGTCAACCGGACAATCTTTTCGATTTGGCTGATATTTACTTTCTTTGACAGTTCGTCTAAAACGGTATTGTCAAAATTTTCGACTCCATACATGATCTGGTAGCATCCTGCTGCTTTCATCTTCTTTAATAAATCTTCATCAACAGAGTCTATTCTGGAAAAACAAGTCCAGTCAAATCTCAGCCCCTGACTGATGATTAAATCACACAAATCAGTCACTCTGTTCTTATGTAAAGTAAAGGTATCGTCATAAAAGTTCACTTGTTTTATTCCATAATTATCAATGAGATATTTTATTTCTTCAATGATTTTTTGGGGCGACCTGTAAGCAACAAAATTACCCATAGTGCGGCAACAAAACTTACAGCGCCCGGGGCATCCACGCGAACTGACCATAGTTACTGCAGGCAGGCTTTTATAAGAACCCAATACCGGCATGTATTTTTCAAGATGCAGTTGATGGTAGGCGGGCATGGGTAACGTGTCCAAATCTTTTATTCTGCTTCTGTCTTTATTATGTTTAATGTGAATTTGGCCGGAATCATATTCTTTATAGCTTATTCCCTCTATCCGGGAAAGCGGTTTTAACGATACGATATCCAATAAACTAAGTTCCCCTTCACCGCGCACAACAATATCAATGTTTTCATTGTTCAGGACTTCATCAGGCATAAATGTTGCGTGCGCTCCACCAGCAATAATCGTAGCATCAGGGAATATTTTCCTGCAAACCTGAGCAAGATGATATGAGTTGTTTGCAAATGTTGTAAAAAAAGGTATCCCTATATTTAAATCCTTATAATCAAAAGTGTTTTTTAAATTCTCTAAAAAGGCAGCAATCCCTGTAGAAGAGTTTATTTCAACATTCAGATCATAAACGATGGTATTATATCCATGCAGATTCAGAAAAGATGATAAATGGGCTAATCCCAGAGGAGGATCGTATTTACTGACTTCTTTATAAATACTTCCTTTTGCATAAAAAAAATTTGGAGCTAACAATAAGCATTTCAGCCCGGTATTCATGCTTTATTTTTTTATTTTAGCAGTTAACAACATATTTTTGTAAACAAAGGTCACAAACGCTTTCAGTCCCCAGATCAAACGCTTTCTTTCATTTTTGATAAAGATTTTTCTTAGTTGTGATAAAATAAACCAGGGGCTCAGGTAAAAGTTTAAATACATTAATATGTAATAATTACGTATTGTTTTTTGACTTAAGGTTTCGTGTATAAACAATGGTTTAGTAAAGTTGAATTCGCTCCAGTTTGTGGCTGTAATAAGATTATTGTTCTTAAAATGATCATATAAAGGGGCGCCCGGCAAAGGATGAAAAATCAGGACCTGCAGGTAATCGGGACGCAGTTTATGGATCATCCTCATATTTTGCTTAATTATTGCTTTAGTTTCGCCGGGATTTCCAATCATCAAACTCACCCTGCAGGTTATACCTGCTTTTTTGGTCAGCCGCACAGCTTGAAATACCTGTTCAATGTTTATTTTTTTGTTTACCTTTTTCAGTACTTCTTCATTGAAATTTTCCACGCCATACATTATGTGTTCACATCCGGCGTTTTTCATGGCAACCAGCGTTTCGTAATCAACACAATCCACTCTCGCAAAGCATGTCCATCTGATATCAATTTTTCTCTCAGTAATTAATGCGCATATCTCCTTTACTCTTTTTACGTCAATAGTAAAAGTGTCATCATAAAAAATAATTTGTCTGACACCGTAGTTGTTATAAAGATGTTCAATTTCTGCAAGCACCCTTTCGGCTGACATAAAATAAACCTCATGAAATATCTTACTGCAAAAAGAGCATTTGCCAATACATCCCCTGCTGGTTACCATGCTCATTGAGGGGATATTCTGATTTGAATATTTCGGTGCCTTATAAGCTTGCATCTGTAAGAGATCATAAGCAGGGATCGGTAAAATGTCAGGATTTTTTATTCGTTCTCTGGGGGGAGTGAGAAATTCAGTACTTTTGCCATTTATCGTTTCTTTATATGAAATGCCATTAATTTCTTTGAGTTCATTACCGTCAATTATTTCTTTAAAAGTAATTTCACCTTCGCCAATTACAATTATATCAATATTTTTATTTTTTATCAGCTCTTGATATAAATGGCTCGGATGAGGCCCGCCTAAAACAACTGTAGATTCCGGATATAATTTTTTGATTACATCAGCAATAAATAAAGCGTTATCAATAATTGGAGTGACGGCAGTGATTGCAAATAGTTTTGAATGAACTTTATTATAATATTTTTCCCTGAAAACGTTCTCAAAATCAAGCAGGTTTTTTGACTCAACCAAACAATCAATAATGATGGATTTGTAACCGAATTGTCTTATATAGGAAGCAATATGGGCTAAGCCATAGGGTGGAAAGAAATAATCAAATTGTTTCCACATGGTTTCATTACCATGCTCAAAAGGAGGAGCTATAAAAATTGCATCAAGGCTTTGCATTCATTTTATGCTTTATCGCAGAATAGTAAAAATAATTCTCTTTTGAAGGGTAAAAAAACACTGCTGAAAATTTAACAAAAAGCGCAAGAAAGAGCAGTAGGAGAGGGAAAAACTTAAAACTAAAAAAATTCTTTTTTTTATCCTTTATATACATCCATTTAATAGTGTCTTTTCCACCGCAAAATATGTTCTTTATCCTGGAAAAATTAAGATAAAAAACCAGATAACTTAAAATAATAAACCGTTTTACGGATTTATTATTTCTATCATCCGGCTTTAAAGGCAGATTTCTTTTTGAAAACAGGCCGTCGGTCAGCCCAATCAATGTATCAGCATTTGAATAGTCCTTATTAAAGCAAATCCTGTTTTTTTGGAGCCCTTCATTATATAAAGCGGTTCCGGGATAGGGAACTGCATTATTAAATTTTGCGATATCAATAGGGTTTTGTACTGCAAAATTCAGCGTTTTGATTCTGTCCTTATACGTTTCATTGGGCAAACCGAAAATAAAACTTGCCTGCACCTTAAATCCTGTTTCAGATGAAATTCTTACAGCATTTTCAATAACTGACGGGCTTAGTCCTTTATGTATTTTTTTTAACAGATTTTCCGATAGCGTTTCAATGCCAAAAAAGACAGTGCGAAATCCTGATAAATAAAGTTCATGTAAGAGGGGGTAATCCACCTGGTCGCATCTTGCCTGAAAACTGAAACGGCATTTATCATTTAATTTTTTTTCTCTGATACTACGCACAAGTTCTGCTATCCTTACTTTATCCTCTAAAAAATTATCATCTAAAAACAGAATATGATTTTTCTTGTACTTTTCAATTAATAGCTCTATGGTATCAATTACTTTACCGGCAGCGATATAACGTACATTTTTTTTGCTGATAATATGATTACTGCAAAAACAACAATTCTTTTTGCACCCCCTTGAACTTAATATCACACCTAAATCATATCTGGGAATATTTTCAAACAATTCATATGGGAATACAGGTAAATCATCCAGAGAATCAACAGTTTCACGATCCGGATTATGAATAAAGGATGAGTTTTTAACATAGGAAATTCCCCTGATGTCAGTCCAGGGTTTATTATTTATATATTTTTCATAAATATCAAACAGTATGTGTTCTCCTTCTCCGCGAACTGCTATGTCAACCGATCCGCTTTCTAAAACTTCCTCAGGCATGGCGGTAGGGTGAATACCGCCAAAAATTATTAAACATCCGCGGTATTTTTGTTTAATAAAAGAAGCTGTTTTTATTGCGGATTCAAATGCAGAAGTAACAACACTAAACGCAAAAACAACAGGTTCTCCGCTAAAGGAAATTTCTTTGCAAATAGTACGTTCAATTCCCGGGTGAATCTGCTGGTCAAAGATTTTAAATCTTATTCCTTTTTTTTGGGCTATTGAGGCAAGATAACCCACTCCGATAGGCGGAAATACAGGAGAAAACAAAGCAAACCGATTGCTCTTATTCTGAGTATATGAATTTATAAAAACAATCATCTTTTTTAATAAACCTGTTTATTGGTTTCAATTTGTTTTTTGTAAAACCCACGTGTAAAGCATTTCAATAAGACCCCAAAGATTTTTATTACTAAATCAAAAAATAAAAGAATAGCACCCGGTATGTTATATATCACTTCTTTCGTATCATTGCCCATCCTGAATAGTATTCCGCCCCATTTTTTATCCCTGACTATTGATTTTAAAATTTTTGCCCTGAAATAGAATTTCAAATATGACGACCATGTGTCATGAATGATCATTTGTTTCGTGTTTTTTGCGGGTATAAAAGGAAAAATTATTTTTCTCCAAAAGGGCGTAATAAGAATCAGTTGAGAATTATAATTTCTATAATCCCGCATGGTTCTGATAAATGGTGTCGTATTATACGTATTAAATAATCTGGTGCCCGGATAGGGTACTACATTGTTGAATTTAACAACATCAATATTGTTCTGAATAGAAAAACGAAGGCATTCCTTTCTGTCTTCAGTGGTTTCACCCGGCAGACAATATAAATAATTAGCGATGACCTTATAGCCTGTTTTTTTTGCTAAAGCCACTGCTGAAGCAATTTGCCCCGGGTTTTCATTTTTACCAATCGTTCTCAATAAGTGTTCAGACACCGTTTCTATTCCAAAAAAAACCGTTTTGAAACCAACAGTGAATAAACGTTTCATTATTTCCGGATCGACATCCTTAGCCCTGGTTTGAAACATGAACTGTGCCTTTTTATTTAATTCTTTTTTTTCTATATGTTCACACAATTCGTAAACCCGTTGGTGCTCTGATAAAAAATTATCATCAAAAAAAGTAATATCTGTCTGATTGTATTTATTTATTAATAAATCCAGTTCTTCTATTGTTTTGTTTGTTGAATTATACCTGCATTTTCTTGAACCCGTTAAATTGTTGTTACAAAATATGCAATTATATGGGCACCCTCTTGAAGAAGTAATATATCCTAAATCGTATTTTTTGTAAGGTGCAAATATTTCGTAAGGGATAATGGGGATATCATCAAGATCATTAATGACCGGACACCTTTCATTGATAATGTTTTTTTCATTTTTCCTGTAACCTATGCCTTTAATATCTGCAAGGCTTTTTTTATTAAGAATTTTATTATATATATCAATAATTGCGTTTTCAGCTTCGCCGGTAAAAACATAGTCAACCGATGTATTGGCAAGAATTTCTTCAGGAAGAGCCGTAACATGAATTCCTCCCAGTATTGTTACGGAGTCCGGGTAATGATTTTTTATCCAGTTCGTGATGCTGAGCGCTCTGTGTGTTGCCTCTGTCAGAAAACTGATACAAAACGCCAATGGTTTATCATAGTTACCTGATATTTTATTTATTTGCTGTTCGGTAAGCAGGTGTACCTGTTCGTCAAAAAAATCAAAAGGAAGGTTTTCTTTTCTGAGCATAGCCATTAAATATGCAATCCCATAAGGAAGTGATGCGGGAAAGAACGGCCTGAAAAAACCCACAGATCTTTTTTCCACGCAATTTATAAATATCATGTCAATATATTAAAATATTTGTCAATAATTATTAAAAGTATGCTGATTAAATAAAACGTTCTATAAAAGCTTCTGATTAATTTTGATTTCTTCAGAATGTTTTTCGCATATATAATATAAAGAGATAAGTGTAAAAATGAAGGTATAATCATCAGCCAGCTCATTGTATTGTCAATGATACCCATCCTTTTCAAAACAAAACAATAAAAAATATTGACAGCACATAAAACTATTATTGTAAATAAAACTTTATGTATCCCATGCTTAACAGCCGTTGTTTTGATTTGGGCATGCTTATCCGCTTCATAATCTATTATCTCATGATTTAAATGCCCGGCTGAAAATGCAATAGCAAAAAAAACCGAAAGCGAGATTGAATAAATACTAACATCTTTGAATGCAAAATAGCACATATTGAAATGCAGGATCTGCGCAAAGAAATGCAGCACGGTTCCCCAATAAGCTTTGTGTTTAAGCCCCCATTTCGGATGAGCATAAACCAGCCAGATTAAGTATACAATTAAAGTCAGTAAGGGGAAAATTATGTGGATCAATGCGGATAATGCAATTGAAAATAACAAAAAAATAATACCTGATATTTTATAGGTTAATGAACTGAATTTACCAAGAGCCGACAGCCTTTTATTAAAAACATCTGCTTGTTTGCCGGCTGCTGCATTATAGGTATATACTGAAAGTATGGTAAAAAAAGAGATGAAACAGATCATAACCAGTTTTATCAGGATGTTATAATTCCACTCATCAATGCCAAAAAAACTACCAATAATAAAAAAGCCACTCATCAGAGCAACCTCAGGAATTCTTAAAGCTTTAATCAGGCTCATGAATTAGTTTTGACTTTTACAAGGGTTTTTACAGAATATATTAAATCAATCAATAAAATTCCACAAAGTACAAAAATAAAGGAATCGTAGTAAATAAGGTATCTCGGATTGCCAAATGTTATAACAGGAAATAATACCATTGATATATATAAAAAGATAAGCGGAGCAGGAAAATAAACGCGATATTTAATGGTTACCGTTAATGCAAATAATGCCATTATGAACAAAAGAGGTAAATATTTATTATCAATAATAAATAAAAGTCCGGTGGTTATCAAAAAAAACAAAACAAAGACATTTTTCCACACATAGCCTTTTTGCTTTATTTGTAACAACAAGTTAAGTAATAAAGCGCTGATAGCTAATAAAATGAAGACGGGTAATATAAAGTTTTTTGAAAAATAGGAATTAAGTTTTGCAGAAGTTATACTTAAAATCTTTGACGGATAATGGTAATAAAAATTAAGCACCCTTAAAAGGTCTGGTTTTCCTGAAAGCCCGTCATTGCTGTAATGGCTCGAAGGGTTAAAGGCCCACTCGTCAGATAAATAACCATCCGAAGCAAACTCATTGTTAATATCTAATAGGCCGGTAGTGCCGAATAATTGTACCATTAAGTATATATGTGAATACTCAGAGTAATGAAGTATTAATATGAGTTTTTCGAGCCCCTTGCTATAACCGGAACCAGTCAGTTTTACAAATTTATTTTTCTTTAAAAAAGGCAATACCTCATCGTTAAACCTGGTAATATCAGCATCTTTGATGGCCCATTTTGAATCATATGTTTCCATTTCTGATACTAGAGAGTTGATCTCATTTACATGACAATTGCTGCTGGTGACCTTGCTGATAATTTCTTTTGCAGATTGCTTTTTGTTATATGATTTATAAATACTGAAAATATTATATGGCAGCCATACTGAAAAAAATGATAGATAAAGACCCATGAACAATTTCCATCTTTTTGTTTTGGTGCGCCGAAAAAGCAACATACCTGTATCTGCAAACATGAAAACAAAAAAGAACATCAAGCTGGCTTTGAACAACATGCTTATGCCCGATGCGACCCCTAATAATACAGCGTATTTTAAAGTCATATGTTTTCTGAACCGCAAGTAAAAATATATGATGATGATATTTATGCACACAGTAATTATATCCGGCGATATCATTTCTGCATAATCGCTTAAATAAAACAGAAGAAAAGGCGCCCCGGATAAACTTCCGTAAAATCCAGTATTTCCCCAGTTTTGCCGGCTTAATAGAATAAGCAGAATGACAACAGAAGTCAAAAGAATTAGTTGTAGAAATTTTATCATAACGGGGTTGTTTCCCACCATGAAGTAAAGACATCCAACTAGAACTGAGTACGCGGGAAATCTATCGTAACGCCTTCCTTTTATCTCATTCTGTGTCTCCGCTTGTTTATCTGAGCAAAATGTTTTGTAGTCCGTAATTTCTGCAATTCTCCCACTGATATTGATCCCGTATCCAAGTGAAAAATTAACAGCCATATTCTGATAATCAATCTGGTCGGGATTGTGTTTGGAAACAACAAGGTTTCTGAAATCAGGCGGTTTGATTAACAATACAATTATAACACAAAATATGGTCCAGTTAAGTATAAACAGAAGAGGGTTTTTTTTCACTAAATTTGAAACAGTATGAACTATTTGATTTAATTTCTTTCGAAAAAAGAAAACAGTGAAAATCATAATTATAATAACTAGGATTGCTAATAAAATGCGGATCTTATGAAATATAAAAACAGCAGCGCCATACAACTTTTTCCAGTAGCTCTGATTATTAAAATCTGCTTTATCAAGGATGATAAAACCATTTTTGGAAGGACATTTTTTTATCAGGTTACTGCCATTTAAGTAAATTAGTATTCCTGATTCATTACAATGAATACTGTCAGAAAGTTTGATTGTTAAACTGGCTGTGGCCCGGTAACTGCTGTCAAAATATGTTATTTGGGTGTGTTGAAAAAAAAGATGGTTTCCACGGGGCGTAGTTGCCTCGATCGTGTACTTATCTGTTGTCAATCCGCATAGTTCTAAGCTGACCGGTCCTGAATAGATGGTTTTTTTCAGGTAGCTATTCAAAGAAAAAGCAAAAAAAACAACAATAACAATTGATGAAAGAACTATAAATAATGATTTTCGGTATTTTTTATTTTTCATTTCTTTTTATACCAATCATAAAATTGTTTAAATCCCTTTCAGATGTAATGTTTTTCTTTTTTTCAATAGAGCTGAGTATTTTTAATCCTATAACCGCATCAAAGGGAAATTGCATGATATTTAGCAAAAATCTGATTTTAACAAAGGGGTAAAAAATAATAAAAAAAATCCGCCATGTTTTTTTCATTTTATCATTAATGTTCACAGGGTATTCTCTTTTAAAAACCGGAAAATAAAAGTTTCCAAAATAGTTTAATATATTAATAATGTCGTCTTTTATCCAGGGCAAATTGGCTCCGTTTTTCACAAAATTTTCAAATTCTGAATAGGATTCGGGTATTTTAAATCCGAGTTTTATAGCCTCATCCATATAAATATTATTGTTCAGAGGCATGTATATATTTATGGTCGTGTGTAAATTATGATTGATTCTATACAACTTCATGAACAAAAGAAGGGTTTTTTTTGTGTCTTTATCAGGATCGGGTGGGAATCCGATCATAAAACTATAAGATGTTTGAATATTATGTTTTTTCAAAAGCGATGTTACTTTGATGATATCAGTGACTTTATAGTTTTTGTTGATGTTTTGTAACACATTATTATCTCCCGATTCCGCCCCGAAATATATTAAAACGCATCCTGATTGCTTAATAATTCTTAATTCCTCTTCACTGTACAATAAAAGAAACTGTTTGATATGTGCACTGGCAAGCCAGGTTATATTAAGTTCGTTTTTAATCAGTTCTTCACTCAATCTAAGCACAAAATCTTTATTTGTGAAGAAATTATCATCATTGAATTTTATTTGATCGATCTGTGGCGCAAGTTTCTTAAAGTACGTAAGGTCAGAAATTACATGTTCAACGGAATTCGTTTCATGGTAAAATCCTTTGGCTGATGATAAGGAGCAAAAATTACATTTGCAATTACAACCTCTGGTGGCTATGTATTGAAGGGTTTTCCCATTTCGTTCTATATAATTCTGAATATTGATTTTTGAAAAATCCAATTGGGGGTATGCAAAATTATTTCCCCAGTGTATATTTTTATTTATATGAATGTTGTCATTTTTTTTATAGCCCAATGCATTTATTTTCTCAAAATCATTTTCATGTTGCTGTATTTTTTTTACAAGTTCTGAAAATGGTTTCTCTCCCGGACCAAGAATTATAAAATCAACAAAACTTTCATCAATACATATTTCAGGGTATGAGGTGGGGAACCAACCGCCAAACACTGTTGGAATATTATAATTTTTTTTAATGTATTCAGCAATTTTATGCGCATAGATCAGCTGAACACTCAACATTACACTAAACCCCACTAATAAAATAGTTTCCTGGTTTTCGGTTACATACTTTATAATTTCATCTTCTTCTATTGTTTTTTGGTCAAAAATAACGACGTCAAGACTTTCATCCCGAAGCGTTCTTTCTAAAAAAAGCAAAGAGTAGGGTAGGCCCTGAAAATAATTAGTGGCTAAAGGATAGACAAGAACAATTTTATTCTGATGTGCAGTTTTATAATTCATTTATATATTTTAACCATAAAAACAAATCTGCCCATACATATCTTTTGTTACTGTTTTGTTCAAAGAAATCTGAGCTTATTTTTTCAAAATTAAATAAATAAGAATAACTTTTTTGTATGTTTTCTGTAAATATTTTCTCTGGATCAGGGTATTGAGGGTTTGTATGGTAAACAACATGTTTTCCCAAATTATAATTAGGTAAAATTGTATTATTATAATCTCCTAAATGGGAATTACTGGGAATATTACTTAACTCCGGCAAATATTTTTTAAAAATCAAATAAGTCAGACATTCGGGTTCGCTGCTCAGCAGGAGAGGAGGTGTACTCCAGATGATCTTCAGTAGATTTTCTGACATATAAGGACTAAACATGTATCTTGTTGTGTAGCATGGCATTAAAACACTGCTTCGGGCACCACCACAATGACGGGAAAAAAAACTACGGGTGATGTATTGATTTGTATAAGGAATTTCCATAAATGCAGACTTGACAAAATCTACAGACTTCAGTATTTCATTAATGCTGTTCTTTGAACTGAAAGACACGAATATGTCTGGATTAAAATATGGAGCAAGAAAGGATAAGCCCTTGTTTAATTTTTGTTTGTAGTTTAAATTCTTTTCTAAAAAAATCAAAAAATCAGAAAAATAGTCATAGATGTTTTCATCGGAAGTAATTAATGCCCTGGTAATTTCCGAAATATTATTTGGATAAGGAGAATAAAATCTCAGTGTTTCCGACCCTAAATATCCTGAAATAAAAAAGCGGGAATTAATCCTTAATTTCCTGAAATAATCATTATCAAGCGTGCTGATGGCATATAATTCATTAGGAATTATTATATGGTTTAGATGATAGTTTTGTGCCAGTAGTTTTGCAATTTGTATATCTTGATTTAAATCATCAGGTACATAGGAACTGGAAAAGGTCACAAAAGTTCTTTTCATTCTTTCTTCTTCACTCATTGCGCCTAAAATCATCCGGGTATCAGCACCTCCGGTTAAAGTAACATCCATTTCCGGATACCATTTTAACAGTAAATCAAGCTCTTTTTTAAAAACCGAAAAATAGTCGTCTGCAATTTCTGATATGAGTTTTTGATTTTTTTGTATTTTGAGTACCGGGAAGTTTTTTTGTATCTTAATCCCTTTTGAACTAACGGTCATAATTGACCCGGGCGGCATTAATTTTATGCTCTTAAAAAAAGTTTTATTGTTTTGAGGTGCACCAAACAAAAAATATTCAAGAACAGAGGTTGTGTCTATTTGTTTTTTTATACTATTATCGAAATTGAGTATGGGTTCATAGTCATTGCATAGCAATACATAATCTTCGTTCTGATAAAAAAATAAAGGATATAACCCTAACCGGTCATTTAATACTATTAATTTATTATCATTCTTATTATAAACAAACAGGTTAAATTTCCCATGCATCCCAATAATTGCCTTATATTCTTTTTTTTCATATTCATCAGCCAGGAATTTTAATTTTTCTGCCTCTGATTGATCCGGTGTTGTTTTTGGATTGAAATCCGGGTAAAAAAAACCTGAACAAGCAAAAAATCTATTATTTGTTTCTTGAATTATTTCATTTTTCTGTGAAGAAGCAGTGATAAGAATTACATCATCAATGTTATAGGTATGAGCGTTTACATTTTCGAATAAAGATAATTCCTCCGGATTTTTATTAAAGATTTCCGGACAGTTTTTTCTGTTTTTTATGACAAGAACAAATATTTTATTCATTTTTCGTTTATAAGTATAAAAAGTCTGTTATTTGATGTAAGTATTAGATATCGGGTATTATATTGACACTTATAATTTAATATCAGGAAACATTGATGAGAATTAAGAAACTGTATTGATTTTATGTTACATAAGATTTATGATGGATTTTTTAGCGAAACGAGGCAGATTTTGCAGACAAAGTTTATGCTATGTCGAAAAATCTAACGATTTGCAGCAAAAAAGACCCATAAAGATATGAAAAGGTATCCGCCCCGGCGGATCAAAACAATTTCTAATAAACAGACAACTTGTCAACTCAATGATATAGTTCATAAATTAGATTGATTTTTATCATAACACATTGATTAAAGTCTCATATCAATAGTTTTGTATTTGATATGTTACCGACCTGTTTGCCTTTGGAGTAAAATATCCCTCCCTGTCAATTTTATTCTTGAATATCAAACAATACAACCATCCTGCAAAAGGAAAACCAACGTATTTCAATCTGAAACGCAACAAAATAAATGGCCTGAATACTAACGAAAAAATTTTTTCAAGAAACCATTCTTTACCATCAGGTTTTCCGGGATTATTATATTTGTAAAAACGAAAATAAAACATTCCAAAATATTTTAATTTACGTAAATGAGATGCCTTATGCCACGGAAATACTGCACCTTCATTTGCAATTTTTATATAGCTTATTAAATCTTTTGGTTGTTCAAACCCTTTTTGCAGTGCAATTTGATAAAAACTACTTTTTGTTGCCGGCCAATATACTGATGCCACATAAAGCAAGGTAGACTTACGGGTTTTTAAAAACATTTGCATTATTAGTTTTAATGTTTTATTAAGATCTTTGCCTGGTTCTGTGGGAAATAATACCATAAAGCTCCAACTGGTTTTTATTTCATGATCATCAAGAATACGAATAAAATCAAATATTTCACTTATTTGTAATTGTTTGTTGACTTGATTTAAAAGTGATTGATCTCCCGATTCAGCACCAACTATTATGCAATCAAGACCTGCCTTTTTCAATAATTCTATATCATTATCATCATATTGTTGTAAAAAAGTTTTAACATGCGTTGTGGCACACCATGATATATTGATATTATTGTCAATAAAGCCATTGCAAATATCAATCACCCTTTTATGATCAACAAAAAAGTTTAAATCTTCAAAACTTAAGTAGTTTATTTGCGGAGCGTTTGAAATTATTTGTTTCACCTCATTGATCACCGTGTCAACAGATTTCGGGAACCATTTGCCTTTCCAGCCCAGGGGGATAAAACAAAAACTGCAATGATAAGGGCATCCGGCACTGCTTAAATAGCGAAATACTTTTCCGCCATCTTTTGTATGATCAATGTACTTCGGAATTTCAATAAGATCAAAATTCAAAGACGGATAATTATCAAAATCTTTGAAATTATAATGTCGATTTATACAAATCTCAGATTGTACCTTATATCCCAATCCGCCGATCCCTTTCAATAAATGAGGTTCGGTGCTGATCGGAGCATTAATTAGCATATGGATCAGTTCTGCAAAAGCAGCTTCACCCTGACCCATAGTTATAAAATCAACATAGCTTTCATTCAGGCAAACTTCCGGTTGCCATGTGGGGAACCAGCCACCCCATATAACCGGCACTGCACTCTTCTGTTTGATATACATCGAAAATTCTCTGGCTCCGGTAATTTGTTCACCCATCATCACTGTTGTACAGGCAATTAATGTTCGGGATAATTCATCCTGAATTGTCTCTTTCCAATGGACATCGAAATGCTCATCAAGGATGATAATCTTTAAATTTATATCCCTTATGGTTCTTTCTAAATATAAAAAAGCATAAGGAGGAATAATATTTCCAGCCTTTGCATCCGGGTAAAAAAAGAGAATGGTATCTTTCATAAGCAAATAACACCAAACAGTATCACGTATAATACAAAAGTACAAACAAAAGGTATTGTATTTTCATTGTCATGCCGGTAATATTACAAACTTCAAAAAATGAGCTGTTTAAATGTGCAGACTTTGTATGACTTTTGAATTAACTGTTTTTTATTCTGCCAATAAAAAACCTATCGTTGGGATCTGTAAAAAAATATTTATCCACCATATTCTTAAATAAAACATCGCAATACAACCAGCCTCCTAATGGGAAACCAAAATAGTTGAAAAAAAATCTTACCCGGATGAATGGCCATGATATTTTATAGATCAGACTATTTAAAAACTTATATTTTGTTTTTATATTAGTATCATTAAGTTTATAAAAACGCAAATAATACATTCCATAATATTTGAATAGTTTTAAATAATAATCTTTGTGCCACCGATAATTAATATCTTTTTTAAAAAATACTGACAGATCCTCGAGATTATCAGGAATTGAAAAACCAAATTCTGATGCTTTTTTATAGTAATAATTAGTTCTTGCCGGGAAGTAATAATGTATTGCATAATGAAAATAAGGGCTGATAGTCATTAAGCGCATAACAAGTTTAATGGTCAGTTTAAAATCTGTACATGCGTTTTCAGGGAAAAAAACCATAAAACTGCACGAATTTTTAATTTGTGCATGATGCATTTTCTTAACAAATGCGATAATCTCATCAACAGTAAGATCCTTATTCAGTTTATCCAGGACTCTTTGGTCTCCGGATTCTGCACCCACAAAAACAGATTCGCAACCGGCTTGCTTAATAATTTCTAAATCCTCATAAGAATAATCATATAATATGTTTTTAATATGACCTGATGCATTCCATTGAAAATGAAATTCATTTTTTATTAATTCCCGGCATAAATTCATAACAAACGCCCGGTTGCCAAAGAAATTAATATCATCAAATATAATATAATTTATTCCATTAGCTTCATTCACGATATGCCTTAATTCATTAATGATTATTTTTATTTCATTATGAAACCATTTTCCACGCCACTCCATTTCAGGAAAGCAAAAATTACAACGGTACGGACACCCATATGAGGCAAAATAATGAAAACTTTTACTCTTTTTATTTTTGCTATAAAGAGTATATTGCTTAATATTAATTAATGATAAATTTACAGGAGGAAAATCTGAATAATTTAAATGTTTATGGGAATGATTGATAAACATTTTATCGTTTACCTTGTAGCCCAAACCTGGTATTTCGGAAAAACTTTCTGAAGCATTATTTAAATTTTGTTTTATTAATGTGGTAACAAGTTTTGAAAAAATCAACTCACCTTGCCCAACAGCCACAAAATCGATCAAAGGATGCGACAGGCATAATTCAGGTTTCCAGGTTGGCAGCCACCCTCCCCAGATGACAGGTACGTTTAATTGATTTTTAATAAAATCAGATATTTTTATTGCAGATATTAACTGATTACCGATGGCAACACTTAGACCCACCAGCATCAACCGCTGAGCATTTGAGATAAGAATTTCTTTCCAATCATCATCAAAACGTTCATCAATAATAATAACATTCAGTGATAAATCTCTGATAGCACGTTCCAGATAAAGGAATGCATATGGCGGCATAAAACCTTCGCCTTTGGCATCAGGTAAAATTAATATTATAGTATCCTTCATTCCTTGAATAAACAACTGAGATAAATATCCTGAATTACTTCTTTTCGTACTGTATAATGATGCTTTTGTTTAAGGAGTCATTTGCCGGCCATTCTTTTTCTTTTTTTATAAATATTTTACAGTATAACCATCCGAGGAAAGTTATATTTGTAATTCCAAAATAAAATCTTATTTTGTTAAAAGGCCATACCAGGAAATGAATAATGTATTCTGGCAGACTGTTATACCGGTAAGAAAATCTGAAAAGATTCTTTGAGTAAAACCGGAAATAAAACAACCCAAAATATTTCATCTTTTTTAATAATGAGGTTGTGATCCATGGCATATTTTGGGGTTTCAACTCAAATTTTTCAAATCCAGCCAAACTTTCAGGTGGCCTATATCCTGATTTTATTGCTCTTTTTAAAAAAATATTATTTATAGAAGGAGCATATATGTTTAAAAAAATCACAAGGGAGGGATCAATCCTTATCAATTTCATTATTAATTTTAAAGTTGCCAGCAAGTCTTTTTGGGGATTCCCGGGAAACAATACCATAAATGAAAAACAAGGTGTAATATTGTATCTGCTTAATAGAAAAACAAATCTTACAATATCTGAAACCAGTAAATTTTTATTTAAAAGGTCTATTATCTGTTGATCCCCTGATTCAGCGCCCGAAGCAATTGATCTGCAACCCGAGAGTTTCATTATTTTAATATCTTCTTCTGAATAGGTTTTTAAAAAATCCCCGATATGGGCTGAGCCACTCCACTGAATATTTAAATTGTTATTGATTAAAGCGTGACTAAATGATAAAATAAAGTTCCTGTCGTGGAAGAGATCATTGTCTTCAAAAATAATATATTGTATATCAGAGGATTCACTAATAAAATAACGTATGTCATTAATAACTTTTTCAACGGGCCTGGAAAACCATTTCCCTTTCCATGAACTGGATAAAAAACAAAAATTGCAGCGATTGGGACATCCGGCAGTGGCAAAATAACGAAGTATTCCTTTCCCTTCAGAATAACTCACATATTTTCTAATATCAATCAGATCATATCTGATATCCGGCCATTCGTTAAAATCCTGCGCCTCTACTTGACTTATTAGTACTTTGTTCCTGACGTTTTCAAACTTTAAATTCTTAATAGTAGTATGATTTATCTCCTCAACGATGCTTTTGCTTTCCAATAGATTTCTTACAATAAATGAAAATCCTGCTTCTCCCTGCCCCGACACAACAAAGTCTGCATATTCTTCATTCAGACACACCTCGGGCTTCCATGTTGGAAACCAGCCACCCCAAATTACAGGGATATCCCCGTTTTGTTTAATTATCCCGGAAAAATGAACGGCTCCTGTAATCTGGTTTCCCAACACCACGCTGACTCCTGCCATTAATATTTCAGGCGCCATTTTGTTTACCTGTTGTTCCCAGTCAGTATCCAATTTTTCATCAAGTATTACTACTCTTAAGTCTAAATCTCTTATGGCCCTTTCTAAATATAAAAAAGCATAAGGGGGTATTATATAATCTCCTTTGGCATCAGGATAGAAAAAAACAATGATGTTTTGCAAGGCAATGAGTTTTTGATGTATTGTACTCCATATTTAAACCAAACCCAAGAAAACCTTTTTTCTTGATTTCAAATGATTTAGATACCTTTTTTAATTCTGTTAAATATATTTTTCAAATTTTTTCAATATTTGAAGTTGCATGAATGTTTATATATCCAATATTAAAATTATTACTTATAATATTTTTTTCATCAATCAGGTTAAATTTCAGAATATTTAAATATGATTGTGCATATTCTTCATTTACCAGAACAACTAAGTCGAGAGTATATGTTGCAGGATTAAACGTATTAGCGTCATAAGATATGGTTATTTTACATTTTTCTTGTATGGGCATCGGATAAAAATCGTTTAAATACGATGTTAAAATATTGTCATACCTTTCTTTAATAAAAAGCACCAGCTTTATAGGGATAATTGATTGTAAACTAAATATTATTTCAATAATTAATTTTCGATTGTTATAAAGATGTTCCTCAATATTTGGATCATTTTTTACCCTTATTTCTTCTGCAACAAAAACAAAATCATTGGTTTTTAAAAAAATATGATTTTTTGATGCGAGATTCGCTCCTGATATTTCAAAACACAGATTATCATCGTGCTCATCTGATTTGTATATTAATCGGGCATAAGAGGTCAGTACTTCATGAGTTTGTCCATAAGAAACTACTTCCCCTTTGTTTAACAACAAGGCCTTATCACATAGATCGGAAATGCTTTTATGTGCATGTGTTACTATGCAAACACTTGCACCTTTTTCTTTGATTTTCCTTATTTCATTAATTGCAATACCTTGAAATTTTTCGTCACCCACACTTAGCACCTCATCAAATAAATAAATATCTGCTTCAATATGACAAACTATTGAAAAAGCCAGACGCATATACATCCCTGATGAGTAATTCTTAACCGGTGTATGAATAAAATCAGGGAATCCGAACATCTCAACGATGTTATCAATGTTTTGTTCAATTTTTCTTTTGCTGAGGCCGTACATATAACCTGATAAAAAAATATTTTCATGACCCGATAGTTCAGGCTGAAAACCAATTCCTATTTCAAGTATCGATGCAACCTTCCCGTTTATTTCAATTTCTCCTCCAGAGGGAGAAGTGATTTGGCTTATTAATTTCAGGAGTGTACTTTTTCCGCTTCCGTTTGGACCAATAATTCCAAGTATTTCACCTTTGTAGATCGTTAAATTAACGTTTTTTAAAGCGAAAAAGGCTTCTTGTTCTTTTATATGTAAATTGATAAAATTCAAAAATTTTGCAGTTCTCATTCCCTGAAGGGAATATTTTTTAGAAACATTTTTAATCTCAACAGCCACTTTTTCTGTCATAACAAATCAGCTATCTTTTTTTCAATTCTCATAAAAAATATACACGAACTGGCAAATAAAAGCAACCCCAGTATAAATCCCATAATATAACCATTGTCTTTTGGAAAGCTAATAAAAAAAGACTCCCTGAACACATCAATAACAGCAGCCATGGGATTAATATTCATAAGTATTTTATAGTGTTCCGGAACGATAGTTCCCGGATAAAAAACCGGGGTTATGAAAAAGCAAAAACTGACCAATTGAAGCAATATATCTCCAGTCTGCTTATGATATAGCGAAACGATACTAAGCCAGAGGCCAACACCGAAGGTTACCAGAATCAGATAGAAAATCAGGGGCAATATCCACAGCCAGGATATGATAAACGACTGATTGTAATACAACAGTAACAAAAAATAAATGGCTAATCCAATAAGTAAATCAGGCAGTGTAATGATAAGACGTGAAATCAGAAGATTGATCCTCGGAAAATACAGTTTGGATATTAAGTTGGATGAATTATGCAATGATGCGTTCATTGAACCAACAGTAGCAGAAAAAAACTGCCACATAATAATTCCCGGCAAGGCAAACAGGGGATAAGGAATACCCCATACACCCACACCCAGAATAACACCAAAAATTGCCCAGTAAACAACCAAAGTAATGACAACCTGTAAAACACTGAAAAACACCCCGAAAGTTCTCAAAGAGTATTTTTTCTTAATATCACCAATACCCAGCGAGTATGTTAAGTAACGATAGTTCCATATCGCCTTTACGTAATTTCTTATGGTAACGTCTGACTGATGATTCATGTCGACTGAAATCTTTTTGTGTAATTAATAAGAATTGCAAAAAGCAACAGTTTTTACTGGTATTTTACAAAAATACGAATAAATATTCTAAGAATGTGCTATCAAATCTCCGAGGTAATTTCATTTTTTGAGGTGCTATAAGAAAAGATTGTTACTATGAGTAAGGAAAGAAACATCGTATTCATGAAAAAAAGATATAGGAAATTACCTGAGTTTCATTCCTCTTTTATACACAACAAAATAAAACATTGATATTAAGTGAATTAAAAAATGATACAAAATATAGTATAATAGTGTATAATATTATTCACTGCTACTGTGTTTGCGAATTTGTTACCAAAATGATATTCAATTACGTGCAGTTGTTGTGTGAATCTATGGGTTATATTTAGAAAATTAACGTTAACAGGGGCAGCGCCCCGAAATATTTGTAAGCAGTAATTCCCCGCAAAAAATGTTAGGTGCAGAGCACCGTAATATTGTATCTGCCACATACATAATTAGTGTCTGTCTATCAAGTCAGAGTTTGAACCAGAATGTTCGAGTTCGGGGTTTTCGTAGTCTTGAAAATCAAGGAGTCCGCTAACTGGCGGACGACTGTTTTCAAGACAAGAGTAAACCTGTCCGTCCGCCGGCTGGCGGACAGGAAGGGAAGAAATCGGACATCATGGACAGACTCTAATTAATTTAAATGGTCGTATATGGTTCAATAGGTACACATTTTATGCTCATGATGCATAACAATCACAGGTATAAATACCTCTTTTTGGGGTGTGAAAACAATAGGTTTTACATCAGAGTATTGATGTTTCGGTCATAATCAGGTGTTTGATATTTCGGTACGCTGTACCTTATATCTCATTTCAATTATTTTTACAAATGTTGCGGTACTCTGCACCGGTCAAACGTGGCATCAATAAAAATTAATGCCAAATAATAGTTCCAGATAGCCCATGCCAGTGACCTAAGCCGCCATGGCAGTATGAAACATAGATGCACTAGAATAATATTATACTTTGCCTGCCTGTCTGCTGATATTTAGACAGGGTTATGCCTTTTACAAAATATACGTCAGGGCAGAAATACAAGCAAGTGAAATCATCCACTAAACTTATGCAGTATAATTATTTCCAAATAAATATGTTTATTGATAAACATTGATTAGTTTCAGCACCTCAAAAAAAACTTGACCAGTCTCCGAAAATCCGGACAGACGAATAGTACTCCATCAATTTCCACAAAACTCCCTGCTCAGATTACCGGCATCTGGATTCCCTTTTGCAGCAGACATTTTAAAATCAGTACATGCGTTTATGGTATCCCCTGTTTCCAAAAAAAGTATTCCCCGGCCAAGCAAAAGGGCAGGGTGGAGGGGCAGGTAAAACAAGCCCCTGTTGTATGCCTCCATGGCTCTTGCTTGTTCCTTGTTCAATTGGTACATCACAGCCAGCATTTCATGAAAAGACACATGATCCGGATACAGATGTATGCCTTTCGACAAATAAAATGAAGCTTTATCAAAATCTTTTTTATTAATATAGAATTGGCTGGTTTTTTCAATGTATCCGGCTAAATCCCCCTGCATTTCCTGCGGGATGGCCAGGTTATTATTCAGCAGACTGTCAAGAAATATCAGATGCAAAACCTTGTGCCTGTTCGTGATGGCATCTTCAAACCGCTGGTTCAGGGCAATAGCCTTGTTATAATCCGCTAATGCAGATTTAAAATCCCACAACTGCTGTTTTATGGCTCCGCGGTTATTGTAAGCTGCATAGCTGTTAGTGTCCAAATCAATGGATTGGTTAAAATCTTCAATGGCGCCCTGTAAATCCCTCACAGCATACCGGATACGCCCCCGGTTATTAAAATACTGAAAATCTTCCTTAAGGGTGATCGCATTGTCGAGGTATTTCAGCGCTTTTTCAGGATTTTTTTCTTCGGCAAAACAGGCCAGGCTTAAACTGTACATGGCGTAATGGTTTTGCGGGTTTGTCTCAATCGCCCTTTCCCATAAGCTTTTTGAGCTTTTCCAGGTATCAAGATCCATAAAGGTTTTTATGCCCAGAAAAAGGGTAATCATAAGCACTCCGGCTGTTATGTAGGCCCGCTTGAATTTTTGCAGAAGAGCATCTGCCGAAGCGCCGGCGATCATAAACAGACCAATAAAGGCAGGATAAGTGTATCTGTCTGCAGCAAGAACACGTCCTTCGATGGGAATAATGTGCAGTACGATGCTTATGCTTGCCAGAAACCAGAGAAATCCTAGTACAACCAGTTTATTTTTCCTGAAATACCTGAACAGCACAAAAACGATTACAGCAAAAACAAAAGTTACAATTATTCCCGTAGTTATCATACCTGCCGGCAGTACCCCTGCATCAGAGCGCGCAGGATAGGGTATCATGGGATCCTGCATTCTGAAAAGAAAAAACCTTGAAACGTAATACCATAAAGAATTTGGGGCAAGTAAAAGTCGTTCTCCGAAAGTAAAGAAATTATCAGAACCCGGTTTTATTGTCCACAACGGCCATGAGGAAACCAGCGAAACTATGGTGTCAATTTTCCTAATTATGATCAGTTCAAAAATAAATATCATAAACAAACCCAAAAAAATGAGTAATTTTTTATTGAAGCTGACTTTTGAAATTTGCATTATAATTTGTTGCTTGTTTTTCAATGCATAAATACATCCTATACCGTAAACTGCATATGAAATGATCGGTACCAGAAAAATATTTTTATGTTCTCCGTAAAAAAACTTGACGAAGAGTCCTGAAATAAAAAATGTTATGATGATCAGATACCAAAAAAATAAGGCGGGAATGTTTTTATGAGATATCTTTTGCCGTATGGGTACTTTAAAATTGTTATAAGAAAAAATTAACAGGTATAAAATACTGAAAATTAATAGTATTATCCATTTATCAAGGATTAACGATAACACAATGAATTTTTCAAACACTGATTCATAAGATATCTTCCTATTATAAAACCAGTCAACAGCAAGTAATATGAGCGGAATTGTTACCGCCTGTATTTTGGCCAGGCTGGCAAAATATACCAACAACATCACAGCCGGCAACCATAAGAGCTTGTGTTTTTTTTCAAGATACTGCAGATAGCATATAATGGCCAACAATGAAAAAAACACAAAAAGTAAGTCTTTGCGCCCGGTAACCCAGGCCACCGGCTCCGCAAAAACCGGGTGCAGGGCAAACAATGCGGCAGTTACTATTGCAATAGTATCTTTTTGGGCGATTTTTCTGACCATGAAAAATATCAAAAGGATATTGATAATATGGAGTAATACATTATGCAGGTGAAATCCGGTGGCCTTTGCGCCAAATAATCGGGCATCAGCCATAAAACTCCATATTGCCAGAGCCTTAAATCTGGAGTGCTGAAAGTGATACTTCAAATTATCATAATTCAACTCCCTGTAACGAACATTGGATCTTATGTTTTCATCATCGTCCCAGTTGACAAAACCAAAAGAGGCGGTTTTCAGGTAAATCAACCCTGTAAATAAAATAATGATGATCAGGGATGCTTTTATCAACCGGGACCGGGAAATTTGCATAAGATGTTTTTGTTCAGAAACAATTTCTCAGACAAAAATATAAATTTAAGGTCATAACTTATTTATTTTTCATAAAATAGCAGATTCTTTTTTGAGTCGCTGAAAGTAAAAAATAGGTTTTATGGTTAAAGAAAAAACAGCGACTTAGTGCAAACATGACATAGATAATAGAATTTAATAGTTGAAGGCTGCCGAACTGTAAACGAACCGGCGGCTGAGGCTCCCTAAGCCCCGGTGGCTGAGGCTCTCGAAGCCACCGCTTATTTTGCTGATCCATCAAGACATATCGAAAATCAATTTGCACCCTTAGGGCCGGGGCCAACAAATTGATTTTCCTTTCCCTGCAATACTGCGGCAGAGCCTGTCGAATCCCCGGCGGCTGAGCCTGTCGAAGCCCCGGTGGCTGAGGCTCTCGAAGCCACCGCCTGTTTTAGTGATAGCATGACTGCCTTCAGCGTCAGGCCGGCGCGCAGTCATCCTATCACTTGCAGCTATTCTTGATTATCTACTCCCTTCGGGCCTTGGGCCGTTGAAAATCCCCGGTGGTTGAGCCTGTCGTCCCCGGCGGCTGAGCCTGTCGAAGCCCCGGTGGCTGAGGCTCTCGAAGCCACCG
>DAOORA010000026.1:0-52526 GCA_035389045.1 Bacteroidales bacterium | reverse complement strand
TGAAACTATTGGTTGTCAGAAGAATACGTTCGGATAGCTGCAATGTGGGTTAAAGAAACCGCCGTGTACGTATGTACGCACGGTGGTGTGAGAGGGCGGGGGAGCAATCCCCCTACCTACTCGATTGAGCTTGAGACATCAGAAATGCTCTCTGGTATAAAAAAGGAAGCTGTCCTTATGAGACAGCTTCCTTTTTTTAAGTGAATGAATACCTCTATTTTATTTTCGGTTTCTCATCAATGATAATGTCGGTTCCTTTTTCACTTTTCATTTGTACATTACCCACACCTTTTACAAAACCTGTAACGGTAAATTCGGTACGACGGTTATATTGGTGTTCTTCTTCAGAGCATGGTGACTCGTCGGTTTCTTCACATTCACAATTATTTATCAGTCGGGTTTCGCCATATCCTTTTGCAGTAATACGCGACTGGTTAATACCTTTGCTCACTATATACGCCATACTCGATTGGGCGCGGTTTTCTGATAACTCGTTATTATAAGCTTTTGAACCCCGGCAATCCGTATGAGATCCCAATTCAATAATAATATCAGGATTTTCCTGGAGAAGCTTAACAATTTTATTTAATTCTATGGCTGCATCCGGACGAATAAAGGCCTGATCATAGTCAAAGTATATGTTTTCAATTTTAATGGGTTTGGAAACAATGATCTTCGACAAAAACAAATCGACCAGGATGCCGCCGGGTGGGATAGAAGGTACGATTTCTGATGTGGTGAAGTATCCGTTTCGCGACACGGTAACCTTATATTGAGTATTCGGCAATAACTCCGGAGAGTGGTACCTTTTGGTCGTATTGGTCAGCGTCGAATACACAATATTATTATTCGGATCGGTAATCTCAATCAGCGCACTGTCAACATAAACTGATTTGTCATCAGTTTTTTCATAGGCAGTACCGGCGATGAAATAAGGTGGTCTTTTAAGGATTATTTCGAACGTATCCTTGTTATCAGCAGGGCTGGTATATGCAATATTATTTTTTGGATAGTAGGTGCCGCTGCTAGCGTTAATATTAAAATCATGGCCAGGTGGCAATTCAATCTCAAAAATTCCGTCTTTTGCTTTCAGATCAGATTTTTCTCCGGTTTTGTTATCCGTAATATCCATATTTGATTCCAGGGGGCTTCGGGCGCTGTCCGTTACAAGAAAATGGTAAATCTGTTTTTCCGGCTTGTTTACCGTAAATTCAAAAATATCATCATCTAAATTCAAATTAATCCTGTTTGAACTAAAAAGGCCTTTATTTCCTTCGGAGTAGTAAACAATGCCAAAATCGTCTGCTGTACTGTTTACAGGTACACCGATGTTCTTGGGCGTTTCCGATGGAAGACCATCTTCGTTCAGTGTTACGGAGAAAATATCATGTCCGCCAATTCCTTCCAGTCCGTTTGAAGAAAAATAAAGTTTATTTCCTTGTACATATGGAAAAGCCTCATCCCCGGGAGTATTTATACTTTCTCCCAGGTTTACCGGAGCCAGCCAGTTGTCTTTCCCTTTGGTACTGACCCAAATATCATATCCTCCTTTTCCTCCGGGTACGTCTGAAACAAAATACAGCCTGTTACCATCATCACTGATAGCCGGATGCATCACGTTGTGCTCTGCATCATTATATTTAAAATCAAATAGATTCTGATAAGCAGTCCCCTTCTTGTTCATGGTAGCCGCATAAATCTGCATTTTGGCTTGTCCGTCCTTGGCTTTTACAAGCTTAGAATCAACAACATTATTTCTCGTGATATAAATAACATTGGATTGTTTGTTGAAACTCACCGGTCCGGAATTAAACCTGTTATCGAGCGAATAGGGAAACGTACGCACACATTTGTATTTTCCGTTACTGAGTTTTTTTGTATAATAGAGTTTGAAAAAACCTTCGTTAGTCCATGTGTTGATATGATTTTCAGCATATGCTCTTTTCCGCGACGAAGCATAAACAATTTTATCATTCAGGATTCGCGGTGAAAAGTCATTATAAACGGAATTAAAAGGCAGTCTCTCTATTTTATAGTAGGATGTGTCTCTGAAAAACTTGTCAAGGTTATCAATGGCATCTACAAAAGTTCCACCTCTTGAATCTGAATTATACTCTGCCATGTACTTTTTTGCCTTATCGTAGTTTTTTATTTCCATCAGAGCCTGCGCATAGTAAAGTTTATGTACGGGCTGTGCGATACCCTTATTGATGACTTTTTCATAGGTTTTAACGGCATTTTCCATATCGTTTAACCTACGGTAGCAGTCGGCGAGTTTAATCAAAGCCTCATTATTGGTGCTGTCTTTTTCCAGAACCTTGACATATCTGGGTAGGGCATTTGCATATGCCGTGACATCATATAATCTGTTGGCTTGAGTAAACCGCGCTTTCTGTGCGTTGATGTTTGCCGTAAAGGCAAACATCAGCACAGCAGCAATAACGGATATTTTTTTTAGTTTCATGATCTGAAGATTAAATAATAAACCAGCCGTTTAAAAATATCTCGGATTAGCAATTCTATGGTTTTTGTAATAAAACAGGTACGAGAGAGCAACTTCATGTGATCCGCTGGAAACTTTATTAATTTTCGACAGCGAATAATCGTAAGAATAGCTGACAAGTAATTGAGGTATCACATATACACCAATAATGCCCGAAATATCAGCACCACTTCGGTATGATGCACCAATCCAAAGACGCTGTTTGATCAGAGCATTGAGGTTGATGTCAAACTCTATCGGGGCATTGATCACTGCCTTTAGCATCAGTTGCGGCTTCAGGGTGAAAGCTTCATTGATGACAAATGCATTGCCTACAGTCAGGTAATAATGAAACATTTTAGGCCTGAATTTTATCGTCTTGATCACTTTCCCATAGCTACCCATGGTAACATTATCGTCAATGAGCCTCGGTATGGACAATCCGACATAAAACTTGTCGGTATGGTACAACATTCCAAAACCAAAGTTTGGTGTGACGATATTTTTTGTATTGGCAGTGAAGTGGGGGTCGTCAGGATCATTAATTGCGAGTTCTCCGAGTTTTTCATTCTGAACGTGTATTCCGCCCATAATTCCAAAACACAGTCTTCCTTTTTCACTGACTTTAGCCCGGTATGCATAACTGGCATAAAGAAGGTTTCTGTTCAGCACACCGATCTTTTCGTTGAGGTAACTCAACCCAAGCCCCATAGATTCCTGGTAAACAGGTGAGTGGATTGATACCGTTGTGGTGATCGGACGTCCGTCAAAGTCTACCCATTGCTGGCGGTGTAAGGCCGTCACCGACAAGCCTTCCTTATAGCCCGTATAGGCAGGGTTGATGAACATTTCATTGAACATGTACTGAGTGAACATGGCATCGAATTGAGCCTTTACAGTGGTGTTTATTCCTTTGAAAAGAAACAAGCTGATTACTGTTACTGTTATGATGATTATCTTTTTCATATCCTTAGGTTTTATATGGTTCATAATGAATATTAATATTTAATAACTACATAACCTTTTCTAGGCGGCCTGTTATCTTTGTTGTATTCAAAGATATAGAAGTATGTTCCCTCAGGTAGTTTATTGCCTCCCATGCTTAGCGCATTGTCAGATTTGCCGTCCCACGAATTGTCGTATTTGCTCATATTGAATACTTCATTACCCCATCTGTTGTAAATGGTAAGTTCATTATCCGGGTAAAGTTCAATACCACGAATGACAAAGAAATCATTTTTACCATCTCCGTCAGGTGATATGGCCTGAGGTATGAAGACATCGTATGGTGTCAGGGTTACAGGTGTACAGTCGTTTTCGCCTTGTTCATTAGCGATACCGTTTCCATTTGCATCAACGATATATCCGTTATCCGAAATATCCATCACAAAGGAGCCTTTTGAACCTCTTCCGGTAACGGTAGCAGTATTGCAGAAGGTCTGTACCGAACCTGAAATGTGAACATTGATCGTGAACGTTATCGTAGCGCTGTTACCAATGTGCAGATGGCTTGTTCTGCTTTCCAGCAGGTCAATATCGGTAGTGCCGTTGAAATGAGAATTGGGAGTCAGGTCATTGTTAGTATTAGGAGGATTGACCACAGTGAAGGTCACCGGAGCACCAAAGATATTTGCAAGATTATCTGTTACTTGGATATTTTCGATCAGGTCATTGCCCAGATTTTCAACAGTTATAACATAAGTAATATTGAAACTGTTGTCATCAGCAGGAGTGACCAAATACACCGCTTTGGCAATTCCGATCTGCGGGTTGTTCATTGGCAGCACGGTTACGAAAACAGTAGCAGTCGTGCATAATCCTGTTGAATCACAAACCTGGTAGGTAAACTGGTCATTACCGGTAAAGAGGTAATCAGGCGTATAGGTAATATCTCCCGTAACCGGGTCAACCGTAACCGTGCCGTTGGCTGGTGGTGTGATTACAATGACGGTAGACGGGTCGAGATTGTTTTCGCAGTCGAGGTCATTGTCAAGAACCGGAATCACAACAGGTGTGTTTTCACCGGTAATCACCGTGTCGTTAACTGCGAGAGGTGCACTTTCTACATAAACAGTCTGTATACAGGTAGCGGTATTTCCTGAACCGTCAGTTATGGTCCATGTCACTAATGTAGTACCAACCGAGAATGTACTGTCAGCATTATTATTTATAATGAGTGATATCAGACAGTTATCACTAAAGGTCGGGAATCCTAACTGTACTCCTGAAATCTCACATCCTCCCGGTTCTGAATTAACCAAAACATCGCTCGGACAGAATATTGAAGGAGGAATAGTATCCAGAACAGTCACTTCTGAACTGCAGGTTGATACATTACCATTGACATCAGTTACAGTCAGCACAACAATATTGCTGCCAATGTTAGCACAGTTGAATGAGCTTGGATAAACACTCATGGATGCAATACCGCAAGCGTCACTCGAACCATAGTTGATTTGAGCAGTTGTGATAGTGGCAAGTCCGTCATTATCAAGATAAACATTGATGTTCTGGCAGATGGCAGTAGGAGGTACCTTGTCTTCAACAGTTACAGTTGCCGTACATGTTGATGAGTTGCCATTGACATCGGTCACAGTCAGTGTAACGGTATGAGTACCTATATCCGAACAGGTGAAGGTACTGGGAGTTACAACAAGTGAACCAATGCCACATGCATCATATGAACCATTGTCAACATCTTCACCGGTAATAGTCACCGTGCCGTTTATGTTGAGTTGTGCAATGATATCCTGGCAGATGGCAACCGGATGAACCGTATCCAGAACATTAACTATGGCGGTGCAACTCGAAACATTTCCATTGACATCTGTAACGGTCAGTGTTACATTGTTAGGACCGACATTCGCACATGTAAATGCACTGGGTGATACTACCATTGAAGCTATACCGCAAGCATCTGCTGATCCGTTATCGATTTGTGCAGCAGTGATGTTGGCATTGCCGGATGCATTGAGATACAGGTTGATATTCTGACAGATTGCTGTCGGTGGTGTGACATCTTCAACAGTTACCAGGGCATTGCAGGTGGAAACATTTCCATTCACATCGGTCACGGTTAAAATGACCATGTTGGCTCCTACATTGTCGCAGGTGAAGATACTCTGTGAAACAGTCATGGTATCAATACCGCAGGCATCATAGGAACCATTATTGATGTCTCCGGCGGTAATCGATGCCGTACCCTGTGCATTAAGTGGCAACGTGATGTTCTGGCATACAGCAACTGGTGGTGTAACATCAACAACAGTAACGGTTGAATTGCATACAGCCATATTTCCGTTAACATCAATGACGATTAATGCTACACTGTTTGGTCCTACGTTGCTGCATGTGAAGGTATTCGGAATAACACTCAGGCTGTCAATACCGCAGATATCTGTTGAGCCGTTATTTATATCAGCCGGAATGATAACTGCATTGCCCGTCGCATCCAGTTGCACTGTCAGATCATGGCACATGGCAACAGGAGGAGTTACGTCCTCAACAGTTACGGTTGCTGTACAGGTCGAAACATTTCCATTGACATCAGTTACAGTGAGAACAACAGTGTTAGCTCCAACATTAGTACAGTCAAATGTGTTCGGCTCCACGGTAACGGTGGCAATGCCACAGGCATCATAAGAACCGTCGTTAATCTGTCCTGCCGAAATTGTTGCTAATCCCATTGCGTCAAGCTGAATGGTAATGTTATGGCATATAGCTGTCGGAACGATCGTATCTTCAACATTAACCAAAGCATTGCATGTTGATACATTACCATTAACATCAGTAACGGTTAATGTCACCAGGTTGCTTCCGATA
This sequence comes from Bacteroidales bacterium, assembly GCA_035389045.1. Lineage (GTDB taxonomy): Bacteria > Bacteroidota > Bacteroidia > Bacteroidales > CAIWKO01 > CAIWKO01. Next base: position 46,222 of record DAOORA010000026.1, on the reverse strand, counting down.
TTAGCGCAGGTGAAAACACTGGGGTATATTGTCATAGTATCAATACCACAGGCATCATGCGAACCATTATTGATTTGTGCAGCAGTGATGGATGCATTACCCTGATCATTAAGCTGAACGGTCAGGTTCTGACATACGGCTATTGGAGGAGTGACATCCACAACAGTAACGTTAGCTGTACATGCAGATACATTTCCATTTACATCAACCACGGTCAATGTAACCAGGTTGACGCCGATATCGGCACAGGTGAATACATTCGGGACAACGCTCATGGTGTCGATCCCGCAGGCATCATTAGAACCATTATTGATTTGTGATGCAGTAATCGAAGCAAAACCTGACGCATCGAGAGGTATTGTTAAGTTCTGGCAAACAGCCACAGGAGGAGTGACATCAAGAACAGTTACGGTTGCCGTACAGGTAGAAACATTGCCATGGTAATCGTACACCGTCATGGTAACCGTGTTGGCGCCTACATTCGAACAGGTAAATGTATTTGGATATACTGTAACTGAAGCTATGCCGCAATTATCAGATGATCCGTTGTTTATCTGTCCCGGTGCAAGGCTTGCAAAACCGGACGGATTAAGTTGTAAAATGATATCATGGCAGAGAGCCACGGGTGCTGTAGTATCTTCCACAGTAACCGTAGCATAGCAGGTAGACATATTACCACCGACATCAGTTACAGTTAATGCCACTATGTTCTGACCAATGTTGGCACATGTAAATGTAGTGGGTGAAACAGTCATGGTATCAATACCACAGTTATCATAAGAACCATTGTTGATCTGTGCGGCAGTGACTGTTGCAATACCCTGACCATCAAGTTGAACAATAATGTTCTGACAAATGGCCACAGGTGGAACAACATCCTGAACAGTTACTGTAGCAGTACACGTAGCAGTGTTACCATTGACATCGGTAACCGTTAAAGTAACTGTGTTCTGACCGACATTAGCACAGGTAAAGGTGCTCGGCGCTACAGTCATAGAATCAATACCGCAGGCATCATTAGAACCATTATTGATTTGTGATGCAGTAATTGAAGCTACACCAGCTCCGTTAAGAGTTACCGTAACATTCTGGCATAGGGCAACCGGAGGAGTAACATCCTGAACGGTGACTGTTGCCGTACAAGTAGAGGTATTGCCGGAAACATCAGTTACCGTCAATGTTACTGTGTTAGCGCCTACATTAGAACAAGTGAATGCGTGCGGCGAAACAGTCATTGATGCAATACCACAAAGATCGGAAGAACCATTGTCGACCATATCAGGCGTGATGGTTACAAATCCTGAAGCATCAAGTTGAACCGTAATATCATGGCAAAGTGCAACAGGTGCCGCAGCATCTTCAACAGTCACTAATGCATTGCAGGTTGAAGTATTTCCATTGACATCAATCACGGTTAATATCACCATATTGGCACCTAAATCAGCACAAGTGAATGAATCAGGAGCCACATACATGGTATCAATACCGCAGTTGTCAGATGAACCGTTATTTATCTGTGCGGCTGTGATGGAAGCCTGGCCTGTGGCATCGAGTTGTACCGTGATACTCTGACAAATAGCTGTCGGAGGATTTACATCTTCAACAACAACAGTGGCAGTACATATCGAGCTATTACCATTCATATCGGTTACGGTTAATGTAACCATGTTCTGTCCGACATTGGAACAGGTAAAAGTATTCGGGCTAACCGTTATACTTTCAATTCCGCAGGCATCGCTTGAACCGTTGTTGATCTGTGAAGCGGTGATCGAAGCATTTCCTGAAACATCAAGTTGAACGGTGATATCCTGGCATACTGCAACGGGCAGCGTAGCATCCTGAACGGTGATTATGGCTGTGCAGGTAGAAACATTTCCATAAACATCGGTTACCGTGAGCGTTACCGTATTAGGACCAACGTTGGAGCAGGTAAATGCATCCGGCGCCACGGTCATAGTAGCAATACCGCAGTTATCCGATGAACCGTTGTCAACCTGGGCAGCAGTGATGTTAACAAATCCTGAAGCGTCGAGTTGAACGGTGATGTTCTGGCAAAGCGCCGTAGGCATTGTTGGATCTACTACCGTCACCAATGCGTCGCAGGTAGAAACATTGCCATTGACATCGGTAACCGTCAGCAGCACCATGTTAGCGCCGACATTGGCACAGGTGAAGGTGTAAGGCGCAACGGTTATGGTATCAATACCGCAGTTATCGTAAGAACCATTGTTGATCTGTACGGCTGTGATAGAAGCATTACCTGTGGCATCGAGCTGAACGGTGATGTTCTGGCATAATGCCGTCGGGGGAGTAGCATCCTCAACTGTCACCGTAGCAGTGCAAACCGAAGTATTGCCATTGTTATCGGTAACCGTTAATGTTACGGTATTGGCTCCGACATTGGCACAGGTGAAGGTATTCGGGCTGACCGTTATACTTTCAATTCCGCAGGCATCGCTAGAACCGTTATTAATTTGTGAAGCGGTGATCGAAGCATTACCTGAAGCATCGAGCTGAACGGTGATATCCTGGCAGACGGCAACGGGCAGTGTAGCATCCTGAACGGTGACTATGGCCGTGCAGGTAGAAACATTTCCATAAACATCGGTTACCGTGAGTGTTACAGTATTCGGACCGACGTTGGAGCATGTAAATGCATCCGGAGCTACGGTCATCGTAGCAATACCGCAGTTATCTGATGAACCGTTGTCAACCTGGGCAGCAGTGATGTTAACAAATCCTGAAGCGTCAAGCTGGACAGTGATATCCTGGCAGAGCGCCGTCGGCGGTGTAGCATCTTCTACAGTCACCAAAGCGTCGCAGGTAGAAACGTTGCCATTGACATCGGTAACCGTCAGCAGCACCATGTTAGCGCCTACATTGGCACAGGTGAAGGTGTAAGGCGCAACGGTTATGGTATCAATACCGCAGTTATCGTAAGAACCATTGTTGATCTGTACGGCTGTGATAGAAGCATTACCTGTGGCATCGAGCTGAACGGTGATGTTCTGGCATAATGCCGTCGGGGGAGTAGCATCCTCAACTGTCACCGTAGCAGTGCAAACCGAAGTATTGCCATTGTTATCGGTAACCGTTAATGTTACGGTATTGGCTCCGACATTGGCACAGGTGAAGGTATTCGGGCTGACCGTTATACTTTCAATTCCGCAGGCATCGCTAGAACCGTTATTAATTTGTGAAGCGGTGATCGAAGCATTACCTGAAGCATCGAGCTGAACGGTGATATCCTGGCAGACGGCAACGGGCAGTGTAGCATCCTGAACGGTGACTATGGCCGTGCAGGTAGAAACATTTCCATAAACATCGGTTACCGTGAGTGTTACAGTATTCGGACCGACGTTGGAGCATGTAAATGCATCCGGAGCTACGGTCATCGTAGCAATACCGCAGTTATCTGATGAACCGTTGTCAACCTGGGCAGCAGTGATGTTAACAAATCCTGAAGCATCGAGTTGTACAGTGATGTCATGGCAAAGCGCAGTCGGCGGCGTGGCATCTTCTACTGTTACCAGAGCGTCGCAGGTAGAAATATTTCCGTCTACATCAGTGACTGTCAATACAACCATGTTGGCGCCTACGTTTGCACAGGTGAAAGTATAAGGAGCCACGGTTATGGTATCTATACCGCAGTTGTCATAAGAACCATTATTGATCTGAGCGGCAGTGATAGAAACATTTCCGGTGGCATCGAGCTGAACGGTGATGTTCTGGCATATAGCCACTGGAGGAATAACTTCATGAACAGTCACAGTGGCAGTACAGGTAGATGTGTTACCATTCTGGTCGGTTACTGTTAAAGTAACAGTGTTAGGCCCGACGTTGGCACAGGTAAAGGCATCAGGGGTAACTGTTATCGTGCTGATTCCACAAGCATCACTTGATCCGTTATTTATTTGTGAAGCAGTGATCGAGGCGTTACCCGTAGCATCCAGAGTAATCGTAATATCCTGACAGATTGCAACAGGAGGTGTGGCATCCTGAACGGTAACAACTGCAGTGCAGGTAGAAACATTACCATAAGTATCAGTTACCGTAAGTGTTACTGTATTCGCACCGACACTGGAGCAGGTAAATGCATCCGGAGCCACGGTCATAGTTGCAATACCGCAGTTATCCGATGAACCGTTGTCAACCTGGGAAGCAGTGATGTTAACAAATCCTGAAGCATCGAGTTGTACGGTGATGTCATGGCAAAGCGCAGTCGGCGGTGTGGCATCTTCTACTGTTACCAGAGCGTCGCAGGTAGAAATATTTCCGTCTACATCAGTGACTGTCAATACAACCATGTTGGCGCCTACGTTTGCACAGGTGAAAGTATAAGGAGCCACGGTTATGGTATCTATACCGCAGTTGTCATAAGAACCATTATTGATCTGAGCGGCAGTGATAGAAACATTTCCGGTGGCATCGAGCTGAACGGTGATGTTCTGGCATATAGCCACTGGAGGAATAACTTCATGAACAGTCACAGTGGCAGTACAGGTAGATGTGTTACCATTCTGGTCGGTTACTGTTAAAGTAACAGTGTTAGGCCCGACGTTGGCACAGGTAAAGGCATCAGGGGTAACTGTTATCGTGCTGATTCCACAAGCATCACTTGATCCGTTATTTATTTGTGAAGCAGTGATCGAGGCGTTACCCGTAGCGTCGAGCGTTATTGTAATATCTTGGCAAACTGCAACAGGAGGTGTCGCATCCTGAATGGTAACAACTGCAGTGCAGGTCGAAACATTACCATAAACATCGGTTACTGTAAGTGTTACTGTATTCTGGCCGACGTTGGAGCAGGTAAATGCATCCGGCGCTACGGTCATCGTGGCAATACCGCAGTTATCCGATGAACCGTTATCAACCTGGGCAGCAGTAATGTTAACAAATCCTGAAGCGTCGAGTGATACCGTGATGTTCTGACAAAGTGCCATCGGTGGTGTCACATCTTCTACCGTTACCAGTGCGTTGCAGGTAGAAACATTGCCACTGATATCAGATACAGTCAGGGTAACCATATTTGCACCCACATTGTCGCAGGTAAATGTATTGGGTGTTACAGTCATCTCGTCAATACCGCATGCATCATACGAACCATTATTTATCTGTGCTGCAGTGATTGAAGCGTTGCCTGTAGCATCAAGTTGTACGGTTATGCTCTGACATACTGCAACCGGAGGAGTAACATCAATGATATTAACAATTGATGTACATGTGGCCGTATTTCCATTTTCATCTGTAACGGTTAGTGTTACTATGTTCCATCCTAAATTAGCACAGGTAAATGAGTTGGGTGAAACAGACATCGAGGCTATACCACAAGCATCGGATGAACCATTATCAACTTGTTCCGGCGTAATCGTTGCATTGCCTGAAGCATCAAGTTCAACGGTAATATTCTGGCATGCTGCAACAGGAGATATTGTATCTATCACGGTGACAACAGCTGTGCAGTATGAAATATTTCCTGAAATGTCGGCAACAGCAAGAATGACATCGTTGTCTCCGATATTGAAGCAGGTGAATGCAAACGGTGCAGCTACCATTCCCAGGATTGCGCAATCATCGTAAGATCCGTTATCAATATCATTGGCGTCGATGGTGGCAATACCAGTTTCATCAAGATAAACCGTAATATTCTGGCATAGAGCCACCGGAGGAACAACGTCCTGAACAATTACTATGGCGTTGCAGGTGGCAGTATTACCACTTAAATCACTAACTGTAAGTGTTACGATGTTTTGACCAATATTTAAGCAGGTGAACGTATTTGGTGTAACAGTCATAGTTCCTAACCCGCAAATGTCATAACCATTATTGAAGACCTGGTCAGGAGTGATAACTGCATTTCCTGACGGATCAAGTTGTACAATAATATTACTACAGAATACTTCCGGTGCGATCGTATCTAAAACAGTAACAGTAGCTGTTCCGGCAGCCTGATTACCGTTTGTATCGGTTACGGTCAGTGTTACAATATTAGGAATTCCTACATTGGCACAGGTAAACATAGTCTGAGAAAGTGACCAGTCAATGATACTGCAGTTATCGAACGAGCCATTGTCAATATCGGCAGGCACAATAGCAGCAAATCCGGAGGAATTCAGGTAAACAGTGATGTCTTGTGTTACAACGGTTGGTGTCTGATCATCAACCACGTGGATGTAATCTTTACAGATATTGGTATTTCCATTAACATCCCAAACTGTCCAGGTCACCGTTGTGATACCAACCGGATAATCTCCGCTGGCATCCGCAGTCCCGTTGAAATCATTGGCCACCGAATCAACACTACAATTATCCCAGGGATCAATCATTGGTACCGTGACATAAGCTGTGCAAACTCCACTGTCAGCTGCACGTACGATTCCATAAGGAGCAAAAGGACAACTGAAAACAGGAAGTTCATTATCGGTTACAATGACCATAAAACTACAAGTATCAGAATTACCTAAAGCATCCGAAGTAACAAATGTATTTATAGTAGTATCTACCGGGAAGAATGAGCCGCTGGGCAATCCGGCTGTCTGAACTGTAGTAACCGTGCCCGGACAATTATCAGTGCCAACAGGCGCAATATATGTTACAGTAGCTCCGCAATAGCCGGGATCATTGTTAACATGGATATCGGCAGGACAGGTAAGCGCTGGAGGTTCAGTATCTGTAATGGTGATAATTTGCTGACATACGTCAGAGTTACCACTCATATCGGATACAATCCATGTAACATTGGTGGTACCGGTCGGTAAAATTTCACCACCAAGTGTACTGCCGAAATTATAACTATTCCAGATAATAGGTGAGGGGCAGTTTTCATTAGAAATAACAGGATCAAATTCATTGCCCGCCACGGTGTATTCACAGACGCCCGGATCGGTATTTCTGGTATAATCAGCGCAGGTGATAATCGGAGTGACCGTATCAAGGACTGTCACCGTAGAGGTGCATGTAGCTGTATTGCCGCTGCTGTCAGTTACTGTTAATGTAACATTATTGGAACCTAAATCTGTGCAATCAAAATCAGTAATATCAACTGCTAATGATATGGTTGAACAAGGTGTGGGAGCGGTTGTAATCGTAACATCATCAATATACCAACCCAGATTCGTACCTGACAAGCCTGCATAGTCATCACCAGTATCATATCTGAAGCGAATCCTGCCGGTTGTAGTATTTGAAACATTGGTAGACACACTGATCGACCTCCATTGAGCATCTGCATAAACACCATTAAGGTTAGCAATACCACTTCCATTCAGATTGGACCATGTCATGCCATTATCCGTTGAAATTTCAATTATTTCAACATCATAGTTGCATGGGAAGCCCTGTTCGTTATTAGAAAACGATTCAAACTCAATTGTTGTTGCGCCTGAAAGTGTCAATACAGGTGACATAATGTAGCTGTTTTCAGCACCGGATGAACCAACATTGGTATTACCATAGCTGTTAGTCCCTGTATAGGCATGAGCCTGAAGTCCCCAGTTGTTCCCGGAAACTGCATTACCACTACAGGTAACTCCTTCAGCAACAGTGGACCAGCCTTGAGTGCTTCCATCAAAATTGTAGGTATAAGTAGAAGCAGGTGCAGGATTATCATAAGAACCATTATCAACCATAGCCGGAGTGATGGAAGCATTGCCTGATGCATCGAGATATACCGTTACATCCTGGCAGATCGCTGTCGGTGCTTCGACATCGTTCACGGTAACGTCAAACGAACATGTTGCTGTATTCCCGGAAACATCTGTAGCAACAAACGTATTGGTGGTGGTTCCGATCGGGAACAATGACCCGCTGGGCAATCCGGCAGTCTGAACCAATGTTACAGAACTTCCGCCTGTTGCACCGGTTATCCTGATATTATCGAACATTACATCGAAATAATAAGATGAAATATTAGCTTCAATGATTTCCAACCTAATATTCTGTCCTGCATAAGGTGCAATATTAAAGGTGAAAGGAGTCATTGGTATAAGATTAGGATCTCCGGGATTTGTAACAAATAATTGTTGAATAAGTGCATCATTCAACGGATTACGGAGATTTACAGAAATATATTGGGAAGCAGAAAATCCACCACCTGAATGATTTGCATATTGGAGGTCAAAATTCAAACTTATATTACCGTTAGGTAATGTTAAATCCTGATACAACCTATGAGTAGCCATGCCATTCTGTAAAAATACGCCCATGTAATTACCATCAGTCGGAGCGCAGGTATAGGGCAGGCCGGGTGAAAATTGCTGTTCCATTGCCATATCGAAATAGTCAAAGAAGTAACTACTAGGCGAAATCACCTGTCCTGTAGCACCAATGCCCCATGTACTGAAATATCCATTAACACTGCTGAACAAATTCCAACCGGTATAATCCCCGGTTTCAAAGCTTCCGTTAACAATAGGATTGAGATTAATGGTTCCACAGTTATCAGTGGCTATTGGAATATTGTAATTAACAATGGCTCCGCATGTTACGGGGTCATTGCCTGTGATGATATCTGAAGAACAGGTCAGGGCAGGTGGTATGGTATCCAAAACTGTAACAATAGCGGTGCAGGTTGCACTGTTTCCGCTTAAATCTGTAACAGTCAGCGTAACGGTGTTAGGCCCTATTTCCGCGCAGGTAAACGCATCGGGTGTTACAATCATGGAACCTATTCCACTGTCATCCCAGGAGCCATCGTCAACCATATCGGGTGTAATCATAACATTACCTGTGGCATCCAGGTATACTGTCGTATCATGGCAGAGTGCAGTGGGAGGATTACTTTCAAAAGTTATGGTAACTATAGCAGTGCAGGTAGAACTGTTTCCGTTGATATCTGTAACAGTCAGTGTAACGGTATTAGGTCCAAGATCTGCAGTGGTAAAGGTATTGGGATAAACACTCATGGAAGCGATACCACAAGCATCTGACGAACCTCCGTCCACATCAGAAGGTACGATGCTGGCATTTCCTGAAATATCAAGCAGGATTACGGTGTCATGACAAATTGCTGTTGGAGGTGTATTATCCAAGACAGTTACTAAGGCTGTGCATGTTGACGTATTGCCATTGTTGTCTGTAACGGTGAGTGTTACGGTAGCAGGTGTTCCGACATTGGCACAGGTTAAGGTGTTGGGAACAGCAACCAGGGAGGCTATTCCACATTCATCATGAGAGCCGTTATCAATGTCATTTCCGGCAATAATTGCATTTCCGTTCGCATCAAGAGGCATCGTGATATTCTGGCAAAGCGCTGTCGGAGGCCTGTTATCCGTGACCACTACATTGAAACTGCATGTAGATGTATTGCCCGATGAATCGGTAGCCAAAAAGGTATTTACAGTAGTTCCAACCGGGAAGATAGAGCCACTTGGAAGCCCTGTAGTTTGTACCATATCGAGGTAGTTTCCTGTAATTTTAATATTGTCAAATAAAACATCCAGATACTGCTGAGTAACGTTTGACTCTACTATTTCTAACCTGACATTCTGACCGGCATAAGAAGATACATTGAAAGTTAATGACGTCATCGGGATAGATGCAGGATCTCCGGGGCTTGTAATAAACAATTGCTCAATAAGCATATTGCTTATAGGATCTTTCAGGTTGATTGCAATAAACTGAGTACTGCCGAATCCTGTAACGGAATGGTCGGTGTATTTTAAATCAACGTTTAAATATATGTTACCATAAGGTAATGTTACATCCTGATAGAGGCGATGGGCAGCCGGTCCATTCTGCAGGAATACCCCCATATGGGTACCATCTGTTGGAGCAAATGTGATTGGTAAACCTGGTGACCCCTGGATTTCATTTGCATTATTATAATAATCGTACATTGTACCTCCGGGATTTAATGTCTGGCCGGTATTACCAATACCCCATGTTCCATAAGTATTACTGCACCAGATCGTCCAGCCTGAATAATTCCCGGTTTCAAAACTTCCGTTAACGATAGGATCAACCACGTCGGGTGAGCAGTTATCCGTATATGTCGGAAGCATGTAATTAACCCATGCGGAGCAAAGTCCGGGAACATTATTCACATGAACATCAGGAGGGCAGGTAATGATTGGCGGGATGGTATCCAAAATCATAACTGTCGCTGAACAGGTTGCGGTATTACCGAGGTTATCCGTAACGGTGAGGACTACCAGATTCGGGCCGGTACTTCCACATGAAAATGCGTTGGGTGTAACAGTCATGGACGCTATTCCGGCAATTGCAAAGGATCCGTTATCTACCATATCCGGAGTAATAGACACATTACCATTAATATCAAGCAAAGCCGTTGTGTCATGGCAAAGGGCTATTATATCAATGTACGTTATTACTGTAATTGTACCAATGGTAGAGATAGTACCGCATCCTCCCGTTGTAGCAACTGTATAATTATATGTTCCGGTAGCAGTAGGCGTGCCGCTTATAGTTACGACATCAGCTGCCCAACTGCCGGTAACACCTGCAGGGAGGCCAGTTATGGTAGCTCCAGTTGCGCCCGTCGTGTTATATGTAGTCGTGGTAATAGGTGTATTAACAATTACGGTCTGTGATCCACCAGTTGTAAGTGTTACCGTGTTGTCTGGTAATACAGTTACAGTGCGTGTTGCCGTATTAACACAACCTCCAATCGTTACTGAATAGGTGATCAGTGAAGTGCCGGCAGCTAATCCTGTTACTAACCCCGTCACATCATCAACGGTAGCAATGGTAACATTTGAACTTGTCCATGTTCCGCCGGGGGTAGTGCTCGACCAGGGTACCTTGGCGCCCATGCAAATGGGATTTAAACCTGTGATCGTCTGAGCAATCGGAGACGTGATTGTTACAATTTGGGTTGCGGTGTTCACACAGCCATTCACAGTTACTATGTATGTAATTAAGGATGTCCCGCCAGCAACTCCGGTGACAACACCTGTTGTCCCATCAATAGTGGCAATCAACGGATCTGAACTTGTCCAGGTTCCTCCTGTTGTTGTGCTTGTCCAGTTCTCAGTTGATCCTACACACAATGGGGTTGTTCCTGTAATGGTCTGAGCTGTAGGGCCAGAAATAGTAACAGTTTGTGTTGCTGTACAAATACATGCGCCAACTGTTACCGAATAGGTGATCAGGGATGTTCCGGCTGCTATGCCTGTTACAACACCTGTGGAAGCGTCAATTGTAGCAATTAATGGATCAGAACTGGTCCATGTACCGCCAGATGTGGAACTTGTCCACGTTTCTGCAGAACCGACGCAGATAGGAGTAGTTCCTGTGATGGTCTGAGCTGTCGGAGCTGTAATGGTAACGGTTTGTGTTGCTGTCGAGGTACAAGGTCCAACAGTCACGGAATAGGTGATCAGAGAAGTTCCAGCAGCGATGCCGGTTACGACGCCCGTAGCGGGATCAACCGTAGCAATAGTTGGAGCAGAGCTTGACCAGGTACCGCCTGAGGTGGTGCTTGACCATGTTTCTGTAGCGCCAGTACATATAGGTGTTGTTCCTGTGATTGTTTGTGCGACAGGAGCCGTAATCGTTACGGTCTGGGTAGCGGTGTTCACGCAACCGTCTACCGTAACAGCATAGGTGATCAGGGATGTTCCGGCTGCTATTCCTGTGACAACGCCTGTTGCAACGTCAATTGTTGCAATCAAAGGATCAGAACTTATCCATGTACCTCCTGTGGTGGTGCTTGTCCATGTTTCGGAAGCGCCAACGCAGATAGGAGTAGTACCTGTGATTGTCTGAGCAATAGGAGCGCCAATAGTGACTACCTTGGTCGTCGTGCTTACACAAACGCCTTCTGTGAGTGTATAACTGATAAGCGCAGTTCCGGCAGCAATGCCTGTAACAGCGCCTGTTGAAGCATCAATTGCAGCGATCAAAGGATCAGCGCTTGACCAGGTACCGCCTGTTGTGGTGCTTGTCCATGTTTCTGAAGAACCAACACATATAGGAGTTGTTCCGGTGATGGTCTGAGCTGTCGGAGCTGTTATGGTAACGATTTGAGTTGCTGTATTGACACAGCTTCCGATGGTGACGGCATAGGTGATCAGAGAAGTTCCAGCAGCGATACCGGTTACGACGCCTGTAGCGGGATCAACCGTGGCAATAGTTGGAGCAGAGCTTGTCCATGTACCGCCTGAGGTGGTGCTTGTCCATGTTTCTGTAGCGCCAATACATATAGGAGTTGTTCCGGTGATGACCTCGGGTGCTATCGGACAGATCATTCCATCTACATAGGTAACGGTGAATTCGTTATAGTTATCATCAGCGAAAAGTCTTGGAGTTGGAGCATCCGACCAGATGATGTTATGACATCCTGATGGAGGAGCTTTATAAATGAAATTCAGCTGTGAAAGAAGGCCGCTGACGGATACGGGTGTATCACCCCAGACGAAGGTCAGCGCGTCGATGCTTCCATAATAATTGTGCTGTATTCCTACACCTGAGATTCCAGCTGCCCAGTTTGTGGTGCTGACATAGTGCAGATAATTGGTATCATACCTTATAGTATATTGGAATCCTGAAATAGGAGCATTAAAATTACTCAGGGTAACGTCTACATTTGCAATATCACCCGGGCATGCTCCGGTAATAGTTTCAATGGTAGCTGTGGGAGCAGCCGCCGAAGTCACGGTAATCGTTCCTGTTGCGGTAGCTGTTCCGCAGCCGCCTGTTGTTGTCACCGTATAGTTATATGTACCTGCTGCTGTGGGGGTGCCGCTGATGGTTACGACATCGGTAGCCCAGCTTCCGGTAACGCCTGCCGGCAATCCTGTGACGGTGGCTCCTGTGGCTCCAGTGGTAGCATAGGTTGTTGTGGTTATCGGAGTGTTCACCGGCACGGTTTGAGTACCGCCGGCAGTTAATGTAATGGTGTTAACCGGTAAAATGGTGACGTTTTGAGTTGCTGTATTGACACAGCTTCCGATGGTGACGGCATAGGTGATCAGAGAAGTTCCAGCAGCGATACCGGTTACGACGCCTGTAGCGGGATCAACCGTGGCAATAGTTGGAGCAGAGCTTGTCCATGTACCGCCTGAGGTGGTGCTTGTCCATGTTTCTGTAGCGCCAATACATATAGGAGTTGTTCCGGTGATGACCTCGGGTGCTATCGGACAGATCATTCCATCTACATAGGTAACGGTGAATTCGTTATAGTTATCATCAGCGAAAAGTCTTGGAGTTGGAGCATCCGACCAGATGATGTTATGACATCCTGATGGAGGAGCTTTATAAATGAAATTCAGCTGTGAAAGAAGGCCGCTGACGGATACGGGTGTATCACCCCAGACGAAGGTCAGCGCGTCGATGCTTCCATAATAATTGTGCTGTATTCCTACACCTGAGATTCCAGCTGCCCAGTTTGTGGTGCTGACATAGTGCAGATAATTGGTATCATACCTTATAGTATATTGGAATCCTGAAATAGGAGCATTAAAATTACTCAGGGTAACGTCTACATTTGCAATATCACCCGGGCATGCTCCGGTAATAGTTTCAATGGTAGCTGTGGGAGCAGCCGCCGAAGTCACGGTAATCGTTCCTGTTGCGGTAGCTGTTCCGCAGCCGCCTGTTGTTGTCACTGTATAGTTATATGTACCTGCTGCTGTGGGGGTGCCGCTGATGGTTACCACATTGGAAGCCCAGCTACCTGTAACGCCTGCCGGTAATCCTGTGATGGTGGCTCCTGTGGCTCCAGTGGTGGCATAGGTTGTTGTGGTTATCGGAGTGTTCACCGACACGGTTTGAGTACCGCCGGCAGTTAATGAAAGAGTATTGTTACCCGAAACTGTGATTGTCCCTGTGGCTGTTATTACTCCGCATCCTCCAGTAAGTGATACGGTATAATTATATGTGCCGGCTGCTGTCGGTGTGCCGCTGATAGTGACGACATCGGATGCCCAGCTGCCAGTAACACCTGCAGGTAACCCTGTTACCGTAGCACCGGTGGCTCCTGTTGTAGTGTAGGTTGTTGTTGTGACAGGGGTATTGATACATGCTGTCTGGGTACCGCCTGTCGTTAGTGTAATCGTGTTGGATGTTGTAACGGTAATTGTTCCGTTGGCGGTAACTGTTCCGCAACCTCCGGTAAGTGTAACTGTATAATTATAGGTACCGTCTGCAGTTGGTGTGCCAGTTATAGTCACCACATCGGAAGCCCAGCTACCTGTGACGCCTGCCGGTAAACCTGTAATTGTGGCTCCCGTGGCTCCTGTTGTAGCATAGGTAGTGGTTGTGATAGGGGTATTGATACATAAAGTTTGTGTGCCTCCGGCAGTCAATGTAATGGTGTTGTCAGGTGTTACCGTGATGGTGCCTGTTGCCGATACGTTTCCGCACCCCCCGGTAAGTGTAACGGTATAATTATAGGTACCGTCTGCTGTCGGGGTGCCACTGATAGTCACTACATCTGCCGCCCAACTTCCGGTTACACCGGCCGGGAGACCTGTTACTGTTGCACCTGTAGCGCCTGTAGTGCCATAAGTGGTAGTCGTAACAGGGGTGCTGATACAAACTGTTTGGCTACCGCCTGCAGTCAAAGAAATAGTATTATCAGGTATCACTGTAATAGTACCCGTTGCCGATGCTGTTCCACAACCACCTGTTGTTGTAACAGTATAATTATAGGTACCAATTGCCGTTGGTGAACCGCTGATGGTGACAACATTGGAAGCCCAGCTGCCTGTTACTCCTGCAGGCAATCCGGTAATAGTAGCACCGGTAGCACCTGTGGTGGCATACGTGGTTGTTGTTATCGCAGTATTGATACATGCAGTCTGTGTACCACCGGCTGTTAAGGTAATAGTGTTGTCTTGTGAAACTGTTATTGTTCCTGAGGCAGATATTGTTCCACATCCTCCGGTTAAAGTAACAGTATAATTATATGTACCAGCGGCAGTCGGTGTGCCACTGATGGTCACCACATTGGCTGACCAGCTACCCGTTACTCCGGCGGGAAGGCCTGTAACAGTGGCACCCGTAGCACCCGTTGTAGCATAAGTTGTTGTTGTAACCGGTGTGTTGACACATACCGTTTGTGTGCCACCTGCAGTCAATGCAAGTGTATTTTCAGGGTTTACAGTAATGGTGCCTGTAGTAGACACGGAACCACACCCTCCGGTAAGGGTCACTGTATAATTAAATGTACCGGAAGCTGTTGGTGTGCCGCTAATTGTTACAACATTGGAAACCCAGCTGCCGGTTACACCTGCCGGAAGGCCTGTTGCCGTGGCTCCGGTAGCGCCTGTCGTAGTATAAGTGGTTGTTGTGATTGGATTATTGATACATACGGTCTGTGTACCTCCGGAGGTCAATGTGATCGTATTGTCGGGAGTCACAGTTATTGTGCCTGTTGCTGATTCCGGGCCGCATCCTACAGTTGTTACTGTATAAATATAGGTACCGGAAGCTGTCGGGGTTCCGCTGATAGTTACAACATTAGATGCCCAGCTACCGGTGACGCCTGCAGGGAGGCCCGTAATTGTAGCCCCGGTTGCACCTGAAGTAGTGTAAGTTATATCTGTAATAGCAGTGTTGATACATTTTGTTTGTGCGTCAGTCCCAACCGCTGAACTCAACGTGATGGAACAAGAGGAAGCTGAGCATATTTGACCGTCCACATAAGTAACTGTAAATTCATTATAGTTATCATCGGCAAATAGTCTTGGTGTAGGCATATCTGACCAGATTACTGTCTTGCAGCCACTGGCGGAAGCTTTATAGGTAAAATTTATTCTGCAAAAAAGCCCATTTACCGTGACCGGTGCATCACCCCAGACAAAAGTCAATGCATCGATACTACCATAATAATTATGCAAAATGCCTACACCGGAAATTCCTGATGCCCAGTTTGTTACGCTGCTATATTTAAGATAATTTGTATCAAATCTTATTGTGAACTGAAATCCAGAAATTGGTGCTCCGAAATCACTCAGGGTAATATCAACGTATGTTGCACTACCGGGTGTCACACCTGTTGTCGTACCAATAGTGGCAGTAGGTGCATCAGGCGCTGTAATAGGAACATTAACTCCATTGACAGTAAAATAATCTGAACTTAATAGTTTCCAATACCGGTCCTGAGTTATTGACGACGGATAGCCATTATTCGGTTTAGGAATAATCAATGGTGTCGAGACACCTTTATTTTTCAGGAAAATCAATGGATCAGACAACATTCCTGCTGCATTATTGCATTGGGGAGTTGTATAAATTTTAGTAAAGTCTGAAGGTGTACTAAAAATTATACTTCCTGAACCATCGCTGGCCTTGTTTAAGTCAATTTCAGCAACGGTAGCCGAAGCCTTAATTCCCGGATTAATATTGATACCGGTCGTTTTTCCATAAACCGCAAAACATGCAGTTAATGCCATAATCACAAGAAGTGAATAAACTTTTTTCATATTGTTTAGTTTTTTATGTTTATTTCTTTTTAAAATTTCAATATTTCTCATAATGATATTTGATATGTGAAAAAAAAACTCCATTTCAAACAAGAACCTGTTCGAAATGAAAAGATAAAATAATACAATTTTGAAAGTAAATTTTCTTCAAAATTCTAATTTATTAGTTAATAATTATTTAAAGAAATCAATGCAAATATAGATGATGATTTCATAAAAGTCAAGAAAAAAAAATATTTTATTTTGAAATAAAGCTAAAATACTTAAAGTAAATATTTTACCTTACAAAAAAATTAACATATTGATAACCAATATGGTATTTATTTAAGCTACAGTTTAATTATCGTTTTTCCCTTAATTGACAGGCAATACAGGATGGTTGGGTAAAACCGGTTCTTTTTTTGCCGGTTTTCAAAAATCGTGTATTAATTTCAAAAATTATTACATTTTTTTTATAAATATATTTACAAAACACTTTCGATTTTTTTAAATAATATAATAATATTTTAAATAAAAAATATAAAAGATTAACAAAAAATATTTAATGGCTACATGTTTTATCTGGAGTTTTATTTTTTTGTCTTGAAAAAAACTCTTTTTTATCATAAAGTCATCAAAAATTGTTTGTTTATTTATACACAAAAATTTAATTTTTGAACTGATTGCCTGCCAATGAGCAGTGTATACCGTCACACTAAAATACTTTCTGTGAGAATGTTTCAACACCACCACAAATTCAAAATTTATATTTTCGGTATATCTTTTCTGAAGAGAATCTTAATCAAATTTTATTGCTCGGGTATAAAATGTGGGTGATGTTTGCCATTTTCAGTCCGGTATGCATCTAGATCAAATCATCCGGTAAATATTTATAGATTCTGAATATCAACTTCGTCTAACAATTTTTTTTAAAGTGAATGACATGAAAATTGTCCTTTTTTACTGAACAATATACTTGTGATAGGTGGTCTGTATAAAGATATGCAGGAAATAATTTGATCATTTAGCACCTATGTTTAACAAATTTCGATTAAAAGAATTTGTTCGAAATGATCGGATGAGACGATTGCTTTAGGCAATTATAATGATTTTCAGAAATCGATATTTATGCCAATACCTGCCTCCAGAGCTTTATCATAAATCAGCCTGGCCGTAGCCGCATCCTGTATAGCCAGTCCGTTCGACTTGAATAATGTGATTTCATCCTGATGGGTTCGTCCGTTTTTTTTGCCTGTAATAATTTCACCCAGTTCCGCATAAAAGTGATCTTCATTAATTGCGCCTTCAGCAATGGGAATCATAATATCTCCGGCCTCTTTAAAGCATGCTTCTTTTGAGTCTCCGATAAATTTTGAGCGTT
Source organism: Bacteroidales bacterium (assembly GCA_035389045.1). Classification (GTDB taxonomy): domain Bacteria; phylum Bacteroidota; class Bacteroidia; order Bacteroidales; family CAIWKO01; genus CAIWKO01. Next base: position 28,474 of record DAOORA010000026.1, on the reverse strand, counting down.
TTACGATAGCTGTATCCAGCTCCCTGGCGTTAGGAGTGTGGCTTCCGATGCCATTGATATGTGTTCCGTTTTTAATTTTGTTCCCATCGAACAATGGCACTGCTGAGGATGTAGCTGTACAGATGATATCCGTTTGGATAAGTTCTTCAGGGCTTCGGGCAATTTCGACCATAAGGCCGAGTTTATTACTCATTTCATCAGCAAATTTTTCAGATGCATCAGTAAAAACATCATATACAAATGCTTTTGAAAGTTTACGGGCTTCAGATACTGCCCATAACTGCATTTTTGCCTGTACCCCGGCTCCGAATATTCCAGCTATCTGTCCTTCATCAGGGCGTGCCAGTAATTTTGTCGCAACACCACTTACAGCGCCTGTACGTACAGCGGTGAGGTAGCCACCGTCCATGATACACACAACATTACCTGTTAAAGGATCCTGAACCAAAACTTTTCCGATTGTTGTTGGTATATTAAATCTGGCGGGATTGTTTTTGTATACGGTTACAACCTTGCAGGCAAGTGCACCCATTTCTTGGAGATAGGCGGGCATATATAATGCCAGTCCATCAGGAGGAGTAATACCAATACGCAATGGCAGAAAAGCAGTTCCATTGGCAAGTTCTGCAAAAGCTTTTTCGACAACAATCATGCAGTCTTTCATATCAAGGACTGCTGCAACATCATTTCGGTTAAGGATAAGTGGCATAATATTGATTTTTGATTTTTTGACAATAATAATAATTTTTTATGAAAATACCGTTATTATTTCATTTGATATTTAACTATTTTTGTGAAATTCTTAGCTCACTATTTACATAACATTAATACATCATTAATGAAAAAAACTATCAATATACCTGGGGCACCGGCGCCAATTGGACCATACAGCCAGGCGATTCTTACCAACGGAATACTATATGTTTCCGGACAAATTCCAATAAATCCTCAGACCGGACAAATGATCGAGGGCGATATTGAAGCGCACACCCGTCAAGTGCTGGAGAACATCTCTAAATTACTCAGCGAGGCAGGGATGGATTTTTCAAATATTGTGAAGACCAGCATTTTTCTTGCTGATATGAACGATTTTGCCAGAGTGAATGAAATATACAGTTTGTATTTTTCTTCGGAGCCTCCTGCACGTGAAACAGTTCAGGCAGCCCGTTTACCAAAAGATGCTAAGATAGAGATATCGGTGATTGCTATAAAAGAGTGACTCAATGAAGTATCTATATTTACTCTATAGCAGATGTGTTGTAATAAAGCTGGCTTTAAAATTTGTAATATGTACGTTTTGTAAATAGTAATTGCCGAAGTCCGTTTCGTATGGATAAAAATAACCACCTTAAATGTAAAGTGCTTAAGAGTATTTATTTAATGTTTTTAATGACGTTTTGAAAAAGATGAGATATTGGTTTTACATTTCATGATAAAATTAGCTTTCAATCTGTTAAAATTGATGTTTTTGATTTTTATTCAGTTTACTTCAATATTATTACAGCAAATAACCTTATTTCAAAAATAATATCCATAATTAAATAAAATGAACATGAAAAAGCTATTTGTTATATTCTTATTTATGATTACTTTTTTTCGAGCTGTTGCTGACGAAGGAATGTGGATTCCAATCCTTCTTTCACAGGGACCTGAAGCAGAGATGAAACGCCTGGGTATGAAGATTTCTGCAGATGATATTTTTAATCTGAACAAACCCAGTATGAAAGATGCTATTTGTTTGTTTGGCGGCGGATGCACAGCCGAACTTGTTTCGGATAAGGGTTTGATTTTAACCAATCACCACTGTGGTTACAGCGCTATACAGGCTCACAGTTCAGTGGAACAGGATTATCTGACCAACGGTTTCTGGGCTTCTTCTTTTGAGGAAGAACTTCCGAATCCGAAACTGACCGTGTCGATATTAACTTATATGGAAGATGTCACAGAAATCGTATTGAAAGACATCTCTGACGGGATGACAGCTGAGAAACGAAATGCCCTCATTGCATTGCATATCGAAACTCTTGTAAAAGAGAAGGCTAAAGATGCCAGTTATGAAGTTACGGTCGAATCATTCTATTACGGGAACCAGTATATTTTGATTATCTCGCGGATATTTAAAGATGTGAGGCTGGTTGGAGCTCCGCCTTCGGGGATCGGAAAATTTGGCGGTGACACCGACAACTGGATGTGGCCGAGACACACCGGAGATTTTTCTGTTTTCAGGATATACGCGGATAAAGATAATAACCCTGCCACATATTCCAGAGACAATATTCCTTACAAGCCGCCTTATTATCTTCCCATTTCCCTGAAAGGAGTGAAGCCTGACGATTTTACATTCGTTTTCGGGTATCCCGGAACTACGAATGAATACCTTGTTTCGTATGCTGTTGACCGTATCGTCAACTATGAGAATCCAATTACAATAAACATCAGACAAAAAAAACTTGATGTGATCAGAAAATACATGGAAGCCGGCAAAAAGACACGTATCCAGTATTCATCCAAATATTTCGGTATAGAAAATTATTATAAGAAAATGATTGGTGAAAACAAAGGTGTGAAACGCACCAATATCATTGCTGAAAAGCAGAAACTTGAAGAGCAGTTTGCGAATTGGGCGCAGCAAACTGATGACCGTAAGAATAAGTATGGGTTGCTTATGACCAGATTCAGGGACCTTTATGAAAAGTATGGCACAAGTAATCTGGCGCTGGAATATTTTTTTGAAGCAGGTCTGGGCGTTGAAATAGTCAGGTATGCAAGTTCATTTGAGCAACTTGTCAAATTAAGCAATAACAAGAAACAGAATGATTCTGAAATAAATAATTATATTGACCGCTTAAAAAACTATTCGGACGGTTTTTTCAAAAATTATGACAGCAGAATTGACCATGAACTGGCCGGGATCCTGCTTGGAATTTATTACCATGGACTTGACAAAACGATGATCCCCGATGAGATTGTTAAAGCAGGAACAAAATATAATGGTGATCTGAAGAAATATGCTGATGAGCTTTTTAAAAAATCTTTTTTGACGGATGCAGAAAATGTGGCTGAGTTTTTGAATCACTATCAGCCATCGAAAACAAAAGAAATAGAGAAAGATCCCATATATGTATTATCAAAAAGCATATATAATTTTTACCGTAATAATCTGAGATCAATAAATGATGAATTTCAGATGCAGGCAGGTGAATTATACCGGATTTATATGCAGGGCCTGATGGAAATGCTGCCTGAAAAGAAATTCTATCCTGATGCCAACTCTACGTTACGGGTTGCTTATGGAAAAGTAAGCGGGTTCGTTCCGCGTGACGGAGTGGAATATAATTATTATACGAAGCTTACCGGCGTAATGGAAAAAGAAGACTCTACCGTATATGACTATAAAGTTGATGACAAGTTAAAAAATTTGTATAGAAACAATGATTATGGTATTTATGGTGATAAGGATGGCACGATGCATGTGGCTTTTATTGCAACAAATCACACCACGGGTGGCAATTCGGGCAGTCCGGTATTAAATGCGGAAGGGCATTTGATCGGCATTAACTTCGACAGAGTTTGGGAAGGAACCATGAGTGACATCGTTTTTGAAGAAAAAATGTGCAGGAATATTTCGCTGGACATTCGTTACTGCCTGTTTATAATTGACAAATATGCCGGTGCGCAGCGACTTATTGATGAAATGACACTGGTTAAATAATTTCTTGCATTGTTCATAAATGGTAATCCGACAGAGACGGAGTTCGCTTAAAAGACCTACTTTTGCATTAAGTAAACCAATGAAGAAGATATATTTTTTTGTGCTGAAATCTTTTCTTGGCCCCATGGTGCTAACATTCTTCATTGCCTTGTTCATACTTCTAATGCAATTTTTATGGAAGTATGTGGATGATATGGTTGGAAAGGGTTTTGAATGGTACGTTCTTGTGGAATTATTATTTTATGCCTCTGCGACTTTTGTCCCGATGGCCTTACCGCTGGCTGTTTTGCTGGCCTCACTGATGACCTTTGGAAATCTTGGAGAACATTCTGAACTGGTAGCCATCAAAGCAGCCGGAATATCATTCCGGAAAACTATGATGCCCCTGGTTGTATTTATTATTCTTCTCAGTGGTTGTGCATTTTATTTTTCCAACAATGTCCTTCCCATCGCCAATCTAAAGTATGGGGTACTTTTATTTGATATCAGGGAAAAAAAACCGGCGCTGAATATTAATGAAGGTGTCTTTTACAGTGAACTTCAGGGCTATGTGATCCGTATCGGTAAAAAAGACCGAAATGGTGTGGATATATCAAATGTAATGATATTTGATCACACGGAGGATATGGGTAATATTAATGCGACACTTGCTGAAAGAGGAAAAATGATGACCACTCCTGATAAAAAAACATTAACCTTTACATTATACGATGGCTATAATTATTATGAACCCGTATCTACAAGGGAGCGCCGTGTTAATAAGTCTATGCAACGCACCCACTTTGAAGAGGAGACCCGCAGGATAGACCTTTCCGAACTGAATATGATACGCAGTAAGGAAGACTTGTTCAAGGACAATTATCAGATGCTCAATCTGAATCAGCTCAGGGAAGCCATTGATACGCTGGTCGGCCGTAAGGTGCGACGGGAACGGGTAATGAATAATTACATAGTCAATAATTTTCAATTTTACAATAAGGCAGATACATCCAAATACTCTGTTACTAATGCTCCAAGGCCGATGAAAAATGATTTCATTTCAAATTTTTCAAAACAGGAGCAAGTGGCTATGGTGGATCTGGCATTAAATAAAACGAGGGAAATATATCAGCAATTAGACTATTTCGAAAAAGAGCTCAGCAGTAAAGATGAGGTGATTGCCCGCCATGATATTGAATGGTACCGAAAGTTTACACTTTCTGTGGCCTGTCTTATCCTTTTTTTTATTGGTGCACCATTGGGAGCAATAATCCGAAAAGGAGGACTAGGATTGCCGGTGGTGTTTTCTACCATATTTTTTATTATTTTTCATGTTATTTCAATGACGGGCGAAAAATTTGCCAGGGAAGGCGTTATTCCTGTTTATCAGGGAATGTGGTTGCCTACCTTGGTCTTTTTACCTGTCGGCATTCTGCTTACTTACAGTGCAAGCACCGATTCCCGCATTATGAGTCTTGACTGGTGGTCAATAATACTTAACAGGGTTGTAAACACTATTAAACGGGCGCTGTTATCAAAAAAAACAACATAAATGAATATATTGCAAATATGTAACAAATCACCATATCCGCCGAAAGAAGGTGGCCCGATAGCTATGTACAACATGGGTAACGGTCTGATGATGCAGAATCACCATGTGGATATCATCACGATGAATACATTTAAATTTAATGTGGATGTCGATACATTGCCGGTTGATTACCGTTACAAAACTAATTTTACCACTGTTTTTGTTGATACACGTGTTAAATATCTGGACGCATTTTTAAACCTGTTTTCACCAAAATCCTATCATATTGAACGGTTCGTCTCGCCCGAATTCAGAAATACTCTGATCCATATATTAGAAAGTAAAAACTTTGATATTGTTCAGCTTGAAACTATATATGTTACTCCATATATTGATATTATCCGAAAATACAGCAAGGCAAAAATTGTTCTGCGTTCGCATAATATTGAACATCTTATCTGGTACCGGTATGCCAATACCGTACGAAACCCGTTGAAACGAAAATATCTTATCTATCTCACCCGCAAACTCCAGGATTATGAAATGTCCGTATTTGAAAAGGTAAATGGCATTGCGGCCATCACCAGTGTGGACGAAAAATATATTAGAAACGCCGGTATTTCCATTCCAGTTTTGACAATACCTTTCGGACTGGAATTTAATAAATACCCTAATAATTCAGTGCATAACGGGCAACCCTCTTTTTTTCATCTGGGTTCAATGGACTGGATGCCCAACCAGGAGGCTATCAGGTGGTTTCTTGAGAAATGTATGCCCATGATTTCAAAAATTTTTCCGCAGACAAGCATTTACCTGGCCGGCAGAAACATGCCTTCATGGATATATTCCTTTAAATTCCCAAATATGCATGTGGTAGGCGAGGTTGAGGATGCATCTGAATTTATGCAATCAAAAACAGTGATGTTTGTTCCATTGCTTTCGGGCAGCGGTGTCAGGGTAAAGATCATCGAAGGAATGGCTCTGGGCAAAACAATAATTTCTACTTCAGTAGGTGCTGAGGGAATTAATTATTCTGATGGTAAAAATATTCTGATAGCTGATACCCCCGAAACTTTCGCAGAAAGATTCAGACTGTGTATTGAAAAACCTGAACTTTGTGCTGAAATAGGCCAAAATGCCCGTAACCTAATTGAAAAAGAATACGATATTTCGGTCACCACCAACAACCTGGTAAACCTTTATCATTTATTACTCAATACTTAGAAATAAGTTTCTGATGAGATTTATGAACTTCCTGTTATTATTGAACGGCGGAGTGTTAAATTCCGGAATTAGCGGATAAAAATTTTGTCATTATAAAATAATAGATAATTTTACTGCAAATTTTCCGGATGAAATTGTTTGTGCTATTATCGCGAGTGCCTTACCCGCTTGAAAAAGGTGATAAACTGCGTGCATATAATCATATACGTTGTCTTTCGAAATACTATGATATTTATTTGTTTTGCCTTAATGACACACATTTACATCCTGATGCGGTAAAAAAATTATCTGAATTCTGCAAATCTGTGTCTATTGCGAAATTGACAAAAAAAAATATTTATGCAGGTATTCTCAGGGCGATTTTTTCAGGAATACCTATGCAGGCAGGATTCTTTTTTAATAAAAAAATTAAAGAGCAGATTCACAGGAAAATTGATGAGATAAAACCTGATCATATTTTTTGTCAGTTGATCAGGGTTACGGAATATGTAAAAGATATCCCGATTTCTAAAACGCTCGATTATCAAGACGTTTTTTCAAAAGGAGCCGAACGTTTGTCGACCAAAGCCTCTTTTTTTATGAAGCCATTCCTGCGTATTGAAGCGAAGCGTGTGGAAAAGTACGAAAGGTATATTTTTGATAAATTTGACAATAAATGTATTATTTCGATACCGGACAGAGATGCGATCAACCATTCGGATAAACATAAAATTCATGTTATTCCTAACGGTGTGGATACCGATTTCTTCAAGCCATACGAATGTAAGAAGGAATACGACCTTCTTTTTACAGGAAATATGAATTATTCTCCGAATGTGGACAGTGTTGAATATCTGGTAAAGAATGTATTGCCTCTTTTGAAAAATAAAATTCCGGTGGTAAAGATTCTCATTGCCGGCGCAGATCCGCACAAAAGAGTTCAGAAACTTGCTTCTGATGATGTTACTGTAAGTGGTTGGGTTGAAGATATGCGTGATTGTTATGCCCGTTCGAGGGTTTTTGTTGCTCCCATGCAAATTGGAACGGGACTGCAGAACAAACTTCTTGAAGCGATGGCAATGAAGTTGCCCTGTATCACATCGGGATTAGCCAATAATGCCCTACTGGCCAATGAAGACAGTGAAATACTTGTGGGATATTCGGCAGAGGATTATGCAAGTAAGATAGTCTTGCTGCTGAAAGATACTGCTATGTACCAAAAAATTTCCGATGGCGGTCATCGTTTTGTTTTAAAAAATTTTAATTGGGAAACACAGGTTGAAAAAATTCATCAGCTTATTTACGGAATTGCACAGTATTAACAGCCGGGCATCCATTTCGCAAATCATTAACACTACTTATTAATTACCTGAAAAAAAGAAAATTGTTTATAATTAATAGTTGTTGTTAAAAAATATTTTATCTTTGTGATGTTAATAACCAATTAAAATTAATTATTGCATTATGAAAATTTACGCTGGAAATCTTCATTACGGTATGACTGAAGATGAATTACAAAAAATTTTTGAAGAGTATGGACAAGTAGCCTCAGTTAAGATCATTACTGATAAATACTCGGGAAGAAGCAAAGGTTTTGGCTTTGTGGAAATGCCTGATGACGCTCAGGCACAACAGGCTATTGATGACCTCAATGGTAAGGATGTGAAAGGCAGAAACATCACTGTTAATCAATCGATCGAAAGAAAAGAAGGCGAACAAAGAAACAACAGAAGAGAAAATTTCAGAAGAAATAATAATTACAGAAATAACGAATAATTATTGTGTAAGAATATAAATTCTCTTTTCTAAAACTAATACTCCTACTCCAGAATCAGCGGTTGCAAAGCCGCTGTTTCTGTTTTATCGCATTCAAGGCATGCCCAAACTGCTGGATGTGTGCCTTGAAATTATCGTCTGTCATATGACAGTTACTACTCTATGGTTTTACCACCAATCAATAACAATGAATTTCTTCCTGTACGAATTTTCGATCTGCGCCAGCAGTTCTCTGAGAATATTGAGTTCTTCAATCGAAGAATTTTCAAAATTCAATTCATTGATATCAAAATCAAGCGCAGTCAGTTCCTGCCGGTGAAATTTTTTCAGATATGCAGAAACAAACACAGCATCGTTTCCCGTCACCTTTTGTTTCGATTTCAGATATTGCAGAATTCTAAGCCCATCAATTTTTTCTGTGCAGGCTTTGACAAATTTTTCCCTGTTCGTGAAATTATCACGAAGTGGTTGCCAGATGTTTTCGTCCGGAAATGTTTCAGATAGAAAACTACTCATGGGTGTTTCTAAATCTTCTGAAAAAAGTTTATCAAATGCGTCGTATGTATCTTTAACCTGGTCGAAAAGCTGGTAAGAATACATAGGATAGCTCTGCCAATCATTCTCTGCGCCCTTGATGAGTGCCGGGCCGGTACCGAAAAATACGCGGTCGGAATAACGGTTGGCGGGATAAGTAGATTCTTCGCTCCATACAATGATGCTGCCGAATTTACGGAGTTTCTGCAAAAAATAGAAATCCTCACCGCTGAGTTTCGGTGCAATGCCCCGTACAGCCCTGTATGCCCAGACAGGTAAAGCCATCGAAGATCCTATAGCGGTAAAACAATAAGGATTTTTAATCCGCCACAGATTAACGGCATAGTACCGCACATAAATCTCATAGCGAAGCAAGGCCCGGTCAATTTTTTCATCTCCCTTAAGCCTGTGATAATAAGGCAAAGCCAATGCCACCGCTTTTCTGTGTTTATGAATATTTTTTAGTATGGATTCGCAAAAAAATGGATTAAAAACCGTATCTGCATCCATACTGATCATGATGTCATCAGCTGCCGCTACAGATGAAATATAATCCATGACCGTTTTCCGTGCCCAGCCTACACCATGTTTCTTGCCTTTCCAGCCTTTGTTTTCAGAGGACCTGTCTATGACAGTAAGCGGCAACTTGCTGAAAACGTTTAAGGATTCGATTGTCCGGGCATTATTTTCGCAAATATGTTTTTTTTCCGGGTCATTTCTGAACTTTTCCGGCTGGTTCACGCAAACGACAACATTTATATTTTTATAAGTTTGTTTTTCGATACACGAAAGGCAGGCAGGTAAAAATTCTGCTTCGTTCATCGCGGGAATGGCGAAAAATATTTCCGGTTCAGAGGGGCTCACGGGAACAAAGGAAAATAAATATTCTCAGGAAACAAAAAAATGCTGTTACTTTTTATAAAAATGTGTATACTTGTACAAACAAAAAATATAGATATATGAGCGAACCTAAGAAATTTATACCTTTTGTTTCTGCAGAAACAACTATGAAAGAATTTACCTTACGTGCTGTATTGCTGGGAGTTCTGATGGCAATGATCATGGGTGCAGCCAATGCTTATCTGGGCTTAAAGGCTGGTATGACAATAGCTGCTACCTATACCACAGCTGTGTTGGGGATGGCCATATTAAAGGCTGTGAAAGGCACGATACTCGAAGAAAATACAGCCCGGACTGTAGGCTCCATTGGCGGAAATATAGCTACCGGAGCTATTTTTACGCTGCCTGCGTTTTATATCGCGTCGGTATGGGATCCTTTTTATTCAGCCTCGCATTACATTTTGGCCATTGTGATTCTGGCTGCTGCCGGCGTACTGGGAATTATGTTTACCACACTGCTTCGCAGGGTGCTTGTTGAAGATGCAGAACTTCCGTTTCCTGAATCTGTTGCGGCTGCTGAAATACATAAATCGGGCAGGGGAGGATCGGGAGGATCAAAATTATTGCTTTGGGGAATGGGAGTTGGAGCCTTCTTTACGGCTTTGGTGGAGTTTAAATTTATTGCAGCCACATGGCAAAAGATAGTTACATTTTCAAAAGGGGCAGTCTTGCTGCGGTCGCCCGGAATGGCTCCTGCATATTTTGGTGTTGGTTACATCATTGGTCCCAAACTTGGTGCCATAAACTTTAGTGGAGGTTTGCTCGCATGGGGATTGATGGCTCCGGTAATAGCCTACTTCATTAATTACGATAATCCAGCAACAGTCGCTGACTGGGCAGCAGAGATAACACGTGTCTGGAAGGCTTATGTTCGTTATATAGCTATCGGGGGGATGCTGGTTGGTTCGTTCTATACCCTTTATAATATGCGCAAAAGCTTGTTCAGCGGAATACAACGTTCGTTTGCCAATTTGAGAAAATCGACATCGGCGACCAGTGTTTTTTTACGAACTGAAAAAGATATTAATATGCGCTGGTCACTTGTGGTCATTGGAATAATAATGATCATTATGTTTATTGTTTTTAACTACTTTGCCCGCGATTCTTGGGCTGCAGGTGTTGCCACCATTGTCATGCTGTTCATGGGTTTTGTATTTGCCGCCGTATCGGGATATCTTGTGGGCATCATTGGGGTAAGCAATAACCCGACAAGTGGTCTAACTGTTTCGGTATTGATTATTGCCGCCCTGCTGATGGTCGCTTTGGGTTTGAAAGGCGATGCGGGACTCGCTGCTGTTTTAGGTGTTGCTGCTTTTACCTGCACCTCTGTTTCTGTGGCAGGTGAAATGATGCAGGACCTCAAGGCAGGACACATACTCGGATGTACGCCCTGGCGTATGCAGCTTGGTGATGTTTTTGGCGTAATTGCCGCTTCGACCATAATGTTTCTTATTCTCACCCTGCTTCATCTGGGTGATATTAAAGAAGTGGTTGGTAAAAAGATCGAAAAACTCGAAAACGACAAGGTGACCCTGGTTGAATACAAGGGAAAGGACCAGTCCCTTGCAGGAACAACTTACACCATTGATGACATAAAAGCAATGGCACCTGAAAAACAAAATGATGTGCTCGATGCAAACGCTGGTTTTGGAGGCGAAAAACTCCCGGCTCCCCAGGCAAGCCTGATGGCTGTGGTTGCAAAAGGCATTGTGGACATGAAAATGGAACTTATACTTATTGTGGTCGGTATTTTTATGGGTATAGCCCTGATATTAATGCAGGTTAAAAGTCCGATGCTTATCTGTGTTGGGATGTACCTGCCCATTGATACGTCTTTTGCCATATTTCTGGGCGGACTGATGAAGGCCATTACAGACCGGTATGTAAAAAAACGCGGCTACAGCGATGAACATAAAGAAAAAATTACCAATACCGGTGTCCTTCTTGCCTCAGGACTTATCGCAGGGGAAGCGCTCATAGGCCTGTTATTTGCCGGACTTGCGTTTGCTGAGATTAAGATGTTTCATATGTTCGATAATCCATCATTTATTGGTAGTCTTATAGCTATTTTTATTATAGGTTTTATCCTTGTAAAATTCCCATTAGGCGGAAAAATCAATAATGATAAGAAATAAAGTGGGGTAAATAAAGGGGTAATTACAAAGAGTATATAGTATGATTTGCAGGGCAGCCTGTTATTATGCTGTAATATAGTTAAATTTTGTCACTCCGCTTTGATAATATTGCCTTACAGACAAGGTCAATGTTTTCTTTTTTGGTATCAACTACCAAAGGATTTTTCAGCGACCAGTTTTCAATAACTTTATCCACAATGCTTTCACGTACAACCCATATCATAGGGCTTTCAAATGATTTTACCAGGCGGGACAAACTTTGCGCCCATCCCTGGTTTTGCAGTTCCCACGGGCCCACCTCATCAACTACGACAACATTTACATTGGCGAGATTTTCCGGCTTAAGTATTTTGTTTCCGGTTGCAAGGCCTTCCAGACTGAAGTAAAACTTACCCACTATGGGCATTTCATCATTTCCATGTGTCCTTGCCAGAACAGTTCTTTGCCCGTTACTCAGATCAATAAGGTCATATCCAATATGCTCGTTATTTTTAAAAACAGACGGAGCGGTAAAGCCTCCTGTGCTGATATTATTATTATTTAATTGCATTACAATGTCCTGCAGGAAGGTCGTTTTTCCTGTTTTTTCCGTGCCACGTATAATGATGACATTTTCCCGTTCATTTAATTTTAGTTCTGTTTTTTCAAGCCAGTAATCCGCCCGTGCCACCATTTGATGAAAAGTCCTGCCCGGCTTTCTGAAAACGTCTTTCACGTGGGGAAGATTCGAGATCATGAGAGGCAGAGTGTCAAAGGCTATCTCAAGGGCCAGAGGCAGCTGCCAGAAGGGTGAATTGACAAATATTATTCTCAGCTTCGGATTCCTGAACTCAGTGCCGATCGCCGAAAAGCCAATGATTACAATCGCTGCCCTGAAATTCATTTCCAGGCCAATGACTATGCCGTCAAAAAAACCACTGCCGGAATTTTTAAGATTGTATAATACATAAGCAGAAATCATGGTCAGGATTACAAAACTTAGCCAGAACCCGGGTTTTGACAGCAAATGCATGGTTTGCCTGTAACGCAGTATCCATATTGTCAGCATGAGGCATCCTGCGACAGTCCAAAAAGGCCATCTTGTAAAACTCATCAGTGCCAGCTCTGCGATAAGCATAAGAATATTGGACGTTAGCCAGAAAAATGAAAAAGGAAAAGAGGTGTCTGCCTTTCTTGATCTGATCTTCATAACCTGTTTGACGGAGAGGCTTTCGTGAGGAACCGGCTGACGGGCAGCCCTTCGCCCGATATAAATTCCGAATATTGCAGCGATAAGGCCAAGGAAGATATACAGCACAACCAAAACTGCCAATGGCAACCAGTAGATGTCTGTAGCTAAGTGAAGCTGTTTCTGAGCAAATACGGTCAGGTTGGCGTACAGGTCAATGATGTTAGGCCCGTAGATGATGATGAAATTGCCTACCATAAAAACCAGGTTCCACAGCATGGCCAATGTCCCCGCCAGCATAAACGAAAAAATGTTTTTTCTGAAAATGCGCACAGAAATCTCCATGAGCAGCGCTTCAATGAAGATCGCGATCATCGGGCCGAAGATCACCGCACTCGGCGATATTGATTTCATCAGTGCGCATACCACTCCCGATCTCCAGAACAGGCCTTTCTCCTTCCAGATATGAGCAACGGAAATCAGTATTATAATACCTATGGCGGTGAGTATATTGCCTGCAAAGGGCACTTTCAGGTTATGCAAAAAACTGCCAATGACAATTTCAGATGATGCCCACAGGCAACCTAAAACGGAAGCTTTAAGCCACTTATTGCTGAGATGTTTTTTGGGTGTCATCGCCGGCACATTAAAAATCTGTTATTGGCTGCATGATGCAAATTAAACGAAAAAACATGGTATGATGATTTTTTATTGGCTATATTTGAAGAAAAAAGAAATGGAAAACAATGAACTCGAACGGGCAAAAACATTTGCATTTTCCGGAATTGTTGAATATGCTGATGGCGCTGTGGTCAGCCGGACGATCATAAAAAAGCAGACAGGCAATGTCACTGTATTTGCCTTTGACAAAGGTGAAGGACTGAGTGAACATACGGCGCCTTTTGATGCACTGGTAAATATTGTTGACGGCACTGCCGATATCATCATTAATGGTGCTTCAAATATTTTAAATAGCGGGCAATTCATCATAATGCCGGCCAATATACCCCATGCAGTGAAAGCTGTGGAAAAATTCAAAATGGTGTTGGTGATGATAAAAAGTTAAGGAATTAATTATATACAAATAAAATATCTATCGGAAGGCAATTTCCGATAATAATTTTTTTACTCTTACTTTCAGGATTTTAGGGTATAATAAAGGGTTCATGGTTTTTTACTTTGAATTTTTCATTATTTTTGCAACCGATATGAAAATAAATTCATATCGAAACATATAATAATAACAATAAATGAATTTGAAATGAATAATGCAGTCTTTTTATTTGAAAATCCGAAGAATGAACCAGTTTTATCATATCTAAAGGGAAGTAATGAACGATCGAAACTCGAACAGGAACTGACAAAGCAGGCTTCAGAAGTAATCGAGATTCCTCTTATTATAGGCGGAAATGAGATAAGGACCGGAAAGACCGGAAATGTGGTTATGCCGCATGATCATGGTCATGTGATTGCGAAGTATCACATGGCCACAGAAAAAGAAGTCAGGCTTGCCATCAGAAGCGCCAATGAAGCAAAAGAGGCATGGATGAATCTTTCATGGATCGACCGTTCTTCAATACTACTGAAGGCTGCTGACCTGTTATCGACTAAATACCGATACGTTATAAATGCCTCGACGATGCTCGGCCAGGGCAAAAATGTGTTTCAGGCTGAAATTGATGCGGCATGTGAAGTAATTGATTATTTGAGGTTCAATGTTCATTTTGCGTCACTGATCTATAAGGAACAGCCATTATCGGATAACTATTCGATCAACAGGCTTGAATACCGGCCGCTCGAAGGTTTCATATATACAATAACACCATTCAATTTTACGGCGATCGCAGCCAACCTGAACACCTGTGTTGCATTGATGGGAAATACGACTGTATGGAAACCTGCGACCACCGCTTTGCTTTCAAATTATTACCTGATGAAAATTCTGAAGGAAGCCGGCCTGCCTGACGGGGTCATAAATTTTATTCCCGGAAGCGGTTCGCTGATCAGCAATATAGTTCTGCATGATAAAAACATGGCAGGTATTCATTTTACGGGATCGAACCAGACATTTGATCATTTATGGAAAGAAGTGACTGAAAAACTTCATCAATACAAATCCTACCCGAAGCTGGTTGGTGAGACCGGAGGCAAGGATTTTATTTTTGCTCACAACTCAGCCACACCCGTTGAACTTGCCACAGCTATAGTACGCGGGGCTTTTGAATATCAGGGACAGAAATGTTCTGCGGCTTCGAGGGCATATATTCCAAAGTCGATCTGGAAACAGACAAAAGAAATTATGCTTGATATGGTATCGACAATAAAAATGGGTGATGTGAGAGATTTTGACAATTATGTTAATGCTGTCATTGATAATAATTCATTTGCAAACATCATGTCATATATCCAAAAAGCAAAAAATTCAAATGAAGCAAAAATATTAGCAGGTGGTGCCGGTGATAAAAAGACAGGTTATTTTATTAAACCTACTGTTATTCAAGCAGAAAATCCACATTTTGTCACAATGGAAGAAGAGATTTTCGGCCCGGTAATGTCAATTTTTGTATATGATGATAAGGATTTCGAGAAAACGCTGGAGATATGCGACAGCACTTCGGTTTATGCGCTGACCGGATCAATCTTCAGCAATGATAAATATGCTATGGGCCTGGCTTGCCGTAAGCTCCGGTATACTGCGGGCAACTTTTACATCAATGACAAACCATCCGGTGCAATGGTTGGGCAGCAGCCATTTGGCGGAGCCCGGTGTTCCGGTACCAACGACAAAGCAGGCAGCCACCTTAATTTATTAAGATGGGTAAGCCCCCGTACCATAAAAGAAACTTTGCTGCCGGCAACAGATTACAAATATCCATACATGAACCAATGATTTTAAAACAATAAAAACAATTAATTTATGTCTACTGAAACTATTGAAAAAAACACAGAAATGATCAATGTTTACGATCCTTTTGATAACTCGCTCATTGGCACTGTTCCAAAAGCAGGCAAAGAAGATGCTATGACTGCAATAGAAAATGCCGTGAAGGGGTTTAATATCTCAAAAAATTTAAAAGTTTATGAAAGAGCCAATATTCTTTATAAAACTGCTGACCTTGTAGAACGAAATCTTGAAGATTTTGCCGTCACCATCGCAAGGGAGGGTTCTAAAACAATAAGGGAAGCCAGAAAAGAGGCCGGGAGGTGTGTTAATACTTTGCGTGTTTCTGCAGAAGAATCAAAAAGAATCCTCGGTGAAACTATTCCTTTTGACTCTTTTCCCGGTGGCGAAAACAGGGTAGGGTATTATTACCGTTTTCCAATAGGAGTTATTCTAGCGATCACACCTTTCAATGACCCCTTAAATCTGGTGGCTCATAAGTTAGGGCCTGCGATTGCTGCAGGAAACAGCGTGATTCTGAAACCCGCTTCAGTAACCCCATTATCGGCTGTTAAGCTCGCCAAAGCCTTCTTCGAATCAGGCCTGCCAGCAGAATGTCTTCAGGTGATCACCGGAAACGGAAATGAAATAGGTCCAATGCTTGTTAAAGATGAACGGGTAAGGATGGTGTCTTTTACAGGCGGTGTTGAGGCCGGGAAAAAAGTTGCCGCGATGGCAGGAATAAAAAAAATAGGAATGGAGTTGGGTTCAAACTCCCCGGTTATTATATGGAAAGACGCTGATCTGGATTATTCTGTTGAATCATCTGTTTCCGGAGCCTTCTGGGCTGCCGGGCAAAACTGTATCGGTGTTCAGCGAATATATATTCATGATGCTATTTATGAGAAATTCAGGGATAAATTTATTGAAAAAACATTAAAATATAAAATTGGTAATAAACTCCATGAAGAAACCGATATGGGGCCGATGATTACCGAAAAAGAAGCCATCAGGGTCGAAAAATGGGTGAACGAAGCAGTAACAGCCGGTGCAACATGCCTATGCGGTGGCAAAAGAACCGGTGCCCTGATGGACCCGACGGTCCTTGAAAATGTTCCTGAAACTGCGACGATACATCATGAAGAGGTTTTTGGGCCGGCAGTTAATCTATATAGAATTTCCACCATGGAAGAAGCTGTTGAAAAGTCAAACAGCCTGAATTACGGTTTACTTGCAGGAATATTTACTTCCGACATTAATGTTGCACTGAAAGCTGCTTATGAACTGGATTGCGGAGGAGTAATGATTAATGAGTCTACCGATTACCGTCTGGACTCCATGCCATTCGGAGGAATAAAAAATTCCGGATTAGGTAGGGAAGGAATTAAATTTGCCTTGCAGGAAATGACTGAACCTAAAGTAGTTTGTTTTACCAGAATATGATAATGTAAAAATCATACTTTGGATTACCTGACCTAAATATTGGAAGGGTTTTTGTCTATATAATTTAATCACTAAATCACTTCGAATTCTTTTAATACTTCTTCAGTAGGTTTCCCATTATCGTCCCACTTGCGCATTTTGTAATATTCCTTAATGAAGGATTTGAAATAATCACGTTCGAGTTTTTTTCCTTTCATAAACCCACCCAGGCTTTCTTCATTGAAGAAACGTGCAGGTAGCGTGTCGTCGGCATCAGAACGCCCGTTTCGAAGGTTGTATGCTCTTGACAGATGATTGATGCGGGCTCCGGTCTTTAACAGGTTCTCAGCCGTATGTTCGCTTCCTGTAGCTGCGTTCAGTAAACCTGCCAATACCGGAAGACCTAAAGGAAGAAAGTCGCAAACTACCAGGCTGTTCCTGACATTGGTGACATCGATGCCTTCGAAAACTGCGTGAAGTATATCTTCAATTTTAAAATCAGGTCCATTTTCAGATTCAGCAATCCATAAACGGGTGTGACTGGCAAAATCGGCTACCGACATGGCTACCCCCATAGTAAGGGAGCCTTTAGGGTTAATTCCCGACAACTCCATACCGCAGATCTGAATGGCAAAATCCATACTTCCTTTACCTATTTTAATAGCCGCCTCACGGGTTCCATCGGCAAAAAGTTCACCAAGATCTTTTCTTTGGGACATCTGTTTGAGCAATTCCCTTTGTGCCTCCGCATTTCCCCAATTTAAAGATAAACCAAATGTTTGCTCCAGCAAACCTTTTTCGTAACATTCCATAGCAAATGCCACTGTGCCACCAGCGCTGATGGTATCCAGTCCCAGATCATTGCAGATTTCATTACCGAAAGCCACATCTTTGATGTTTGAAATTTCACACGAAGAGCCCAGAAATGCTGTGGTTTCATATTCAGGACCTTCTATTTCGTGCCCATCCCATCTTGCCCATTTGGAACAGCGGATAGCACAGTTATAACATCCGGTATCTTCCCAGTTGAGTTCCTTGCGGGTAGTTTCAGAACTGATCTTTTCAAATTCTTCATATTGTACTTTCTGCCAGTTTTTCACCGGTAGAATTTCGTTGTTCTGGCAGCTGCGCACACATTTCATGGTGCCTTTAACTCTGCGGAACTTGACATTCGGATTATTCAGCACGTTTTTCGCCGCCTCAAGGTTTAGTTCCTTGAATTTAGCTTCATCATAATATTTGATAGGGATGTTTCCGTCAACAACAATGGCTTTGAGGTTTTTTGACCCCATCACAGCACCCACGCCACCACGTCCAAACTGACGGTGTTTATCTACGCCAATGCAGGAGATTTTTGAAAGATTTTCTCCGGCAGGCCCAATACAAGCCACTCTTGGATCGATACCCTGATGACGCTTCATCAGTTCATCATTGGTAAAGAAAATACCCTTGCCCCAGAATTCCGCTGCATCAAAAAACTTAACTTTATCTTCATGGATGTAAATATAGACAGGGCTTTCAGCTTTTCCTGTGATATATATATAATCATAACCGGCAAACTTCATCCGTGGGCCAAAGCTGCCACCGCAATGGGCATCCTGCGCACAACCTGTAAGCGGCGAACGTGTGACGAGCGTGGTGCGCGCACTGGTCTGCATTTTTGTTCCTGTGAAAGGTCCGTTGATAAATATCAGTGGATTTTCAGGATCAAACGGGGCAGGACTCGGATTTAGCCGGTTGAGCAAAGCAAAGCCCATCCCTTTAGCGCCAATGTATTGCTCAATAAGCTTTTTTTCTGTTTGACCAAACTCAATAGTTTGAGTAGTAAGGTTTATTTTTAAATATTTATTTGTGTAAGCCATAAAATGGTGTATAATTTTTTGTTTGTTTTAAGTTTAGTGTTCAAAGTTCTTAGTTCAAGGTTGCTCATTTGAATTTGCTACCTTTTAGATCAGATTGTTTTAGGTATTTTATCAAACCACCGATCATTTTGCTTATTTCATTTGACAATGTCATGATTTTTTTAAATTCTTCTTCATTAATATAATTCCGGTCAAGAATTCGATATAACTGAGATTTAAATTCTGAATTTGATGATTTTGCAATGAATAAAAACTGAATAAATTCCTTGTTTCCGCCTCTTTCACTACCTTCCGCAATATTAACCATTATTGATCCGCTTGATCTGTTTATCTGGTCTCTTAATCCAAAGTCTTTTCCCAACTCTGAAGTCATTATTAATCTGAAGGTGGTATTGCATAATTGTCTGGCTTTTTTCCAAGCGTCAATTTCTTCAAAACCAGTAAATGTTGCCATATAATTAAACTTATAATTATTAACTCGTAACTCGTAACTCGAAACTATTAACTCCGAACTCAAAACTCAAAACTCCGAACTCCGAACTCCGAACTCCGAACCAACCTCTAACCTTTATGTATCGCCAGTATATCAGTCAAAATAGCGTATCCCGTCTGGATTCTTCCGGCTCCGGGACCAACTACAGTGACATCACCTAACATATCCGTGGTAAAAGTAAGTGCATTATTTGCACCCATCACTCCGGCAAGCGGGTGAGTTAGTTCTACCATTTCAGGACTAACCGATCCACTTACTTTTCCATTTTTATTTTCAACACAACCGATCAGTTTCCAGCGTTTGCCTTCTTTCTTTGCTTTTTCAATGTCTTTGGGTGTGATCTTTGTAATCCCTTTACAAGAAATATCATTTATTTTTAATGGTGCACCCATCACAACATTTGCCAATATACATACTTTCCCTCTTGCATCGTAACCTTCCACATCGCCGGTGGGGTCGGCTTCAGCGTAACCCAGTTCCTGAGCCACTTTCAAAACAGAAGCATAGTCCATGCCTTTTTCCATTTCAGTAAGCATATAGTTGGTAGTACCGTTAAGTATTCCTTTTATTTTACTGATCTCGCAACCGGCCAACGGACCTTTGCTGAGGTTGATGATGGGCGTTCCGGCAACCACAGTCCCTTCGATCATAAATCTTACGCCATTCTTTTTGGCGAGTTTGCTGAATTCCTGGTATTTCAATGCTGCAGGCCCTTTATTGCTGGTAACTACATGTTTTTTTGCGCTGAGTGCAGTTTTTACATGGTCAATGGCTGGTCCACCGGTTTTCAGATCGGTGTAAGTAAGTTCACAGACCATGTCGGCGTTGCAGTTTTTAATCAGTGATAGTGTGTCTTTTTTGTACAGGTCTTTGTTAAACTTCTTCTTTGCTTTGGCGGTTTTCAGCATGTAAGTTACATCAAGCCCTTTGGGGTTATAACAGTTTCCGTAAACGAAATCAGCAACAGCTACAATATCAAAATCAAATTTGTAATTATCTTTCAGATATTTCTTTTTGTTGAGAAGAATCTCGCTGATACCTTGTCCGACGGTACCAAAGCCTATTAATGCAATTTTGTGTTTCATAAAAAATGAAGGTTAATGTTTGATTATTTATATTATTATTTTTTATTTAGAACAGCAGAGGAAGCGCCTCCGGCAGAATATTCGGGTGCTGAGAAGAATACTTTTTTACCGTCGAGTACTGATAATGCCTGATCCAGATCAGCAATAACGTCATCGGGATGTTCTCCGCCAACACACAGCCGGATCAGGTTAGACGGGATGCCGGCCAGTTTACGCCCTTCTTCACCCTGTTGGGAATGGGTAGATATGGCAGGGATAGTCGCCACGGATTTAATACGTCCGAGGTCTGTGGCCCGCCATATTCTCTGGAAAGCATCAAATACGTCGCGGGTTTGCTGTGCATCACCTTTAACATGGAACGACATCAGGTGCCCATAGCGGTTCACAGGTTTGCCGTACATCTCATCATATTCGGCATCAACCAGCCACAGGTATTCTGAAGCAAGTTTATGCAAAGGATGCGATTCAAGACCAAGATAATCAACCTGTGCAATATGTTTGTGTGATTCGAGGTATTTGGCAACTTTCATAGTGCTGCGGCTGAACATATCTACTTTGGACCGTAGGGTGCGCATATCGTTCAACGCTAAAATAGCATTCATGGGTGAAATGTTTGGACCCATATCCCGGTTAGGTAGTTGCTTGAGGTATCCACCGTAGCATGCTTTTAGCTCTTCACAACTATAGCGTGATATTAAGTTGTCGCGTGCGATGACAGCGCCGGAAATAGCAAATCCGCTTGAAGTGAGGGTTTTGGTTGACGATTGTATCACAACATCGGCGCCGAGTGTTAATGGCCGCAGCAGGGCAGGAGTGGCCACCGTATTATCGATGATCACGGGGATACCATGTGCATGTCCCAGTTCAATTACTTTTTTCAGATCGAAGAATGCCTGAGAAGGATTGCTCGGCATTTCGCCATAAAGGAAGCGGGTGTTTTTATCTATTTTGGATTCCCATTCATTCATATCATTTGAGTTGACAATCTTGCGCCATTCGATGTTGCGTTCCTGATCTTTACGCACGCCAAACTGCTGGAATGTTCCACCATAGACCTGGCAGGTAGCCACAAAATTCATTTTCTGATTCGGATTTTTTGGATCCACAGCAAGAAATGGTTCGGTAGCGCTTGCGATAGCGGCCATTCCCGAAGATGTAGCACAACAGGACGTTCCGGTTTCCATGCCGTACCCTTCAAGCAACGCCATGGCACCTTCAAAATAGTACATACTTGGGTTGCCGATGCGCGAATAACACCATGTTGGTACCTGGTATGCCAATGCAGCTTCCATTTCATCCGAATCACGGTAAGCCTGCGATGAGGACATATATATAGGTTCGATAATTGAGCCCTGATTAAAATCAAGCGCTTCCTGCATGGAATAAACTCCATGCACCGCAATGGTATCGAAGCGGCATTTTTTCATTCTGCCAATATTTTCTGAATGCCATTGTGCTGCACGTTTTGCGGCATCTTTGTAGTAATCAATTCCGGTAGTTTTCATATCAGTATAATATTTAGAAAAATAATAATTTTTAGTACACAAACCTACTAATTTTTTTTATACAAAAACTATTTATAAAAAAAATGTCCTTCTGTTTTTTTGTATGTTTTGTTGAAAGAAAACTACAGATAACATTTGCTCAAATCATTAAATACAATTATTTTTGAAGATAAATTTGGGCGCTGTTCGTTAAATTTGAGCTTTTATTGAAAAACAAAACATCATTGGGTATACAAAAATATATTTCCGACAATAACTGGTGGAAATGGGGCATAGCTTCAAAGAGATTTAAACTATCCGATTTTCCGCGATTGCATCAGCTTCTGTATGACCGTTTTAACCTGGATTTCAACAGTATTAATACAGAAACGGATGAATTCAACATTGTTAGCACAGATGAAAATGTGCCGCTGATAATCGGCGTTTTTTCAGCAAAACTGCCTCGAATAAAAATTTCTGCAGACATGGAAACACGTCTTTCCCGGTCGGTAGGAAAAAGTTATGCTGACCTGCTATTGGTAATAGAACATATTCCGGTTCATTTGCCCGACGCTGTGGTGTTTCCCGGGAATCACGATGAAGTAATACAAATTCTGAACGTATGTTCTGAGCATGACATGCTTGTTGTCCCGTTCGGCGGGGGCAGCAACGTGGTTGGCGCTTTTAACCGTAAAGATTATAATAAACCCTGTGTGATGCTCGATATGTCACTGATGAAAAAAATGCTTAATGTGGATCCTGTCAATCATACCGCTTTATTCGAGGCGGGAATTTCCGGGCCTGACATAGAATACAATTTGAATAAGAGTGGATTTACGCTTGGGCATTTTCCCCAGTCTTTCGAATTTTCGGTTTTAGGCGGTTGGATAGCCACACATTCCGCTGGTCAGGAATCTTCGGGTTACGGACGAATAGAGGATATGGTCATTGCGCTCAAGGTGGCCACACCACGGGGAACAATAAATACAGGTGGCTATGAACATGATGCGGAAGGAGTCAATCTCAGGCATCTTTTTTTTGGCAGCGAAGGTATGTTCGGTGTTATTACCGAAGCCCTGATGCGCATTCACCGGCTACCGGAAAACAAAAAATGGCTGGTGGCCTTGTTTCCGTCATTTGAAACGGGTACTGAAGCAGTCCGAAAGATTGTCCAAAAAAATATACATCCTGCGGTGGTGCGTTATTCCGATGAACAGGAGACTTTTTTTCTTCAATATATTTCGCATAAACCGTTCACCTTCTTTTCAAAAATCAAGTCTTCCTTTAATGATTTGTTGTTGCGGTCAAAAGGAATAAAAAGACCGAGTATTTTGTTGTTACGCTTTGATGGTGAGAAAGAAGATATACTGGTGCGAAGCATGATTGCTGTGGAAATTATCCGTAAACATAAAGGTTTTCTGGTGGGTGAAAAACCGGGCAGGAAGTGGGAACGGTCACGTTTCGACCTGCCCTACCTGCGCGACGACCTTCTTGAAAATGGAATACTGGTGGATACCATGGAAACAGTCTTGCCCTGGGATAAGATAAATACATTTAAACATCAACTGCTGGCTGAATTGCAAAAGTCGGCAGCTTTTGGCTATGACAAAGGGATACTGATGTCGCACCTGTCACATGTCTACAGCTCATGCTGCAGTATTTATTTTACCGTGATTGCGGTCAGGGATACTTCAAATCCTTTAGCACAATGGCAGGAAATAAAAAAGCTTGTGACTGATTTTATTGTCAGATCAGGCGGTGCGGTATCGCATCACCATAGCATCGGCCGTATGCATCAGCCGTGGTATGTAAAAAAAACGGATGCTCTGACTTTGGAAATACTCGGTAATATAAAAAAAACTTGTGATCCGAAAAGTATTTTAAACCCCGGAAAATTATACGATGAATAGAACTGCGTTGGTGTCAAAGGCAAAAAATGAATCCTTTGATGTGTGCATCATCGGAGGGGGGATCACCGGCGCCGGAATAATGGCTCATGCCATACGGCGCGGATGGAAAACCATCCTTATCGACAAGCAGGATTTTGCTTCAGGCACCAGCAGCCGCTCATCCAAAATGATACACGGAGGTTTACGATATCTGAAAATGATGAAACTTAGCATGGTACGTGAAGCCTTGCATGAACGTGAACACCTGTTCAGAACATTTCCTGGACTTGTCAAGCCTCTGCCTTTCATAATGCCGGTTTATAATTCATCATTGTTTCTTGCCGTAATGGCGCTGTTCATACGTTTTTACTGCAAACTTGCCGGACGCTCAGTTTTGAGTAGTTCACGAAAATTATCTGCTGATGAAGTCGAAAAATATCTTCCCGGTATAAATCATAATAAGTTGAAAGGAGGTATACTATATTGGGACGGTTGGGTGAACGATGCTTTGTTGACCATACAGTCAATTAAAGAATCATTTAAAAAAGGAGCTGTCGTATTAAACTATTGTGAAGCAAAAAAGTTTGTACAGCGGGATGGATGGATTCAATTCATGGAATGTACTGATAATACTGATGGACAGGACTTCTCGGTAAATGCACAGGTATACATTAATGCCACAGGGGTTTGGACTGATGAGGTACTGGATCGTGCTTTTGGCAAACATCAACAGGTGATGAAACCCAGCAAAGGTATTCATGTAATGGTTCCCGCTGCTAAGATTCCTTCGCATTATGTGGCCTTAGTGCAATCAGGCGCTGATGATAAACGTTACGTTTATTGTTTTCCCTGGGAACATGGCCTGACGGTGTTGGGTACTACCGACACCGAATATAGCGGCCACCCTGAAAAAGCTGTTGTTCAGCAGGGCGACATCAATTATTTACTTAACTCTTATAATAAAAACTTTCCTTCGTCAAAACTAACCTCCCGTGACATTGTCGGGGTTTATGCAGGATTACGCCCTATGCTGGATGATAAACATAACAATGGCAGCTATCTTCGTTCGCGGGAATACCGTATCTGGTGGAGTTCATCAAATTTTCTGAACATAGCCGGAGGCAAACTGACCTCATTTTTATCAATGGGTAAAAAATGTCTGGTCTTTGCAGAAAGACGTCTTAAGCGTAAAAATATCTCTGAAGTTGCTGTGCAACCAACAGAGGATGAAGTTATCGCTGAGGATTATAGTAATGAAAATAATGCGGCGGATGAAGCATTGATTAAAGGGTTTGAACTCACCGGAGCCGGGATCAATTATCACATTCGATGTACATTTGCACGGGAATTGTCCGATGTTTTAACACGAAGAACCTCGATCACTTATGCTATGAAAAACTTTGATGAAAATGGTGTACGCAAAGTAGCCGGAATAATGGCGGAAGCGCTTGATAAAAATTACGATTGGACTGACATGCAGGTGATGAAATATCGCCAACATTGGCTGGAGTATCACCCGGATTTTTTATAAAAAACAAAATAAACTATGGCCGATATTGCATTCATAATAGACGGAAGAAAAAAGAACAAAAACCAGATGTTTCAGAACTTTGAAAAAAGTTTCGGACAGGCTCACAAACTTAAAAAGTTTCTCACGGAATATGCCGGCCATGCCATATTGCTTGCTGAACAGGCTCTTAATGAAGGATTCACTCACGTAATATGCGTTGGCGGCGATGGCTGCCTGCATGAGGTTGTCAATGGAATGATGAAAACACATGCGCTGATGGGTGAGGAGCAATGGAGCCGTATCCGTCTGGGTGTTCTTCCAAAAGGATCAGGTAATGATTTCGTAAAAACAGTACCGGTACCACAAGATCCCGGCGAACTAAAAAATGCTGTTGAAACTGATCATTCAAAACGTATTGACCTGTGTCTGGCTCGCTTTGAATCTGTCGCGGGCGGGGAGCGAAGCCGTTATCTGGTCAATATTGCTGATGTCGGCATGGGAGCGGTGGTCGTCGAGAAACAGAGTGTCTATTCGAAGCGTATGAATGCCTTATTCAACTACCAGCGTGCGATCCTGGGCACGTTTCTTACCTATAAGAAAAAGCCGCTCAGAGCAAAAGCAGATACCTTCAGTTATGAGGGTATTGTCATGGACTTCGTCATAGCTAATGGAAAATATTATGGTAATGGTCTTGGTATTGCTCCCGATGCCTTAATTGATGACGGAGTTTTTTCAGTGACTGCCATTGGCAATGTTTCTTTGTTCGATTATCTGAAAAAACTCTCCGTGGTACGTAAATGTAAAAAACCGGATTTACCCGAATTAAAATATTATACAGCCACTGAATTATCCCTCGAATCCTTATCCGGAAAAATGCCTTTTGAAATCGATGGCGAATTTGTTGGTTTTACGCCCGTTCATATTCGTATTGTCCCTTCGGCAATAAGGGTTTTGGTGCAATAAATCCGGCTTGGATTTAAACGATGATCTCACTCCGAAAAGTATGATTTTTGAAAATCAGCATTGCCCCGGCCCAAAACCCGCCTGACGTGCTGCGCACTGCAGCAGGCAGGGGAGGCTGATTTTTTGCGACTTCCCTTTGGGATAAAGGGCAAAAAGTCGCAGGATAAGAAAAACGGGGCTTTTTGGAGTTGATTTAAACGATGAAAAATTAATAAATGAAGGTAATTATCATTAATAATGTATGTTTTTTAGCTTTTTCAGCTGCTGTTTCATGACAATAAAAGTGAGCATTGAAGCTGAAAAATCTGCAGCAGGAATGGCCATCCATACTCCGTTCAATTGCCAGAAACTGGGCAGGATCAATAACATGGGAATAAGAAACAGAACCTGCCTTGTCAGCGACAGTAATATTGAAATCTTAGCTTTGCCGATAGACTGGAAAAAACTTGATGTCACGATCTGAAATCCGACAATAGGAAACACAGCAAAACAAATTCTCAGCCCGGTAGCCGATAATTGTATCAGTGCTTCATCTGTCGTGAATGCAGAACTGATAAGGTATGGGAATAGTTCAACAAGCAGAAAACCGGTGCATGTGACCAACGTTCCCGCCACGATGGTAAGCCGGAATACTTTGGTGACCCGTGCCATTTGTTGGGCGCCGAAATTATACCCTGCAATGGGCTGCATGCCCTGGCATAATCCCAATACTACCATAGCTATGAGGTTCATGATGCTGTTGATGATCCCATAAGCGCCAATGGCATAGTCCCCGCCATGCTTACGGAGCCCCAGGTTCAGGATGGAAACCACGATGCTGGCGCATATAAGCATGAGAAATTGTGACATGCCTATGGAAATGATATCTTTGATGATAACTTTCTTTAATCTCATATAACCGGGAAGGAAGTGTACAAAACTGCTGCTTTTCATAAAGTGCAGTGCAGCAACACCCGCCCCTGTAAACTGAGCTGCCACAGTGGCCAGGGCAGCTCCTTTTATACCCCACCGGAAGGCAAAAATAAAAAGAGGGGCAAGAACCAGATTGACAACCACTGAAAGCAGCGTGATGGCCATTGCTTTACCGGGGTATCCCGAAGCACGGATAATGTTGTTCATCCCATAGTAAAGATGTGTAAAAACATTACCAATTAATATGACCTGCATGAATTCTTTAGCATAGGGAATAGTTTCATTGCTGCCTCCCATGGCATAAAGAATTGGTTCAAGAAAAATATAGATAATGAGTGCGACAGAGATACCCAGAATAACATTCAGCATAACAGCATTGCCAAGTATTTGTGTTGCACCCTTCCTGTCGTGCTGTCCGAGCCTGATCGACAACATGGAACTTGAGCCGACTCCAACCATGGCGCCAAAAGCAGCTGTGATGTTCATTAATGGAAATGTGAGCGCCAGTCCTGATATAGCCAAAGGCCCTACACCTTGTCCTATAAAGATCCTGTCGATGATGTTATATATGGATGCGGCAGCTGTTGCAATAATGGCAGGGACAGAATACTTTATTAATAGATGCCAAAGGTTTTCGCTGGCCAGGTCATTGGCTGTTCTTTTCATCGATGCTTTCGTATTTTATTATCTCAAGAATGAAAATACCTGCAAATATACATCAGCATGGCCGCAAATTAAGCATACATAATATCTATTGCCGCAATGAAATCAATAATTGTCCTGATATATCAAAAATAAGAAATTGTTAGTGTGATCGTTGTGAATAAAATGGATCATTTAAAAATTATTTATCTATTTGATAAACAATAATATGCATACTATACCATCTGAGCGGAAATTACTGATTTGTTAACAAAAAAATATTTTTTATTGTTTAATTAAAAAACCGGGAAATTTTGAATTTATTTAAAAATTTATTTATAATGCGAATCAAGGGTTAAAAAATTAAATAAATAAAAGCTGCGGCAATTTTAC
>DAOORA010000025.1:6358-53002 GCA_035389045.1 Bacteroidales bacterium | reverse complement strand
CTAAAAAATCCATCATAAATCTTATGTAACATAAAATCAAAACAGTTTCTAATAATTCTGAATAAAATATTAACGGGATGTTAAGCGCTCCAGCACGGTAATGATGAGCTTCTCCATTAAAGGTTTATAGTCTTTGCTGAATTGTTTGGCGATACGGTTTGCGATAATCACACAAATGGTAAGCGTTTCGTGCCCGAATATTTTTCCCAGCCCATATAAAGCGGAGGTTTCCATCTCGAAATTGGTAATCCTGTCCGAGTGATAAGAGAAACGGCTAAGGCGGTCATTCAGCTCCGGAAAAGCAAGTTCACCCCGCAACTCCCGTCCCTGTGGTCCGAAAAACCCCGGAGCAGTGGCGGTGATACCCTGCATCATGTCGAAAGCAACTTTCTCCAGGAGTACATCGGAGGCTTTCACAATATAAGGTCTCGCCAGAAAGCCCGGCCATTGCGTCTGGCGGATAAATTCTTCAACCATTTCATTTTCTGCAATTTCGGATGTTTTTTTATAAAAATTCATCACACCATCGATGCCGAGGCCATACGACGAAGCCACAAAAGTATCCACCGGAATATCTTCCTGCATTGCACCTGAAGTACCCAGGCGGATGATATTAAGTTTCCGTTGGGTGGGTTTGGCCGAACGTTTTTCCAGATCAATATTAGCCAGAGCATCAAGTTCGTTCAGTACGATGTCAATATTATCAGGGCCCATACCTGTGGAAAGGACACTGATGCGCGTATTATTTAAATAACCTGTATGCGTAACAATTTCCCTGTTCTGAACTTTCAGATCAATCCGGTCAAAATGTTTTGAAACAGCCGGCACACGTCCCGGATCTCCTACCACGATTATGGTATCAGCAATATCATCGGGATGCAAATTTAAATGGTAAATTTTATTTCCCGCTGACAAAATCAATTCCGATTCTTCATATACTCTTTTCATAGATAAAAAATTTATTGTATCTTTGCACTCGATTTAATAATTTTTAAACAAATAATGCACACAACAAACATGTATATATAAATATTTTGTTTTGTTTAATTAATAACGCACTAATTTAAAAATCGTCACAAATATAATTATTATTATGGAAACTCATAAAAACATCCTGGTTCCGTTTGATTTCAACGAGCAGGCCCACATCGCCCTGGGGCAATCGTACAACCTTGCACGAATGTTAAAACTTGAAATTACCTTACTTTATGTATATGAAGAAGGAGGAATGTTCAACAAGTTCTTCTCTGCTGATCAGAGCGATGAACTGATAAAAAAAATGGAAAATGAACTGGAGGCCTTTTCATCAGCAAAATCCAAAGAAACTGGTCTAAAGATCAACTATTTGGTTGCACGCGGAAAAGTACATGCCAAAATCGTGGAAGTTGCCGAACTGATACAGTCTGAATTTGTTATCATGGGGAAAGAAAGCAATTTCAATTTGTATGCACCCAATGTAGGCGCAAACACCTCAAGGGTAATCCGTAATGCCAAATGTCCTGTAATAACCATCAGCGCCGAATCCCATTACAATGGTTGCCGGAGTATCCTCCTCCCCATCGACCTGACGCAGGAAAGCCGTCAGAAAGTCAGCTGGGGCATTGAACTGGCTAAGATGTTCGGAGCTACGATCAAAGTGGTTACGGTACTTTGGTCTGTCAATCATAAAGAAATCAAATCGTCACTCACGGCAAAAATGTTACAGGTAAAGAAATTTATTGAGGAACGTAACATTAAATGCACGGCCGAAATGATTGAGGCAGCTAAAGAATCGGATATGGTTCCCACCATGCTTGTGTATGCGAAGCAGCAGGGCGACATTGACCTGATCCTGATCATGACGCAACAGGAAACCGGACTTACGCCGTTTTTTGTTAACTCCCATGCCACCGAAGTGATCCGTCAATCTGATTTTCCGGTTATGTCCATTGTGCCTAAAGATTTGGGAGAGACCTTATCCTTCAAATGATAGCCTCGATCATCAGTATTGGGGACGAATTGCTCATTGGGCAAACCGTCAATACCAATGCTTCTTTTATTGCCGGTGAACTTAACCTGGCAGGTATTCCTGTCAGGAGCATAATTACCATAGCCGATGACAGTAATGAGATCCATAATGCACTTCAGCAAGCAGCCGGACAATCAGGAATTGTCATAATCACCGGCGGGCTGGGGCCTACCCGGGATGATATCACAAAAAAAACACTTTGCTCCTATTTCGGTTCGAAGCTGGTTATGCACAAACCTTCGCTGGAAAATATCAGAAAACTGTTTTACAGCAGAGGCGTTAAGGTCAGTGAGGTCAACCGGAATCAGGCAATGGTACCGGATAACTGCACGGTCATAAAAAATGCCTTAGGCACAGCGCCCGGCATGTGGTTTCAGAAAAACAGTGTTCATTATATCTCCTTACCCGGCGTCCCCTTCGAGATGAAGGCCATGATCGCCGGTGAAATCATCCCGCGACTGATCAAACTTAACATCTCAAAGCCTATCGTTCATAAAACCATACTGACTACCGGAATTGGAGAGTCAGCGCTGGCTGAGCTGATCAGTGACTGGGAAAACAAGCTGCCCGAAACTATTAAATTAGCCTATCTGCCCGAACCGGGAATTGTTAAATTACGTTTATCCTGCTATGAGGCTGAGGACAAAAACAGTATTAATGCCATAACATCTGAAATAAAAAAATTAATAAAACTCATTCCAGACCTGATCTTTGGCTTTGAAAACGACACCCTTCAGTCTGTTACAGGAATAATGCTGTTAGATGAACAGGTGACCGTGTCCACCGCCGAAAGCTGCACGGGCGGACTCATAGCACACCTGATCACTTCTGTACCCGGAAGCTCAAAATATTTCAAAGGCTCGGTGATTGCATACGACAATGCTGTTAAAATCAATGTTCTGGGAGTAAATAAAAAACTCATCGAAAAACACGGCGCTGTGAGCGAAGAGGTGGTTTGTGCCATGGCCTCCGGCGTCCGGGAACTGATGGAAACCGATTATGCGCTGGCGGCCAGCGGTATAGCAGGCCCTGATGGAGGCACAACGGAAAAACCGGTAGGAACCGTATGGATAGCCTTAGCAACTCCCGAGATCATAATTACTCAAAAACTATTGCTGGGCAACGACCGGGAACGTAATATCAGACGGGCAAGCCTGGCTGCCCTGAATATGCTGAGGAAGCAGCTTTAGGAAGAGACAAAAGTGTACAAATGTTTAGATGTTCGACTCCGCTGGAATCGCTATTTGTTTTTATTAAAACTATTTTACCAATATTATACTCCTCCGTAGTGACCTTATCGCATCTGTTTTATTGATTGTTCAGTTGTGCGAAGTTTGTAACTTCGCACCCCTTGTTCGACTTAGGCTCCAGCCTAAGTCGTCATTATTATCACAGGCTACAGCCTGCATTATTAATTGTTTTTCATAAAAATGCTAAGCTGTTGGCTTTCTCTTTTTTAGTTTTTTTTAAAAAAATAGTACTTTGTTACAGGCAGATCCTGTTAGTATTGTTTCGACGAAGGTAGAACCTTCGCCGAACCGGTGGCTTCGACTGCGCCAACGTATTTAAATTCTTTCTTACACCTTGTCCTCGTTCGACTCCGCTGGAGTCGCTGTTCGTTTTTATTAATACTTTTTTACCAATATTTCACTCCTCCGGAGTGATGAGTTGATTAGCTGCCAATCTTTAGCTCATTAAGGGTGCGAAATGTAAAAATGTTCGACTCCGCTGGAGTCGCTGTTCGTTTTTATTAAAACCATTTTACCAATATTTCACTCCTCCGGAGTGACCTTATCGCATCTGTTTTATTGATTGTTCAGTTGTTCGAAGTTTGTAACTTCGCACCTCAGTTGTGCGAAGTTTGTAACTTCGCACTTTGTCACAGGCAGAGCCTGATAGTATTGTTTCGACGAAGGTAGAACCTTCGCCGAACCGGTTAAAACTATTTTACCAATATTTCACTCCTCCGGAGTGACCTTATCGCATTTGTTTTATTGTTCTAAAAATGATTTCCACCTCCGAGAAGGTTGAAATTTGTTTTATCTTTGACAGAATAGAAATTTTAATAAAATATCTTTGATTATGTCACATGAAAAATTCACACAACAGGTTCAGTCCGGATATTCTTTTTCGGGTAAAAGCATTATTCTTGGCGGAGGAATGTATGATAAAAAAGCTGTACCCGGTTTGCTGATAAGGCTGCCGCTGGCCACCATCAACCGGCACGGGCTTATTGCCGGCGCTACCGGTACGGGTAAAACAAAATCTATACAACGTATTTCCGAATCCCTGTCGGAACAAGGCGTCAATGTGCTTCTGATGGACATCAAGGGCGATGTCAGCGGCATCTCGAAAGCAGGCGCTGAAAACCCAAAGATCAAAGAAAGGATGGATTTGATTGGCCTGCCCTGGGCACCGTGTGAATATCCCACCGAACTGATGACCATCTCGCACGAAAAAGGGCTGCGCCTGAGAGCGACCGTTTCAGAATTCGGGCCGGTGTTGTTTTCCAAAATCCTGGAACTCAATGAAAACCAGCAGGGAACGGTAGCCATAGTCTTCAAATATTGCGACGACCACCGGCTGCCACTGCTTGATATAAAAGACTTTCGCGCCGCACTGAATTATGTTTCGACAGGTGATGGCAAGAAAGAAGTTGCGGAAAATTACGGGTTAATATCTCCGACCTCTGCGGGTGTTGTTATGCGCAAACTGCTCGAACTCGAACAACAGGGCGGCGACCTGTTTTTTGGCGAGAAATCCTTTGAAGTAGAAGACCTGCTTCAGAAAACCAGCGACGGCAAGGCATACATCAACATACTGAGACTCACCGACATCCAGGACAGGCCGAAGCTTTTCTCCACTTTTATGCTTTGCCTGCTGGCAGAAATTTACAACAAATTTCCTGAAATTGGTGATAAAGGCGAGCCCAAACTTGTCATTTTCATTGATGAAGCACATCTTATTTTCAAGGAGGCCTCCGGTGCGCTGATGGACCAGATCGAAACCATCATAAAACTGATCCGCAGCAAAGGCGTAGGTATTTTTTTCTGTACCCAGGCGCCTACCGATATTCCCGCCATCATACTCAGCCAGCTTGCCACCAAAATACAACATGCGCTGCGTGCCTTCACGGCCAAAGACCGTAAAGACATCACGCTGGTAGCCGAGAATTTCCCACTGACGGATTTTTATGCCACCGACCAGCTCATCACCGAGCTCGGCACCGGCGAAGCCCTCGTTACCGTGCTGAACGAAAAAGGCATCCCGGCCCCGCTGGTACATACCATGATGTGCGCCCCGCAATCGAGAATGGATATTATTACACCGGAAGAACAGGATGAAAAAATCGCAGCGTCCGGGATAGCAAAATTTTATAATGAAGAGATAGACCGTGAAAGCGCCTACGAACTATTGAAGGCAAAAATTGCCTCCGCAGAACAACCCGTTCAGCAAGCTGAGTCCCAACCCAAACCGACCTATCCTGACATTAAATATCCTGATGTCAAAGTGCCCAAAAGCAAACCTGTCCCCAAACAGACAACTTCTGATACAGGAAAAACTTTAAAGAAAATCGCCAACAGCGGGGTGGCTAAAACGATCTTCCGTGAAGTTACACGGGGACTTTTAGGCGTTCTTCTTGGCAAAAAAATCTCGGGTAAAAAATCAATATTTTAAACCATTGCGGACACCTTATTTTCTACACCCGGGTGTTCAAAAAAATATTTTTCTTCCATAATTTTGTATTTTCAAAAATATTTCTGACCTTTGCACCCCATTTTGTAAACTTTTCACTAAGAAAAAATTTGTACCATGTCAAGAATATGTGAATTAACCGGAAAAAAAGTGATCGTTGGTAACAATGTATCGCACTCGAACATAAAGACCAAACGTAAGTTTGTTCCCAACCTGCAGACAAAAAAATTCTTCATCCCGGAAGAAAATAAGTGGATAACTCTTAAAGTGTCTGTTGCGGCATTGCGTACCATCGATAAAAAAGGCATCTCTGCCTGCATAAAAGAAGCCCGCGAAAAAGGATTTCTGAACAAATAAGTATTACTGCGGAATGAAATTAAAATGCTGCTGCACTTTTGCAGCAGCATTTTTTTTTAATGTTGAGACATGAAATAATTTTATTTTTATACCGTTTTAATCGTCAAAAATCTTTTTGTTTGTTGCAGCAAAAAATCCTTATGTATAAAAGTTTCCGGAAAATCATCCGACTGTCCGTCATTAGCTTTTTACTGCTGGTCTCCACTCATGGTTCCTCACAGGTCATTTCCGACACCACCCTTATACAGTTTTCAGGTATCGTGGTCACAGCAGACAGCTTAAAGCCGGTGCCCTTTGTAAACATCCTCATTAAAGATTCCTGGCACGGAACAATATCGGACCTGTACGGCTTTTTTTCGTTTGTGGCCCATCCGAAAGATGAAATTATTTTCAGCGCACTGGGCTACAAAACCGCTTTTTATACTATCCCGGACACCCTTACCGTGCCGCATTATTCGCTCATACAGGTGATGCGGCCCGACACCCTGGTCATGAATGAAACGGTCATTTACCCCTGGCCGACCTACGAACAGTTCAAACAAGCCTTTGCCGACCTCAACATCCCCGATGACGATCTGGAACGTGCCAAAAAAAAT
Source organism: Bacteroidales bacterium (assembly GCA_035389045.1). Taxonomy (GTDB): domain Bacteria; phylum Bacteroidota; class Bacteroidia; order Bacteroidales; family CAIWKO01; genus CAIWKO01. The sequence continues at coordinate 46,345 of DAOORA010000025.1, read as the reverse complement.
ATCAACGAGATCGAAAAACGGGTGCTTTATGATGATGTAGCCATGGGAAGCTCCATGAATTACCGGAATTATATCGACAAACGTGTCAGCCAGCTATATTATGCCGGGCAAATGCAGCCCAACAACCTGCTGAATCCTTTTGCCTGGGCACAATTCATCAAGGCCTGGCGTGATGGGAAGTTTAAAGTAAAAAAACGAGAAGACTGACACTGGATGAAAAAATGCCTTTTTTATATTATTATGTTATTCCTTGTAACCAGAGTTACAGGGCAGGAAAAGGCATCCATATCCGGAAAAGTCACCGACGAAAAATCCAGGCCCGTTGAACTGGTGAACGTGGCCATACCGGGAACAACCACCGGCGCGACGACCGACAAAAATGGTTATTATCATTTGACCGTCCCTGCCAACCAGGAGATCACTGTTGTGTTTTCTTTTGTCGGATACCAGAAGGTCACCCACAACGTCAGACTTGCCCCTGACGAAACAAGGCTGATGAACCAGATCATAGTGTCCACCTCCACGGATATACCAACCTTTGAATATATTGCAAAAGATGAAAGAGCGGTTATAACACGAATAGACCATAAGCAGGCAGCATTTATTCCGACCACGTCAGGCAATGCCATCGAAGAACTGATCAAAAAGACAAGCCTGGGCGTTTATTCCAGCAACGAGCTCAGCTCGGCATACTCCGTCAGGGGAGGCAATTACGATGAAAACCTGGTTTATGTCAATGATGTCGAGGTATACCGGCCACTGCTTCTGCGGTCGGGACAACAGGAAGGATTGAGTTTTGTAAATTCCGATCTCACCTCATCGGTTCTGTTCTCCTCCGGCGGATTTGATGCCAAATACGGCGACAAAATGTCTTCCGTACTTGATATTCAGTACAAAAAACCCCGAAAATTCGGCGGGTCAGTCATGCTCAGCCTGCTGGGCGCTTCAGGACATGTGGAAGCCGCTTCAAAAAATGAACGTTTTACTTTTCTTTTCGGCGTCAGGCAAAAATCCAATCAGTATGTGCTGAACGCACTCGAAACCAAAGGACAATACAGGCCTTCCTTTACCGATGTTCAGTTGTATACCACGTACCAGATAAGCAAAAAACTAGAAATCAGCCTGTTGGGTAATTACGCCCGCAACAAATATCAGGTAGTCCCGGAATCGCGGGAAACACAGTTCGGAACCGTAAAAGAATCGTACCAACTGAAGATATATTTTGACGGAAAAGAAGTTGATTATATCAATACCTACCTCGGAGCGCTCTCACTGAACTATAAACCAAAATCCGATTTATTCTTCAAATGGATCAATTCTGCTTACCAGACGAGGGAGTCACAAAGTTATGACATTCAGGGACAATACCTTATCGGCAGGCTGGAAGCAGATTTTGGCGAAGAGGATTTCGGCGAAATGAAAGAAGTGCTCGGTGTGGGAACACATATGCAGCATGCCCGCGACGAACTGATCGCCACCGTACTGAATTCCGAGGTAAAAGGCGGATATACCAAAAAAAATCATTACCTGCAGTTCGGAGTGAAATATCAGCATGAACTCATTGACGACAAGCTGAAAGAATGGGAGATGGTAGATTCATCGGGGTTTACGCTTCCGCACATGCCCGATTCAGTTGGTTACACCAATCCGGCTTTACAGCCGGCAAGTCCGCTGCTTTTGCAGGAAGTGGTCAACAGCAGGGTGAATATGCAAAGCAACCGTATTTCAGGTTTTATTCAGGATACATGGACCTTTAACATCGACAGCGCTGAATTACTGCTTACTTATGGAGTAAGGGCAGTGTACTGGAACTATAACGGCCAGGTATGCATCAGCCCCAGGGTCAACTTATCATTCAAACCAAACTGGAAAACAGATGTGGTGTTCCGCTTCGCCACAGGTATGTACAACCAGCCGCCTTTTTACAAAGAAATCCGTGCTTTCGACGGAACCATACATCCGGAAGTAAAAGCCCAGCGTTCGATACATTTCCTGCTGGGCAGCGACCTGAACTTCAAATTATGGAACCGTCCGTTCAAATTTGTCGGCGAAGTATATTATAAAGTTCTTGACAACCTCATCCCCTATGAAATTGACAATGTGAGGCTCCGTTACTTTGCCAATAACAACGGAAAGGGCTATGCAACAGGAATTGACTTAAAGATCAACGGAGAATTTGTCAGGGGTGACGAATCATGGCTGGGCATTTCGCTGATGCGCACCCGTGAAAAGATTATCGGAGAAACTTATACAGATTATTATAATGCCAGTGGCGAAAAAATCATACAGGGTTATACTGTTGATAATGTAGCCGTGGACAGCATTGTACATCAGCCCGGCTATATTCCGCGGCCAACGGATCAACTGCTGAATATAAACCTGTTTTTCCAGGACCATTTTCCCCGCTGGCCAACCTTTAAAATGCATCTGAACATGGTGTACGCCAGCCCGCTTCCGTTTGGCCCTCCCGAACATAAAAGATATATGGACACACTGCGCATGCCGGCCTATTTCCGGGTAGATATCGGTTTTTCAAAATCATTGATTGACGAAAGTACCATACTAAGCAGGAAAAATCCGTTCCGGTTTCTGAAATCCCTTTGGATATCTGGTGAAGTTTTCAACCTTCTCGGCCGCATGAACACCATTTCCTATTTATGGGTAAAAGATGTGAATAACAGGCAGTATGCGGTACCCAACGAACTGACCAAAAGGTTGTTTAATATTAAGTTGGTGGCTAAGTTCTAATACAGGAAATACCCGAATTTCAAGTATCAAGCTCAAAATTCCAAGTCAAAGTTATCGATTTATTTAACCACGGAGCGATGCACTGAGCTCGTCGAAGTGACACGGAGGGCACGGAGATACACGGAGGTTATTTGATAGTTCAAAATTTCATCTGCCGGGGCAGACTTCGTGGTTTTCTTTTTTATATACCACTAAAGCGCTCAAAGGTCTGTATAAAGCATATTTTTTTGATATTTATTTTTTTAAATTTCCCTTGTGTCCCTTTGTGAATGTACTCCGTTTGACTTCGTGGTTCTTTTTTTTACCACTAAGGCGCACTAAGGATGGCACAAAGGCGCTCCAAGGTTTACATAAAGTATTTTTTTGATATTTATTTTTTTAAATTTCCCTTGTGTCCCTTCGTGAACGTACTTCGTTTGACTTCGTGGTTCTTTTTTTTACCACTAAGGCGCACTAAGGATGGCACAAAGGCGCTCCAAGGTTTACATAAAGTATTTTTTTGATATTTATTTTTTTAAATTTCCCTTGTGTCCCTTCGTGAATGTACTTCGTGTCTGCCGGGGCGGACTTCGTGGTTTTCTTTTTTATACCACTAAAGCGCTCAAAGGTCTGTATAAAGCATATTTTTTTGATATTTAATTTTTTAAATTTTCTTTGTGTCCCTTTGTGAATTTACTTCGTGCGACTTCGTGGTTCTATTTTTTTTACCACTAAGGAACACAAAGGTTGTCACTAAGGCGCTCAAAGGTCTGCATAAAGCATATTTTTTTGATATTTAATTTTTTAAATTTCTCTTTGTGTCTTTTTGTCAATGTACTTCGTGCGACTTCGTGGTTAATTTTTTTTCTATACGTTGCAGTGAATACAGATAATCGGACCACAAAAAATCACCATATACACCTAAGTTTCACTAAGGCTAAGTACTCACAGAATTTGACTTTTAAAACAAGCCTTTGCCGTTATATAGCTGTATAACCAACTATTTACATATATGTACCGCCTGAATATTGGTATTGTTGAATGGATTTTTTTTGTACCAGTCGACAAATTCAGCATAAGGTTCCTTGTTTTCATTGACCCATTGTTTGAAAGCAAACACATCGCATTTCATCAATAGCCACCGGGAATAAGCAGAAAAAAGTCCCGCATCGGTCAGTTGTTTCTCATAATCAAACAAAGAAAAAGGATACTTAAGATGGTATTTTTGGCCAAACCATATCTTTAAGAATGATTCTCTTACCATTATTACGGCGTCAATTCCTTCCTTTACCCTGGTATCTTTTATTGAATTGCCAACGGTCTGGTAAGTGATTTTCACAGCCCTGCAAAAATCCGGGACACTGTCCTGATTATCCTGTGAAAAAAGATCATTATCCGAAAACCGCAATACAATGGTGCTGTCTTTAAGCACCTGTATACATTTACCATATAAGGTACAGAGCAGCTTATTTATTTCAGCCACCTGGGCTGTGTTTCTTGTCAGGTTCAGGTATGTTTCACAGTATAAAATTGAAGGGATCCGATCCGCTGAATCGGCATAGAATTTTGCCAGATGATAGTAATTATCCGGAAAAGCAGGGTTCATCGCTGTACCATTAATCCAATAACCGCGGGCTGCCTGAAAATTTTTTCCTGCAAATTCAATAACGCCGCATTCCATGCTCAGGTTTGCGGCTTTAGGGAACTTTTCCATACCCTTTTTAAAAATTAGCAGGGCCGTATCACGATTCCCCGATTCATCCCAGGAGGCGCCCAAAAGCTGATAAAACTGGTCGTTCACATCCGGCCTTCCGATTACCGAATCCAGCGTTGCAATGCAGGAAACATAGTTTTTCTGGGAGAAATACGACAGGGCGATCTCATAGAAGAATAGTGAATTATCAGGCGCCAGTGTGCGGCCTTTTTTGTATTGCACTATGGCCTCAGCATAATTCCCCTGGTCGGCGAGTTTCATACCCTGCTTTGCATATTCAATGGCTTCAGACGGAGTATTGTTCTGCGAATACAAAAAATGAACAAGAGTAGTCAGCAAAAACAACAGGCTGATTAATTTTTTCATTATTTAAGATATTGTGTGTTTTAATTTATTAAACTGTTTTTAATTTTTGCTATTCTGAAGATTAATATTCCTGATCATCCAGGTTTTCGTCCTGATGCTGAATTTTTTTTCTGGCTTTTATGCCCTTATTGATTCGGTAAGATACGCCCAAATAAAGCACACGCGAATCGCTCCATCGCCTGATATTGGCATAATAGTCAGAGGCTTCGGTAATAGTTTGCGATTTATTTGTTTTAAAGATATCACTTACCCTTAGTGTGAGTATCAGCGATTTTTTTAAGAAATCTTTTTTGAGGCCCACATCGAACGTGTAATTGGCAAGTTGCCGGCCTTGCAAATCAGGTGTTCCTACTCCCATGCGGAAGTCTCCCCTGCTTTGTGCTGTAATGTGAGCCGACCTGTAGTTAAAGCCGAGCTGCACATCGAAAGATTTCCAGAAAGTCATGGAAGAATTAATTTTAGCCGTCCAGCTGGGATGCACATCATTAAATCCATCTACTTCGGAAGTGCCAAAATATTTTGTACCGAACAGGCTGAAGTTGGCGTTTATCTTCCACCATTTGAATATACCCTGAGTATATATCAACTCCAATCCGAAAGAACTTCCCTTGTCCAGGTTTTTATAAGTTGAAATGGTAACACCGCTGTCAAGAATGTTCAATACGCGTGTTACCATGTTGTCTGTTTCGCGATAAAACAGGGTAGTATTAAATGAAGTCTCTTTAAAACTTATCAGGTGACCTAATTCAAAGGAGTTGGTAAACTCCGGTTTGAGGTATGGATTACCGGCCGACAGGTTCATGGGATCGGAATTGTTGATAAAAGGATTCAGGTTGCCCGATCGCGGACGGTTTACGCGGCGACTGTAACTTATCTGTACAGCATGTTTATCATTGAACTCATATTTGAGATGAACCGTGGGAAAAAGATTAAAATAGTTGCTTTTATAAGTTGAATCCATGGTTTTTTGATCCATTATCGTAAGCACTTGTTCGGCACGCAAGCCAGCCTGAAATTTGAATTTTTTGATGCTATTGGCATAAATCAGGTATGCTGAATGTAATTGCTCGGAATAGTTATAAGCATTGCTGGCTATTTCGTCATAATCCCAGCTATCAACTATTGGAAATTGCTTATAGGATTTGTAATTCTGATTATTGAAACGGAATTGAATTTTATATCCTGTTTCTATCCTGCCCCATTTATCCATGGGGTGAACATAATCAAGCTGTCCGTAAAACCTTCTGAATAAATTGTCGCTGAAATTTTTCTGCACCAGCGAAGGGGTATTACCTGGCGTCAAATCCACATTGTAATAGTCGGTAGTAAGTTCATTAACTGTGAGTGATGGCGAATTGGAGTAAAAAAAACTTACCAGCAGCTCCTGATTTTTTTTCCTGAACTCTTTTTTGTAGTCAAGGCCAAGTTCATAACCACCATGAGACCCTTTTGTATTATTCTGCCTGTTGTAATAATTGCTCAGCAGGTCATTGTAGTCATAATTGAAATAACCTGTCGTATCGTAGGGATTGAATCTTCTGACATTGTATTCGCCGTATACCGACAGTGTGTTTTTATCATTTATAAAATAATCGGCGCCCAGTTTAAAATTTCCGAAGAAACCCTTACGTTTTGATGAGGAAAGTTGCTTATAAACATAAGCGGTATCCTTGTCAAACAATTCGCGATAGGAGTCGTAATAGGTTTTCATGCCGTTTCTGCGAAAATCGAGATTGGTATAAATACTGAATTTTTTCAGGTTATAACCAAGATTTACCGAAGAGCTATATTTTCCTCCTGTACCAGCGTTAGCCGATACCATTGCATTATAGCCGGCTTCGCGGCGGCGTTTTGTAACGATATTGATGATGCCCGACATACCGTCGGGGTCGTAGCGTGCCGAAGGGTTGGTAACAATCTCCACTTTTTCGATCATGCTGGCGGGCATCTGATCAAGACTGGTAAGGCCCGACGGGCGGCCGTCAATAAATATGGTCACATTCTGTGAACCCCGCAGGCTGACATTTCCTTCGATGTCCACATCTACCGAAGGTATGGTCTGCATAATGTCCAGCGCCGTGCCACCGGATGTAAGCAGATTTTTGTCAACATTGATAACTTTTTTGTCAAGGTTGTATTCCACCTGATCCTTCTGCCCGCTAATAGTAACGGCATCAAGGTTGGTTGCCGTAGTTTCAAGATAAACAGTATGAATATTCAGATAAGTATTATCATCATTTATACTTATATTAGATATCGTTTGGGGTCCGTAGCCGATGAAATTAATTTTGATATAGTACTTACCATAAGGCACATTGTCGATGCTGAACCTTCCTTTTGAATTGGTCAGCGCCCCTGTCACCATTGATGAATCTGAATTTTTGCAAACGATGACATTGGCAAATTCAACAGGAGTATTTGTCTTTTTGTCAAACACGATGCCTGTTACAGAGCCCTTAAAGGAATTACCGTTCCCGTTTTTCGGGCCCGGCTTATCCTGAGCCTGTGCTACAAATACTGCAAAAAATAAGACTAAAGCAATAAAAACTGATCTCTTCATTTTTCCGTCCTGCTATATATCAAAGAAAACAAAAGGCGTCAAAAAAGCTTATATATTACAGCAATTCCCGGTAGTCCTTCCTGAGTAACATTTTTTGAAAGGCACAAGAAACCCTTTCAAAATACTGCCTGAGCATAAGAAACTATAATTTAAAACTTATGAAAACACCTTTTGTTTCATATTTTAACAACTATTTTTCCGGTAACAAACAGCCGGTATATTGACGAGCTAATTTCCACCGGTTTACTTTTTACAGCAACCTTTGCCCTGCCCCTGCTGCATGCCGCAACCTGACTGTTTTTGTCCCATATTACATCCTTGTCCGTCCATACCCTGCTGCATGCCACAACCTGACTTCTTTTGACCCATATGACATCCTTGTCCGCCCATGCCCTGCTGCATCCCGCAACCCTGCCCTGCGTTCATGCCCATTTCACAACCCATACCCTGCATTTTACCATATCCTTTGCCGGCTCCTTTGGAATGATGCATATCAAACATAAGTTTTTGCTCATCGTTAAGCAGTTTTCTCACATCTTGTTTCAGAGCTTCTTTCTTTTTGGCCAATTCTGCTTTTATGCCGTATATTTCGTCAATTGTTTTATTTATAGTTGCTATATCAGCATTGTCACCTGCCGAAACCGTGATCAGATGGGCCTTTTTCTCTTTCATCAGATTGTTCAAAGGAAGTTCTTCTTTCATAAACTTCTGATGCAAGGCATCGATCTGTTTTCCCTGTTCCGGTGTAAGATCCTGAATAAATCCGGGACAGCACCTGGGTAAACCCGTCTGATCATCTGAGGGACTTACCTGTTGCTGCGGCTGATCGCCCTGAAGCTGCTGCTGGCGTTTATTGCACTGGGCATAAGTTGCCGTATTTGCGCCCATAAGTGAAAAGGCTGTTAAAATAGCCATCACAAAACTTAATTTCATTGTTTTCATGTTTTATTGTTTTTAGTTTTTAGTTTATTTTATTTAATTAAAATACATTATTATTAATTATTATAAATGTTGCTGATCGCACCGGTGAGCTTTTTTGAGGTTGTTACAATTGCTATCAGGAGGTTTCATGCATCCTTCTTCTCCACAGAAAATCCTGGAATAGATCCGGGAAAGTTTTTCCTGCTGAGCAGGATTGCACACATTACGCAGATCAAAATAATGTTGTATGTATAACCGGCGTGTACGGGCAAACAACGCTCCCAGTTCTTCTGTCGTGGTATAAATCAATGCTGTATCCGGCTCAGGTCGGATCATATTGTCCGAAATTATAGCACGTTTCTCTTTCATAATCCGGTGCAGCGCAGTTATACTGTCGTGATGCGATTTTTTAAGTTGCCTGAATTCGCCGGCCTGAGCTGGTGTCAGGTGGAGTTCACTCTCAAGAAATTCCTGCGCGCAAGGCCTTCCCGTGGTAAATTTATGATGAACTCTTTTTGGTTCATGAGACATCTTATAGATTATAGTACCCGTAACTGCAAGATTAATTATTAAAACAGCCCCCAAAATCCACAAGAATAATCTGCTTCTATTAAAATAACTCATATTTTTATTCATTAATATTTAAATAGTAAGTTTCAATAATGTCATCCTTATCTGCTTTCGGGAAATATTCATTAGCCAGCTGAACCTCTGCCACCTCAGTCTGATTAATATCATTACCCACCAAAGTTTGATCCGCAAGGTTGCCGGAAATCCGGATGCCGATGAAAACTCCCAGGGCAGCCAGACATGCAGCGGCTAAGGGTTGAGCCAGCCTTGCAAAAAGATGGGAACGAATGTGTCCGGTCTTATAATCTCCGATTTTCGCCTGAAGGCGTGTGTAATAAAAAGGTTCCGGCTCCTCACTCTTTATAGTTTCTGCAGAGCTCAGCACACCCGAAATCTGAGCAAAAATTATACTGCATTTTTCGCAACCGGTAAGATGATCCTGTAGTTCTTTAGTAAGAACAGGGTCACATTCGCCGTAATAATAATTAAGAATACTATTTTTAAATCTGACACAATCCATAAAAAATCATGTTAACTGTTTGACAAACATTTTTAAAAAAACTTGCGGTGAGCATGAAAAATTATTCAAAAAAATTCAGAAGTCTTTTCTGAAGGTTCTGTTTTGCACGGTGTATGAGCGATTCAACTGATGATACAGAAATATTCATAATATCGGCTATCTCTTTATAGGATAATTCATCTATTTTATTCAGAGTAAAGGCGATTTTTTGGTTTTCAGGCAGTTTATCAATGGTATAATACAAAATTCTTTTTTGTTCATTATCCATGAATTTCATTTCACTGCTTTCATCAAAAACCCTGTTATCGTAATCTTTCAGGTCGCCCTGGTTTCGTTTCATCCATTTCGAACGTTTTGATTTGTTCACATAATTAATAGACCGGTTTATGGCAATCCTGTATAGCCATGTTGAAACTTCAGCCTCTTTCCTGAATTTTCTGATATTTTTATAAATATCAATAAAAACATCCTGGCTCAGGTCTTCGGCATCCTCCCTGCTGATACCAAAACTTCGGATCACCCGGAAAATTAAACCAGCATATTTTTCAGCAAAAGCCCTGAATGCTTTTTCATCCCCTGCAATACTATCGTTAATCAGCACCAAATCATCCATTTATTTTGAATAAAAGATGTAAAATTATTATAATTTTCCGGCATACCCCAATTTATTAACGATAATATACGCATACATACTAAAAAATAATTCGTTTATATCGTTATTTTTCAATGACAAAATTTTTTATAAAAAATTTTTTTTTATTTTTCTTGTAATATCAAATATTTTTTATATTTTTGTATTAAAATTTTAATGAAAAAAAATTATTAAATTTTGTTCTTTGCTTAGTATGTGTTGTGGAGTAGAATTTATTCTTATATTTCATTTCCTAAATTCAAAATATTTATAAAAAAAATTCATACCTTTCAAATACTAAAATAATAAAAAGTAAGTTAAATAATCTTTGTTCCTTTCATTAATTAAAATAAGTATAAATTTAAAAAGTAAAAAAAATGGCAATCAGTAAAAAAATCGACGTAAACAAGTTTGATACGGCTGCAAGAAAAATGAGATCCATCGCTCATCCGATGAGAATCGGCATCATCGAACTTCTGGAAGCAAACAAAGAAATGAATGTTACCCAGATATACGAAAAGCTTAACATTGAGCAGGCTGCGGCCTCTCTGCATCTGAACCTGCTCAGAACACACGGAATTCTGAACAGACGCAGAAGCGGTAAGATGACATTTTATTCGCTGAAACCGGATGCAGTAAGCAAACTTATCGAATGCGTTGAAAATTGTATTAAATAAAGGTTTTCCCTTAGTTTAATATTGTTAGTACGATTTTTCTCCTCTGCATTTGATTTCTGAATTCGCATAAATATATACCCTGCCAGACGCCAAGGCCTAAATGGTGTTTGGTAATGGGTATATTTAATGATGTGCCTGTAAATGTAGATTTTACATGGGCAGGCATATCATCCTCCCCTTCAGAATTATGACTGTATAAATGTATATTGTCCGGAATAAGCCGGTCAAATGTGTTTGTCATATCCTCACGGACACTACTGTCGAAGTTTTCATTGATGGTCAATCCGGCTGATGTGTGTTGAATAAAGATATTTACTATCCCGGATTCAGGCAGCGCGGGAAGTTGTTTCTGAATAATACCGGTGATCAGGTGACAGCCGCGTTTGAATGGAGGCAATAAAACCTCTGTTTGATAAACCATAGAAATATTTTTTAATTTTGTTGAACAAACAGTTCAAAGATACTTTTTTCCGGTCAGAAAAGCCGCCTGCCGGGTATTATCTCCTTGAAATTGTTTTCATATAACAAAAGATTGTACCAGCCCGGATTAAAATAAAATGTGTTAGATGAATTTACGAAACATTCCGATAATTCTTTTTTTATTTGCACAGCAAACATTTTTTGTATATGCACAAACCGCTAATTCCCTTTATGAAAGCGGATTATCAAAATTTAAACAGAATGATCTCAGCGGAGCCATAGCAGAATTTACCAAATGCATCGAAAAAAATGCGATCTTCTATGAAGCTTATATCGGAAGGGGGGATTGTTATCATGCGCAGAAAAAATTCAACGAAGCCATAAAAGACTATACCAAAGCACTGGAAGTATATCCGGGTTACTACCTGGCCTATATCAAACGTGCCAATACGTATTCGCTTGCAGGAGACAACAAAAAAGCATACAGCGATTATGCCAAAGCCATCGAACTGAAAAATGACAAGGAAGAAGCATACCTGTGCCGGGCACAATTTTATGTGAAAAACAACGAACTTAAACCGGCCCTCAATGATCTGAATATGGCGCTTGGCATCAACGGTGAAAACCCTGAGACTTACTTTCAGCGCAGCATGATCTTTGAAATGCAGAAAAAAGATAAAGAAGCCATAGATGATCTGAATAAGGTCGCCGGGCTAAAACCCGGCTTCACCGAAGCCTATTACCGGCGGGGATTGTTATATGAAAAATCGAAGAATTATCAGGCTGCCGCCGCTGATTTTAAAAAAGCGACAGAGCAGAATTTTCGTACTAAAGAAATCTATCTTCACAAATCGGAAGCATCATTCAAATCAGATAACTGGAGTGAAGCAATTGAAGATTATAACGTTTTATTTAATAATTACCAGGTAAAAAATTCAGGATTATTTTTCAATCGAGGTATTTGTTTTTATAAAACGGGCAGATTAACCGAAGCCCTTAAAGATTTTTCAAAGGCATCGCAACTCGATCCCAAGAATGATACCGCTTATGTATGGATAGCGACGATTTATAACGAACAAAAAAATATCAGGAATGCGCAACTGTATTACAATAAAGCCATTTCTGTCCAACCGGGAAACTACAGCGCCTATGCCGGACGTGCACAAACCTTTTCAGAGCAGAAAAAATTTGAGCAGGCAATACAGGATTGGAACCATGCCATAAAGTATGTTCCCGAACCCGAATGGTACTTCCAGCGGTCTTTATGCAAAGAAGCAATAAATGATATAAAAGGAATGTGCGAAGACCTGAAATCATCATCTGACCTGGGTTATAAAAAAGCCACCCAGAAATATAACTCCTGCTGCAAATAAAAAACAAAACCTTTACATTTTTTATCCGTAAAAAAGTTAATTTTATTTTTTAAAAAAGATTTAAATTTGTTGTAACTTTATTCCAAATTATCAAGATATGAAAAATGCAAAAAGATTTTTGCTGTTACTAATTGCCGGAATTCTTGTGATACCATTGGTGAATTCCTGTAAAGTCGGTGACGAAGACCCTGATTTTTCGATTTATACAAGAAAAATCCGTTTATGCCAAAACTGGTCTTTTTCCTATTATAAACATGCTGTTCAGCATAATGATACGATCACCTCTGATGAATTTGACGGTTCTTCCTATATTCACGTTTACGGAACGCAGTCTTTCATTTCAAATGCCATGATGACCATATCCTTTAACAAAAAAGGCACTTATACATGGGATGAACATATTTCGAACGACACCTCGGTATATACCTATAAAGAAGAAGGATACTGGTATTTTACCGGCGGTGGCAAAGAAAGCGAAACCAAATTCAGGGAACTGCTTGCTTTGCAGAAGAATTCTCATGTAAAAACGACACAGATCAACGGGGTAACTACTACTGAAAACTATACCGCATCGGGAAATCCTGAAACAATCGTTTATAAACTCATCAAACTCTCAAAAGATGAGGTAAAAATGGAATCAAAAGTTGAAAAGCAGTACATCCAGGGCGGCAATACGATCCTTGATGTGTATACTACGATCATCAACTTAAAAATGGGAGCTAAATAAATATTTTTTCATACCGTAAAATTATCAAAATGAAAAAAAACATATCGTTTACTACAGGAATTCTCTTTACCATCATTATTTCTGCATTCTTTTTCTCCTGCAGAAAAATAGACTCTGCCAAATTATGCGGAGACTGGAAAATTGTTTCACTTAACAGTACTTTTGAATATCTGAACAAGAAACATGAAACTACTTTTGACGGCGCTGCTAAGATCTATACCTATACTGTTAAGGATACTGCTTATTCTGTCGATTCTGTTTTTACCTATGTCGAAACAAAGACGTACACCGGAATGATAACCACCGACTTCCATCCCGACGGCACTTATAATTACAGTGAAACATTTAAGAATGATGTTACCGGCATCACTGAAACCCAGGAAACAGAAGGACTTTGGTTTTTTACCGATGCCAACCGCAAAACCGGTTACCGGATTGGTGACCTGCTGGCCCTGCAGGCAGGGAAACTCACTTTCAATACCAATGCCGGCGATGTTTACACCACTATTTACCAGGGGGATAACACACTGGACATCTATGAAATATCAACATTGACCAAAGCAAAAATCGTCCTGAAACTCGAAAAAGCCGAAACCATCAATTTTGTTCAATATGTGACAAGAACCGAATTTACCTTAGAACCCAGGTAATTCGGATATTTTTCTCAGGAGCGACCGTTTTCATAAGCTATCTGACCAATACTATTCTTTCGTGAATCTTTCATTCAAATTATGTGATTCATTTTCGATTCATCATATCATGCTTCCCGGAATATAATCAGAATATGACGCCCCTCATGCAAAAACCATTTCCGGAGTTCATCTTTTCGTTATAATATGAAACATCTTGCCAGGCAGACTTTTACAGAAACATTTCATACCATCCAGAAGGAACATGAGATTTATATCCGTTCTAACAACAACGGTACTTTTAATACAAAATTCCTGATCATCGCGGTGATCGCCTGTATTTCCCTGGCCTGTGTAGAATATCTTGGCAAAAATGACGGTTACAAGCATTTGTTGAACTTCATCAGTTTTACAGGATTCACAGAAAGCGCCGGACAGTTGAGGTTTTTTATTGAACACAAAACCAATCAGCAGCTATTCTCATTAGGCTATTGGGTTTTTATCATACTGGTATTTTACTTTTTTATCCCGGCGCTGACCATAAAATTTGTGTTCAGAGAGCAGTTGCGTGATTACGGGTTATTCGGTGGAAGAGCATTCAAAGAATATAAGCTGTTTGCACTGTTTCTGGTCATCATGCTGCCCCTTGTACTGATATTCTCGACCACCGAAAGCTTTCAGATGCGTTACCCTTTCTATCATCTGCATGATTCCGAGACACTTTGGCCGAACTTTTTCACCTGGCAGGCTTTCTATTTTATCCAATTCATTGCACTGGAATTCTTTTTCCGTGGGTTCATGGTACATGGATTAAAAAAACAGTCCGGCTATTACAGCATTTTTATCATGGTTATCCCCTATTGTATGATACATTTTGGAAAACCTTTTGCCGAGACGATGGCTGCCATCGTTGCAGGAATAATTTTAGGCACCCTGAGCCTTAAGAGCCGCTCGATATGGACGGGGGTGGCCATACATTATGCCGTAGCGCTGTCGATGGACTTTTCAGCCTTATGGCAGAAAGGATACTGGATACATTAAGAAATGGTTTTGAGTTTATCTTTTAAGATGTTTAATGTCGCTGTTTCTGTTAATGTTATTACCTTTGCAAAGGTTAAACTGAACAAATGGAATACAAATTAAACACGATAGAAGAAGCTATTGAGGATATACGTCAGGGTAAAATTATCATCGTGGTTGATGACGAAGACCGCGAAAATGAAGGCGATTTTATCACGGCTGGCGAAACCATCTCAGCGGAGAAAGTAAATTTTATGGCAAAGCACGGGCGTGGGCTGATCTGCGCACCGGTGTCCGCCGAGGTATGCGATAAACTGCAACTTGAAATGATGGTGTCCAAAAACACCTCTGCACACGAAACACAGTTTACCGTTTCGGTCGATCTGCTGGGTTATGGCTGTACCACAGGAATATCGGCCAGCGACAGGGCCAAAACTATCAAAGCCCTCTCCAGCCCTGAAACAAAACCTGAGGAACTGGGCCGGCCAGGCCATATTTTTCCTTTACGTGCAAAGAACGGAGGCGTATTAAGACGGGCAGGACATACCGAAGCCACTCTGGATTTTACGAGACTTGCCGGGCTGAATCCCGCAGGAGCACTGGTAGAGATAATGAATGAGGACGGAACGATGGCGCGGCTGGCCAACCTTTATGAAATCAGGGACCGTTTCAAGCTCAAAATGGTTTCTATCAAAGACCTCATCGCATACCGTATAAAAAATGAAAGCCTTATTGAAAAAGAAGAAACTGTAGATCTGCCGACAGAATGGGGGATCTTTAAACTATCCTTATACCGCGAAATCACCACGGGCACGCATCATATGGCACTTACCAAAGGTAACTGGGAAAAAGGCGAAACGCTGCTGGTGCGTGTTCATTCATCGTGCATGACCGGTGACGTTTTTGGCTCATGCCGCTGCGACTGCGGTACACAATTGCATATGGCCATGCAAATGATAGAAAAAGAAGGTAAGGGTATTATTGTTTATATGAACCAGGAAGGACGTGGTATCGGACTGGCAAACAAACTGAAAACATATCACCTGCAGGAACTGGGCTATGACACTTTTGAAGCCAACGTAAAACTTGGTTTCAAACCCGATGAACGTGATTACGGAATTGGCGCCCAGATACTTCGTGACCTCGGTGCAAGCAAAATAAGACTGATCACCAATAATCCCCGGAAAAAAAGCGGGCTGACGGGATATGGGATAGAGATCATTGAAAATATTCCTATCGTCATCAAACCCAACAAGTACAACAAAAAATACCTGAAAACCAAACAGGATAAAATGGGGCATATCCTTAACATTGAAGATTAAATGATACATGTGAGCTTTAAACAGCCTGCACCCGAAGAATAAACTTTCTTCATATTACCGATAACGTCGTCTACCATCATTATGATTTGTCCAAAAACCTAAAAAAATATGGAAAACCGCTGTCCCTGGCCCGCCGATGACGCCCTGATGTTACACTACCACGATACCGAATGGGGAGTTCCTGTGCATGACGACCGCAAACTGTTCGAATTTATAGTGCTTGATGCTTTCCAGGCCGGGCTGAGCTGGAAGACCATACTGCATAAACGTGAATCTTTCAGGGAGGCTTTTGACAACTTTGAGGCTGCAAAAATTGCAAAATACAGCGATAAAAAAATTAATGAATTGCTTCAAAATCCCGGCATCATTCGTAACAGGGCAAAAATTACGGCTACGGTTAACAATGCACGATGCTTCATCGAAATTCAGAAAGAATTCGGAAGTTTTGATGCTTTTATCTGGAGGTTCACCAAGGGTAAAATGAAAGTAAATAAATGTAAAACATTGGCTGACATCCCCGTAAAAAGCCCTGAATCGGATGCGATGAGCACTGCGCTCAAACAACGTGGGTTTTCGTTTGTTGGGTCTACAATTTGTTATGCATTTATGCAGGCTGCAGGCATGATTAACGACCATCTGGTATCCTGCCCGAGATTTAAGGCTGTTCAAGAATAATCACCTCATTTTTCATAATAATTCATAAAAAGCTTGACTTTTTGTTTTTATTTTGGTATCTTTGTACTTATTTACCTTAATACTTATTATTATGAAAAAATATATGTTTACCATGGTACTGATGATCATGATATCATCAGTGACTTCAGCCCAGATTCCCTGTCCGGGGAATCTTGTGACCAATGATGATTTCAGCGCGGGACTCACCGCCTGGACACAATATGGCACCATACCCACGGCCACTGTATTGAATGCAGCCAATGGCTGTCTGAACCAGTTTGTAACCTTGCAGGCAACTAACAACAGTAACGTAGGTATTGCACAGAACGTAAACTTTTTGCGTGACACCTGCTATCAACTTTGCTACTGTGTGGAATTTCCGGGCGGAAATTTCAACAGCAAGCTTACCATTGCAGCCATCATGCCGGGAGTAACGGTAAATCAGCTATTAACAGGCACTTATCTCCCAGGTCAGGCACAAATACTGGATATTATTTCTTCCACAACAGGCATCCCGCCATATTACCGCTGTCCGCTGACATTTCAATCCACTGGAAATTTTACCGAACTTGTCATAGTAAACGAAACCGTCGGACTGTACGGATCAGATATAAGGATTGACAACATCTGTCTGAACACCCACCCTTGCATTGGAGGATGCGGTAATGACAAAGCAAATTTTTTGTATACCATCAGCGGAAATACGGTCAACTTTACAGATATTTCCTCATATTCACCAGGAAGCACGCCTGCCTGGTCTTGGAATTTTGGCGATCCGCCCTCAGGGCCAAACAACACTTCAACATTGCAAAATCCTTCACACACTTTTTCCGGGCCTGGTACCTATACCGTGTGCCTTACCTACACTTCGATCACTACCATAGGAATTATTTGTGCTGACTCCATCTGCATGAACGTATTTATTCCCCTGGCCACAGGAATTGCTGAAAACACCTTTCAGGACCTTGTATTAACCAAATCACCCTACGATAATTACATCCAACTCAGCGGCCATTACCCCGAAGGCGAAATGAGTCTTTATAGCTCCACCGGACAAAAAGTGTTTACCGCTTCACTTTCATCTTCGGAAATAAGGTTACCTGAATTATCAGATGGATTTTATTTTGCACTGTGCCTGAACAAAAACGACCGTAAAATTTTTAAAATTGCGGTGTTTCGCTAAAACAAGCGGAATTAGTTGTAATTCCAATTATTTTTATCCAGGTAGTGTCTGTGGAAAACCTTAGGTTTTACCCCGTCTGACAGGGTCAGACGGGGTAAAATTCGTTATAAATGTGCTTGCTATGGCATACCAGGTACAATGAATTTATAACAGTATACTATATATTTTATCGCCTCTCAAGCCAAGTCGGGCATGGATATGCTTGTTTTTCGTACATTAATTTACGCTATAAAATTCCTGCCTTTCAGGCTGCGCCGGCATTAAACTCACACTTACTGACTCAGACATGAACATTAAATACAGACACTATTAAAGAATGCTGTAAGATATTCATAGATAAATTTTGCAAATTCATCGAAGCATCTTATATTTGGCTAATATTTATGTCAGACAGGGTGTTGTTTGATAAAAGTCATTACAAAAATTAATACAGAAAGTCATGCGTATTTTCATTTCTATGATAGTATTTTCATTGATCAGCCATGGTGCAATTAGTCAAAAGATCGGCTCACTAAAAACACAAATGTGGGAATATATCGACCAGTGCCACTCAGCCATCGAATCAGGAGAAGATACGGACATGAAACCGGAAATCATTGATGACTGCAGTAACGGCTATCTGGAAGTTTCCGGAGTATGGCCACCCTGCGGTTGTGGTTGCAGATCCATTGTTGGAGCATATAAAAAGGCTGACGGTTCTTATTTCTTTCTGAATACCAGCATCTGGAATTGTACTTATAAACATTCGGTATCTTCGAGTGAAAAGCTGTCGGATGTTATGCCTGCCGGATTTGGCCTGGGAACATTTCTGGATATTTCTGGAATTGATCTGTCTGACAAATTCAGTGTCTTTTATTTAAGCATTGATATACCCAGATATGGAACAAAAACTAAATTTACTCTGGAATTGGTGCCCTTAGGTTTAATGGTTGAATGCACGGATGAAATTTGTCTTTTCATTGAAGAAAACCAAGGAGAACATTCAAATGTTAGATATATGTATTATTTGAGGGATATTGTAAAAAGTATACCAGATGTAAATTCCATATTCGCAATAATGAGCAAAAATGACGGAACGTTAAGCGAATCGGAAAAAAATGCTATTAATAAGATTGTTGAAGGGGCTGATTATAATGAAAAACTTATAAATCTTAGCCATGATCTATCTTATGTTTACTACCGTTACAAGATGTATGAGCGATTGACATACAAATCAGTAACCTTAGACTGGGACAGAAGCAATTCCCGTTTTAAGATTATTGAAAGTGAAAAAGCGCCTTTAAAACCTGACTTTATTGCATTTATTATTGAAAGTGAATTTTGGCAACCAATATGTTAACCCACACGAATCAGCACCAAAATGAAAACATTAAAAATCTTATTGTTATTAGCATTTACAAGCATTACCATTGTATTGGCCGGGTGTAACAACCAGACCACAACTTCTTCGAACGAAGCGAATGGTGAGGACAGTTGTCTTACAAAGAAAAATTTCGACCTCGTTAAAAATTATATTACACAAAACGGGGTTCAGATAAAACTTTACAGAGCAGGAATAATGGCTGATACAGGCATAATGTCAAAACAGCTGTTTTTCAATGGTAAAACGATCGCACTCATTGATTATAAGAACTATAACCATATTATTGTCATTGATAAATTCGACGAAGAAAAAAATCCTGTTTACTTCATTTCCGATGAAAGTGACCCTTGCCCGATTTCGGCTTATTATTCCCGCCTCGATACCGATGAAAGTATTAAAACCAGGACAGACGACTGGCATAAGATGGTCGAAGGGATTCAAAAGACCAAACCGGATACGATTTTCGTTGACCGTGAAAACGCCTTAAAAATCGCACAAAAAGATGCACAAAAAGCATACAGAGACCTGTCGGTATACACAATTAAGGCAAAACTCAATAGAGGAAACTGGTTCGTAGATTATGATTTATCCGATCCGCTAATGGTGGGCGGAGGCCCGCATTATATCATATGCAGCCGATCAGGATGTATCCTGATGCGCAGATTTGAGCAGTAAATAAATGCCCCCTGCCCTATTTCTTTTCCAGGCGCTCTCTTTTCCTTTTTCCACGGTTTACAAAAAACTTAATCGTAAACCAGACAGCTAAAAATATCAGAACACTTATCAGTATAAGCGACCAGCATTTGACGAGAAACAACAGAAACGCCTTGAATATTTTCCACCCGAAAGTTAGCGAATCAACCAGCCCGCCGCCGAAGCTCTGAGCATATTGCTCTGTGTCCACATTGGCAATCATTTCCCTGTAAAGAATTTTGTCCTGATAGATGAACAGGGTTACCGTGCTGAAGTCTATTTTATCCTGTAATTCTAAATTTTCAATCTTTTTATTGATGGTATTTTCAAGATAATTTGCCGCAGTTTCTTCCGCATTCACCACATCATTCAGTTTTTTCTGGTTATTGTCGGCAGCGCTGTTGATTTTGGTTGCCGTTTTCTGATAAAGTTGCGCCCTGAGTTCATTGGCCAAAATCTGTATTGTTACATCCTGGGCATTAATGGTTCGCTCATCAAGCTTTACCCATATTTTACCGATGTAGAATAATGCCGAATCAAGAACAAATTCGGGCACTCTCAGCGTGATATTATTTTCAATTTTATTCACACCCACCACCATCATCGAATCTCTGCCGACCCGGTATTCATCGTAGCTATATACATTGTTTTTAATCGACGATGAAAGTATGAACCCGCCGAAGCGCTTCGTGATCCGTTCGATCTGCTGCGTCGCATCCTCCACATTTTTAACCTTGAAATTCAGGTTGGCTGTTTTGATGAGCTTGCGGCTTGAATTAAGTTTGATAAAAGCAGAATCCCATACAGGTTCTGCTTTCTTTTCCTGTTTAGCTAATTGTCCTTCCTCATCAGCTTTTGCTTCACTTTCCTCTGCAGGGACAGCACTTGCATATCCTTCATCCATTGCCGAAACTACAGAATCCTGTTTTGATTTTTCCCTGGAGCTTTTTTCTTCGGAGGAAGGGCCCATATTACATGCTGCAAGCAGACACAACAAAGCAACTGAATAAAAAAATGTTTTTTTCATGGTTTTTAGGTTTTAAGAATGTAAATATAGAATAAATTTTACAGCGGTAAAAAGGCAATTTCTTTTTTTGAGGTGCTGGTATGTAAAAACAGAACTGATTATTGAAACAACATTACTTTTCTGTATTACTTTTTTGCGTGACCAAAAGAGAAATCAATTAAGGCCGCGCTGCTTTTTTATTTCCTCGTAAGCGGCATTTACCTGCTGGAACTTTTCGTTAGCTGCCTTCTGCATTTCCTGTCCAAGATGACTTACTTTGTCGGGATGGTATTTCAGCGCCATTTTGCGGTAAGCTTTTTTCAATTCTTCGTCACTGACTGAAGGATCAACCTCAAGAATTTTGTAAGCGCTGTCGGTTTCTTTCACAAACATGGCTTTAATAGAATTAAAGTCGGCCTGGGAAATTCGCAGATTCGATGCAATTATTTCTATAACCCTGATCTCGCTGGGATGAGCCAAATTGTCGGACAACGAAATACCGAACAAATAGTGCAGAAGCTGAAGACGGGACGAGTAATCCATATAATGGGCAATCTGACTGCATACGTCATGAACAGGGATATCCTGTTTTAAAATATTGCGAAGCACCAGCATGTGTTCCCTGGTCTGTTCTTCAGTAAATTGCTGTAAGAATGTACGTTTCACATAATCCAGCTCTGATCTCACCACATTTCCGTCAGCCTTCATGACCGCAGCCGTCAGCACCAGCAGGCTTGCAATGAAATCACCCTGTTGTGTCGGATGCTGCACACCTGAAACGCTGGTGGTAACTGTGATATTGTCTATTACCGATCCGAAAACAAAACCCAGAATTGCTCCGATAGGCCCTCCAAATGCCCATCCAAGCCCTCCGCCTATCCATTTTCCGAATTTCATGTGATGCTGTTGTTTATAACTCTTCGTCCAGGGAAAGTCCGTATTCTTCGATCATTTTAATATTCAACTTTTCCAAATTGTCCAAAATGGGATTATAGATTTCGGGAATCACGGGAATATGAACACCGGTAACATTGATCTCGTGGTTCAGGATCATTTCTACAGCAATAGCAGCAGGTAATGCCACAGTCCGGGCAATGGAAGTATCTGTTTTCAGGCTGCCAAAGTCGAGCATCCTTGATTTTATCACCTCTGCAGTACCATCGGGATAAACAGCTTTAAAAATATGCATCATCACCACCATATCCCGGTCGTCCCCGGTGATCATCATCTTTTCGATCATCAGGTCGGAAGTGATCTCATACATCGAATCTTCATGGCGGTTCATCGTCTGATCACTGAACAATCCCAGCCATTCCATGGCATTGATGGCATAAGAGTTTTCATCAATTTTGAGCCATGCGGCAGCTTGATTTTTTATGTCTTTTTCGTTGGTAAAACCATTGACCAGGGCCACGGCTCCGGCAAAAGTTTTTCCGCTGAAATCATGCTTATCAGGCAACGTACATTTCAGAGCCTTCATCACGTCGAGTGTCTCGCACCAACCCTTAAAACGGAAGGTTCCCCTGAACATGGTTTTTGTTTCGGGAATGCCGTAAATTTTCACATAGGACAAAGAATCCCGGTTCGGGTAAATATCGAGTGGGCCGACCCCGGGAAAATCAAGAACCATCGTATTTTTAAACAGATCAGCCGTAGGAATTTCGACGGTTTTGCCTTTCATCAGGTACACAGCATCATTATTTCCGGCGAGCACCACTCCTTTGGGGCTCCATGAAAACTTGTAATTAAATGGATTATCACAAGCTTCGGGCGCCGGTAAAGCGCCGCATAATGAATAAAAAGACTCTATGTTGCCGCCTTTGCCATGCACATGATCAATGATACGCATGGCAGACATATGGTCAATACCCGGATCAAGGCCTGCTTCATTTAAAAGGATCACGCCGGCTTCTTTAGCCTGACCATCAAGTGCATACATTTCGGGTTTGGCATAAGATGCGGTAACCAGGTGTTTCCGGTGCTTAATACAGCTTTTAGCCACCATCAGGTGATATGCATAAGGTATCAGGCTGACAACCACATCGTTTTCAGCGACCATGCAGTCGAGGGCTTCTGTTTCATCAACAGTCCAGTGCAAAGCTTTGCCGTTTTTGGCATCGCCCACCATGCGCCTGGCTTCCTCGTAATTAAGCGCAGCTACAGTCAGCATTACGTTTTTACCTAACAAATATTGAATTATCGGATTGGCAACCATACCGGCGCCCAAAATCAATACCTTTTTCATCATTCGATTATTAAGTGAACACTATTTTTTTGCGAAATTATACAATTTAAAAATGTAAGGCTTAAAACAAAACATAATTCTTCAATAAGTAAAAAATTATTTTTTTTATATAATTTTAAAAAAACTTGACAAATGAATTTTTTATTACTATATTTGTACATATTTTGTAAATCGACATCATCACGATGGAAGCAATATACAAAGGTTCATTACTCAAGAATGAGAAAGAAATTAACACGTGGGATTTGAACTACACTTTTGTTGATGGTACAAATTTTTTCGGTTCACTTACTATAACAAATAAAAGGATTTTATTTGAAACTAAAGTCATGGGCGGGGTTCAGGCTTTACTTGCCACGTCATTGTTATTTAAAAAACAACAGTTTACCAATCATGTTTTCATTACTAAAAGTAATATTGAAAGAATAGAAATACTAAAAGATGATTCAGGTAATAAAGCTGTCCTTAACTTTAAAAATGGTGAAAAACATCTGTTAGACAGAAAAATGTTGTCCGTTGACAAGATTGTTGAAGCGCTTATAGTGAATTAGATCCGAACATTTGATATCTCTGTTGTTACATACATCTTTTACATTCTGATTGATATTTTGCAGCAGTTGAATCATTTAATTACGATATTTTTTTTATTTTCCCCAACAAAAGCAATGCTGAGAGATGGTAAAGACAAAGAAAAAATTTGAAACAGGTTTAGTGCTCAGTGGCGGGGCTTTAAGAGGTTTTGCACATGCCGGCGTGCTGAGAGCCCTGAATGAAGCGGGAATATATCCTGATGTGATCTCCGGTGTCAGCGCAGGATCCATTGTAGGAGCGCTTTATGCCGACGGCTATAAGCCCGAAGAAATTTACAGTATTTTTATCAACAAGAGTTTATATAAATTCCTGGAATTCATTGTCCCCAACAGGGGCCTGGTACGCATGACAGGCTTATATAAAACCCTGCTTTCCAGGCTGCGTGCAAGGACTTTTGAAGATCTGAACATTCCGCTGATCGTAACACTGACCAATCTGAATGAAGCCCGGATAGAGTATTTTTCGCAGGGAGAACTGGTCCGCTATATCATAGCTTCATGCACCATACCCGTTATTTTTCAGCCTATGGTCATAGACGATATAACCTATATTGACGGCGGTGTTCTGAACAACCTCCCTCTGGAACCCATTGAAAATGATTGTGAGATGCTGATCGGCGTCAATGTAAATCCCGTCAGACGCGAGACTAAGTTCAACGGGATGACCAATGTTGCCGACCGTGCAATAAATATGGCGCTGAACCAGCTTATGGCACATAAGATACCTAAGTTTGATATTTTTATCGAACCCGCCGAGCTTCATAAATTTTCTATGATGGATGCTGCCAAGGGGGATAAAATGTACGATATCGGGTATAAAGAAACCAGGAAAATACTCAAAGAAAAAGGTTTTTAGTAAACATCCGTAATGTATCTGAAAGTGTTGGGGTGTTTACTCCAGAGGGTCTGAAGCGTGCAAAGACCATTTTGGGCGGCAGTTACCCCGGCACTTAGAAATTGTTTCTTAGTATCGGAAAAATTTTTTAATGAATTATTTCATTCCAGAAAACCAGTCAGCAACGATCATAGATCCACTTTTTTTCTAACCTGCTTTTTCTCCGACTGAAGTTTTTTTTCGGTAATGCGTTTTTCTTTTTCTTCATCCGGTATTTCGGTCTGTATGCGTTCTTTCACAGGTTTAAGACATTTATCAATCCATTTCAGAAGTTTTTCAATAGCTCCCTTTTTATTGAGATACTGTGAACGGCCTTCAGAGCATTGAATATGTATGAAACCGTCATTTTTAACATATCTGCCTGATTTGGACAATATCTGCTGTTTTTCATCCGGGGTAAAAAATAATGATGACTCCACATCGAAGATAAGTTCTACTTTGGTGGATACCTTATTGACGTTTTGCCCCCCCTTGCCCGGACTCCTCGAAGTCCTGAACGTAAGTTCTTTTAGGAATTCTTTATCTTTTTCCATCGGATTTAACGGTCAACAGATGATCATCTACGAAATTAAATAAATTATATTTGCAAAAAAATATTTTATGAAAAAACATTTTATATTTCTTTTATCCATACTGATTACTTTGCCCGTTGCCGGGCAGAAAGAAAAGATGAACATCATCAAAGAACTAAAGACAACACCGGTAAAAAACCAGGCCATGTCGAGCACCTGCTGGAGTTTTGCCACCGTATCGTTTTTTGAAAGTGAGCTGTTGCGCATGGGTAAAGGGGAATACGACCTTTCGGAAATGTTCTATGTACGAAAGGCCTATCCGATAAAGGCATATAACTATTACCACTTCCAGGGAAAGAGCAATTTCGGCCCCGGCGGTCAGGCACATGACATTACTTACCTGTTCAGCGAATACGGCGCTGTGCCGGAAAAGGTCTATGACGGCCTTGGCGGCAAAGAATATCACGATCATATCGCACTGGACAACGCACTTCTAAAAATCATGGATTCTGTAATAAAAATGCCTGCGCGCGCAGCAAACGAAAAGTGGAAACTTTCTTTAGACAGCATTATGGATATTTACCTGGGGCTTATGCCGGAGAAATTCATTTTCGGGGAAAAAACCTTTACGCCGCAAAGTTTTGCAGCCTCAGTGGGTCTTCATGCAGAAAACTATATTGAGCTTACCTCCTACTCCAATCATCCGTTTTATAAGCCATTTGTTCTGGAAGTGCCCGACAACTGGATGTTTGAAAAATATTACAATGTACCGGTTGATGAGCTGATACGTGTGATGAATAATGCCATAGACAAAGGATATACTATTTGCTGGGACGGGGATGTCAGCGACAACGACAGTTTTACGGAAAACAAGGGTTATGCCACCACCGCCAATGAAAAGGTCAAAGTCACTCAAAGCGACCGTCAAAAGGCCTTTGAGGATTTCTCCGTTACGGATGACCATCTGATGCATATCACCGGAATTGCTGAGTCCAAAGACGGGACACGGTATTATCTTACCAAAAATTCATGGGGCGACAAGAAAGGCATTGACGGTTATTGGTACCTCTCCGAAAACTATATCCGCTTAAAAACCATCGCCATACTGGTGCATAAAGATGCCATGCCTGATGAAATAAAAGCAAAGCTAAGCATCAGCAATTAATCAATGAACAAGACACTATAAAAGACTTTCTTATTATGGAATTTCCGGTTTTTGATCTCTATAGGGTGTTTTCACCAAAAAAAACCGGCCATGAAAAAATCCATAATCCTATCATTAGCGGCATTACTTAATTTTTCTATTGTCCTGGTGTTACCTGCCCAGGAGTTTATCAACGGTGATTTTGAACAAACGACGGCTCCTCCGGGTGTCGACCAGATTAACCTTTCGAACGAAGCTTTCAGTTCGATGATGGCACATACCTATGCTTTCGGAACGTATGGAGATATGGATATTATTAACTCTACTGTTTACAGCGGCGCCGCACAAAGCGGAGCGTGGTTTGTAGCATTAACCGGAGGAGGAACCGATGCCATTTCAATGGAACTGACTTCCTCATTGATAGAAGGAAAAACGTATTCCATTTCTTTCTGGGATAAAGCCGGGGCAGGTTTTATTCCACAGGAATTTCAGATCGGGATTTCCACAGAAAAAAACACGTTCGGCATTCCGGTATGTACAGCTGAAATGCCTGTGCTTGCTGTGTGGACAAGACGCACGTTTAGTTTTATTGCTCCCATCAGCGGAAAATATATTACTGTTCAACTTGCCGGTATCACTGACATAAGCAAATGGGCTCAGGTCGATAATTTTTCATTTGCCAATCCGGAAAACGAAATAATAACCCAAAAAATTTCTGGAAGTCCGTTTTGTGCATGTAATACCGTGATGGTCCCTTTCACGGCAAAAGGGTCATTCCATGCCGACAATGTCTTTACAGTTCAACTTTCGGATGCGGACGGAAGTTTTTCCAGTCAAATAAACCTTAGCGATTTGAAATCAAACGCAAATTCAGGAACAATTGCATGCAGCCTGCCCTGCGATATTGTCGCTTCTTCAAAGTACAGAATACGGGTGATCAGCTCTTCACCGGCGATAATCGGCAATGATAACGGAAGCGATCTTGATTTAAACAATGAAACTCATTATGCAGCCAATATAAAAGCTTTTCCGGACAATGTCATCACAGAGGGTGTCTTAGTAACTTTCAGGGCTGAAACAGGCAACAATAGCAAAAAAACCTATTATCAATGGCAGGTAAACGGCACAGATGCAGGAAACTCAGAAACATTCACATCGGCCAGCCTGATTGACGGGGATGTGGTTCGGCTTATTGTCAGCATTGACAATCCCTGTAAAATCAACAGGACAGTTATTTCAAATGAAATCGTGATGAGTGTGCTGTCTTCCGAAAAACCATCCGTGAGCATTGAAGTTTCAGGATCTTCAACGATTCAGAAAGGGAAATCACTGACATGTATTGCATTCTCAGAAAATGGCGGATCTAACCCAAAATTTCAATGGAAAATAAACGGAATAACTATAGGAGGAAATTCCAGTGAACTTACCTTTAATAAATTTAAAAATGGAGATAAAGTGAGTGTTGTAATGACACCGGATCATGAAGGTTCGGGCCATAATACCGTAGCGTCAAATACCATTACCATTCATGTTGAAGAGCCTGAAGAGGCTCACCATGATGAAAAAGTTCAAGCAAAAAATATTAATAATAAACATCATATCGGGATATTAAAACGTAAACCTTTTTTGTGGAGTAAAAAAAGCAGGCGGTTTTATAAACCTATTTTCTTTGTTCACAAAAAGAATAAAAATACGCTTAATACCTGTTACAAGTATTAACCGGATTAATTCACAAACATAAAGGATCTTTGTTTAAACCATGCCTGGCCGTCAGGCTGGCTTTGCATAATCCTCAGAGGCTGCTAATTTTTAACACAAAGTCGCGCAAAGTACACCACAAAGTCGCGCAAAGGGCAAAAGCAAAAGGCAACATAGTGCAGCCTGATGCGTATTTCGTGAACCTTAGTGAAACATAGAGGAAAGAGGTTGCAAAGTCGCTCTTAAAACCAAGATAAATAAATAATTTGAATTAGTCGCATAAAGAATATCATCAATAGCCCGTAGGGCTTTAATATCAAAAGAATAATATGCCCCAAGATAAAGTGTTGCCCATCGGGCATTAACGTTTTATTTTTATAGCGTTAATTCCCTAACGGGAAATATTCTTATGAATAATGGTGTTTTTATTGACATTGATGCCCTACGGGCAACAATCCCGGGGCTATTTTTTAAGCACCTCATTCAATAAATAATTTGTTGAAACAACTTGTGAATTAACCCGTTTAATACAACTGCCTGACTTCTTTTTTAATATAATCGATCGCGGTATTCAGGGGTAGTTTTTCCTGTGTCATGGCGAGTTCAAGAATTATGGAGCCGAGGTCGGTGGCTGAGGCATCATTGTTCAGCCGGGAAGCGGCAAGGTTGACCAGTTTGATCATTTCTTCCTTCGCATTGCGTGTCATTTCCCATGCCGCCGGCGATATATATATCTGCTGCGAGAGGTTATGTTCAAATTCATCGCGGATATTCTGCACAAGCGCAGCCTGAAGCTCTCCGGCCGACATGCCGGATGAGGCAACCCGCAATATCAGGCTCGACGGCGAAATACGCTCCAGCAACAGTGTTATTCTTTCATACGCCTGCAAACGTATGGGCGTTATCACGTTCTGGTTGCCGAGTTTAAGCTCAAGCAGTTTTTTCTGCGTGCTGTTCTGCAAAAAAGCGCGTAAAACAAAATATGCCGTGGCGAAAACAATACCCGAAGGCAAGGTGTATTTAAGGATGTCGAGAAAATCTTCCATACTGATTTTTTTTTGCAAATATACAACAAAATGTGATTTAAGAATTAACGGTGTTTTAGCAGGCATGTTGTATGTAAAACTTTCTACAAATAATAAGATTCCTCGCCGTCCTGCCTACACTTAGATCCCGTGGGGCAAAGCAGCGAAGCGGAATAAGGAATCTTTATTCAGAAATTGTTTTGATTTTATCTTTTCATATCTTTATACGTCTTTTTTGCTGCAACTTCGTTAGATTTTTCGACATAGGATAAACTATGTCTGCAAAATCTGCCTCGTTTCGCTAAAAAATCCATCATAAATCTTATGTAACATAAAATCAAAACAGCTTCTCAGTTTTGGCACCTCACAAAATATCTAATCAGTGATTCGTTTTCTTAACCTTCTTACTTTTTTAAATGAATCTTTTCTGTTAGTCGCAGACTAAATTTTATTTGGTGCGAAGTTACAAACTTCGCACAACTAATGGGGCATCATTGTAGATGCAGGGAAACGAAATAAGGTATCTTCATTTAATTTTGGCAGCTCAAAAAGATTTGACCGTGTTTATGCAGACTTGTTGTATTGATTTAATTACTAATTTTGAAAAAAAATAATTTCCATAAACTTTAAATATATGAATTACCTCTCGAACAGAATCAACCATTTATCTGAATCTGAAACCCTTGCCATGACACAGAAAAGCCGTGAACTCAGCGCCCAGGGTTTTGACGTGATCAATCTCAGCATTGGCGAGCCGGACTTCAACACACCGGAATTTATTAAAACGGCTGCGAAAGATGCCATTGACCAAAATTTCTCTCATTACCCTCCGGTGCCTGGCTATCCCGAACTAAGGCAGGCTATCTGCAAAAAGCTGAAACGTGATAACAACCTTGACTATAAACCTGAACATATCGTGGTATCCACCGGGGCCAAACATTCCATCGCCAACGTGATGCTTGCCCTCGTCAACCCGGGCGACGAGGTGATCGTACCTGTACCCTACTGGGTTTCGTACAAAGAAATCGTAAAACTTGCCGAAGGAAAATCAGTTTTTATTCCGGGCAGCATCGAAACCAATTTCAAAGTCAGCCCACAGCAAATTGAAGCAGCGATAACCGATAAGACTAAGGTTTTTATCTTCAGCAGCCCTTGCAACCCCACAGGAACGGTATACACAAAAGATGAACTCCGTGCCTTTGCCGATGTTTTTGCCCGTCATAAAAATATTTTTATCATCTCAGATGAAATATACGAATACATCAATTTCCTGGGGAAACATGAGAGTATTGCCCAGTTTGATGATATAAAAGACCAGGTCGTTCTGATCAACGGTGTTTCCAAGGGTTATGCCATGACCGGCTGGCGTATCGGCTATATTGCCGCGCCGGCGCCTATCGCCAAAGCCTGCAATAAACTCCAGGGACAGGTAACCTCGGGCGCATGCTCCATTGCCCAGAAAGCTGCATTCTCCGCTATCGATATGGATCCCAAACTCACTCCCGAGTTCAAAATGATGCTCGATGCGTTCCACGAAAGGCGCGACCTGCTGCTCGGATTGCTCAAAGACGTGCCGGGCGTCATTACCAACAAACCCGACGGCGCTTTTTATGTTTTTATGGATGTAAACTATTATTTCGGGAAAAAAGATGGTGAAACGCTGATAAACAACTGCGAAGACCTGAGCATGTACCTGCTCAACAAAGCACATATTGCCCTGGTTTCGGGAGCCGCTTTCGGCGATCCCGACTGCCTGCGGTTCTCCTATGCCACCTCCAAAGAAAAAATTATCACTGCGGTAACAAGACTGAAAGAAGCTTTAAGCAACCTAAAATAATCATTATGACTGCTACCTGGTTATGGGGTTTATTTTTAATCTCAGCAATAGCATTGACCGGACTGGGCCTTTTGCTGATCATCCTGGGGATCATCCAGAAAAAAGCCTCCAAATGGGTTCCGGGCATACTGCTTACGGTTGTTGCGGTTATCTTCTGTATTGCCGGATTGATTTATCTTATCGGAAATACTGCAGACAATTTGAAATGCGACCGTTCCTACCAATTTGATAATGACAGCGCTTTGCCGGAATATGAAGATACATATAACCCATATGACACGACATATAATGAGGATGACACAGTTACCGAAAACGAAAATTATATCACGGGATTCATAAAGGATACAGATAAAAGCCTGATCCATATCAAGATAATCCCGGCGCCTGAACTGGCAGATATGGGGATCATCGTTAACAAAATTGATGTTTATACAGATACCGGCAGTAAAAAAAAGACGATACCCCTGAATATTAATTTCTCCCGGAAATTCCAGGGGACACTGCATCTGGCGCTGTATTCATCCGATGACAGAGAAACAGGCCGGAGTAGCTTACAAATAAGCCAGAATGAAAATTCTACGTTCACTGTAAAATTTATCTTCGGTAACGAAACCGATTTTCTGAAAACCGAATATGCACATTTAAAACCCGGTGACTGATGCTGACATTAGACAAATCCGCCATTGAAAAAATCTTTAGGGATTTCTGCGGCCTGAAAGTTCTTGTTATCGGTGACGTGATGCTGGATTCCTATATCTGGGGAAAAGTAGACCGCATCTCTCCGGAGGCTCCTGTTCCTGTTGTTTCTGTCACGCGGCGCGAAAACCGTCTGGGCGGAGCAGCCAATGTGGCTCTGAACATACGTTCGCTTGGCGCCACTCCACTGCTCTGCAGCATCAACGGAAGAGATCAGAAAGGCGATGACTTCAACCAACTGCTGCAAAAAAACGACATCAGTTTTTCAGGTATTCTCCGCAGCGAAAAACGCATTACCACCACAAAATTCAGGATCATCGGCAACAATTTCCAGATGCTAAGGGTAGACGAAGAGATGGTGTATCCGCTCGACCAGGAAGAAACCCGCGATTTTTACCTCCACATAGAACGTATTATTCAAGCTGAAAAACCCGGCGTTATTTTATTTGAAGATTACGACAAGGGTGTAATCAACCAGGTATTGATAACCTGGATCGTTGAACTGGCAGAGAAGTTGAAGATCCCTGTCGTCGCTGACCCCAAAAAGAAAAATTTCCAGTATTATAAAAATATTGAGTTGTTTAAACCCAACTACAAAGAGCTTTGCGACGGACTGAAAATAGATAATATTCACAGGCAGCCCGAAGATCTGCTGAAAATATGTTCCGGCTTCCAGCATCATCAGAATATTCAAAAAATGATGCTCACCCTGTCCGAGCTGGGTATTTTCATTTCATCACATACGAAGACCGGTGCTGCTGAAGGCGTGCTGATACCGTCGAGGGTGCGTAATGTATCGGATGTTTCTGGAGCCGGGGATACGGTTATTTCGGTTGCGGCGCTTTGTACGGCACTGAATCTTCCGTTTTACGATACGGCATACATTGCCAATACTGCCGGAGGCATGGTTTGCGAAGAGCCTGGTGTTGTCCCGGTAAATAAAGAAAACCTTTTAAAAGAACTGCTGAGTCTTATATAGACCTCCGGTTTTTCTTCATGGATGCTTTGCTGAAAGATAAGAAACACGAAGATATCGGAAAAATGTTCGACGATATCGCACCCGGATATGATTTTCTGAATCATTTTCTTTCGTTCAATATTGACAGGTTATGGAGAAAAAAACTGATCGGCCTGTTGAAGAAGGAAAATCCCGGGCACCTGCTGGATGTTGCCACAGGCACAGCCGATCTTGCCATCATGGCAGCCCAAAAAATTACCGGAAGCCATGTTGTCGGAATTGATATTTCTGAAAAAATGCTTGAAACTGGCCGGGTAAAAGTCCGCAAATCAGATCTTGAAAAACAAATTGAATTGCTTAAGGCGCCTGTTGAAAAACTGCCCTTCGACGACCATGTTTTCGATGCGGTGATGGTGGCTTTTGGGGTGCGCAACTTTGAGGATTTAACCGCCGGGCTGAAAGAAATGCTTCGCGTGGCCAGATCCGGAAAAAGAATTTACATCATTGAATTTTCAAAACCACAAGGGTTCTTTAAAATCCTTTATAATATATACTTTAAACTATACCTGCCGGTAGCCGGACGGATCATTTCGGGGAATAAATCTGCTTACAAATATCTGTATAACAGCGTAGTAAACTTTCCGGAAGGAAATCATTTTTTAAATATACTGCAGGATGCCGGTTATCGCAATGTAAGGCAGATACGCCTCAGCGGAGGTATTTCCAGCATATACACCGCTGAGAAATAAAAAAATCTTAATTTTGCAATACTTTTTAACAAACTGCGTTATATAAAGTTCAAAAACACGCTTTGAAAAAAACAATCACAACTTTCTTTTGCCTGTTTTTTATTCTGGCAGCTTCCGGTTTCTCAGGTTTTGCACAGCGTCACCGCAAGGTGGTGATCGAAAACCTGCCGAAATTCGACAACAGGCGGTATCATTTTGGTTTTCTTCTGGGTATGAACCAGATGAACTTTGCCATTAAAACGGTGGATGACCTCACGCCCTTCGATTCTCTTACCAACGTAACCACAAAGCCAGATCTTGGTTTTGATATCGGTATCGTATCGAGCCTGAAACTGACCAAATACCTCAGCCTACGCTTTGTTCCCACGCTTTCGTTTGGCAACCGCAATGTAGAATACAATTTCTTATACCACGATTCTATACCTTTTACCCAAAATAAAAAGATAGAATCGACCTTCATGATATTTCCGATCTATATCAAATACCAGTCGAAGCGCATAGGCAACTTCAGGGCTTATATTATCGGCGGGGCGAAATACAGCATCGACATGGCCTCGCAGGCCAAGAAAAAGAACAAGGAAGGCGAAGCCCCGATAAAACTTGCCCGAAATGATTATATGATGGATGCCGGCACAGGCTTTGACTTTTTTCTTCCGTATTTTAAATTCGGTATTGAACTCAAGATGTCGTACGGGCTGCGCGACCTGCTGATCAAAGAAAATACCATTTATACGAATAGCGTAAAACGCCTCAATTCAAAGATTTTCCAGCTTTCGGTGACGTTTGAAGGGTAATTTTTAATTTTTCCTTCGTGTCCCTTCGTGAATTTCCTTCGTGCGACTTCGTGGTTAAGTTTTTTTACCACTAAGGCGCGCAAAGGATAACACTAAGGCGCGCAAAGATTGATACGAACCATTTTTTGATGTTTAATTTTTTTTCCTTTGTGTCCTTCGTGAATTTCCTTCGTGCGACTTCGTGGTTGAGTTTTTTTACCACTAAGGCGCACAACGGACTTTTGAATAAGCTCTTTTCTGCTAAAGGTTTTGCTGAACATTTACCTTCCTGAGACAAAAAAGATATCCGCCGCAGCTGATGTACTTTACAGATATTAATATGTATGTTATGGATAGCTCTTTTTTCTAATTACAATTCAGTCTTTAACACAACGACAGCTAAAACCATTTTCTTTCACATATTCAGAGCGCCCGATAGCAGAAATAGAATAATTAAGTGCATAAACCCAGGGGGTATAATAAATGAAATAATCTGTTGCCGTGCTGGTCCAGAAGTATGCACTTTGTCCGAAATCTTCATATACACCCGCCCATGTATCTCCTCCCGGAACGGCACCAAAACCTGTTTTATCCGTTGCGCCAAAGTTAGGATTCCACCAGTCTGATGTACACTTTTTTTTCAGGTTGCCACCTTCTACAACTCCATAAACACCCAAAGCCATATTATATGGAAAATCCTGAGGGCTATCACCTGAATTGGCCGACAGTGTATTCCATTCAAAATGGGAGGGGATATGCCATCCATCCGGACACAGTCCCTGAACCGGAGTACTGCACCTGTCGTTGGGGTATGCCCCGGTACCGTTGCAAAAGCCTGCACCCTGCATGAGATTGTCCCATTCGTACAAACCTCCCATAGGACACGATGGATCCTCTTGTCCGTTACTATCCATACAAAATTTCGTTCCCGAAACCTGGGGACTGGTAATGCCTGCAAAAGTGCCGGAATTCAAATTCTCCGCCATCCACCATTGATCTCCTATCTTCACCACAGCATAATTATTTCCATCATCATCGGTACAGGGAATAAAGGTAAAGCTCACCGTCTGGTCGGACGCAGGAACCAGCATAAATACCGTCCGGTAAATTCCCGATATGCCGGTCAGTTTCAGCAGGTCTCCTGAGTTGTATTGCATGTGTATGGCAGAGGCCATGTTCCCGGCATCGTCCTTATCGTTCCCGGGTTTATGCTCTTCAACCTCATTTTGAACATCTACAAAACCCTGATAGCTGATACAGGGTGTTGTTCCGCTTGCGCCAATATTCAATATCTTCCCGACATAGAGGCATTCTTCAGTTTTTATTTGAATGGCATAAACCCCGCTGCTCATTCCGCTCAGCAAATAGTTATGTTTACCATGCTGCAAATAACTTCCTGATCGCAGCATTACGTTCCCTTTCATGTCAGATACTTCGATGGATACCATCCCGGAAACAGTAACCTCAAACTCAATATTACAATAATTTTCATGCGGATTCGGAAAAACAGACCATGAGTTATCTGTTCGGTTAAGCATTTCCCCTATCCCTGATTGTGACTCAAGATATAATATATCTTCTCCGCCAACATAAGTTACGGTACATTGTGTCAGGTTTTCGACTCTTACAGAGTCTATAGCATTACTTGCACCTGCAGCAGTAAAGCTGATCTGGTAATGCTGAGCTTGTAGTGTAGTGATTGCAAGCAGCCCGCAAAAGAAACCAGTTAATCTTGTAATCATCTTGTTTTGGTTTTTAAATGTGAGTCCTTTTAATATTTATATCCTACGAGGTAGTAACAGTTCTTCTCTTTTGTATGTTCTATGGTTTCAATACTTCTGAATCCTGCCTGCCCCATTTCTTTCATTACATGATCTATACCGTAAAGGTAAAATATCGTTTTGCCGGAAGTTGGCCTGATATCCTTAAAACATGATGCATCTGCCATGAATATGATGACTTTCCCCTTGGGTTTCAGGATGGAGTATATTTTCTTCAACCGGGTTTGAATTTCATCCCAGAAGTATATCACATTTAAAAAATATACGCAATCAAAAATACCACTTTCGTAAGTATAAGTATCGAAATTGGCACATTGCAGGATGACTTTACCCCGTTTGACATTTTCATGGTTCAACTTTAGTGCTTTCTTATACATCAAGCGTGAAAAATCTATCCCGTGAAAAGTGCAATCATACTTTTGTGCGTAATCATAAATACCCTTACCTAATCCATAGCCAATTTCAAGGACAATATCGTTCTTATTCAGCCTGAGTACAGCATCCATTTCATCATATTCTATTTGATTTTTCCTTAGAAATCTGATGATATACCGTCCGATCAGGCCACGCGGTTTTCTGAAATTTTTGTCTATGAGTTTTTTAAACATAGTATCCTTGAATAACAATTATAACATGCGCCTTTCCGCATGTGTCAGGAAAATTATCTCAACCTTTTTTATTCAAAAATAACAATTTTCCTAAAACTTTGCGAAAACAGAAACTTTTAGGAATTTTTACATCTTTTTAGCTCGACTTTTTCCAAAAGTGGCATAGTTTGCTGCGGAATGCTCAGGCTTATGGAGATTGGGTTCCCTACAGCGAAGGGGCTTTTCGGCTATCGTTCTATAGGCTGGCTGTTCGCCCTCATTTATCAGAGTTTGTCAGCCAGTCAATTGCATTTATTTTTTTTACTCCATTGATTGTTCCTGTATCGTAGTCCATGGTGACTAAAATTTTTTCGTGGTGGTCGGCAATCCTGTCAAATGGCGCCAACTCACGAGCTAAAGTCGCTGCGTTTTGTGCCGTTTGTGAAACTTGTATATATTGCGTAAACCCTTCATTATTGCGTGCCATAAAATCCACTTCCAGATTATTAGATTTTCCTATCCATACCTGGTAGTTTCTGCGTTTCAGTTCAAGGTAAATTACATTTTCCAGTAAATGACCAGCATCACTTGCGAGTTCTTTTCCAAGTAAGGCATTGCGAAATCCTAAATCAACCAGATAATATTTTTGCTGGGTGGCGAGATGTTGTTTGCCCTTAATGTCGTAACGGTTTACTTTGTAAAACAAATAAGCTTCAACTAAAGTGTCAATGTATTTTGACACGGTTTTGTTGTCTATTTTCTTCTTGTTTGCTGTTAAAACTTTTGAAATATTTCCAGCCGAAACGCTTGAACCAACAGAATCTATTAAAAAATTTACAACTTCCTGATACGATTCTTCACCATAAATGGCATGGCGTTTAGAAATATCGTTGTTGAAAATGTTTTTGAAAACCATTTGCAAATATTCATTCGCAAAATGATTTCCGTCTGCCGAAAGCCTGACTGCTTCGGGAAAGCCCCCAATATGCATATACTCGGCAAACGCACGGTCAGGATTGGCCGATTTGCCTGTAAACTCCAAAAATTCTGCAAAAGAAAAAGGCAACACATTTATTTCGTATGCCCTTCCCGTGAGCAAAGTAGCAAGTTCACTTGAAAGCAAAAAAGCATTTGAACCTGTAATGTACAAATCTATGTTGGGCTGAACAAACAAACCTTCCAATAGTTTTTCAAACTCTGGTACGTTTTGCACTTCGTCAATAAACACATAATTTGTTGTGTTTTTTTTGAGGTGTTTTATTATGTAACCGTAAACGTCTTTCCAACTTTTTTCCACTAAAAACCTAAATTCAGGCATATCCATATTGATTGCCAAAATAGGAGTTTTTGAATTTTCTTTGCGCAACAATTCCTGAAATTGTGTCATTAAGGTTGATTTTCCACAACGCCTCACACCTGTGGCAACTTTAATGAGATTTTTGTCTTTGAGAACGCGAAGCGTTTCTAAATATCGTTTTCGGGGCAGACTTTGCATAAGACAAAGGTAGATAAAAATTCCTAAAACTTTGCAAAAACAGAAACTTTTAGGAATTTTTAATTCATTAAGCTCTGCATCACTTCTAAAAGTGGCATACTTTGCTCCGGAATCACTGGCATAGTTTACTCCGGAATCGTGGCATACTTTGCTCCGGAATAGTCAATTTCCTAAAACTTTGCGAAAACAGAAACTTTTAGGAATTTTTACCTCTATTAGCTCTACATTATTTCAAAAGTGGCATAATTTGCTCCGAAAAAGTTGGCTTGGTCAGTTTTGGTAAGCTGAGGGGCTGTTCATAAATTTTAATACTGCATTTTGGTTTATTTCATTTAAAACATCCTCCCAAAAATAATAAATATTTATATGACAAAATTAGAAATTGATTTGATTTGATTTTATCTTTTCTTTTTTTGCCCCGCTAAGTAATGAAGCATTTTGCTATATTTGTAGCTCACACAAAACAAAGTTTTTATGAGATATAAAATAGTTTTCACCCTGCTCCTGTCCTTTTGCATAGCCGCAAACACCTTTGCGCAGAACGAGATGAGGCTGCTGCGCTTTCCGACAATCTACGGAAACAAAATTGTTTTTTCATACGCCGGCGACCTCTATACCGTGGATAAAAAAGGCGGCATCGCCCGCAAACTGACCAACGACATCGGGTATGAGATGTTTGCAAAGTTCTCGCCCGACGGCAAAAACATAGGCTTCACGGCACAGTACGACGGCAACACCGAAATTTATGTGATGCCGGCGGAAGGCGGCGTCCCCAAACGCCTGACCTATACGGCCACACTCGGACGCGATGATCTCAGCGACCGCATGGGGACCAACAATATCCTGATGGCCTGGAAAGATGAGCAGACACTGGTGTTCCGCTCACGCATGAAATCGTTTAACGACTTCAAAGGCCAGCTTTATCAGGTGGATGCCGGCGGCGGCATGTGCGAGGAACTGCCCCTGCCCTGCGGCGGATTCTGCAGCTATTCGCCGGATAAAACCAAACTGGCCTACAACAGGGTGTTCCGCGAATTCCGCACATGGAAATACTATAAAGGAGGCATGGCCGACGACATCTGGATCTATGATTTCAACGAAAAAACCACGATCAACATCACCAGCCATATTGCCCAGGACGTTTACCCGATGTGGGTTGGCGATCACATCTATTTTCTCTCCGACAGGGACCGCACCATGAACCTCTTCAGCTATGACCTGAACAGCAAAGAAACCAAAAAACTAACCGACTTTACCGAATTCGACATCAAGTTTCCTTCGCTCGGCGACAGCGCCATCGTGTTCGAAAACGGCGGATACATCTACACTTTTGACCTTAAAACCCAGAAATCCGTAAAAGTAACCATCCAGATCGCCGACGACCTGAACACCGGCCGTAACGAGATGAAAGACGCCTCAAAAAATATTTCTTCATACGATATCGCCCCCGACGGAAAAAGGCTTGTCTTCAGCGGCAGAGGCGACGTGTACACCGTCCCTGCCAAAAGCGGCATCACGCGCAACCTCACACAGACCTCCGGCGTTCACGACCGCAACGCCACCTGGTCGCCCGACGGAAAATATATAGCGTATATCTCCGATGCCAGCGGAGAAGACGAGATATACATCATCGCCCAGGACGGCTCGTCGGCTCCGGTGAAAATCACGGACAAATCAGATACCTATAAATATCAGCCGGTATGGTCGCCCGACAGTAAAAAACTGCTGTGGGCCGATAAAATGCTAAGACTCCGTTTTGTCGACATTGACAGCAAAAAGATCACCGAGGTGGACAAATCTGTTGACGGGGAATTTACAGAATTTGGCTGGGCGCCCGACAGCAAATGGCTGGCCTACGCGAAACCGGATAAAACCGCCGAAACAAAAATTTACCTTTACGACCTC
>DAOORA010000025.1:0-6258 GCA_035389045.1 Bacteroidales bacterium | reverse complement strand
GGCGCCGGCCGTTACTGGAACATCAACAGCGCCGGCAATGCCGTGTATTATTGCCGCACCACGGCTTCCGAGCCCAAGGCCTCGCTGATGGTTTATGACCTGAAAGAAAAAAAAGAAACCTTTCTCGGCGCTTACGGCAGCTACATCATATCGTCCGACAAAAAGAAAATGGTCATAAACGACGGAGGCAAATATGCAGTGTCGGACCTGCCCAAAACGAAATTAGAATTAAAAGATTATACCGACCTTTCCAACATGAAGGTCTGGGTGAACCTGAAAGAAGAATGGAAACAGATATTCACCGAATCGTGGCGTCAGATGCGCGATTTCTTTTATGATCCCGGCATGCACGGCGTCAACTGGAAAGCAATCTATAAAAAATACGAGCCGCTGACCGCATACGTAAACCACCGTGCCGACCTGACCTACCTCATTGGTGAGATGATCGGAGAGTTGAGCGTGGGCCATGCATACACCGGCGGCGGCGACAAACCGGAAGCTGCAAAAATTAAAATGGGGCTGCTGGGGGCAACGATCACCAAAGACAAATCAGGTTATTTTAAAATTGAAAAAATCCTCCGCGGAGAAAACTGGACCAACAACACGCGCTCACCGCTCACCGAAGTCGGCGTGGATGTAAAGGAAGGCGATTATATCATCGCGGTAAACGGGAAATCTGTGATCAACACAAAAAATATTTATGAATTGCTGGTCAATACGGCCGGCGAGCAGGTTGAGCTTACGGTCAACAGCACGGCATCAGACCAGGGCGCTCATAAGGTCATTGTAATTCCCGCTGAGGATGAATCGGGATTGTATTATTATAACTGGGTGCAGTCAAATATAAAGAAAGTCAATGACGCCACCAACGGCAGGGTGGGTTACATCCACATACCCAATATGGGCGTCGAAGGGCTGAACGAATTTGTAAAACATTTTTATCCGCAACTTTCAAAAAATGCCCTGATCATCGACGACCGCGGCAATGGAGGCGGCAATGTCTCCCCTATGATCATCGAACGGCTGAACCGTGAGCTGGTCTACATGAAAATAGCCCGTAATACCAGCCAGGCCACGGCAGGGATCGGGCAACAATACGGCCCTAAAATCTGCCTTATCGACCAGTATTCAGCTTCGGACGGCGACCTTTTCCCCTATCAGTTTAAAGAATTAAAGATCGGGAAACTGGTCGGACAGCGCACCTGGGGCGGCGTAGTCGGCATCAGGGGTTCACTTCCTTTGATTGACGGCGGTTTCCTGAACAAACCTGAATTTGCCCATTACGATGCCACAGGCAAAAAATGGATCATCGAAGGTCATGGAGTAGACCCCGATGTGGTTATCATCAATGATCCGGCTAAAGAATATGCCGGTGAAGATGAGCAATTGAACAAAGCCATAGAACTGATACTGGAAGAACTGAAAAAAGTGGATACAAAACTGCCGCCGATACCGGAGTTTCCGGATAAGACCAAGTAAAAAGCAAAAAAACCAAGTAATAAATCCGACATCATCAAATTATTTATTTTTTGTCTGTATGAAAACAAAAAAAGGTTCATTAAAAAAGAAAGCAACAAAAAACAAACTGAAGCAGGCGAAAGTTCCTTACGCCTACAAGCCAGAGAAAATGACTCTGGAAGAATGGCAGATCGCCCTGCGTAAACAATTTGCCCCGGAACAACATTTTAGTGTGGAAAATATCGGGCAACACCCTGTGTTTTCTGATTTTAACATTTATAACCCCAACACAAAAAAAACATACAAAGTTGCTATCAGGGATGAAAAATTCGGTTTGAATTTCTGCTCTTGTCCCGATTTCAAGGTAACGACGCTTGGCACCTGCAAGCATATCGAATACGTGCTTTTCCAGTTAAAAAAGAAAAAATCCAATAATAAGTATTTCAAAGAAGGCTACATGCCGGAATACTCTTCGATAAGTCTGCGTTATGGCAATGAAAGAAAAATTTTCCTGAGGATAGGCACGAGGAATGCCTTAGAAATGGAAAAGTTATCGAAAGAATATTTCACAAATGAACATTTTCTTAAGGAATCAAGTTTTGAACATTTTGAAAAATTTCTTGCCAAAGCAACGAAAACAGACCCTGAATTCCGTTGTTATCAGGATGCCATAGATTATATCATCGGAAAAAGAAGCGAGGGTAAAAGGAAGCTTATCATTGATCAGAAATACGATCTCAAATCCGGACATCTTTTCAAAGATCTGCTGAATGCTCAATTATATCCCTACCAGAAAGAAGGAATACTGTTTGCGGCAAAAACAGGGCGTTGCCTGATAGCAGACGAAATGGGGCTGGGGAAAACCATACAGGCCATAGGGGCCGCCGAACTGATGTCAAAGGAATTTGGCGTGGAGAAAGTAATCGTGATCTGCCCTACATCCCTTAAATATCAATGGAAATCTGAAATTAAAAAATTCACGTCCAAAGAGGCTGTGGTCATCGAAGGCATGGCGACAAAAAGACATGAATTATATGAGAATGACTCCTTTTACAAGATTGCCAGTTACAATGTGATCAAAAGCGACCTTGCATATATAAACAAATTTGCTCCTGACCTGATCATCCTCGATGAAGCTCAACGGATAAAAAACTGGAAAACAAAAACCGCACAAAATGTAAAATCTTTGTCTTCCGAATATGCATTCGTCCTTACAGGAACACCGCTTGAAAACAAACTTGAAGAACTACATTCGATCATACAGTTTATTGACATTTTCAGGCTGGGACCGCTGTTCCGTTTTTTACACAACCACCAGACCACCGATGAAAACGGAAAAGTAATCGGGTATACGAACTTACATGAAATCAATAAAACGTTACAACCGATCCTGATAAGGCGAAACAAAAAAGAAATCGCCCGTCAGTTGCCCGAAAGAACAGATAAAAATTATTTTGTTCCGGTAACCCCTGAACAAAGGGACATTCATATTGATTATTATGAGGGTGTTTGCAGATTAGTAGATAAATGGAGGCGTTTTAAATATCTGTCGGAACAAGACCGGCAAAAATTACTTATTTTTCTTAACTGCATGAGGATGGTGAGCGATAGCACGTATATCCTCGACCAAAAAACACGGTTTGATACGAAAATAGAGGAGCTGATGATCATTCTTGAAGAGATATTTGAGAATAAAGATGAAAAGGTGGTCATTTTCAGCCAGTGGGAACGGATGACGCGTTTGGTCGCGCAAGAATTAGACGGGATTAAAATTGATTACGAATACCTGCATGGTGGTGTTCCCAGCGAAAAGCGAAAAGATTTGCTTGATAATTTTCATAATAACCCAAAATCACGGGTATTTCTCTCTACGGATGCCGGCGGGGTGGGGCTGAACTTGCAGTGTGCCGGTACGGTCATCAATCTGGATATCCCCTGGAATCCGGCCGTTCTGGAACAAAGGATAGCGCGGATTCACAGGATCGGCCAGAAAAAACATGTGCAGGTAATAAATTTTATCTCGACAGGAACTATTGAAGAGAGAATATTAGGTTTGATCGGCTTTAAACAAAGTGTCTTTACCGGCGTGTTTGACCAGGGTGAAAACAACGTGTTTATGGGCGAAGACAAGTTCAAACAGTTTATGAGGACGGTGGAACAGATCACCGATGCACCGGTGGAATCCATGGAGCCTGTTCTTTCTGCTGAAGAAAACAGCAACGAGATAGAAGTGAACCAGAAGCCGGAAGTGATAACAGAATTAGTTGAAGCTTTAGAAGTTACAGATACGCTTGCTGACCAGGAAGACGTCAAAACCCCTGTTCATGCTGAAGAGATGGTTCAGTCTCCGGCAGCATCGACAAATGCTTTAAGCGAATTATTTATCACCGGCCTTGATTTTTTACAAAAATTAGGCAATTCACTCCAGGACACAAAAACAGGAAAGACCTCTGTTTCCTCATTTGTTGAGAAAGATCCGGCAAGCGGAAAGACATATTTCAAAATTCCTGTTCCTGAAGAAAAAGTCATTGAACAGGCGGTGACGGCGCTTAGCGGATTACTTCAGTTGTTTAAAAAGGGATAGTACCTGTTGCGCCAAATATTTTCCAGGTCCGGCATTCACAAATAAAACAAAATAATTTATGAGATACAACAGTTTTTACGATGATGACGGGAATCAGATACATCCTGAAAACCTTCCCAAGCCGTGGCTTTGTATTATCTGCAAGAAGAACACCTGTGATGAACCCGAAGAAGAAATGCTGTGTAATTTATACTAACGTGAAATTGTAGATAGTACAAAGACATACTACA
The DNA here is from genome assembly GCA_035389045.1 of Bacteroidales bacterium. Classification (GTDB taxonomy): domain Bacteria; phylum Bacteroidota; class Bacteroidia; order Bacteroidales; family CAIWKO01; genus CAIWKO01. Next base: position 1,986 of record DAOORA010000025.1, on the reverse strand, counting down.
ATTTCATACTTTGCCTGCCTGGCTGAAGGCAGACAGGGTTATGCCTGCCTGGCCAGCAGACAGGCCGATAGAAAAAATATTTAACAATTTTTTTTTATTGTCCTTTTTGTCTTGAAACAAAAAGTACCAAAAAATTCAAGAAAATATATATCGAACCCTGTCTGCCGCCAGGCAGGCTTCGCACAAGCCACTCCCTGACACCGACATATTTTCTTGCCAGCGCACTTTGTTTCTGCGAAACAATTCGGCTTTTTCGGGACAGGTTAGCCGATATTTGGCGCGCGGGCAATTCCTGGCGGGCGAGCCGGCGGTGGCGTGAATCAGAAAACATTTGAAAATCTGCAAAGGCCCCGCTACAGGCGGGGTTTCCCGACCGGCTATGCTGCGTCGGGACTACTTTGCTTAGATTTTCATTGTTTTCTGAGAGCGGGCTGAAGCATTCGACAGGAGGTCCTTTTTTGTTTACTTTTTTGGACAAGCAAAAAAGTATAGAAAAAATCTTATTTTTACACCAGAAAACAATGCATAATTTATAAATAATTGACACTTTTCGGTTTTTTTTTAAACTGATGGCAATCGGTATTAAACAGGTATGACCAGAGAAATAATAAAGAATTTAAGTGCGGGGCATTTGAAAAAATTGAATAGAAAACGCTTGGTAATAAGGATTAAAATTACTATATTTGTATATCAATATTCAACATGAATAGCCCTGAAATCAAAGCTTTTATTCGAGAAAACTCAGCTCTTTTCTGGTATACACCCGAGGATGAAAAAGAAGAGATCAGCCCTGAGTTCTTAGTGGAGACCATATTGAATTATGGTGAAATGCCTGCAATTAAAAAATTATTTAAGTTGTATGGTATAAAAAAAGTTGCGGAAATTTTCTTTAACTCGATTGACATTAGCGATCGTCGAAAAAACAATTATCATGAATTGACAATTAATTATTTTACACTTCTATTCAATCGTTATGCACTATGAGATTCTTAATAAGCAGCAAGTTGAACTATTGCCATATTTAAAACATTTCCAAAGAACTTTTTATTTAGTTGGAGGGACAGCTATCGCATTGCATATTGGGCATAGACGGTCTATAGATTTTGATTTGTTTACTACTTCAAAACTTGTGAAGTACAGAATTAAAAGCAAATTAAATGAAATACCTTTCAAACAAATGCCATTATTTGAAGATTACGACCAATTACACCTTCACCTTAACAATGTAAAACTTACTTTTTTTAGTTTTCCTTTCCCTATTGCACATCCTGTAAAAGTTGAATCGGTTATTTCGATGCCAAGTTTATTGTCATTAGCATCAATGAAAGCTTTTGCACTTGAGCGAAGATCAAAATGGAAAGATTATGTGGATTTGTTCTTTATTTTAAAAAACTATCATACTATTCAAGAGATTAGTAACGCGGCATGTACAATTTTCCCATCACAATTTTCAGAAAAGTTATTTCGAGAACAATTAGCTTTTTTTAAAGACATAGATTTTTCTGAACCCGTTGAGTTTGTTTTATCACCCGTTCCAGAAGATGAAATAAAGCAATTTCTTACTGAAAAAGCCCTGGAGGTAAGTTTTTAAAGCCGTTTCACAAAATCGTTTCCGATTTCGTGAAACAATGTACATTTCAAGAATAAATTACGGTACGTTTTTTTGCAAACTATAAATAGTGCCAGTCCAAAAAGTCAGAGTTTGAACCAGAATGTTCGAGTTCAAGGCCTGCCCGTCCGTATCCTGAGCACAGGCAGGCGGGCTTTCGTAGTCTCGAAAATCAAGGAGTCCGCCAGTTGGCGGACAACTGTTTTCAAGACAAGAGTAACCCTGCCCGAATGGCGGTAGGCAAGCGGGAAAGAAATCGGACATTATGGACAAACTCTAAATTGTGTCTGAACGAAAACTCCATTTTCTTCCCCGCCTGTTCCAGTCAGCGATTTTATAGCATAGGATCATCTTACAATTTCATTTGAAAAGGAAAT
>DAOORA010000024.1:0-54632 GCA_035389045.1 Bacteroidales bacterium | reverse complement strand
TTGTAAAATCTATAAAGATAAATACGGTCTATTATTGACATGAAAATCTATGTTAAATGAATTGTGCTAATTTTGTAGGAACGGTTTGCGAACAATAAATAGGCAGGACTATGAAAATGTTAAATAAAATTTTTTTAGTTGTAATTATTGCGATGTGTTGTCTGAATGTGAGTGCACAATGGACAAGCAATACATTTGTTTTCGGTTCGTTGAACAGAGCATACATGAGGTATGTGCCGCCAGGTTATAACCCGGCAAACCCGGCATCGCTGGTATTTACGCTGCATGGCCTGGGTGATAATATGGCAAATTTCAGCACCCTGGGATTTAATTATATTGCGGATACAGCAAACATAATAGTGATATGTCCTCAGGCTGTTGAAGACCCTCTGGTTTCGGCCATATTTGGTAATGGTACTGCATGGAATTCGGGGGCCGGTGTGAATTATCTGGGCAACTGGTACTTCCCGAATGCAAGCGTGAATGATATTGGGTTTATCAATGCTCTTGCCGATACTGTGAGGGCACATTATTCCATCGATCCGTCGCGCATCTATGTATGCGGTTTTTCTATGGGTGGGTTTATGACACAACGCATGGCGCTGCAGTCTAATACGGCTTTTGCTGCATTTGCCTCCATGTCCGGAACGATTGGCTCCGGCATCACATCCAATAATCCCGGACGCGCTGTACCTATTGCACATTTCCATGGTACGGCTGATTCTACCGTATTTTATATCGGAAATGAATATGGCATAGATCCGGATTCACTGATCAATTTCTGGGTTTTAAACAATGGATGCAACCCGGTTCCCGACTCTGTCCGTTTTATGGATGCAGCCGCCGACAATATTACCGTTGATAAATTTACCTATAATGGTGCTGGTAATGATGCTGAAGTATTGTTTTACAGGATGAATGGCGCTGAGCATACCGTATTATATCAACCAGGCAATGATATGACCGAAATTCTGGAAGTCTGGTCTTTTTTCAGGCGCCATCACAACCTTACAGCACAAGTCCCGGAGCAGCAAATCGAAAAGGGTATTCAGGTTTATCCCAACCCGGCTGCTGATTTTATCAATATAATCTTACCCCGGACATCTGAAAAAATAAAGGTCGAAATATTTACCATTCAGGGAGCATTGGTTTATACCGGGCAGATTCAGGATTCTTTTCATCATATTCCTCTGAATAGTAATAAAATACATAATGGGATGTATTTGTTAAGAGTATCCGGCGTTTCTGTTAATTTCACTCAACAAATTATGATACAAAAGTAATTTTTTGGGTTTTTGCAGAACTTAATTTTTTCAGATATAATAAAAAATACGAACCAATATATGGTCAGGAAAATATTTTTAATGCTACTGATTGTTTTTCTCTGCAAGGATGCAGGCGCACAGTGGTCGACGAAATCTTTTATTTTTGGGTCCATAAACAGAGAATACAAGGTATATCAACCTGCAGATTATGATCCTTTGATTCCGGCGTCACTTGTGCTTACCCTTCATGGATTGGCCAACGATATGTCGTATTTTGGCGACAGATTTAGTAACATAGCAGATACGGCAAATATGATTGTCATCAGCCCGCAGGCTATTGCTGATCCGATAGTCGGCACTGCATGGAATTCAGGCGCCGGTAATCTTGGGTATTATCCTAATCCTTCCGTTGATGATGTCGGGTTTATTAATGCTCTTGTAGATACGGCAGAGGCAAATTATGCTATTGATCCTTCGCGTATTTATATATGCGGGTTTTCGATGGGGGGCTTTATGACTGAACGCATGGCCCTGCAATCCAATCAGAAATTTGCCGCTTTTGCGTCCATGTCAGGAACTATCGGGTACGGTATTACTCAGTTTGAACCCGGCTGCAGTTTGCCTGTTGCACATTTTCATGGCACACTCGACAATACTGTTTTTTATTTACTAAATCCCTACGGAATTGATGCAGATTCGCTGGTGAAGTTCTGGGTGCTGAATAATGGGTGCAATCCCGTTCCGGAATATAACGTTTTACCTGATGCAGTGGCTGATAATATTACCATAGATAAGTATGCCTATACTAATGGTGACCCGGATTCCGAAGTGTTGTTTTATAGAATGAATGGCGCTGGACATACGATCTTGACTCTTCCTGAAAACGATTTTTCGGAATGTATGGAAGTCTGGATGTTTTTCAGGCGTCATCAAAAAACAATACCCTCACAGGTTGCTTTGCAGAATATTGAAAAAAATATTCAGGCTTATCCAAATCCTGCATCAGATTTTATTAACGTGATCTTAGCCCGGACATCAGAAAAAATAAAAGTCGAATTATATTCTATTTATGGAGCTTCGGTGTATTCCCAACAAATCCAGGATACATTTCATCACATTTCATTGAATGGTAATAATTTCCATAATGGTGTGTATTTGTTGAGAGTATCCGGAGCATCGGTTAATTTCTCAAAACATATTGTCATTCAAAAATAAATGTTTTTTTGGTAGGTTTTTGAGGGAGTCCCCAAAGATATTTTTGTCAGAGTTTACCCGGGTGTCGACCGCCGCGGACACCGTTTTTATCTTAATCATTTGATATGCAATGCTCTTGGTTAACTCTCAGGGGTCAAAGTTCAACAACAAATCGCCGCTGCCGGATTTCTAACGGTATCTTTGGGGAAATGTTGATTTTTTATCACCACCTTTTTTCCAAACTAAACAATTTTAATATTAAAATAAAGTTATATATTTGAAAAATTTGTAACAAACAGGATTTTGTACTGTCAAAAACCCGTTTTTAACGATCATTGAACATGAAATACGCTTGTAAACTATTCCTGCTGTTCATACTGTTGGTTTCAGGTAGCGCCTATGCGCAGATACCTGCACGGGTGACCATTAAAGGTGTTATTAAAGACAATAATAATAATGAGGCCGGATTTGCCACCGTCATGCTGCTAAACCCCAAAGATTCCACGCTGCAGAATTTTACGCAAAGTGATGTGCATGGCGCTTTTGGGTTTAATAATGTTAAAAATACGGCATACCTGCTGAAAGTATCGCACATCAGTTTTTTGCCTCTTCAGCAAATGGTGGAACCAGCCGGTACATCCTTAAATGATCTTGGCATTGTATCCATAAAGCCGATAGCCAAAGAACTTTTTGAAGTGGTTATCCGCGAAGCCAAAGCGCCGCTGACCATACGCGGCGACACCATTGAATACGATGCTACCACATTCAAAGCGCCTCCCGGTTCCACCGTCGAAGACTTATTGCGGCGGCTCCCCGGCATAGAGGTAGATGTCGCGGGAAACCTGAAATCACAGGGCAAAGATGTAAAACGGGTGTACGTGGACGGCAAGACTTTTTTTGGCGATGATCCTTCGGGGGCAACGAAAAACCTGGATGCCAACGCCGTTTCGAAAGTACAGGTTTTTGATGAGAAATCCGAACAGTCAAAACTCACCGGCATTGACGACGGGGTGAAAGAAAAAGCCATGAACCTAGAACTCAAGGGCGAGTACAAAAAGGGTTCCTTCGGAAAAGCCACCGTAGCCGGCGGCGCCAACGAAGAAGGCGTCCTGCGCTGGGCCGGACGCGCCAACTATAACCGCTTCGACAAAAAATCGCAATTGTCTTTTATTGCATATGGCAATAATATCAATGAAACCGGTGTCAACTGGGAAGATTACAGCGAATTCAAAGGACAATCAACCTTCGATCAGTACGACAACGGCGATTTCGGGTTCAGCAGCGGCAGAGGACGGTATTACTATATGGCCGATGATGAATCGCCCATGAGTTACTTCGACGGGCGCGGGTTTACCGAGAACTACGGTGGCGGTGCAAACTACAATTTCGATAACACGAAGACAAAATTTAATATATCATATTTTTATAAAAATAACAGGTTGAAATACGACCAGTTTGATTATAAGGAAACTTTTGTCGACGACAGCTCCTTTTTCAATAATGACACCACCGCGTATTCCGATAACAGGCAGAGTCACACCATAGCCGCACGTATTGAACAGAATCTCGATTCGAACAATGTAATAATTGTAAAAGCCAACTTCAGATTCAATGATATCCACAAAACAGACATCGAAAGAGATTATTTTTCATTGTCCGGGGGAAGTTTGATCAATGATCTTTATACCGGTAATACTAATGCCAATAATGCCTGGAGACTCACGAGTGCAGCCATATACAGGCACAAATTCAAAGTCAGGGGACGATCGTTTGCCGTGAGTGCCGGATACAACAGGAACCCGGGTGATGATAATGAAAACCTGTTTTCCCTGAACAACCACGTTATACCATCCTATGCCGAGGTATTGCACCGCAAGTCGGCCAGGTATTACGACAAACAACAGATCAAATCAAGTTTGCTTTACACCGAGCCGCTGTCAAAAAAGTTTTTTATGGAGGTATTTTATAACTTCAACACGTCAGATAACAAAGTCAACAGGCAGATCACCGATCTCTTGAACAGCGATGTACGGATTGACAGCCTTAGTGTTTATTATACCAATAAGGTGATGATCAACCGCCTGGGAACGGCTTTCCGTTATTCATTCAACGGCTTGAACATGATGCTGGGCGCCGCCGGACAATACCTGGTGATGAATGGCGAATATGCCGTGGACGAAGGTATGCCCCTGCTGGCCAACCCCATTGATAAAACCTACTGGAGCCTGAGCCCGAAATTCAATGTTACCTGCGAGTTCCCCAACCATATGTGGCTCGAATTTGATTACGGCTATGATGTTTCTGAGCCCTCCTTCGACTACCTGCAGCCCGTGCCTGATGTTTCCAACCCGCTCTACCGTGTCGAAGGGAATATCAATTTAAAACCCGAACGGACCCATAATGTAAGCGCCAATTATAATTATTATAACCCGGCCAGCTTCTCTCATGCCGGTGTATATTCCAATTACAGTTATTGTGCTAATAATATTACGTATAATCAAAACATGACGTGGGTGGATTCTCTGGGCATCATGACGGTTTCTGTTCCCGATAACAATTCCGAATCGCACCATGTCAGTACCTGGGTCTGGTTAGGGTACCCAATAATAAAAACAAAATTTACTAACGACTGGAATTTCGGATATTCTTATAACAAGTCCGGTTCTTATATCAACAATGTTTTCAATAAAAACAATTCCAACAGCTATCAGTTAAGAACCTCGTTCAATATTACACCCGGGCAGCGGCTGGTGATGACGGTATCGGGCGATGCATCAATTTCTGATGTTAAATTTTCTATGAATAATGAGCGAAATCAGATTGCCCAGGAATACAATGCCGGATTGTCCGTAAAATGGCAGTTTGCGGCTAAAACCTATTTTGAAGGTAATTTTGATTATGAGTTTTACAGAAATTCGCAGTATGATTTTGATAAAAATATCCCGGTGCTCAATGCTTCGGTACGCCAGCTTATTGGTAAAAAGAACCACTTTGAGATACGCCTGGCCGCCTTCGATATTTTTAACCAGCGGCAATACATCAGGCAATATGCCTCTCAGAACTACTTCGTGCGGAGTGTGGCCGGAACGCTGGCGCGTTATTTCATGCTGAGCGTCAGTTACAATATCAGGGGTTATGAAACCAAACTCAAAAAAGACCGGCATTTCTGGTGATTTTCTTAAAAGTCTAAATCAAATTCTATGAAAAAAGTTTTCCTGATCACACTTATTTACTCTTTTTTCCTGTCCGTAACACAAGTGACTTATCCTCAGCAGGCTGAAGGCCGGATAACATACCTGACCACCTACGACTGGGTGAAAATGCTGAATGCCTGTGATTACCTGAGTAAAGAACGTAAAGAAAGGACGGCCTATATGTGGGGCAATGATTCGGAATGGAAGATGTATAACAATTTGTATTTTTCAGCAACACGTTCCAAATACGAAGATTCAGAGGAAAAGGCCGATCCGGAGGATGACGGAAGTTATGCAGGGCGCAAAGAGACCTTTGTCATGACCTGTAACTTTGAGAATAATACCTGCTTTCATGCACTGGAAGTACTCGGAAAAACCTATCTCATCACTGACTCGCTTAAAACCCCGGACTGGAAGATACTGAACGACCTGAAAGAGGTGGCAGGCCATGTTTGTATGAATGCTACGCTGAAAGACACCCTCAGAAACCAGAAAGTGGTGGCCTGGTTTGCCCTCGATATACCGGTACAGGCCGGTCCCGACCGCTTTTTCGGGCTGCCGGGGATCATACTGGAGATCAACATTAACAAAGGGGCTATGGTGATTGCCGCAGAAAATATCGAAATGAGGCCTCTCACCCATGAGTTTGACCTGCCCAAGAAACTGAAGGGTAAAAAGATAAACACCACAGATTATGAAGCCGTCCTGAAAAAGTTTTACGACGATAAACGTCAGGCCGAAGAGTTTCCCTGGGGAGTGAGGTATTGATCAAATAAATGGATTTTTTTATACAACCGGATGTGCATTTTTGTCTCTTCGCAAGCCTTCCTGGCTGGCCAGTCAGACAGGCCTCGAAACTGAACTTCTCGATTCAAACACTGGGTTTTCGCTCAAATATAAAGTAGAAGATTTAAGGACACATCTGAAAACTTCAAATTTCTTTGTTCTTCTTCGTTCTTCAAATCCTTGCATTCAAAAGGCCCGGCACTGGCATGTATGCCCAGTACACTTCGGGTTCATAACTTCGACTGCCCTAAACTTTTTTGTTTTTAGAAGCGCCCGATCAGGATTAATAGAGATACCCTAAGTATTATTCATTATTTGTAAATATAAATATTTGATTATTTTTAATTCAAACCAATTTCCACCACACCATCATCCATTGGTAAACAGTTAAGTTCAGAACTGTTCTTTGCAGTTATTAGCATTATTATTAAACAGATAATTGCCCCGGATTTTTTACATATCATTGCTTTACAAATTTTCCGGTACATATGCTGTTATCTGATTTCACTCTTAATAAATAGCAACCGCTCTTATACGATGCTCCGTTTATGCTGATTTTGTTGGGCTTTTATGTTTGTTATAAACAGAAGTGAAAAAATTGAAATAGAAATCCATACAATTAGTAATTTAGTTATTGTCATTGCTTTATTAATTTTTTATAATACTGCCATCCAGTTATGAATAAAATTTGTATAAATATACAAGGTGTTTTCCGAAAAGCAAAAAATTATTTAATTATTTTTTATTAATGCATAAAACCTTATATTATAGACATTTGATGCTTTTTTTACATTTTTTCTTACTTTTTTTCTCTGCCTCTCCAAAGGTAAGGGGTCAAACAAAAAAGTAAGCTGCATATTGATTTTTGTGAAACTAATTTCTGACCTTCATCAAAGAATTACTAAACCCCGCAGAAGATTTTCCAGATATCACTTTCCGGTACCGGCGCTGTCACACTCAGTAATTCTTTGCTTACCGGGTGCGCAAATTCGATTTTCCGGGCATGGAGGCATATCGAACCATCGGCGTTGGTGCGGGCAAAACCGTATTTGACATCGCCTTTTATCGGGCAGCCCATAGCGGCCAGTTGCGCCCGTATCTGGTGGTGACGGCCTGTCATCAGGTCTATTTCCAGCAAATAATACCGTTCGCTGCCGGCAAGTACCTTATAGGCAAGAGTCGCGGACTGTGCGTCTTTCACCGGCAGATCATAAACCATGCTTTTATTCTGCCTGGGATTTCTTAAAATATATTGCGAAAGCAAGCCCGCTTCCTGCGGAGGTTTGTTCTTTACCACAGCCCAATAAGTTTTTTTTAACTGATGATTTTTCAGCATTTCGTTCAGGCGGACCAGCGCCTTGCTTGTTTTGGCAAACACCACCACGCCGCTCACCGGCCGGTCAAGCCGGTGTGCCACACCCAGAAAGGCCTCACCGGGCTTGTGATATTTTTGTTTAATAAATAGTTTTATTTCTGCCTCAAGGGAGTCATCGCCTGAATTGTCGGGCTGTACAAGCTGTGCCGGCCTTTTATTGATGATTATCAGGTGGTTGTCCTCGTAAAGTATCTGCGAGGGGATATCGAAAAGCATGTTTAATATTGCTCTTTTTCGTTCGGGAAATCACCCGATTTCACATCAGTGATGTAAGCGGCCACGGCGCCCATCACTTCTTCCTGCAGGTTGTGGTAGCGGCGTAAAAAACGCGGAGAGAAATCCATGTTGATTCCCAGCATATCATGCAGTACCAGCACTTGTCCGTCAACTTCCCTGCCGGCGCCTATGCCAATGATGGGGGTCTTCACTTCACGGGTGACCTGTGCCGCCAGTTTGGCAGGAATTTTTTCCAGGACGATGCCAAAACATCCCGCTTCATCAAGCAGGTGTGCGTCTTCAATGAGTTTCTGAGCCTCTTTTTCTTCCGTGGCACGGACAACATACGTGCCGAATTTGTGTATGGACTGCGGTGTAAGCCCAAGGTGCCCCATCACCGGGATGCCGGCGGATAGTATCCGTTCAACAGATTCCAGTACCTCCCTGCCTCCTTCAAGTTTTACGGCGTCTGCCCCGGTTTCTTTCATGATCCGGATGGCAGAGGATAATGCCTCCATGGAATTTCCCTGGTAAGTCCCGAAAGGCAGGTCAACCACTACAAGAGCACGGTTTACTCCACGCATCACCGATGCGGCATGGTAGATCATCTGGTCGAGCGTGATTGGCAGGGTGGAGGAATGGCCGGCCATCACATTGGATGCAGAATCGCCGACAAGGATGATGTCAATTTCAGCAGCGTCAAGGATTTTTGCAAAAGAATAATCGTAGGCGGTGAGCATGGCGATTTTCCTTCCGCGTAATTTCATTTCCCGTAAAACATGGGTAGTGATCTTTGCAATTTTGCCCGGTTCTGTTGTCATGATCTTGATATTTTTTTGCAAAGTTATGAAGTTCATGTAAAAAACCATTGAATTATCGCTTTTTTATCCTGCTGAAAAATTCCTTAGCCTGATTAATTCACATACTTAGAGAATCTAAGTGCAAACCTTGTTGATCTCATTGGCTGATAGTTTTTAACACCATATCGCACAAACTACCTACAAAGTAACATCAAGATAAGCAATTAGTTGAAACAATTTTTGAATTATTAAGCTAAGAATAATTGTTATGTTTTACAAATTATTTTTACTTTTGTATCAAATTCTATTTGTTCTTATGCGCCCTATATTTTTCCCGCTTTTGTTGTTATCCTTAATGTGTTTTTATTCCTGTTCAACAGATTTTGACATTAATGCGGATAAAAAAGATATAGCTATCGTTTATGGACTGCTCGATCAGACCGATACAGTTCAATATGTAAAGATCACCAGGGCGTTCCTTTGCGAGGGCAATGCCCTTGAAATGGCCCGCGATCCGGAATCAGGTTCTTATGGCGATGAGCTTGAGGTTACCGTCACCCAGATACACAACGGTAATGAAACCGGAACCCTTACCCTGCAGAAAACCCTGGTTTCCGGTAAAGATTCCGGGATGTTCTATTACCCACAGCAGGAGGTGTATAAATTTAATTTCCCCAACCCTGCGGCTGTTTCAAATGATTCGTTCCGGCTGAGAATTAACAACATATACACCGGGAACGTCGTTACGGCTTCAACAAACATGATACACGATTTCAGCATCACAAAACCCTTGTATAACCCCGACAATCCCCAGTTGGGACTCGTCGGGCCAAGTCTGGAGTACTCGATTTTTGAAGCATCTTGGAAATCAGCAAAAAACGGACGTATTTATGAACCCTTGTTCCGTTTTCATTACCGCGAAGTCAACAACACCACACATGATACGGTAAACAAATATGTGGACTGGCATTTGAGCAGGGTCAAATCTGAAAAACTCGACGGCGGGGAAGTGTTGTTTACGAATTATAATTCTGAGGAGTTCTACAGAAATATTGCAGCCAGGGTTCCGGTCGATTACAATGTTTCCCGGCTGATTGGTAAGGTGGATTTTATTATTTCTGCCGGCGGCGATGAACTCAGTATCTATATAGATTTGAATAAACCCTCAACCTCGGTCATCCAGGAAAGGCCTGTATATACAAATATTTCTAACGGCCTGGGGATTTTTTCATGCCGCTATACCAAAAAATATTCTTACAACCTGACCACTTTTTCCAAAGAAAACCTGATCAACGGAGCATATACTTCAAATCTTGGTTTTGAATAAATTTTTTAAAAAAATCGGGATATTTGTTTTCATATTAATAATTTTTGTACTTTTGCACTCCAAATTTAATATTTAAGAAAAAATGTATTTAACAAGCGAAGTAAAGAAAAATATCTTCAAACAGTACGGTAAATCAGAATTTGATACAGGTTCCACAGAAGGTCAGATTGCATTGTTCACATACAGGATACAGCATCTCACAGCACATCTGAAAAGTAATGACAAAGATGCTTTTACACGAAGGTCGCTGGTTCGCCTGGTAGGCAAAAGAAGACGTCTGCTCGACTATCTGAAAGACAGGGATATTGAGCGGTACAGGAACCTAATCAGCATAAAAGAACTCAAGATAAGAAAATAATTTCTCAGACATTCAAAAAAAGGCAATGCGAATTGCCTTTTTTTATTTATTAAGAATGTTCTTATATAGATACAATATATATATATAAAACCCAAAACTCATGACAGGAATAAATAAATCATTTGATATAGGCGATGGAAGAATGATCAACATTGAAACCGGAAAACTCGCCAAACAGGCCGATGGTTCGGTGGTGGTAAAAATGGGTGATACCATGCTGCTTGCCACGGTGGTCTCCAAAAAAGATGCTGCCGAAAATGTTGACTTTATGCCTCTTTCGGTGGATTACCAGGAAAAATATGCTGCCACAGGCCGCTTTCCCGGTGGATTCTTTAAACGCGAAGCCCGGCCGTCAGAATATGAAATTCTTGTGTCGCGCCTGATCGACAGGGCCTTACGTCCATTGTTTCCCGATGACTACCATGCAGAAACACAAGTGCTGGTCACACTGATATCGGGCGACAAAGAATGTATGCCCGATGCCTTGGCATGTCTGGCAGCCTCTACAGCGCTTACCATCTCCGATATACCTTTTAATGGTCCTATTTCTGAAGTAAGGGTGGGCAGGATCGATGGCAAATTCGTTGTTAATCCGAGCACCTCCGATATGGTGTCTTCCGATTTTGACATTATTGTGGCTGCTTCAATGGATAATATCATGATGGTGGAAGGAGAGATGAAAGAAGTCTCTGAGAGTGAACTCGTGGACGCATTGAAATTTGCTCATGAAACCATTCGCCTGCAATGCAGGGCACAGCTCGAACTGGCCGAAATGATCGAAAAATCAAAATCAAAACGCCAGTATTGTCACGAAAAAAATGACGAAACTATAAAGGAAAAACTCAGAAATTTTGCCTATCAGAAAATTTATGATATTGCCAGCACGGCTTCCGCCAAACACCAACGTTCAGAAGCCTTCGAAAAAGTAAAAGCCGACTTCCTCGAAACCTTGTCAGAAGAAGAACGTGACGAAAAAGGCCCCATGATCAACCGCTACTATTTTCAGATAGAAAAAGAAGCCGTCCGCCATATGATGCTCAACGACAGGAAACGGCTCGACGGACGGAAACTCGATGAGATACGCCCGATATGGTCTGAAGTGGATTACCTGCCTGCTGCTCATGGCTCGTCAATATTTACGAGAGGTGAAACACAGTCCCTCACTACGGTGACCTTAGGAACCAAACTCGATGAACAGATTATTGACGGCGTGATTTTCGACGGCAAGAATAAATTTATGCTTCATTATAATTTCCCACCCTTCTCCACCGGTGAGGTAAAAATGCTGCGTGGAACCGGACGCCGGGAGATCGGACACGGAAACCTTGCACATCGTGCCCTGAAAAATATGATCCCCTGGGGTGAAGAAAACCCGTATACCATCAGAATCGTTTCCGACATCCTTGAATCGAACGGTTCTTCCTCTATGGCGACCGTATGTGCCGGCACGCTGGCGCTGATGGATGCCGGTGTGAAGCTGAAAAAGCCCGTCTCGGGAATTGCGATGGGGCTCATCAGCGGAAAAGACGGGAAATATGCTATTCTTTCGGATATTTTAGGCGACGAAGACCATTTAGGTGATATGGACTTTAAAGTTACCGGCACCAGGAACGGAATTACCGCCTGTCAGATGGATATTAAAGTTGACGGACTGCCGTATGAAATACTCACTGAGGCGCTGAACCAGGCACTGGCCGGACGTTTACATATCCTGAACGAAATGGGAAAGACCATCGCTGCACCACGGGAAGACTACAAGCCCCATGTCCCCAGAATCGTTCAGATGACGATTCCCAAAGAATTCATCGGCGCTGTGATCGGACCGGGAGGAAAGATCATTCAGGAAATACAAAATTCTACAGGAGCCACCATCGTGATCGAAGAAGAAGGCGATTTCGGAATCGTGGATATTGTTTCAAACGACAAAGAATCCTCCGAAAAAGCCATGAACTGGATCAAAAAAATTGTAGCCGTACCGGAAGTTGGAGAGATTTACACCGGCAAAGTCCGCAACATTCAACCCTTCGGAGCTTTTATCGAAATACTCCCCGGAAAAGATGGCTTGCTCCATATTTCTGAAATAGATTGGAAAAGAACCGACGATGTGGAAAAAGTCCTTAAAATCGGTGACGAAGTCCAGGTAAAACTTATCGAGATTGACAAAAAAACAGGAAAACTGAAACTTTCACGTAAAGTATTATTGCCCAAACCGGTAAAACAATAGTTTTACGGTCAGCTTTTCTTTTTTGTCAGGCAACCTTTTTTCAAGGATCATTGTCTTAATCTTTACAGGTACAGACAAATAATTCAAACAGGTGGTTTTTATAATCGACCTGTTTAAGTTATTTGTATCTGCATGGGATTCCGGTAATGTTTTAAACATAAGGGGGAACGTTTATGAGACAATTAAAGATTGCAAAGCAGGTGACCAACCGGGAAACGGCGTCACTCGACAAATACCTTCAGGAAATAAGTAAAGAAGCCCTGATCACACCGGATGACGAGGTGTTTCTGGCACAGCGTATCAAACAGGGAGATCAGGCGGCCCTGCACAAACTTACCCGGGCCAATCTGCGGTTTGTGGTATCGGTGGCCAAACAATACCAGAACCAGGGATTAAGCCTTCCCGATCTGATAAACGAAGGCAATGTCGGGCTGATAAAAGCTGCCCGGCGTTTTGATGAAACCAAAGGATTTAAATTTATTTCCTATGCAGTATGGTGGATACGCCAGTCTATACTTCAGGCCATAGCTGAACAATCAAGAATCGTACGGCTGCCGCTTAACAAGATCGGTACGTTGAACCGGATAAACAGAACCTACAACCTTTTTGAGCAGACACACCAGCGTGAGCCTAATCCTGATGAAATTGCCGAGATACTAAACGTTTCTGAAAGCGAAGTGCGCGAATCGATGAAAAACAGCGGCAAGCACGTCTCTATGGATGTGCCGGTGGCCCCCGAAGAAGAAACTACCATGCTGGACCTGATGAAAACTGATGAACTTTACGATCCGGAAACAGGATTAATACTTGATTCTCTGAGGGTAGAAATCGAAAGGGCGTTTTCTACTATAACATCAAGAGAGGCAGAAATATTAAGATATACCTATGGTCTGAAAGGCAGCATTCCGTTGACGCTGGATGAGATTGCCGATAAGTTCGACCTTACCCGTGAACGGGTGCGGCAGATAAGAGAAAAAGCCATACGGAAACTAAAGATCAGCTCGCGGAGCAAAAATTTAAAATCTTATCTCGGATAGCCTGGCTTTTAGTATTTTTGCAAAAATTATAAATCATACTAATGGCTTTTCTACTCGCACCTTCAATATTATCTGCTGATTTCGGAAAACTAAAAGAACAGATAGAAACCATCAACGGCAGCAGCGCCGACCTGATCCATATCGATGTGATGGATGGAGTTTTTGTTCCGAATATTTCCTTTGGATTCACCATACTCGATTCCCTGGTAACCTATGCCCGGAAACCGTTGGATATACACCTGATGATTGCTGATCCCGACCGGTATATTGAACGTTTTGCAGCATACAGGCCTGAATACCTTACAATTCATATTGAACACAATATTCATCTGAACCGGACGGTGAATCATATTAAATCCTTTGGAATAAAAGCAGGTGTCGCTGTAAATCCGCATACCCCGGTTTTATTGCTTGGAGAGATCATTGCTGATGTGGATATGGTTCTGGTAATGTCTGTGAATCCGGGTTATGGCGGCCAAAAATTCATTGAAAGATCCCTGGATAAAATCAGCAGAACAAAAGAACTTATTATTGTCTCTGAGTCGGCGGCATTGGTGGAGGTGGACGGAGGCATCAATATCAGCAATATAAAGCAGGTGGTCCATTCGGGCGCTGACATCATTGTAGCCGGAAATGGCGTTTTTGCAAATGGAACTATTGTTGATTCCATCAAGGAGTTGAAAAGTTGCTGTAAATAAAGTCAGGCTCCGTTTCATAATATTGCCGGATCGCTGCGTAAAATAATTTCTTGCTTTCAATAAACGGAATATTTGGTAGACTTATCATAGAATAGTTTGGTTAAAAACACACACGGGCTGACGCCTGAAATCTTTTACCATGTAAAAAAGCCGTTTTCGATTGAAGACGCTTTGCAGATTGAGGGATTAAATGAGCTTGAATATGCACTGGTTTTATCAGGTAACGCCCTGATGGATGCGCCATCAATACTGTTAAAAAGGCTGAAAATACAAAACAGTGTGCCGCTTGGATGTTATCTGAAACCAGATAAATCTGAAACCTCTGATAATATTGCTGAATTTGATTTTGTTGTGGTTGCTCACGGCGGGTTCAAACATATAAAAAATACGATCAGGAAAAATAAGATCGTTGTCAGTTTTCCTTTGAAAACCGTGGATATTAACAACCATTTCCCGGGCCGGATGATAAAAAGATTAAGAGATTATTTTGCTTTTGCATCGGATCATCCTGAAATTACATGCGGGGTCGAATGTGAAACAGATAAAATACTTGATATACAAAGATTTAATAATGTTTTATATAAGCTGGGTATAACCGCTGTCATTGTTCCTTATAAAAAAAACAGAAACGACGAAAAGCTGTTTCAATGCCGGTACTTAGCCAGCGAAGGTTCTGACGAGGTAGGGGATGACAACTTACTGAAGAGATTTATCGCGCTGCGGAAAAAAGTTGATGACCTTGATAAAAAAATAGTCGCAGCGATCGGACAAAGGACTGCACTGATTGAATTAATGGGCAGGATAAAAAAGCAAAACGACCTTCAGCTTTTTGAACCCGGCCGCTGGAACAGCATAAAAAAATCAATAAGCCGGACCGCCTGTGTCAATGGCCTTGATGATGAACTGATTCAGGAGATTTACGAACTTATTCACCTGTATGCTTTGAAGAAAATGATGGAGATATCGTTTAAATAGCAGGTTATGAACGCATCAATTTCTCAATTTCCGAAATCGTTTTTGGGATAGGCTTTCCCAGAACCCTGAGTCCTTTTTCTGTGACCAGTACATCGTCTTCAATACGGATACCGCCGAAATCAAGATATTCTTTCACCTTGTCGTAATTGATGAATTGCTTGAATTTTTTTTCTGATTTCCACAATTTGTACAGTTCAGGGATGAAATATATTCCGGGTTCAACCGTAAGTACAAATCCCGGTTGAAGTTTTCTGCCGAGTCGCAGATAAGCTGTGCCGAACTGGTCTATCGGGCGGACTTCATCGTCATAACCCACATAGATCTGTCCGATATCTTCCATATCGTGAACGTCCATTCCCATCATGTGTCCCAGGCCGTGAGGCAGAAAAAACGCATGTGCCCCCTGTCTGACGGCCTCATCGGTGTCGCCTTTCATCAAGCCGAGGTTTTTCAGGCCGCCGGCAATCACCCTGCAGGAAAGCAAATGGATATCCTGATACGGCACACCTGGCTTAATAGCCCTTATTGCAGCAAGTTGCGCATCGAGAACTATCTGGTAAATGTCTTTTTGTTTCTCAGTGAATGACCCGCCGACAGGTACCGTGCGGGTATGGTCGGTTGCATAATGTTGCGGCGTTTCAAAGCCGGCATCCATCAGCAGCAGGTCACCCTTTTTCATTTTGTTGCTATGGTCGTGCCCGTGAAGTATTTCACCCCTTACGGATAATATGGTCGGAAAAGACAATGTGCCGTTGTTAGCCAGTGCGATGCCTTCCATAACTCCGGCAACCTGATATTCGTATTTTCCGGGTTTAACATGTTTGATCCCCGTGGTGAACATTTCATATGCCGTTTCCAGGCCTTTTTCAATTTCTGCAATTTCTTCATTGCTTTTTACCGACCTGAGTCCAATAACTGCCTGCATCAGTTCAAGTGACGCTTTTTCTTTTAGTTTTGGTACCGGAATATTCAGCAAATCGCTCAAAAATATCTTCGTGTTGGGATTATAAGGCGGCAGAAAATGAATTTTTCGCTTTTGTTTTTTTGCCTCAGCAATATATGAGGCATATTCGGAAAAAGGTGCAGAATATTTGACCCCCGTTTTTTTTACTTTTTCCGAAAGTAATGGCAGGGAGCCAGTCCATATGATATCCTCAATATCAACATCATCACCGAAAAGGATCTCTTTATTGTTGTCAATGTCTATGACAGCCCCTAATCCGGGTTCGTCGAGGCCGAAAAAATACAAAAATGAACTATCCTGCCTGAAATGATACGTATTTTGAGGATAATTCATGGGTAGTTCCGTATTGCCTGTAAAAACCAGAATTCCGCTTTTTACCAGCTTTTTTAATTGCTTTCTTCTGTCGGTATATACACTTGCCTGAAACATGTTTTTTAATATTTATATTTATTAATAATTTATGAATTTGACTTAATTATCAGGATAAAACAACATGAAGCCGGGAATTGCCTTTCGTTGCATCCTTGTTGTTGCTATTTGCCTTTCATTAATTTTTCGATATCATTGGCCTCAACGGGAATGTTTTTCATTAGGTCATACGGGCCTTTAGCGGTTACAAGTATATCGTTTTCAATCCGGATACCGATGTTTTCTTCTTTAATATAGAGACCGGGCTCGCAACTCAGTACCATTCCGGGTTTAAGTTCCATCTGACGGGTACCGACATCATGCACATCAAGTCCGATAAAGTGCGAATTGCCGTGCATATAATACTTGAAATACAAAGGATTATCAGGATCCTGATTTTTAACATCCTGTGCAGTGAACAGTCCGAGCTTTATCATCTCGGTTTCCATCAGTTTTGTCACAGCTTTATTGATTTTCTCTATCGTGGTTCCCGGAACGATCAGTTGTTTAGCTTTTTTTTGCACATTAAGAACAGCATTGTAGCAATCTTTCTGACGTTTGGAAAAATGACCGTCAGCAGGGATGGTGCGGGTAAGATCGGCAGCGTAGTTGCCATATTCAGCTCCGATATCAAATAATACGAGGTCTCCTTTACCAATTTTCACATCATTTTTTATGTAGTGTAAAACGCAGGCATTAATTCCTGAAGCAACAATCGGCGCGTATGCATGTCCGCTGGCGCCGTTTCTGATAAACTCATAGGTGATTTCAGCTTCGGCTTCATATTCCATCATTCCGGGTTGTATCTTCTTTAAGATTCTCCTGAATGCTTTTTCGGTGATGTCGCAGGCCTGCTGCATCATCTCCAGTTCTTCGGGTTCTTTGCATAACCGGCATTCGGTAATTATCGGGTGAAGCCGCTCAAATTTATGCAGGGGATACTCATTTTTCATACGTTGCGAAAAGCGTAGTTCGTTTGAAGGAACCTCCGATGAGAATCGTGCGTTTTCATATAGATTGATATAAATATTTTCAGCGCGCAACACGAGTTCTTTCAACGTGTCTTCAAAACTGTCGAGCCATTTTATATTTTTAACGCCCGAAACCTGTTTCGCCTGTTCAAGCGTGTATTTATGTCCGTACCAGGTAACCATTTTTTCGCTGGTCTGAACGGTAAAAACAATTTCCCGCATGTCTTCTTTGGGATGATCGGGACAAAGGCAGAGTATACATTTTTCCTGATCTAACCCGGTCAGATAGAACAGGTCGGAATTTTGCCGGAATTGATGACACTGATCTCCGCTTCTCTGAAACTCATCATTAGAAAGTACGATGGCCAAAGAATTTGGTTTCAGCTTTTTCAGGAGTTTTTTTCTGTTCCGGACAAAAAGTTCCGGGTTTATTTGTTTGTATCTCATATTATTTGCTTAAATTATTATATTTTAAAAAAAAATTTACTTTTTTATTTGGAAAAATAAATTCTACTTTTATCTTTGTCATAGATAAAGTACAAAGAAAAAAATTTTTTATAAATTTAACGGAATTTTTTAGTTTTTTTTGAAAAATCAACTATTATGAGCAAATTAATGTATTCATCCATTACCAAGAAGATTGTTATGGGCGCCTTCGGACTTTTCCTGGCATTGTTTTTACTGGTGCATCTTACCATTAATCTTACCATGCTGGCCGGCGACGACGGAAAAATATTTACAGCCGCTTCAAATTTTATGACTACCAATATTTTCATTAAAATATTTGAGTATGTGTTATTTGGAGGATTCATAATTCATATAATTATAGGCATTATCATTACATTGAAAAACTGGGCTTCCCGTCCTGTACGTTATCATGTTGTCAATAAATCACATACTGAGTTTTTCTCAAAGTATATGATATATACGGGAGCAATTATTTTCATCTTTCTGATCCTTCATTTTATGCATTTCTTTTTCATTAAAGCAGGTATAGTACAACCACCTGCAGGAATGGACACTCATGATTTTTACCAAATGGCGATCCTGTTATTTCAGAATAAAGTTTATTCATTTTTGTACATTGCCTTTTTTATTTTTCTCGGCTTTCATCTAAATCACGCCATACTATCCGGTTGTCAGACTTTAGGGCTGAATCATAGTAAATATAACCAGGCCATAAAAGCCGTCAGTTTGATTTATGCCATTGTGGTCGCAGGTGGTTTTTCGCTGATCCCGGTTTATTTCATGTTTTTCTACAGTTAAAATTTGTTAGTATAAATTTTTTACATATAAAGATCTTAGTATTTTAAAATCAAAATTAAATCCCCCGGCAGCTATGACAAAAATAAACTCAAAAATTCCTGAAGGTCCCTTAGCTGAAAAATGGACAAATTATAAATCAACCTGTAAATTAGTCAATCCCAACAACAAACGTAAACTTGATATTATTATAGTGGGTACCGGCCTTGCCGGAGCTTCGGCTGCCGCATCTCTGGGCGAGTTGGGATATAATGTGAAAGTGTTTTGTTATCAGGACAGTCCCCGTCGTGCGCATAGTATCGCCGCACAGGGCGGGATCAACGCAGCAAAGAATTATCAGAACGACGGCGACAGCGTTTACCGTTTGTTTTACGATACGATAAAAGGCGGCGATTATCGTGCTCGCGAGGCCAATGTATACCGTCTTGCCGAAGTCAGCAATGCCATCATCGACCAGTGTGTGGCACAGGGCGTGCCTTTTGCCCGGGATTATGGCGGATTGCTTGACAACCGTTCGTTTGGCGGCGCCCAGGTATCACGTACTTTTTATGCACGCGGACAAACCGGCCAGCAGTTGTTGCTTGGCGCATACGGCGCCCTGAGCCGCCAGATAAAAAAAGGCACCGTTAAACTTTACAACCGCCGCGATATGCTTGATATAGTCCTTATTGACGGCAAAGCACGCGGTATCATTGTCAGGAACTTAGTAACCGGAGAAATAGAAAAATATTTCGGACATGCCGTTGTGCTGGCAACCGGCGGCTATGGCAATACCTATTTCCTGTCAACCAATGCTATGGGATCCAATGCCACTCCTGTATGGAGAGCTTATAAAAAAGGCGCATTCTTCAGCAATCCCTGTTTTACACAGATACACCCGACATGTATCCCTGTGCACGGGGATTTCCAGTCGAAACTTACCCTGATGAGTGAAAGCTTGCGTAACGACGGCAGGATATGGGTGCCAAAAAAGAAAGAAGATGCTGAAAAACTCCGCAAAAAAGAAATAAAACCTTCCGATATTTCAGAAGAAGACCGTGATTATTACCTCGAAAGAAGATATCCTGCTTTCGGAAACCTCGTACCCCGCGATGTGGCATCACGTGCCGCCAAAGAACGCTGCGATGCCGGTTTTGGTGTTGGCCGTACCGGCCTGGCGGTTTACCTCGATTTCAAAGACTCTATAGCACGGCTTGGAAAAAATGTTATCGAAGAGCGTTATGGTAATCTCTTCCAGATGTACGAACAGATTATTGATGAAAACCCTTATGAAACCCCTATGATGATCTATCCGGCCATACATTATACCATGGGTGGACTCTGGGTTGATTATGACCTGATGACAACAGTTCCGGGCCTTTATGCCATTGGTGAATGTAATTTCTCCGATCACGGAGCTAACCGGCTTGGCGCATCAGCACTGATGCAGGGCCTCGCCGACGGCTATTTTATTCTGCCTTATACCATCGGGAATTATTTGTCAGCCGAAATACATACCAAGAGGATACCGACCGATGCCCCTGAATTTGTACAGGCTGAAAATGATATTAAAATGCAGCTCGAAATGCTGAAAAATATCAAAGGCAAACAATCGGTTGATTCTATTCATAAGAAATTCGGAAAACTGATGTGGGAGCACTGTGGCATGGGACGCACAGAGGAAAGGCTGAAGGCAGGCCTGGCCATGATACCCGAAATTAAAAAAGAATTCTGGAACGACCTGTTCATCCCCGGTGAACTGAATGATTTTAATCCTGAAATCGAAAAAGCAAGCAGGGTAGCTGATTTTATCGAACTGGGTGAACTGATCATGAAAGATGCCCTGCAGCGCCGAGAATCATGCGGAGGACACTTCCGCGAGGAAATGCAAACCGAAGAAGGCGAAGCAAAACGTGATGATGAGAACTTTACATTTGTGTCGGCATGGGAATATAAAGGCGAAGGTACAGAACCTGAATTGCACAAGGAAGAACTTACTTTTGAGGTTGCAAAACCATCGCAGAGGAGTTATAAATAGCCAATAGCCAATAGCCAATAGCCAATAGCCAATAGTCATGAGCACCGATAAATAAGACATTATAAAATATATTTGAGCCTTAAAAACAATATGGGAAATATAAATTCGTACAAAGATTTAAAAATATGGCAGCTTGGCATTGAACTGACTGTTGATATTTATAAATTGAGTAAGGATTTTCCGGTGGAAGAACGTCATAGAATTACAGCTCAGGTAAGAAGTGCATCCAGTTCAGTGCCAATAAATATTACAGAAGGATGGGGTAGGAATTCAACGAAATCATATTCTTTATTTTTGAAACAAGCCAGAGGATCCCTGTATGAGTTGGAAACAGAATTAATTATTGCAAATAAAGTTGGATATTTAAAAGAAAATTGTGAAGATATTTTCAATAAAATATCATCACTATCGAAAATGATTAACTCTTTAATAAATAAATTGGACAGTAATCAATAATATGAAAAATAATGGCTGATGGCTGATGGCTTTTGGCTGATAAATAAACTAAAATTATGGACCTAACCTTAAAAATCTGGCGTCAGGCAAATGCCCAAACAAAGGGGACATTTGAAACCTATAAAGTTACAGGAGTTTCTCCCGACAGTTCTTTTTTTGAAATGCTCGACACCCTTAATCAACAAATCATTGAGAATGGCAATGACCCCGTAGCATTTGATCACGACTGCCGTGAAGGGATCTGCGGAACATGCAGTTTGTATATCAACGGCAGGCCGCACGGTCCTAAACGCGGTATTACCACATGCCAGCTGCATATGCGCTCGTTCAGCGACGGGGATACCATAGTGATAGAACCCTGGCGCGCAAAGCCTTTCCCGATCGTAAAAGACCTGGTCGTCGACCGCTCGGCTCTTGATCTGATCATTCAGGCAGGAGGTTATGTTTCGGTAAATACCGGAGGTATTCCTGATGCCAACGCCATTCCCATACCAAAGATCAAAGCGGAACTTGCCATGGATGCCGCAGCCTGTATTGGTTGTGGCGCCTGTGTGGCGGCCTGTGCCAATGCGTCGGCTATGTTGTTCGTAGGCGCAAAAGTTTCTCAGTTTGCGTTATTGCCCCAGGGAAAAATTGAAGCCGCCGACCGTGTTCAGAAAATGGTGGCCATTATGGATGAGCTGGGATTTGGAAACTGCAGCAACACATACGCCTGTGAGGCCGAATGTCCTAAGGAAATCAAGGTGACCAACATCGCACGACTGAACCGGCAATTTTTAAAAGCGAAGGTGTGTGCAGAAAAGTATGAGGTAAAAAGCTACTAAAATAAAATTTAAGAAATTGTTTTGATTTTATCTTTTCAAATCTTTATGCGTCTTTTTTGCTGCAACTTCGTTAGATTTTTCGACATAGGATAAACTATGTCTGCAAAATCTGCCTCGTTTCGCTAAAAAATCCATCATAAATCTTATGTAACATAAAATCAAAACAGTTTCTAAGGTGTTATGTTAAAAGCCGGAAAACAATCCGGCTTTTTTTATAATTATGAGTCCGAAAAGTATGATTCTTGAAAATCAGCATTGCTCCGTCTCTAAAGAGAGGCTGATTTTCAGCGTCTTTCCCTTTAGGGTTCAGGGGCAAAAGGCGCTGAAAATATTCAATTGTGACTTTTCTGAGTGAACTCAATGTTGTATTTTTGAACCGTGTAAGTAAAGTTCAGTATAATAAAATTCAGCAATATGATACAAAAGATCAAATTCCTCCTGGCGCTGTCTGCAGCATTACTATTTGTAAATTCGGCATTTTCACAGACGGATACACTTGTATTCTGGGAATTTGCTGATTCCAACCGTATAGCCGACAAGGGGATTCCTTTGAACCTGAACCAGAAAATAAAACGTCAGAACGGATTTTCCGGTACATATTATTATGATGCGGGTGTCACAGGTCCCGGCTTGCGTACTTCGGCATGGTCGTCAGGTGCTGCCACAAAATTCTGGATGGTCGGTTTTACCACTAAAACAGGTCCGGGTACCGGGTATGTTTCATTGAAACTGTCTTCACGGCAGCAGTCTACCAATGCGGGCCCCCGTGATTTTAAGGTGGAATACAGTCTGGATACCATCAACTGGTTTCCTGTTCCCGGATCCGATACTAAAGTGCTGAATGATAACTTTGTTTCAGGAACGGTATCCATGCTTCCCCTTCCATCGGCTTGCGATACTCAGCCTGTTGTTTACCTCCGTTGGATAATGACTTCCGATTCCAATGCCGCCGGGACAGGTTTGACCACAACGGGTTACAACCGAATAGATGACATACTTATTTCTGGTCAGGAGTATCCTTTACCGCCGGAAACGATACCGCCATCCGTAACCCAAATCAGAATTCTTGGTCCGGCAACCATGGAGGTCATCTTTAATGAAGCGCTCGAACCGCTGTCTGCTCAGGAATTTACAAATTATACCTTTTCAGAATATGCGATTTGCAATTCAGCTGCGTTGATCCCCCCCGACACGGTTCTCCTGCAACTATCTGTACCATTGATAATAAATATACAGGATACACTGTATGTGGATAATATTGCAGATATTGCCGGAAATATCATGACCGGCCCCCAGAAGTTTCCGGTTCTATATTCAATTGTCGATACGCTTGTCTATTGGAATTTTGTTGATTCAAACCGCTTTGCTGATGTGGGTATTCCGGAAAATGCCGGTAAGGCTGTCAAGAGACAAAACGGGTTTACCGGAACATATTCTTATTCTTCAGGTGTTACAGGTCCCTGCCTGAGTACTTCCGGATGGACATCAGGTGCAGGAACCAAATACTGGATTGCTGAATTTACATGCAAAACGGGAGCGGATGAAGGATACACCGATCTTACACTATTTTCACGTCAGAAAAGTACCAACGCAGGCCCCCGCGATTTTGTAGCAGAATATAGTTTAGATACTATTACATGGCACCCTGTTGCGGGTTCTGGGATTCAGGCACTGAATGACAACTTTGTTTCCGGAACTATTTTTTGTTTGAGCCTGCCTCCGGCCTGCAATAAACAGGAAAAAGTGTTCATACGCTGGATCATGACTTCTGATTCTGCGGCTGCCGGCGATACGGTAACTTCAGGACAGAACAGGATTGATGATATTTTAATTACCGGTACTTTTGCGCCTGATGATATTCCTCCTGTGGTCACAGCCGTGTCAGCGATATCCTGCGATACCGTGGAGGTTGTCTTCAATGAATTGGTCGATTCTTCAGCGCTCAGCCCCGCAACCTATGTTTTCTCTTCAGGAAACAATATTGACACTGTATTTTTCGGACAGGTACAAAACACTGTTTTGCTGGTAGTCCACCCTGCACTCATTACCGGGAATACAATTTCGGTTTTCATTTCAGATATTGCTGATATTAATGGAAATATAATGACAAATACCTTGGAATTTGATGTTACCTGTTCAGGTAGTGGTATCGACAATGTTCAGGATATAGGCAGCCTGGTTTCCGTATTTCCCAATCCCTTTACGGATGTGGTTAATATACAGGTGGACCCGGTATGCCGGCTATCACCGGTTGAGATATCGGTCTATGATGGATTGGGTAAGATCATTTATCATTCAGAGAAACAGGCTTGCGACATTCAGCATAGCATTAACCTGGGTGAATGCAGCCCGGGTGTGTATTACCTGCTGGTGAAGATGGACGGAAAAGTAGCAGCATCCGAAAAATTGGTCAAATGGGATAAACACTAAAGTATTATACCGCTTACCTTAAAAACCATTCAGGGTCCATATATTGTTTGGCATGTTCCCCATACGACATTACCTTGTGTTCATCAATGTGATACGTGGCTTTTTCACCGTAAATCTTTGAAAAAATAACCTGGGATTTTTTGCCGTGTTTGTCCTCCCGCGTCAGCCGGACCAGATTGGTTTTTTCTTTATGAAACTCAATGTTGGTATGACAATAAGGGCAAAAGAAGTCCACCGCATCGCCTTTTTCGATCTCCAGCGATGAGATCATGTGGCTGGAATAATTTCCGAGTTCGGTACTGAGAAAAACCAACCCTTGTTTGTCTTTTTTATTTCTTACAATCAGAACGATGTTGTCATTCACATTCAGATGGCCTTTGCAATAAGGGCAAATATAATTTTCCATAAATTCACTTTTTAATGATATTATTGATGGTAATTCATTATTTACTATAAAATTACAATTTTTTTTTCATATTTCCAAGTTATTATCATAAATTTCAATCTTTAATGCGGTGTATAATGATGTGATACAAACTATTTTGCCTTTTTCGGAAAAAACCGGAATTGTTTTTGAATGATTTATCGTCAAAATATTAACCTGAAATAGCCCTGGGCATTTATATTTTTAATATTTTTGTTATATGTATAAAAGATTGGTTCTGATACTCCTTCCGGTTTTGTTCTTTTGTTCCTGCAAAAAAGAAAACGACAAGCTTGCGCCGCAGGTGGTCATTACTATGCCTTATGAAAATCAACAGTTTAATGTCGGTGAAACTATACATGTTAGTACGAATGTTTGCGACGACCGGCGATTGGAGTATGTATCGGTGAAACTTCTGAATGAATTTTATTCGGCTGTTTCAACCGCATATACCTTTTATCCTGAACACAATTGTTCAGATATCAATAAGGGTATCCTGATAGATGATTTATTGTTACCCACCGGATCTTACTACATTGTGGTTTCTGCTTCTGACGGCAGTAATGTAACAAATGAATTCAGAAAGATCAGAGTTCGGCAGGTTGCGAAAAGACTGAAATTTGTGTTGGCGCTGACCAAAAACGGCAACCATATTACAATAAATAAAATTGACAGCCTGAATAATATAAGCTGTATTCAATCCCTTGCTTCCGATTATTGCGGATCCGGAGTGAGTTCTGATGCACAGCAGCTTTATATCGCTGGTAGAAGCACCGGTGATATATCTGTTTACAGCATCTTTGACTGGCAAATGCTGTGGAATGTCCCGGTGATAGTCAGTCCGCCTTTTCCGTATTTCGTTGCCATAGCCATTTATGATTCCCGTCTGTACGTTTCCTTCCGTGAAGGCAGATTTGCCATATATAATGAAACGGGCAGCATAATTGCCTCACGCGTGATTGGAAACGGTGAATATCCGTTTGTTTTTTTGCCGTATAACGAATACCTGATTACCTATGAAATAAGTCCCGACGGGATACACAAGCATCTTGTCGCTTATTATAAGAGCTCCTTATCCATTTATAAAAAAATCCAGATAAATTATGAAATCCAGAAGATGTTCCCGTTAGGCGATGATCTGTTTTTATTGTTTTGCAACTTTCAGGGTCAGGGGGTGATAAAGCTCTTTTCACTTTCTACAGGTATGGTCACTGACAGATATGTTTTTGCAAACGGGACTTTCACTGATGTGGTATGCATTGCACCCTCAGCATATCTTTTCCTGTCGGGTAATGGTGTCTGGTATTTCGGATACGATCAGGTAAACTGTGAACAATGGGCAAATGCCCAGAATCCCTGCTGCATCGTATATGATGAAACCGAAGGCTGTTACTACTTTTCTGAAAACTTCTTTACAGTGAGAAAAAACCGGTTCTGGCCCAACGGAACATTAAACTCATTTAATTTTCAGGATACGGTCATTGCAATACTGCCGGTTTATAACAGGGATTGACCATGAAAAGCAAAATCATCATTACGGCCGATGGTTCCGAAACCATTTTTATCCCTGAATGGAATGAAAGTTATCATTCCAGGAACGGTGCCATTACCGAATCTGTACATATTTTTATTAACGCCGGTTATCGTTATGCAACTCAACATAAAGATGCGTTAAACATACTCGAAGTGGGTTTCGGAACGGGGCTGAATGCGTTGTTGACATTGATCGAAACCAATAACGATCAGCGGGATGTTTATTATATGGGTGTTGAGCCTTTCCGCCCGGATAAAAGATTGCTGGCCGCTTTGAATTATCCGGCGCTTACCGGGGTTCAGGATGCTGATAAGTTTTTTAAAGAAATAAACGAGACAGTCAATGCACAACCAATCACGGAACATTTCTTTTTACATGTCAGGGAGGAAAAAATAGAAGAAATTGTTTTTGAAAAATCCTTTTTCGACCTGGTTTATTTCGATGCTTTTGCACCTGCTGTATGCCCGGAGCTATGGTCGTCAGCGATTTTTGACAAGATCTGCCAGTCCATGAAAACAGGAGGTTTTTTGGTTACCTATTCCTGTAAGGGCGATGTGAAAAGAGCATTAAAATCCGCCGGTTTCAGTATCGAAAAACTGCCCGGCCCTCCGGGAAAAAGAGAGTTCATAAGGGCATTGAAATGATACGCTTATTAGTATACTACCCGGAATAGCTGAAAAACTTCTTAATCTCTTTTGATCGTAAAATCAGGATATCCTTTAATCTCGGATTTTTCAACCTCAATGTCATCTACCCTGGCCCAGGGAGGCCCCTGGCGGCACCAGGCTGCAAATGCCCTTACATCTTCTTCCCTGCCTTCGGCCTCAATATATACGTTCCCGTTGGGAAGGTTGCGGACAAATCCATGTATTCCCAGTTGTGTTGCAACATCCAGGGTGCTGTAACGAAATCCGATTTTCTGCACCCTGCCCGAAACGGTAATGTTCAAATGTATGTTCATGTGTCAGGGTGTAAGCCGTTTTGTCATCATTTCCGAAACAAGTTCAAAAAATTGGGAAGGATCCGATTTGCGCCAGAGTATCTGATTTAATTTTTCACCAAAGGCCAGGTAATAATCAATATGGCCGTGTTCAAATTCCTTAACAACATGATCCCTGAAATTCACACAGGCTATCCATCCGTCTTCAATTTCATCAAACCATTCCTCATAATACGAATCATCCGAAAAATGGAAGTTCAGGATGTTTTCGCCTATCAGTATAAACTTATTGATACCATTCCCTATTAAAATATCAATGACATTTTCCTTCAGAAATTTAATATCATTGTACAGGCAATCATTCCATTCACCGATAAATTCGAGGATTGCAAAATTTTTCCGGTAATCAGCATATAATAATTTAATGTAAAGGGTTGCCGATCCGAAACAATCCCATTGCGGATGAATTAAATAATTATACACAGCATATGAGAACTCAAATTCACTGTATGTGTTGCCATAAAAGGGCGAACGTACGTCTTCCGATGCGATGTAGAGGTGTCTCCAGTTGTAATATGGTTCGATGGTGTGCATGGATACAAAAGTACAAATTCTATCAAGAAGTACTTGAATGGGTGAGGGTAGAAGTTTGATTTTATGGAATGGACTCAAATAATTAATATTAGTTATCCTGAAAATATAACAATAGCCCGCAGTCAGTCAGAGACGCGCTTTTCTTAAGAATTATACCATATTAGTAATCCTGCCGGACAAGCGGCTCAGTGTGACAGGAGTAATGCTGTCAGTCAGAGCAGATTCTCCTGAAACAAAGTGAAAGGAGAAGATTGTCCCTGCCTGCCGGAGTGCCCGGCACGCAGGCAGGGACACATTTTTCGATGATTTAAACAGTAAATGAAGTCTTATTTGGAAAAAGAACTCTGAGTGACGAGATAACCCGCAGTCAGTCATAGCCATCCTATTCGCCAGTTGGCGGTAAGACTGCGTTCCGGCTTATTCTGTCATTTTCTCCCTGAAAGTGTCGGGGGGGTCTGCCAACTTAAATGGCCTCTGCGTAGTCACCCCGGCAGTTATGTTCGGAACAAATCTCAGTTTGGTAGAAAACAAGTTATTGTTTTTATAAGAAAATTTTTTTTAATTAACTCTATTGAAATAAAATATTTACTATTTTTGCAGCCCCAATTGTTGGGGATTCAATTATTTATTAATCATTAAAAGAAAGAGAGAATTTTTTTATGATCATTATTCCGGTAAAAGAAGGCGAAAACATTGACAAAGCCCTGAAAAAATACAAAAGGAAATTTGAAAAAACCGGCGTTGTTAAAGAACTACGCGAACGCCAGAAATTCACAAAACCTTCTGTAAAACGCAGGGAAGAAGTCTTGAAAGCTGCTTATATCCAGAAGCTCAACGACGAAAAAAACAAATAAAAGCTTCTTAATTTTTACCAGGTAAGAATAAATCTTGCTTTTTTATAATAGAATGTATATTTTTACGTTCACTTTTATAAGAAACGGGGTTTATTCTTTTTTTATTTAATGTTGGAGCGTTTTTTACATTATCTGCAGTTTGAAAAAAGATTCTCTCCTTATACGGTGACAAGTTATAAAACCGATCTGGAGCAGTTTTCGGAATTTCTTTCACAGCAGTACGGAATAAATGAGCTTTCCGGTGCTACACCGGTTATGATAAGGTCGTGGTTTGTGCAATTGATGGAGCACAAAATATCGGCACGTTCGGTCAACCGCAAAAAAGCAGCCCTGAATTCGTTTTTCAGATTTTTGAATAAGCACGGGATTTCGTCAGAAAATCCCATGATCAGGGTTTTATCGCCCAAAACATCAAAAAGACTTCCTTCGTTTGTTGAAGAAAACAAAATGATAGCGCTGCTTGATAAATATTTTCAGGAACAGGGAAATGATTTTGTAAAAATGCGTGACCATCTTATTATTGAGATGCTTTATGATACCGGTATGCGCTTGTCCGAACTGGTAAATCTTAAAGAAAACGACGTGAACATGTATCAAATGACCATAAAAGTTCTCGGAAAAAGAAACAAAGAACGTATCATACCTTATAATAACAGGCTGCAACAATTTATAAAAGATTATCTTGATTTAAAATCAAAAACTTTTATAGACAGTAGTGATAATTTTTTTATCACCGAAAAAGGAAAAAAAGTTTATCAAAAACTTGTTTATCGTATCGTAATATATTATCTTAGCGTAATAACCTCACAGGATAAAAAAAGTCCGCACGTGCTAAGACACACCTTTGCCACTCATATGCTCAACCACGGAGCTGATCTGAATTCTGTAAAAGAAATACTTGGTCATGCAAATCTTTCTGCGACACAGGTTTATACTCATAATACTATTGAAAAATTAAAAACAGTTTATAAACAGGCTCATCCCAAAGCTTAAAAAAAGGAGGTTTTTTATGAAAGTCAACATCACATCAGTTCGTTTCAA
Organism: Bacteroidales bacterium; assembly: GCA_035389045.1. Classification (GTDB taxonomy): domain Bacteria; phylum Bacteroidota; class Bacteroidia; order Bacteroidales; family CAIWKO01; genus CAIWKO01. The sequence goes on along the minus strand of DAOORA010000024.1, from coordinate 24,463 downwards.
AACAGATAAAAAACTGGAAGACTATATCCAGGATAAAGTTGAAAAATTGTCGGGGCTATACGATGGATTAATAGCTTCGGAAGTTACGCTGCGAGTTGAAAAAAATGATAAAGAAAAAAATAAAGTTACCGAAATCCGCCTGATGTTACCGGGCAATGATTTGTTTGCCAGGAAACAGTCAAGTTCTTTTGAACAAGCCACAGACGTCGCTGTTGATGCACTTCGCAAACAGTTAGTTAAACACAAAGAAAAAATAAAAGGTTTATAAATAAAAAAAAAAATGAATTAATTTCTTTGTTGATAACTAAATACTTTGTAAATTTGCAGTCCTTTTTTGAAAGAGGACTGCTTTTTTTATATAAATGTTTGATTTTCAATATTAAAAAGTAGTGGCCTTGCCGGAATAGCTCAGTTGGCCAGAGCAGCTGATTTGTAATCAGCGGGTCGGGGGTTCGAATCCCTCTTTCGGCTCACGTTCTTTGAAGCGTATTTGGGGAGATTCCAGAGCGGTCAAATGGGGCAGACTGTAAATCTGTTGGCGATGCCTTCGGAGGTTCGATTCCTCCTCTCCCCACATTACAAATTGCGTTGTTTTAGCAATAAGTGTTTTTTTACACAGGCGGAAGTAGCTCATTTGGTAGAGCGAAAGCCTTCCAAGCTTTAGGTGGCGGGTTCGAGCCCCGTCTTCCGCTCCAAATAAGCCGTTGTAGCTCAGGGGTAGAGCACTTCCTTGGTAAGGAAGGGGTCATGAGTTCAATTCTCATCAATGGCTCAACATTGAATAATAAATAAATAGAATATATTAAAATCACCTAACAAACTTAAATTAAAATGGCAAAAGAAAAGTACGAACGTTCCAAACCCCATGTTAATATTGGGACAATAGGTCATATCGACCATGGCAAGACAACCTTAACGGCAGCTATCACCTTAGTTCTGTCACAGAAAGGTTTGTCAGAATTCAGATCATTCGATTCAATTGACAATGCTCCTGAAGAAAAAGAAAGAGGTATTACGATCAATACCGCCCATATCGAGTATTCAACTGCAAACAGGCACTATGCCCACGTTGACTGCCCGGGACACGCTGACTATATCAAGAACATGGTAACCGGTGCCGCCCAGATGGATGGCGCTATCCTTGTTGTTGCAGCTACCGATGGTCCTATGCCCCAGACTAACGAACATATTCTTCTGGCCCGCCAGGTTGGTGTTCCCAAGATCGTTGTTTTTATGAACAAAGTTGACCTTGTTGATGATGAAGAACTCCTGGAAATCGTTGAAATGGAAATCAGAGACAGACTCACATTTTATGGCTTCGACGGAGAAAATACACCGGTCATCAGGGGCTCTGCTTTAGGCGGATTGAACCTCGAACCCACATGGGTGGAAAAAGTTATGGAACTGATGGAAGCTTGCGATACATATATTCCTATGCCTGTCCGCGAAATTGAAAAAGATTTCCTTATGCCTGTTGAAGACGTATTTTCGATTACAGGCCGTGGAACAGTTGCCACAGGTAGAATAGAAACCGGAGTTATCAACTCAGGTGACCCTGTTGAAATTATCGGACTTGGTGCTGAAAAGCTGAAATCAGTCGTCACAGGTGTTGAAATGTTCAGGAAGATATTAGATCGTGGCGAAGCGGGTGACAATACCGGATTACTGCTCAGAGGTATTGATAAAGATCAGATTTTCAGAGGAATGGTTGTCGCTAAACCCGGTTCAGTGAAGCCTCATACCCATTTCAAAGGACAGGTTTATATCCTGAAAAAAGAAGAAGGTGGCCGCCATACCCCCTTCCATAATAAATATCGTCCTCAGTTTTATTTCAGAACTACGGATGTTACCGGTGAAGTTACCTTGCCCGAAGGCGTTGAAATGGTAATGCCCGGCGACAACCTGGTTATTGAAGTTAAGTTGATTTCTGAAATTGCCATGAACCTGAACTTACGATTTGCTATCCGTGAAGGCGGCAGAACCGTAGGCGCTGGTCAGGTAATAGAAATACTTGATTAATATAAACTGATGGCAAAGGTGTTCCGGTACTTTCCGGAATACCTTTGTTTATGATAAAGCTTGTTATGTGAGTTTAAACGGGTGTAGCTCAATTGGTAGAGTGGCGGTCTCCAAAACCGTAGGTTGTGGGTTCGATCCCTACCACCCGTGCAAATAAAAGCTTTTATGAAAAAAATAAAAAATTATATTAAAGAAAGCTACGACGAATTGGTACACAAAGTCTCATGGCCTACATGGAGTGAGCTTCAAAATAGTGCAATTGTCGTGTCCATTGCTTCCCTGATTATCGCAGTTGTGGTATATCTGATGGACGTGACATTCAGTACGTTGCTGAAACAGTTTTACAGTCTGTTTTAGTTTTATCAAAATCGTTGTTCTGTCAATTTCATTATATATCTCCCAAGGGAGTTTAATTTATGAGCGATCAAGTTAAAAAATGGTATGTTGTAAAAGCCATCAGTGGTAAAGAAAAGAAGGTCAAGGAGTTGATTGAAAGTGAGATCAATCATCAGAATCTTAAAGACTTTGTATCACAGGTGCTGATACCAACGGAAAAAGTTTACCAGGTACGAAAAGGTAAAAAAATCAGCAAGGAAAGAAATTTTTTTCCTGGTTACGTGTTGATTGAAGCCTTGCTCGTAGGTGAGGTTGCTCATATAATTAAAAATGTCCCCGGCGTATTGGGCTTCCTGGGTTCAAAAGGTGAACCTATTCCAATGAGAACCGCCGAAGTTAACAGGATATTGGGCAAAGTTGACGAACTCTCCGAAAAAGGGGAAGAAATCAGCGAGCCATTTATCATCGGAGAATCTGTAAGGGTAATTGACGGACCTTTTAACAGTTTCAGCGGTATTATCGAAGAAGTGAATGAAGAAAAGAAAAAACTAAAAGTGATGGTCAAGATCTTCGGCAGAAAAACCCCTCTGGAACTTAGTTTTATGCAGGTTGAAAAAGAATGACGGTTTATTGTTTTACTATGCTAAATTAAAAAAAAATGGCAAAAGAAGTAAGCGGAATTATCAAATTACAAATCAAAGGCGGAGCAGCTAATCCTTCACCACCTGTAGGCCCTGCATTGGGTGCCAAAGGCGTGAATATTATGGAATTCTGTAAGCAGTTCAATGCCCGTACGCAGGACAGCGTAGGGAAACTTATCCCTGCTATTATCACTGTTTATAAGGATAAATCCTTTGATTTCATTATCAAAACTCCCCCCGTTGCAGTGCAGTTGCTCGAAGCAACCAAAAAGCAAAAAGGATCAGCAGAACCCAACCGGAATAAAATAAGTTCCATCAGCTGGGATCAGGTGAAACAAATTGCTGAAGCCAAAATGGTGGATATGAATTCATTTACACTTGAATCGGCGATGAAAATGGTTGCGGGTACTGCACGCAGTATGGGAATATCTGTTCAGGGAAATCCACCTTTTACAGTATAATAAGTGGTAAACTTTTAACTTTTGAACAATGGCTAAAATTACAAAGAAAAGAAAAGAGGCAATAAAACTCATCGATAAAAAATCGGCTTTATCCTTAGACGAGGCTGCTGCAATGGTGAAAAAAATCACCTATACTAAGTTTGACTCGTCTGTTGATATTGACGTGCGCCTGGGTGTTGACCCCCGAAAAGCCGATCAGATGGTACGCGGTATCGTTACATTACCTCACGGAACAGGCAAGAAGGTCAGGGTTTTGGTTTTGTGCACTCCTGATAAAGAAGAGGAAGCAAAAAATGCCGGAGCCGACTATTACGGTCTTGATGATTACATTGCCAGGATTAAAGAAGGATGGACCGACGTAGATGTCATTATAACTATGCCGAGTGTTATGCCGAAAGTTGGTGCTTTAGGCCGTGTCCTTGGTCCGCGTGGGCTGATGCCGAATCCTAAATCAGGAACGGTCACCATGGATGTTGGTAAAGCGGTGAAAGAGGTCAAAGCCGGTAAAATTGATTTTAAAGTCGATAAATTTGGTATCATCCATGCCGGTATTGCCAAGGTTTCGTTCGATAGCAATAAAATAGCCGACAACGCCAGAGAAATTCTGCAGACTATTCTCCGATTGAAACCTTCATCCGCCAAGGGTACTTATATTAAGAGCATTTATATGTCTTCTACTATGAGCCCGGGTATTCAGATCGACACAAAATCAGTAATTTAATTTTTAACAAGGAAATAATCTGAAATTTATGAAAAAAGAAGAAAAAGAAAAAGTTATTGAGGCCTTGAGCAATACGCTGAAGTCTGCCAGTAACTTTTATGTAACGGATATTTCCGATTTGACTGTTGCTACCACGAACGAACTTCGTCGTTTATGTTTTAAACGCAACATAAAGCTCACCGTTGTAAAAAATACATTGCTTAAAAAAGCAATGGAACGTTCCGAACGGAATTTTGAATCATTATATCCCGTGCTGAATGGCGGCACCTCTTTAATGATGTGCGAAACCGCAAATGTCCCGGCAAAATTGATCACCGAATTCAGAAAGACTTTCAGGTTGGAAAAACCAATTTTAAAAGGAGCTTTCATTGAGGAATCAACTTATCTGGGCAACGATCAGCTTTCAGTACTTGTTGCACTGAAATCCAAAAATGAGCTTATCGGAGATATCATCGGATTACTGCAGTCACCCGCAAAGAATGTTATCAGTGCTTTGCAGTCGGGTGGCCACACGATTTCAGGTATCGTGAAAACATTATCAGAAAAACCTGAATAAATCAATTAATAAAAAAATCTTTTTGTAAACCAATTAAAACTTTAATAAAATGGCAGATTTAAAGGCTTTTGCAGAACAGTTAGTTAATTTAACCGTAAAAGAAGTTAACGAATTAGCAAAAATTTTGAAAGACGAATACGGAATTGAACCCGCAGCAGCAGCAGCAGTCGTTGCCGCTCCGGCAGCCGGAGCCGCCGAAGGTGGTGCCGAAGCTGAAGAAAAAACGCGCTTCGACGTGATTTTAAAATCAGCAGGTCAGGCTAAATTAGGTGTGGTAAAACTTGTAAAAGAGTTAACCAGCCTGGGATTAAAAGAAGCTAAGGAATTAGTTGATGCAGCTCCTAAAGCGATAAAAGAAGGAATCAGCAAAGACGAAGCTAACGCATTAAAAACCCAACTGGAGGAGGCTGGCGCTGAGGTTGAAATTAAGTAAAGAAAAATAAAGAATATAATAGTTCAGATACCCTCGTTGAAGGGTGTCTGAACATTGTTTTTATACACGTTCATTAAATTATTTTTTCTCAACTTAAAACCTTACGACTTTGGCTTCAAATAAAATTGAAAGAATCAACTTTGCATCCACAAAAGTCCAGGCAGAATACCCTGACTTTCTTGATATCCAGGTCAAGTCATTTCAGGACTTTTTCCAGTTAGAAACCACTCCTAAAAACAGGCAAAATGAGGGTTTGTACAAAGTTTTCGCGGAAAACTTCCCCATTTCGGATGCACGAAATAATTTTGTTTTAGAATTTCTGGATTATTTTATCGACCCTCCGAGGTACGGAATTGAAGAGTGTCTGGAACGGGGTCTCACATTTAGTGTGCCGCTCAAAGCCAAACTGAAACTCTATTGTACCGACCCGGAACATGAAGATTTTGAAACGATCATTCAGGATGTTTACCTTGGTATGATACCCTATATGACACCCAAAGGTACATTTATTATTAATGGCGCCGAAAGGGTGGTCGTTTCACAATTACATCGTTCACCAGGCGTTTTCTTTGGGAAAACAAGACACGCCAATGGCCAGACCTTGTACTCTGCACGCATTATTCCTTTTAAAGGTTCGTGGATTGAGTTTGCCACCGATATCAATAATGTGATGTATGCCTACATCGACCGCAAAAAGAAATTACCCGTCACCACATTGTTAAGAGCAATTGGTTTTCAGTCTGATAAAGAGATTCTTGAAATATTCCAACTGGCAGATGAAATAAAAGTCAGCCGTTCTGCATTAAAGAAACTTATTGGCCGGAAACTCGCTGCACGCGTTGTACGTTCCTGGATAGAAGACTTTGTTGACGAAGATACCGGTGAAGTCGTATCTATTGAACGTACGGAAGTGCTTATTGATCGTGAAACTCAGATTGAAAATGAGCACATCGACATCATTGTTGACGCCGGTGTGAAAACGATACTCATTCATAGCGAACTCAACAGCAGTACGGACTACTCCATCATTTTTAATACCCTGCAGAAAGACACAGCCAATTCTGAAAAAGAAGCTGTGGAATTTATCTACAGGCTGCTCAGAAATGCCGAACCTCCTGATGAAGATACCGCAAGAGGTATCATTGATAAATTATTTTTCTCCGACAAAAGATACGATCTCGGTGATGTGGGCCGTTACAGAATCAATAAAAAACTCAATTTTGATGATAATGTAACTACCAAAGTACTCACCAAAGAAGATATTATCTCCATCATAAAGTATCTTGTTGAACTTCAGAATCTGAAAACTGAGGTTGATGATATCGACCATTTAAGTAACCGTCGGGTTCGTACTGTTGGAGAGCAATTGTATGGACAATTCGGTGTTGGCCTGGCACGTATGTCCCGTACCATCCGTGAGAGAATGAATGTGCGTGATAATGAGGTGTTTACTCCTGCGGATCTGATCAATGCCAAAACACTGTCGTCGGTCATCAATACCTTTTTTGGAACCAACCAGCTATCGCAATTTATGGATCAGACAAACCCCCTATCAGAACTTACTCATAAGAGAAGGATTTCTGCCCTGGGACCCGGAGGTTTGTCGCGTGAAAGAGCCGGTTTTGAAGTCCGTGACGTTCATTACACCCATTATGGACGTTTGTGTACGATTGAGACTCCCGAAGGTCCGAATATAGGACTTATTTCCTCACTCTGCGTTTATGCAAAGATCAATAAGCTCGGGTTTATCGAAACACCTTATAATATTGTCGAAAATGGCAAGGTGAAAATGAATGATAAGCCGGTATACCTTACCGCAGAAGAAGAAGAAGACAAAGTGATTGCACAGGCAAGTACTCCTTATGACAAAACCTCAGGGAAGTTTGTTAATGAGCAGGTTAAAGCGAGGTTTCAGGCTGATTACCCTATTCTTGAACCGACGAAAATAGGATTGATGGATGTGGCGCCCAACCAGATAGCTTCTATTGCCGCTTCGCTGATCCCATTTCTTGAACATGACGACGCCAACAGGGCTCTCATGGGTTCAAACATGATGCGGCAGGCTGTTCCTTTAATGGTGCCTGAAGCTCCTATTGTTCAAACCGGACTGGAAGGAAAAGTTGCAAAAGATTCACGGGTGCTCATCAATGCTGAAGGTAACGGCGTAGTGAAAATTGTTGACGCAACAGAGATCGTCATCGAATACGAACGTTCCGACAGGGAAAGAAAAGTCAGCTTTGAAGACGATATTAAAAGATATGCCCTGCCCAAATTCGTTAAAACCAACCAGAACACGTGTATAAATCTTAAACCCATTGTCCGTAAAGGCCAGAAAGTTAAAAAAGGTGATGTGCTGTGTGAAGGTTATGCCACCCAAAACGGGGAACTGGCATTAGGCCGCAACCTCAAAGTGGCGTTCATGCCCTGGAAAGGTTATAATTTTGAAGATGCTATTGTAATTTCAGAACGTGTGGTGCGTGAAGATGTTTTTACTTCGCTGCATGTTGAGGAGTTTGTTCTGGAGGTTCGCGAAACCAAACGAGGCATGGAAGAACTGACCAACGATATTCCCAATGTCAGCCTCGAAGCCACTGCCAACCTCGATGAAAACGGTATCATCAGAATCGGAGCAGAAGTGAATGAAGGCGATATCCTTATCGGTAAGATCACTCCCAAAGGTGAAACAGACCCTACCCCTGAAGAAAAACTGCTGCGTGCCATATTCGGTGATAAAGCCGGCGACGTAAAAGATGCATCATTAAAAGCGCCACCATCTATGAAAGGTGTCGTGATCGACAAAAAACTTTTTTCACGGGTTATCAGGGATAAAAAAGACAGGGTAAAAGAAAAGGAAACCCTGAAGGATTTTGAAGACCAGTTTAATAAATCTTCATACGACCTGAAACAAAAGCTGGTGGATAAATTACTTGATATCCTTGAGAATAAAACTTCTCACGGTGTTTATGATAATCTTAAGGTAGAACTGATCCCCAAAAAGGCGAAATTCACACACAAAGCGCTGATGGCTTTGGATTATACGGTAATTAACCCTACCAAATGGACGGCCGACAAGGATGTTAATGAGCTTGTCAAACAGTTGCTCCACAATTATACCATAAAATATCGTGAACTGCTCGGAATTTTTAACAGGAATAAATTCATAGAAACAGTGGGTGATGATTTGCCATCAGGCATTGTTAAACTGGCCAAAGTCTATGTAGCCAAGAAACGTAAACTCAAGGTCGGTGATAAAATGGCAGGACGTCACGGAAACAAAGGTATTGTTGCCCGTATCGTGCGCGATGAGGATATGCCTTTCCTTGATGACGGAACCCCTGTTGATGTGGTGCTTAACCCCCTCGGCGTACCTTCGCGTATGAACCTGGGACAGATTTATGAAACTGTTCTGGGATGGGCCGGGCAAAAACTCCAAATGTCATTCGATACCCCCATTTTTAACGGAGCTACCCTTGAAGATATCAATGATTATATGGCGAAAGCAGGTTTACCGGCAAACGGCAAAGTATATCTGCGCGACGGCGGAACCGGAGAATGTTTCGACCAGCCGGCAACCGTAGGCGTCATCTATATGTTGAAACTCCATCATCTCGTTGACGATAAAATGCACGCCCGTTCAATAGGCCCATACTCACTGATTACGCAGCAACCGCTCGGTGGTAAAGCACAGTTCGGAGGACAACGTTTCGGTGAAATGGAAGTCTGGGCGCTCGAAGCTTTTGGAGCCGCTAATATTCTGCAGGAAGTGCTGACCATAAAGTCAGACGATGTCACCGGCCGTGCCCGCGCATACGAGGCGATCGTGAAAGGAGAAAACATGTCCATACCGGGTGTGCCCGAATCTTTTAACGTACTCGTTCACGAACTGAGAGGCTTAGGCCTTAATATCACTTTTGAAGAATAATGTTTGTTCCTGAATTTTGGAAATAGAAATATAAATATATGGCTTTTAGAAAAGAATTAAACACCAAAGGCAATTTTTCTAAAATAACAATAAGTTTAGCCTCGCCTGAACATATACTTGAACGTTCAAGCGGCGAGGTGCTGAAGCCGGAAACCATTAATTATCGCACATACAAACCCGAACGCGATGGTTTGTTCTGTGAGCGTATTTTTGGTCCGGTGAAAGACTGGGAATGTCATTGCGGAAAATATAAACGTATCCGTTACAAAGGTATCGTCTGTGACCGTTGCGGAGTTGAAGTTACAGAAAAAAAAGTAAGAAGAGAACGTGTAGGACATATTCAGCTGACGGTTCCGGTGGCGCATATCTGGTTTTTCAGATCGCTGCCTAATAAAATCGGCGCGCTGCTGGGTATGCCTTCCAAAAAACTCGAAACAATTATTTACTACGAACGTTATGTCGTAATAAATCCCGGGATCAAGGAGGGGTTGAACTATCTCGATTTTCTCACTGAAGAAGAATATTTCAATGTGCTTGAAGAACTTCCAAAGGAAAATCAGTACCTCGAAGACACCGACCCCAACAAATTTGTTGCAAAAATGGGCGCCGATGCAATTTATGATCTCTTAATGCGCCTCGACCTCGATAGTTTGTCTTATACTTTAAGAGACAAAGCGAACAACGAAACTTCACAGCAACGTAAACAGGACGCATTGAAACGCCTGCAGGTTGTGGAAGCATTTAGGGAAGCCAACCTCCGTATGGAGAATAACCCCGAATGGATGATTGTCAAAGTTGTCCCGGTGATACCTCCCGAACTACGTCCGCTGGTGCCACTTGATGGTGGAAGATTTGCCACCTCCGACCTTAATGATCTGTACCGCAGGGTTATTATCAGAAATAACCGCCTGAAAAGGCTTATAGAGATCAAAGCTCCTGATGTCATCCTTAGAAATGAAAAGCGTATGCTTCAGGAAGCCGTCGATTCTTTATTTGACAATTCCAGAAAAGCAAAAGCAGTCAAAACAGAATCCAACCGTGCATTGAAATCCTTGAGCGACAGCCTCAAAGGTAAACAGGGACGTTTTCGTCAGAATTTACTTGGAAAACGTGTCGACTATTCGGGACGTTCGGTCATTGTGGTGGGCCCTGAACTTAAACTGAATGAGTGTGGTATCCCCAAGGAAATGGCCTCCGAACTGTTCAAACCGTTCATCATCAGGAAGATGCTGGAAAGAGGTATTGTGAAAACAGTGAAATCGGCAAAAAAGATTGTCGACCGCAAAGATCCGGTGGTATGGGATATCCTTGAAAACGTTCTCAAGGGACACCCTGTGATGCTCAACCGCGCCCCGACCTTGCACCGCCTTGGGATACAAGCGTTTCAGCCTAAACTTATCGAAGGCAAGGCTATACAGCTGCACCCCCTGTGCTGTACGGCTTTTAATGCCGACTTCGACGGTGACCAGATGGCCGTTCATGTGCCGTTGGGAAATGCTGCCGTGCTCGAAGCCCAGATACTGATGCTCGCATCACACAATATTCTCAATCCGGCCAACGGCGCCCCGGTGACAGTCCCTTCACAGGACATGGTACTGGGATTGTACTATACCACCAAGGGAAGAAAAAGCATACCCGAAAATCCTGTTAAAGGAGAAGGTTTCACTTTCTATGGTCCTGAAGAAGTGATTATTGCCTATAATGAAAAGAGAGTTGACCTTCATGCTTTTATCAAAGTAAAAGTGAATGTGAAGGAAGACGGTAAAATTGTTAATAAGCTTATTGAAACCACCGTCGGAAGAGTATTGTTTAACCAGGTTGTTCCCAGAGAATATGGATATATCAATCAACTGCTGACTAAAAAAGCCTTACGCGATATCATTGGCGAAATTCTCAAGATTTCAGGAACAGCCCGTACGGCGCAGTTTCTCGATGATATCAAAGAACTTGGTTTCACCATGGCTTTTAAGGGTGGATTATCATTTAATCTGGGGGATCTGGTAGTGCCTCAGATAAAACCTGAGATGATCGCAAAAGCTGAAACTGAGGTCGCTGAAATAAAAAGTAATTATGGCGCAGGATTGATCACCAACAGTGAACGATACAACCAAATCATTGACGTGTGGACACATACCAACTCCCGTCTTACGCAAACTCTTATGAACCAGCTGGCCAATCACATGCAGGGTTTTAACCCGGTATACATGATGCTTGACTCAGGCGCCCGTGGTTCTAAAGAACAGATACGTCAGTTATGCGGGATGAGGGGGCTGATGGGAAAACCACAGAAATCAGGAGCCACAGGCGGCGAAATCATCGAAAACCCGATTTTGTCAAACTTCAGGGAAGGCTTATCGGTTTTGGAATATTTTATTTCTACGCACGGCGCCCGCAAAGGTCTTGCCGATACCGCTCTGAAAACTGCTGATGCCGGTTACCTCACACGACGCCTGGTAGATGTTACACAGGATGTGATTATTTCCGAACAGGATTGTGGTACCTTAAGAGGACTTACCATCACCGCACTCAAAAAGAACGAAGATGTTGTGGAAACATTGCATGACCGTATTCTCGGACGCGTGACACTGCACGATATCTATCATCCGCAAACCGGAGAACTTATTATCAAGGCAGGGGAAGAACTTACAGAAAGTTTTTGTGATATTATTGCCCAGTCTCCTTTTGACAGCGTTGAAATTCGTTCTGTTCTCACCTGCGAGTCACACCACGGGGTATGCGCTAAATGTTACGGAAGAAACCTCGCCACGGGTAAACTTGTCCAGAAAGGGGAGGCCGTCGGGGTTATTGCAGCACAGTCTATCGGTGAACCAGGTACACAGTTGACACTCCGGACTTTCCACGTTGGAGGTGTGGCCGGTGTGAACATTGCTTCATCATCAAAAATTGAAGCAAAATACGACGGTATGCTTGAAATAGAAGAACTTCGTTCGGTGCATTATACCAACGATCAGGGCAAAGATTTTAATATCGTTATCGGCCGTTCTGCCGAAATGAAAATTGTGGACCAGAACACCAAAACTGTCCTTACTTCCGGAAACATTCCCTATGGTTCAAACCTGTTTTTCAAAAACGGCGACCTTGTGAAAAAAGGGAACCTGATCTGTGACTGGGATCCTTTTAATGCGTTGATCGTTTCCGAAGTGCCCGGCAAAGTGGTATTTGAAGATATCATAGAAAATGTTACTTTCCGTGAAGAATCTGATGAACAGACAGGTTTCCATGACAAAGTCATCATTGAAACCAGGCACAAGGCCAAAAATCCGCTGATAAAGATCGTAAATGAAAAAACCAAAGAGGTTATTAAACAGTATGATATGCCGGTAGGCGCGCATATCAAGGTAACCGAAGGCCAGAAGTTGAAAGCAGGGGATGTTTTGTGCAAAATACCCAGGTCTGTAGGTAAATCCGGTGACATTACCGGAGGTCTGCCGAGGGTAACCGAATTGTTTGAAGCACGTAATCCTTCTGAACCCGCTATTGTTAGCGAAATTGACGGCGTAGTATCTTTCGGCAAAAAACTCAAACGCGGAAGCAAGGAGATTATTATTACCTCCAAAACCGGCGAAAGCAAAAGTTATCTCGTTGCAACTACCAAACAGATACTGGCACAGGAAAATGATTATGTAAAAGCCGGTGATAAACTGTCTGATGGAGCAATTACTCCTGCTGATATTCTTGCCATTAAAGGTCCTACCAATGTTCAGGAATATATTGTTAACGAAATTCAGGAAGTTTACCGTTTACAGGGTGTAAAGATCAACGACAAGCATTTTGAAGTGGTTGTGCGCCAGATGATGCGTAAAGTGGAGATCGAAGATCCGGGAGATACCCGTTTCCTCGAAGGAGAGCTCGTGAATAAGATAGATTTTCAGGAAGAAAATGACTGGATCTACGGTAAAAAAGTTATCGTTTTTCCGGGCGATGAAACCAACTATAAACCCGGACAGATCATCCCTGCGCGTAAACTGAGAGACGAGAATTCTGTGCTTAAACGTAAGGATAAAAAACTGATTGAAGCCCGTGATGCCCGCCCGGCTACAGCCCGACAGGTATTACAAGGTATTACCCGGGCCTCGTTACAGACAAAAAGCTGGATATCAGCAGCTTCGTTCCAGGAAACTACAAAAGTACTTACCGATGCTGCCGTGTATGCCAAGTCAGACGATCTCCTCGGGTTGAAAGAAAATGTTATTGTCGGACACCTGATACCGGCGGGTACGGGCTTACGCGAGTACGATAAAATTATCGTCAGCACCAGGGAAGAATATGAAAATCTGTTAGCTTCCAAAGAAAAAGAAGATATCAGAACAGATAAGGAATAGTATTATTATGATGTTGTATCACCGGGCATCATGTCCGGTGATGCTTTTTTAAAGCTTAACCATGGAAAAGAAAAACGAACAACAACTGAACATCGAACTTTCTGAAGATATTGCAGAAGGTATTTATTCAAACCTGGCGGTTATTACCCATTCCCATTCGGAATTTATTGTGGATTTTGTGAAAATTATGCCCGGAATTCCTAAGGCCAAAGTAAAATCACGTATCATCCTCACCCCGCAACATGCCAAGCGCCTGCTTAATGCCCTGAAAGACAATATCTCAAAATTTGAAGATAATTTCGGAACCATAGATGATGACAATCCTATGGATCTGTCCAATTTGACCTTTGGCGGGCCTACGGCGCAGGCTTAAGGTTCTTTCCTGCTTTATTACATTATGCAGCATTAATACTTACAGCTAATAAGCTGTTATTATTTCCCGGACACAATTTGTTCCATTGGTGGTAAACCGAATCAGATGTCCTGAAAATGATCTCAAATGCCCAAAATGAATAGTCATTATGGATGTTGCACATCCTGCCGGGTCGTATCGGAAACATGCATCGTAAGCAGCATCGTATTTGATTACCTCTCATAATACCTGTCAATACTTTTCCTGCGTGGTATTCGAAAGTTTAAATGGCCTAATACTCTGTAAAGGTCAGAACTTATGTTTCTGCAAAAAATGGTTCAGATTATCTTCAATCCTGCGCAAAACATTTGCGGAATCTTCCTTAACAAATTTTTCTCCTGTAATATTCTCGAACAGTTCAATATACCGATCAGAAATATTGCTGATGATTGGTCCGGTCATTTCAGGAACCTGCTGGCCATCCTTGCCCTGGAACCCATTTTCCATCAGCCATTCCCTTACAAATTCTTTGGAAAGCTGTTTCTGTGGCAGGTTTTCATTCTGCAGGTCTTCGTAACCCTGCTTATAAAAATACCGTGAGGAATCCGGGGTGTGTATCTCATCGATCAGGATGATCCTGTCATCTTTTTTCCCGAACTCATATTTGGTATCAACGAGTATCAGCCCCATTCTTTCAGCGATCTCCGAACCCCGCTGAAAAAGCCGGTATGTATAATTTTCGAGTTGCTCATAATCCTCCTCTGAAACAAGCCCATGACGGATGATCGCTTCTTTCGATATGTCTTCATCATGCCCTGCGGATTCTTTGGTGGTAGGGGTGATGATGGGCGAGGGAAATTTATCGTTTTCTTTCATGCCGTCGGGCATGGCAACCCCGCACAGAATGCGTTTTCCGCTTTTATATTCGCGCCAGGCATGTCCTGAGAGATATCCCCTGATGACCATTTCCACCTTAAAAGGCTCGCACCTGATGCCTGCCGTGACCATAGGGTCAGGAACGGCAATTTTCCAGTTGGGGACAATATCTTCTGTAGCATCCAGAAACCTGGCAGCGATCTGGTTCAGTACCTGGCCTTTATAGGGTATACCTTCAGGCATCACCACATCGAAAGCCGATATGCGGTCGGTCACAACCATCAGCAGCAATTTATCATCAATATTATAGACATCTCTGACTTTTCCCTGGTAAAAACTGACTTGTCCGGGAAAGTTAAAATTCGTTTTTGTTATGGCATGGTTCATAGAACGATGATGTTTTTTAATAATCCGTGTAATCAGCAAGAAGTTTGAAATGGAGTTCATAATTGCCTGCCGAGAAATCTGTGGATATCCAGAGTTCATCATTTTTCAGGCGCAAGATCTTCCATTCTGTTGACTTACTTAGCACCGGAACGGTACAAAAAATATCGGTGGAAATAGATTCGTAAGGAGCCAGCGGCAACATCGCAAAAGTGATTTTGTCTTTCTTCTCATTCAGGATAAGATCGGAATTGGCAATAAGGTTGCCATCGGTATGAGATATGCTTATAAAATAATCCCCGCCCCAATCTGAGTATATGCTGAAGGGATATAATTCGAGGTGACTTGAGAAAAATCCTGTTGAAATATTTTTTTCATCGAACAAAATATCGGTGACTTCCCATTTACCCGTCAGCCTTTTTTCGGCAGAGCGGAGACTCACGGCAGGACCGTCCTCATACTTATTGCAGGAATTAAAAACAATGGCTAAAAGAACTGGCAATAAAACACTTTTCATAGTTCTGAAGAATATGCATTAATGATTTCTGTAATAAGTTTATGCCGGATGATATCAGTATTATCAAAATAAATTATGTCGATCCCTTTGATTTTCTTAAGAATGTCAAGGGCATGAACCAGTCCGGAGGTTTGGTTTTTCGGAAGGTCAATCTGTGTTATGTCTCCTGTGACGATGAACCTTGCCGAGCGTCCCATGCGGGTAAGAAACATTTTCATCTGGCTGATGGTGCAGTTCTGGGCCTCATCGAGTATGACGAATGCATTGTCGAGGGTGCGGCCACGCATAAATGCCAGCGGGGCAATTTCTATGATCCGTTCTTCGATGTACTGGCTGAGTTTCTGCGTGGGTAACATATCCCATAGTGCATCATACAAAGGTTGCAGGTAGGGGTCCAGTTTTTCTTTAAGGTCGCCGGGCAGAAAGCCAAGATTTTCGCCGGCCTCCACAGCCGGACGGGTGAGTATGATACGTTTTACCTCTTTGTTGCGTAAAGCGCGAACGGCCAGCGCCACGGCAGTATAGGTCTTGCCTGTTCCCGCAGGGCCAATGGCAAATATCAGGTCGTTATGCGGGCTGCTGTTTACCATCACTTGCTGATGAGCAGTGCGGGCTTTTATCAGGGTGCCTCGTTGTCCGTGTAATATAAGGTTATCGTCTGTCTTGTCTTCATTCCCGGAAATAGCCGAGCCGGGATTTATGGTTTCCCCGATGATCTCAGGAGAGATAAAACCCTTGCTGTTGTATTGTTTTATGAGGCTGTCTACGATATGCTCAAAGGATTTCAGCTCATTTTTGTCGCCTATGATTTTCAGGGTATTATCGCGGGCGATGATCTTGATTTTTGAAAAATGAGTTTTAAGAATTTCAAGGTTTTGATCGTGGGCGCCAAAAAAATCTACGGGGTCGATAAATTCTAATGTTATGATTTTTTCGCTCATCAAATACCTGAAAAATGGATAAATTTTGAACAAAATTAATAAAATTTGCTTTGCAGCGCCTTAAAATTTGTATTTTTGAAGCCATTATATTTCAGGATACATGGCTATTGTAACATTAACCAGCGACTGGGGTTTGACCGATCATTATGTTGCAGCTGTTAAAGGCGCCATTCTGAGTGCCTCGCCCGGTACCACCATCGTGGATATTACCCATAGTATTACAAAATACAGCCTTGCCGAAACGGCCTACATTATCAGGAATGCCTACAAAAATTTCCCTCAGGGCACCATTCATATCGTTGGAGTTAATTCTGATGAAACAAAAGGTTCTTCACACATTATCGTATTTTACGACGGACACTATTTTATCGGCGCCGACAACGGAATTTTTTCACTTTTGTGCGAAACCAAACCTGGTAAAATAATCAAAATAAGCAACTTGCCTGCTCCGAAATACAAGACCTTTCCTTCGCTGGATATTTATGCCCCGGCTGCATGCCATCTGATCGAAGGTAAAGATGCTGAAAGGCTCGGTGAGAGCGGCAGTGAACTGTTCAAACTATCCAGCTATCTGCCTATTAACGAACCTAATGCCATCAAGGGCATTGTTATTTATTTTGATTCATACGATAATGCAATTACCAATATTTCAGAAAAAATATTCAATGAGGTCGGGAACGGGCGTAAGTTTACTGCTTTTTTCAGAAATGAGGAACAACGCGAAATAAAGAACACCTATTCTGAGGTTGCCGATGGCGAAATCGTCCTTGTTTTCGGAACCACAGGATTGCTTGAAATAGCCCTCAGCAAAGGCAGCGCGCGTAATCTGCTCGGATTGAATATTTACGACCCGATCCGGTTCGAGTTTGAAGAATGATGTTTGAAACGGATAAATTTCCCATGTTCCGAAATCTGTATTTCTGCGTTAATTCATAAGAATAATTTTCCGGCCAGATTGCGCTGAAACTTCTGAAACATCAGTGAAGGAAGTTTTGATCGAAGTCGAACGGAGACAAGTTTAAAATTTTTTTTCTTTGAGTCACTCTTCCTATTCCTGAAATATGTAGGGAAAATCAATTTGTCCTGTGGGATTAAGTGCCAACAAATTGATTTTCTTTAAAAAAAGAATAAAAAAATAATTCATCAATTCAAAACAGATCCTCAGGCTCTGAACTATGCAAATAAAAAAGAAACATTTTGCGCAATGAAAACGCCAGTTTCTGGACTTACCGACAAAAAACGGATTTTTCTGTCATAAATCCGTGCTGCTGAACATGCCGAAGCAAGCATTTTTGCAGCAAACACAACAAAAATCTGCGTTTTCTTGCGGACACCGTTTATATTTCTGCTTATCAGTCATTCATTAGAAATATAAAAAATAACTTGATTTCATTTTGTAAATACTTTATCTTTGTTTTTGATAAATAATTATTAATGTCAAAAACATTAACTTATAAATCGTAGCACCATGAAAACTAATATGGGAATCATTGATAAAGGCATCAGGTTTATTTTAGCAATTGTCATTATTATACTTTTTGCGATAAAAGTTATACCCAACAACGAATGGTGGAGCTACGCCCTTCTTTTGATCGGACTGTTTTTTGCCATAACCAGTTTATTGGGCTTTTGCCCGCTTTACCGGCCCTTAAAAATAGATACGCGGTCGTACGAGAAAAAAAAAGCAGACCGGAGAAATAATAGGTCGGAACATATCACCTGATTAATCTTTTAAATCCGTTTTTTTGACAGTTTGTCAGATAAGGAATTATGGCATGTTATTTGTTATTAAGAAACAGTCTAAATAAAAATAACATGAACACAATTATCATGGCGCTATTAATAGCGCTTAATTTGTCGGAGATAACAAATGAACAAAACAACAGAACAACAAACTTAAAAAACAGTATTATGGAAACAAAAGAAAACATAAATGCAACGGAATTTGAATTCAAATCCCTGCCATACAGCTATGACGCACTGGAACCATTTATTGACAAAATGACCATGGAAATCCATTATTCGAGGCATCACAAAGCCTATTTCGATAATTTTGTAAAAGCCATAAGCGGCACTCCGATGGAGCAGATGACCTTAGTAGAAATATTTGCCGGAGTGAGTAAATTCCCTGCTGCTGTGCGTAACAACGGCGGCGGGTATTTCAACCATGAACTTTACTGGGAAAACATGGCGCCAAATGGTGTCGGGATGTCAGAAAAATTTAAAACCCTGCTCATTATGCATTTTGGGTCACTCGAAACGTTTAAAGAAGATTTTATCAATGCCGGAATGACACGTTTTGGCAGTGGCTGGGCATGGCTTTGCGTTGATGATAAAGGAGGTATGTTTATAAGTTCTACACCCAACCAGGATAACCCTTTGATGGATGTCGCAGAAAAAATAGGAACACCGGTACTTGCCATGGACGTGTGGGAACATGCTTATTATTTAAAATACCAGAACAAGCGGGCTGATTATATCAGTTCCTTTTGGAACGTTATCAACTGGAAAGTGGTTGAAGAACGGTATCATAAAGCTATAAACAAATAATATTTACAACTATGAAAAAGAACATGGGAATAACCGACAGGATTATCAGGACACTCTTAGCCATCACATTTATTATCCTTTTTGCTACAGGTGTTTTGAGCGGAATATGGGGAACAATTCTTCTGATTTTAGCCGGAATATTTCTTCTTACCAGCATTATTGGCTTTTGTCCGCTCTATCTGCCTTTTGGAATTAAAACCATTTGCAAAAGCTGTGAAAAAGCACAATAAGCGTAACAAATTTTGGTTGTGCATACAAGCCGGTCGTTTGGCCGGCTTTTTTATTGCAAATTGTTTAATTTTACAGGGCTTAATCAAAACGAATAATGGTAAAAAACAAAATAAACCTTAATCAAAAATTATTCGCCTATTTTTTTTCGTTAAGTATGCTCACAATTTTGGTTTTGAGTCTATACTCATATTTTTCAGCAAAAAATGCATTAATGACCCGAACGTATGAGCAATTAAACTCAGTTAAATTTGAAAAACAACAAAATATTGAGCGGTTTTTTAATGACCGTTTGAATGAAGCAAAAATTATTTCAAATTATAATAATTGGGTCAAAATTTTAAATGTTTTAGCATTATTCAATGATGGCAAAACCCCGGAAAAAATAATAAAATCCTCAATTACAGAAGAATACAATTTGCACTTAAAAAAAATTCTTGACAACGGATGTTATACGTCTGCTGATATCCAATGGCAGGATTTAAAAATTAATCTGAATATTTCAGACAAATTTAATGAACAAAACATTGAATTTTCAAAAATCTGCCGTAAAGAAAAAACAACTTATGAAATTAACGCCAGTGATGATATTAAATTCATTGAATCGGGTATAAATAAAGACATCTTAATTGAAATTCCCATAAAAAAGGATTCTTCAGAAAAAATCTTTATCAAAATATTTTTAAAAATAAATATGTCTGTGGTAAATACCATGATGTTCAACACCAATAAAATGAATGGATTGGGAGAAACCGGCGAAGCCTATATTGTAGGTGATGATTTACTGATGAAAACCACATCACGCTTTAAGGAAAATTCGGCTAATAAAATTCAAGTAAACACAGCTGGAGTACAAAGCGCTTTAAAAAACATTTCAGGCACAAATGAGTACCCGGACTACAGAGGAATAAAAGTGATGGGTGCTTATGGAAAACTAAACATCACCGGACTTAACTGGGTAATAACAGCTGAAATTGATACCCATGAAGCCATGATTCCGATTTATACATTACGAAACAGCATTATCATTCTAGCCATTATTATTTCATTGCTTCTTTTTGGCATTGTTCTGATTATTTCACGACGAATTTCATCGCCGGTCATCAAGTTAAAGCAAGCTGCAGGGTACATTTCCAAAGGCAATTATGATGTATTTCTTGAAAAAACCTCTGATGATGAAATTGGTGAACTTACCATGGCTTTTAACGAAATGGCAGCAAAAATTAAGCAACAGACAAAGGATTTGTATGATGAACGATCGAAACGAATGACATCTGTTTATGATGGTCAGGAGCAGGAACGCCAGCGCCTGGCACGTGAATTACATGATGGCCTTGGCCAACGCATACTAGCAATTAAGATGCAGCTCGAACGCCTTGATAATGCTGATGCTGGATTAAAACAAAAACTTATTGATGATGCAAAAAAAATGCTGGCATCCGTTTCAAAAGAGGTAGTTAGTATGTCGGAAAACCTTATGCCGCAGGTTCTAAGTGAGTTCGGTCTTATAAGTGCCATAGAAAACCTTTGCGAAGAAAGCAGAAATATAAACGGAATAAAAATTAATTTTAATTACAACCAAATACCCACAAACTGCAGCAGAGATATAAAAACATATACTTACCGTATAATCCAGGAAGCATTAACTAATATTGTAAAACATTCAGAGGCAAACCATGCGGAAATAAATTTAACCTTTGAAAACAATATAATAAACCTTTCCATCGCTGATGACGGTAAAGGATTTGACAAAAACAATATTCGCTCCGGGGCAAATGGTATTAACAACATCCGCAGCCGTACCGAAATATTAGGTGGTGGATTTGATATAAAATCCAGTCCCGGTAATGGAACTGTATTAAACATTTTTCTGGAGACAAATAATAATACTAATTTTGATACCAAATAACTTCATTTGAAAAAAATCAGGATTATATTAGCTGATGACCACCAGATTTTCCGTGATGGAATAAAATCGTTGCTTACCGATGAGCATGACCTTGAAGTGATTGGGGAAGCATCAAACGGTGATGGACTGATGAGTTTGCTTAAAATTATGCAACCAGATATTTTGGTGCTTGATATAACTATGCCAAAACTTTCCGGAATCGAGATGACCAAAATTATCAATGAGCAGTATCCTGATATAAAGATACTGATACTCTCTATGCATAAAAATGATGATTTCGTGGTTAATGCAATTATCAGCGGGGCAAAAGGGTATTTACCAAAAGATACTTCCAGAAATGAATTACTTGACGCCATTCATTCTATCGCCTGCGGTGAGGAATATTTGGGCAAGCTCATTTCAACCAACATATTGAAGAGCTATATCCGAAAAACGCAATACGGCAATGACAGGTATGAAAAAGATGAACCCATCACCCAGAGAGAGAAAGAAATTATCGAGCTGGTAGGGCATGGAATGACAAACAAGGAAATTGCCGATAAACTTTTTATTAGTGTGCGTACCGTCGACAGCCATAAAAACCATATTATGAATAAGCTAAAACTCAAGTCCACTGCTGAGCTTATCATTTATGGAATTAAAAATAAAATAATCGAGATCAAGTAAGATCCCATTAGGTAAATTACCTATCCCTAGGTGTTTATTTTACTGTAAATTACGCTAAATCCATTATTTACGGGCGTTACCCTAATATATAATTTTATCCCGAAATTATTTTAAAACTATTATTTATGAAAAAGATCATTACACTGATGCTTGTGGCTTTTCTTTTGAACAGTTATCTTCTCAATGCTCAGGAGCCCACAGAAAAGAAATGTAATATGCCTTTTAAGCTGAACGTTGGCGCTGATATAATGAGCCGCTATGTCTGGCGCGGGCTTGATTATGGAGGTTCACCAAGTATTCAACCCACACTGTCTTTTGGGCTGGGGGATTTTGAAATCGGTTATTGGGGCGCTATTGCTCTTGCCAATAATTATGTTGAAACAGACTTATATGCCAAATATACAATTAAAGGTTTTTCTGTTATTTTAACGGATTATTATATCCCTGCCCTTGCATCTAATGTAAACGATACAAGATTTTCGTATTGCAAAAACCCGGATAAAATTGATTTTGACACCACTACGGGTGAAAATCTTAATAAATACAGCTGTCATTCTTTAGAAGCAACATTACAATACAAAGGCCCCGAAAAATTTCCTGTTAGTATACTGGTGGGAACTTTTGTATATGGAAATGACAAAAGCCCTCAGGATACTGTTTTCACACCGGGTGGTTCCGTTCAAAGTATAAAATATAAAAACCGGTTTTCAACCTATATTGAATTAGGATACCCTTTTACTATCAAGGATTTTAACTTTGATATATTTGTAGGAGCTACACCATTTTCAAGTGTATACAGCACTCCGGCTTACGACGGAGGTTTTGCAGTTGTTAATACTGGAATTACAGGATATAAGAGTATTAAAATCAGTGAAAATTTCAGTCTGCCCTTAAAGGCATCATTGATATTTAATCCGCAAACTTCCGGATTTCACTTTGTTTTCGGCCTTACTTTATAAACAATAATATTAATTAAAAATTTCAGGAGGAATTTTATGGACACTGGTTCAACCGGATTTATGCTGCTGGCCAGCAGCTTAGTTATGCTAATGACACCGGGTTTGGCATTTTTTTATGGTGGGTTAGCCACAAAACGCAACATCCTTGGTATAATGATTCAAAGCTTTGTTTCATTAGGATGGACAACAGTATTATGGATTGCCTTTGGTTATTCATTATGTTTCAGTGGTGGAGAAGGAGGCATTATTGGCAACTTCGATAAAGTATTTTTACATGGAGTAGGTATTGATTCAATGTTTAGTAATGGAAAAATACCTGAGGTGGTTTTCATCGCATATCAGATGATGTTTGCCATTATTACTCCGGCACTCATCACCGGGGCTTTTGTAAACCGTGTATCATTTAAATCATACATGATTTTCTTAACATTCTGGCAGATCCTGGTGTACTATCCGTTTGTCCACATGATTTGGGGCGGTGGTTTACTGGCAGAATGGGGCGTTCTTGATTTTGCAGGCGGTATTGTGGTTCATGCCACAGCAGGTTTTGCAGCGTTAGCATCGGTATTTTATGTGGGGGCAAGAGTCGATAAAAACTCCACTCCTAACAGCATTCCTTTGGTTGCGATTGGAAGCGGCTTGCTTTGGTTTGGATGGTATGGTTTTAATGCCGGAAGTGAAGTAGCCGTTGATTTTATCACATCAACCGCATTTTTAAATACGGATATTGCCGCATCTTTTGCTACCATTGCCTGGGTAGTAATTGAATGGATCCGCGAACGAAAACCGAAGTTTGTCGGACTTCTGACGGGATCTATTGCAGGATTGGCAACAATAACGCCCTGTGCAGGTTTTGTTCCGCTCTGGGCTTCTCCCATCATCGGGGTTACCGCAGGTGTTGTCTGCTATCTTGCAGTTCAGTTGAAAAATAAAATGAAATGGGATGATGCACTGGATGTTTGGGGAGTTCACGGTATTGGAGGAGTATTAGGTACAATTCTACTCGGAGTCTTTGCTTCAAAAGCTGTTAATTCAGCTGGTGCAGACGGTCTGATTTTCGGCGGTGCCGGCTTTTTGGGAAAAGAAATTGTAGCTGTATTTATTGCCGCGGCTTATGCATTTATTTTTACCTACATAATGCTGATATTAATTAACTTAATCACTCCCGTTAGAGTCTCAGAAACACACGAAAAAGAAGGCCTTGATGTTTCTTTGCACGGAGAACGTGCTTACGACGAAGGCGCGCTTTAAGGAAGATGCTATCCCAATATACAAATCGTTCTTTTCTTTCTTCAGACAGGTTTAAATGAGGACAAAGAGGCTGCCTTAAAAAATCAAAATTTATGTGTATTTTGCCTTTATGTCCGCCTCAGTGGACTTAGTGAGTACTTCATATAGTTGTGTTTCAACTACTTAGTTTTTGAGTGGAAAACCGGTGTCTGAATCGAAAAGTTCAGTTTCGATGCTTGCCCTTCTGCCTCATTCAGGCGGGTTTGCGAAGCGACAATAAACGGAGTTTGCTTTGGTAAATGCGTAGTGCCGGGTTTACCGAAGCAAGCATTTTTGGAGCAAGCGTAACCTTGCCCGACTGGAACAGCGATTTTTTATAGGAGATAATCTTACAGAAATATTTTAATCAGTAACGGGCA
>DAOORA010000023.1:0-56387 GCA_035389045.1 Bacteroidales bacterium | reverse complement strand
GCTGTTAGGCTGTTAGGCTGTTAGGCTGTTAGGCTGTTAGGCTGTTAGGCTGTTAGGCTGTTAAGTCACGTGACTCCTGATCTGTGGCTAATGGCAAATCTATTACCAGCTCGACCCACCTCCGCCGCCGAATCCCCCTCCCGAGAATCCACCACCGCCGCTGAATCCGGAAAAACCTCCGCCTCCTCCAAACGAACTGAAACCGGAACTCCGCGAACCGCCGGAATAAGAGCCCGATGAATAGGATGTGTATTTATAATTAAAGTTGTGGTCCATATGATACATGCTGGAAATGATGGATGACACAAGGAGACCGGTGGAGAACGGATGACTGCCGGCAGATTGATACCAGTCGGGGCTGGAAATGATCAGGTCGTGGAATTTGTCGGCCCATTCGCTGCCAAGCCCCATGACGATGGCATAAGAAACAGTTTCGTCAAAGTATTTCGGGTTTTCCTGCAGCAGGTCGCGCAGTTTTTCTTTTTCAGCTCTTTGTATAAACTCTTTGAAACCAAGAAGTTTATGGTACTGTTCTGTTGCAAAATGTGCTCGTTTGGGCATTAACAACCCGAAAAAGTATAAGGACATAGAAGTCAGCAGCACAAAGAGCTGAAACTGCAACCAGTTTTGTCCAAAAAACAGGGAAGCGAAGATACCTATGCCCAGAAATACAAAAGCAATAACTTTCAGAAAGCGGCTGAAACCGCGTGTTCCGGGGACATAGAATTTATTTGATTTGGCATAGGCCTTCAAATCTTTGTCGGTATAATTCATGGTAACATAGAAAGAGTTTTTCAGCGAGCTTACTTTTACGGGATCTTTACTCCCGGCTTTGAACAATCCACCAAACATTCTTTTTTCAAAACTCCTGGCATCCGGCGGCAGGTCTTTAAGTTTTGTCAGATCATAATCTGTTTTTTTTCCGGCCTGATTGATTTCTTTTATGGAAAGCAGACCATGTCCTGCCCAGTAATAGATGAGTGAAACCAGGTCGCGTTTATGAAGTTTATTATCCCACAGATAACCGGCTTCAGCAGGAGTGATCTCTTTGGGCGGGTTGTACTGGACAACAATAGCGTCTTTTTTATCCCTTCCGAGCACATACCATAGCAGCAGCAGTATCAGGAAAATAATGAAGGGCAATATAAGCAGTTTGTTGTTTTTCCAAATAATTTTCCAGGTGAGCATCCCCGAAACAGACAGCTTGTCTTTTGGTATGTAAGTGCTGATAACGGGTGTTTCATGACCATACAATGGTCTGTTCAGTTTACAGATAATCGTGTTCTTTTCAGTGGTAAAATTTAATTGTTGTGATGTGTCATTATTGATAAGAAAAGATGTTACCATACCTTCCGGGTTAACGCCTTCAGGAAGTATGATCTTTATTGTGCCTGCTTTTATGGGTTCTTCGAAGATGTTGGCCAGCGCCTTGTTCAGGTGATACCTGCCGTCTTTTTTTGTCAGCAGGCCGAAGATGTCGTATTCGTAGCTATAAGCGGTGTCCTGTGCTGTCCCTCCGGTGTTTCCCCAGTATATTGAATTAAAATAAGTGTTTCTGCGGGAATAATCGTCGTCCTGTCCGCTTACTTTCAGGTTGCTCACCAGGAGCTTCGTATATCCGCTTAAAAATGACCAGTCAGGAAGTTTTATTCCCGGATATTCATTTTCAGGGCGGCTTTCGTAATAGGAGAAGTTTTCTCTGACGGAAAAACTATTTTCGGTACTGTATGGATTTTTAAATTTTACATTATAAAAATGGTTGACGTGCAGGCTGCCATTTTTGTTGACCGTAATTTCGGTGAGAAAATCCCTGATGTAATATTTTTTTGCAAAGATTTCGAATGGCAGCATGTTTTTATGAAATCCCTCGTCGCTGAGTGTCTGAGTCAGGAATATCGGATTTGTGGCGAACACATTGTCATACGTTATAAAGTATGTTTTCTTTGTGTTGTCAAATTTGATGGTTGGGGAAACCATGTGGCTTTCATCACCTTTGAAAAAACGGAAAAAAGTTTTTTCCATATTGATGGCGGGGTCGGCTGAAATTTCTGCTTCAAAGCCCCTGAACGGTTCGCCGGACATTTCGCCGTTGAATGGCCATTTAATCTCTGCCCTGCCGTTTTTGAAGACTACAGCGCCCCAGACCTTGTATCTGAGGGTAACTTCCAGTTTACCGGCGAATTGTTTAGTGTCGCTGTAAAGGCTTATGTATTTTTTTTCACCTTCTGTCTGGGCTGTAAAGCGGGCATCCTTTATGTCTGCAGCAACATAATTCACTTGTAAATCCCTGATCACATGATCTTTGATAACGGACGAATCGTCAGGCGCCAGAGTGTAAAAGTCGCGCAGGAAAGACGTTTGCGGATTTAGAAATACAACCGAATATTTTTCTTCGACATCGAGCGAGGCATCGGCTTTGACTTTGATTTTTGCCAGAAACTTGTCTATATAAAAATTTGAAGCCATATCCTCCACAGGAATGCTGGTGTTGGGGAAGTATGACAAGGGAAATTTTATTACTACCGTCATGCCTTCATTGGCTTTCAGCGGATTTACCAGCGTACCTGTAATTGCCTCTGGGCTTATTTTGTATGTTGCACCTTTATCTTTGGCTCCTTCGGCGCCGGTAAAAAGCAATATATCGTTATTCGTGAGGCTGAGCGGTCTGGGCAGGCTGATCCTGAAACCTCCTGCTGCAATATTGCAATCCCACATATGTCCGACCAGGTTCCAGTATAACTCCGTATGGTCGCGGAATTTGTTCAGGCAGCCCCACACCAGGTATTTTATGATGTACTTCTGGTTGCCTTCAACGTATGTGTCGGCAGAGCCGATTTTTATTTTCAGGAAGTCGCCTTCAACGGAAGTGCTGAATTCATGACCATCCACACCGACATTTTTTATAATAAGTTCGTAATCAGCCGAAAAACTTGCTCTTTCTGCTCTTTCCCTCCCCGGGAAATCAACCTGCCTGTAACGGTAGGGGATGGACCGGATGATACCATGCCTTTGTTCCGTGAAGTGAACATCAATCGTTTCGGTGACCCACACGGAGCCATCCGCGTTCATTTGCATGTTAACGAAATAATTGGTGATGTGGAAGGCTTCTGAGAATCCGCTGATACTCAGGAATATCAATACAATGATTACGAAAGTTTTTTTCATGTCTTATTTCTTTATTTCGACCTTGATTACTTCGCGTTCGATACTGTCGATCTCGAAAAAATCTGCTGTTTTAAAACCAAGCAGACCGGCGAATACGTTTCCGGGGAATGATTCCACGGCTGTGTTGTTGTCGCGTACCACCGCATTGTAATACCTGCGGGCATTCTGTATGGTGTCTTCCACCTCGATCAGCGAATCCTGCAGCTTCATGAAGTTTTCGTTGGCCAGCAGGGCGGGGTAGTTTTCCACGGTGACCAGGATATTCTTCAGCACGGATATCATATTGTTTTCAGCAGCTTCGTGTTCTTTCAGCGTCCGGGCGTTTTCGGCCTGTGCACGGTACTTAGCCACGTTTTCGAAAAGATCTTTTTCGTGAACGGCATAGCCCTTCACCGACTCGACAAGGTTGGGTATCAGCGAATATCGTCTTTTCAGTTGTACATCAATATCGCTCCAGGCATTGCGTATCCTGTTGCGGTACGAAATGAATTTGTTGAAGAAAATCACTGTGATCAGAATGATCAGAAGGACGATTCCGATGATAATGTAAATTGCCATAATGGGTTATTTGCTAAATCAAAAATACGTTTTTTCCGGTATTTTTCCGGAAGAAAGATTTTCTGAGGATGTTTTTTCCAGGGGGATTAATTACCAAACCTGTATCCAATGCCGGATTCAGTATTTAGCCATTTCGGTTTTGCCGGATCATCTTCTATTTTTTTTCGTAATTGAGCCACAAACACCCTTAAATATTGGGTTTGTTCGACATAACTCATTCCCCATACTTCTTTCAGAATAAATTGATGCGTAAGCACTCTGCCTTCGTTTTTTGCCAGCAATGTTAAAAGGGAATATTCGGTTGATGTAAGTTTCATTAATTCATTGTTTTTTCTTACAGTATGGCTGGCTAAATCTATCGTCAATGTACCAAATTCCAGGACAGGATTTTCTGATATAGTCTGGCTTTGACGAAAAGCAGCACGTATGCGCGCAAGAAGTTCTCCTGTCCTGAATGGCTTTGTGAGATAATCGTTTGCTCCGTTATCAAGTGCTTTAACAATATCTTCCTCCGTATTACGCACGGAAAGAATAATTACCGGTTTTTGATACCATTGGCGAAGTTTAAGAATCACATCAAGACCGTCCATATCGGGTAAGCCCAGATCGAGTATGATCAAACCAGGCTGTTGGGAAGCTGCAAGAGTAATACCTTCTTTACCTGCTGAGGCTTCGATGATTTTAAACCCATGGGCTGAAAGTGTAATATCAAGCAACCGGCGAATCTGTATTTCATCGTCAATGATCAAAATGGTATCTTTAACAGTCATCCTTGATGTATTTGATTTATTGTATTAATATCGGAGATTTCCACAGGAATTTTTATGGTAAATAATGCACCACCATTTCGACGGTTTTCAACTACGACAGTACCTTTATGTGCCTCAACAAAACCTTTTACAATAGATAATCCTAACCCAATACCTCCGGCTTTTGCATCCTTACCCCGATAAAATTTGTTAAATACCGATGGAATATCTGCCGGGGAGAAACCCAGACCACTGTCCATGACCTGTATGGTAAGAAAACCATTATCAAGAAAAAATTTCACTCTGATCAAACTACCCACGGGTGAATGTTGAATGGAATTCAGTACAAGATTATGCAAAACCTGCTCCATCAGGCCAAAATCAATACTGACCAACGGCATATTGGAAGGAACAATAATTGAAAGTTTAAAAGGTTTTAACTCGGTTTCCAGTGAATCCGTCACCCTGTTTGCAAGGTCGTGAATATCGCACCAGACAAGATGAGGGGTAATAAGGCCTGATTCGAGTCTCGACATATTCAGAAGGTTTTCGATAAGCCTGTTGAGCCGTATTGATGCGGTGTTTATTTCATGGTAAAGTTTTTTTCGCGTTTTTTCCGGGTATTCCTGTGCAATCAATGTATCAGAAGCCCCTAAGATGGTAGCTACAGGAATACGAAGTTCGTGAGATAAGGAATTAAAAAGAATCTTATACAATTTTTCGGATTCACTGATGATGTATGTCCTTTTTGCTGCATCGCGCAACAGTTCCCGTTCATATTTGCCTGTTATCTGAGCTAAACAAGCTTCCCAAAACTGTTCTTCGCCATAAGTGAACAGGGTGGATTGTTTAACAGCGATTACCCCTATAGTTTGGTTGTTGCCCATTAAAGGGAAAAAGGTGTAATCGCTCGACGGCAGGGTATCTGTATTTTTACCTGCTTTAATGGAGTTTTTAAAAACCCAGTCGGCAATACTCAAATCATTATCTGAAAAAATATTTTCCGAACTATTTTTTGATTGATATTCAAGTAAGCCGTGATCATTTTTAATAAAAATAAAACAATTCCATTTAAAATACCTTTGGATATAATTTGAAGCAACACGGGTTACATCTTCCAAACCGGAAATAATTGCAAGGTCTTTGGTTAACTGATACAGAGCATTTGTCCTTTCTTCCCGAACCCGTATTTTATATTCCTGCCGCCTCACCCTGGAAGTTAAAATTCCATTTATAAGTGCGATAATAAAAAACATTATCAGCATCAGCACATCTAAAGGGTTTTCGATATGCAGGGTAAATTGAGGGGGAATGAAAAAAACATCCCAGATAAGGGCACTTAAAATTGATGCAAGCAATATCGGCCCTGTGCCAAAAAAAATTGCCAGAATAGAAATGAGAAACAGCAATGCAAAAGAAACTGCCTGATAACCTATCAGGTCTTTAACCAAATAGCATAGAGCTGAAGAAAGGATGACGAAGATACTTACAATGAAATATTGCTTGTATCCTGATGTAAAAGAAGGTAAGGAAACGTTCCTTTTATAATTATTATTGTCCTTTTTGTCAGAACCAAGGATGTAAACATCTATATTCCCGCTAAGTCTGATAAGCCTGGTGACAAAGCTATTGAGCCGAAACCTTGTATAAATATTTTGAACACCAGGTTTGCCTACAATGATGTGAGATATATTTTCTTTATAAGAAAAATCAATAATAGCTTTTACCAGATCATTATTTGTAGTGATCCGAACCTTTATTCCGAGCTGTTTTGCGAGATTAATGTTTTTATCAAGTTGTTCTCTTTGCTGATCACTGAGGTTAACATTTTTTTCAACATATAAGGCTTGAATCTGTGCCCCCATCGAATAAGCGAGATTCTTTGCCCAGCGCAATAAACGGGCAGAGTATGGACTATATCCGATGGCCACAAGTAGGTGCATTCCCGATTTCCATGGCCCGCGTATGCGTTTGTGCTGCATATAATCATACAGTTGCTTATCGACACGGTCGGCTACAATACGCAGAGCCATTTCACGCAGTGCTGTGATGTTGCCCCGGCGGAAGAAGTTTTCAATGGCTTCCCTTGAACGTTCCTGTGTATATACTTTCCCTTCGGAAAGGCGTTGCAATAATTCGCCGGGGGTAAGGTCGATCAGTTCAACTTCATCAGCATTTTCAAAAACATCATCGGGCAGGGTTTCACGTACAATGATTCCCGTAATCTGAGCAACTGTTTCCGAACGGCTTTCGAGATGCTGAACATTCAAGGTCGTATATACATTGATGCCATATTCGAGTAATTCCAAAACATCCTGATACCTTTTTGTGTGCCTGCTACCCGGGGCATTGGTATGAGCCAGTTCATCGACTAAAACAATTTGTGGTTTACGGGCAATTATGGCGTCTAAATCCATTTCCTGCACGGATGTATATTTATACTCGTAAGATTTTCGTGATATCATTTCAAACCCTTCAGCCAGAATTGCTGTTTCTTTCCGGTCATGGGTTTCAATATAGCCGATAATAATATCAATGCCTTTTGACTTTTCGGTTTTTGCAGCTTGCAGCATGGTGTATGTTTTGCCCACACCGGCGCACATGCCAAAGAATATTTTCAGCTTTCCCCGTTTGCTTTTTTCTTCTTCGTTTAAAAGAGAAGCTAAAAGTTCATCGGGACTGGGGCGATTATCATCAAAACCGTTCATTTTATTTTATCGACCTCTAAATTAAGCAATAAAACATTAACTTTTTCTGTTCCGGGGCCCAAAATCATGGGAGTTTCTGTTAAGTTATTCAGACAGGAAAAAAGTTGTTGTTTTTGCACTTCGTTGAATTCCCGGGCTTTTGCTACACGATCTGCCTGCAGCATAGCAGCCTGTTTTGAAATATGAGGGTCAAGCCCGCTTGCAGAAGCAAATAACATTTCAGCCGGAATATCGGTTACACTATCTAACAGATTGTTTTGAATAAACTGTTGCCTCCGTTTATTTACCTGCTGTTTTAGTACGGAATTCGTCAATCCATAATTTGAGCCGCCTGAAGGCAAGGGGTTATATCCTATTGCAGAAGGGCGGGAAGTGAAATATATCGTGCTGTCGAATTGTTGGCCGATAAGTTCACTGCCAATAATTTTGTTGTCTCTGAGTATCAGGCTCCCGTTTGCCTTTGAAGGAAATAAAAGCTGTGCAATTCCAGTAATAAAAAGCGGATAAAGAATACCCGTCAGCACCATAAAAAGCAGGAATATTTTTATCGATATTAATAACGTTTTCATTTTGGATGTTGTTTTTTCACAGTTTTTTGGTGGTGTCATTTCATTCAAACTTATTATTTATAGTCAGTGTCGTTAAATACCCTTAAAAATAACAACAAGATTTATCTTCATATTAAAAGTTAAGTAAAAGGTCAATTATTTTTATCCCGATAAATGGAATAATTAGCCCGCCTAATCCAAAAATCAGCAGGTTTCGGGCAAGTGCATTATTTGCCGATACCGGCCGATAACGAACGCCTCTTAATGCTAATGGAACCAGAAGAATGATGATAATCGCGTTGAATATTACAGCACTAAGGATAGCACTTTGAGGCGAACCAAGGTGCATGATATTTAGTGCGGACAGAGGCCCCGTGCCAGAGCCGCCTGAATACAGCGATATTGCAATTGCCGGAATAATAGCAAAATACTTGGCCACATCGTTCGCAATACTGAACGTCGTCAGCGAGCCGCGGGTCATAAGTAATTGTTTTCCGACTTCTACAACTTCAATTAATTTAGTAGGATTACTATCCAGGTCAATCATATTTCCGGCTTCACGGGCGGCCTGTGTTCCTGAATTCATGGCAATGCCAATGTCAGCCTGAGCCAATGCCGGGGCGTCGTTTGTACCGTCGCCGATCATGCCAACTAAATGGCCGTTAGCCTGTTCTTCTCGGATACGGCGCAATTTGTCTTCGGGTTTTGCTTCGGCCATAAAGTCGTCGACGCCTGCTTCGGCTGCAATTGCTGCTGCTGTTAGTGAATTGTCGCCCGTAATCATTACGGTTTTTATACCCATTTTTCGCAATTCTGCAAATCGTTGTTTTATGCCGCCTTTTACAATATCCTTAAGATGGACCACTCCAAGTACCTTATTGTCCCGGGCAACAACCAAAGGTGTAGCCCCCTGTTGTGATAAAGCCGTAACGGTGTCCTGAATTTTTTGAGGATAAAAACCATTATTATTGAGTACAAATGCCTGTATTGCTTCCGAAGAACCTTTGCGAATCCGATGTATTTGCCCGCTTTTTGTTTTTATATCAACGCCGCTCATACGGGATTGTGCTGTGAACGGAATAAATGAAGCATGCAAGGAGTTTACATCCCGTTCACGGATATTGAATTTTTCTTTTGCCAATACCACAATGGACCGGCCTTCGGGTGTTTCATCGGATAGTGATGAAAGTTGCGCAAAATCGGCAAGTTCTGAAATACTGACACCTTCGGCGGGTATAAAATCGGAGGCCATGCGGTTACCTAAAGTAATTGTCCCTGTTTTATCAAGCAAAAGCACGTCAACATCCCCGGCAGCTTCAACAGCGCGGCCACTCGTGGCAATGACATTTCGCTGCAGAAGCCTGTCCATGCCGCTGATACCAATTGCACTCAGCAATCCTCCGATCGTAGTCGGAATTAAACACACCAATAATGCTATCAAAACCGGAAGCGTTAAGTTTTGTGATAATGGCAAACCTGACGCAGTAAGACTATAATGGAAAAATGCCGGAAGCGTGACTACGGCTAATAAAAACACGATGGATAATCCCGAAAGTAAGATAGAAAGAGCTATTTCGTTCGGCGTTTTCTGTCTTTTGGCTCCTTCAACCAAAGCAATCATATGGTCGATAAATGTGTTGCCCGGTTCGGCTGTAATTTGAATAATTATGCGGTCGCTGATAACCCTGGTTCCGCCGGTCACCGCTGAACGGTCGCCTCCGCTTTCTCTGATAACAGGGGCAGATTCGCCTGTAATTGCAGATTCGTCGACGCTTGCCACTCCTTCAATGACTTCGCCATCGGAGGGTATTACATCGCCTGCCTCACAAACAACAATATCGCCTTTTTTAAGTTCAGAAGCAAACACAGTGTGTTCATGTTTACCAACCATTTTCCGGGCTTTTGTCTGGGTCCGGTTTTTTCTTAACGTTTCGGCTTGCGCTTTACCCCTTCCTTCGGCAATAGCTTCAGAAAAATTGGCAAACAATACCGTGACCCAAAGCCATATAGAAATTTGAAAGTTAAAGGATGAAAAAGATCCATTAAAAACCTCAAAAAGCACGGCGAGGGTCGTAAGCAAAGAACCCACTGCCACAATGAAAATCACAGGATTTTTGATTAACAATACCGGATTCAGTTTTATAAGGCTTTCTTTTGCAGCTTTTAACAGTATTGATTTATGTAAGAGACTGGTATTTTGTTTTATATTCATGGTATCCTGATATCATAAGATTATTCCTTTATTCATAAGCAGGTGCTCGATGAGCGGTCCCAGCGACAGGGAGGGGAAGAATGTCAGACCTCCGACAATGATGATGACAGCGATTAACAAACCCACAAACAAAAAATTATCCGTACGGAAGGTGCCCGCAGAGGACGGGATGGTTTTCTTTTTGGCTATGCTTCCGGCAATGGCCAATACCGGGATGATAACGCCAAAACGACCTATCAACATTCCCAAACCCAATGTAAGGTTGTAAAAAACAGTATTTGCATTTAATCCGGCAAAAGCACTACCGTTGTTGCCTGCTGCTGAGCTGTATGCATATAGTATTTCGGAAAAACCGTGTGCCCCGGGATTGTTAAGACTTGATAACCCATAGCTGCTTAGGGATGCCCAGGCAGAAAAGAGTAATATGACAGCACCAGGTGCAAGTATTGCAATTATTGCCATCTGGACTTCATAGGCCTCAATTTTTTTGCCCCGGTATTCGGGGGTACGACCCACCATCAGCCCTGCAATAAAAACAGTAAGAATAATGAAAATTATCATTCCGTACAATCCTGAACCTACTCCGCCAAAAATAACTTCTCCCGTCATGATGTTCAGCATAGCAACCATTCCGGCTAATGGAGACAAACTGTCGTGCATAGCATTTACAGAACCGCTTGAAGCTGCACTTGTTGAAGTTGTCCAAAGAATACTGCCGGTAATCCCAATGCGTGTTTCTTTGCCTTCCATCAGTGATAGGTGGCCGAAAACAGGGTTTGCAGCGTACTCGGCAAATAATGATATACCTAATCCGGCCATCAATAGGATCAGCATTGCCGAAAATATAGTCCAGCCATGACGGGCAGAACCAATCATTTTGCCGTAAGTAAATGTCAGTGATGCGGGAATAAGAAGAATTAACAGCATTTCAATAAAATTTGAAAGCGGGGTGGGGTTTTCAAATGGGTGAGAACTATTAGAATTGAAAAAACCACCTCCATTGGTGCCCAATTGCTTAATAGCAATTTGGGAAGCCGCCGGTCCCATCGGAATCATTTGCTGGTTTCCTTCCAGTGTATAAACAGTTTCATAAGTTTTATAATTCTGGACAACGCCTTGTCCGGTTAAAATAATGGCAATAACAATAGATAAAGGCAATAGAATGTACAATGTGGACCGCGTTAAATCAGTCCAGAAGTTTCCGAGTTTTTCGGTATTTTGTCGGGTCAATCCTCTGATAATGGCTAATAATACGGCAATTCCTGTTGCAGCGCTAACAAAGTTCTGCACGGTTAATCCAATCATCTGAACTAAATAACTCAGCGTTGTTTCTCCCGCATATCCCTGCCAGTTTGTATTGGTTACAAAGCTGATGGCAGTATTGAATGCCGAATGCCAGTTGACATTGCCACTGTGTGCCGGATTCAAGGGTAAGTACGACTGAAATAATTGTATGAGAAATAAAAAAACAAAACCGATTAAATTAAACAACAGCAAGCTAAAGAGGTAACTTTTCCAATTCGTTTCTTCCTCAGGGTTTACTCCGCTAAAACGATAAGTCAATTTTTCAAGCCACCCCAAAACGGGTTTCATCATATGATTTTTGCCAGCAAATACTTTATACATGTAATTTCCTAGAATGGGTGTTAAAAAAATCAATACGCCCAAAAACAAGAAAATCTCTATAAAATCAAATATTGTGAACATATCATACATGGTATTTTTTACGGTTTTTTGATTTCAACTCACTTTGAGTTTCTTCATATATTTTATCAAGTTTCAGGAAATGACCGATCAGCCAACCTATCACAAACAACAGGATGATACCTCCAAAAAACTTTGTCAAAATCAAAAGAGTTTCCATACTTACATTGATTAAAATTTCTCTGGTTTTATAAGAGTGTAAATCAGGTAACCAAATATTAATGCAGCGATTACAGCACCGGCAAAATATCCCAGTGAGCTGTTTGTTTCCAAGATCATGAATAAAAAAGATGCTTTCATATCCTTATCATTTAACACCTATACAAAATTACTGTGGAACTTATAAGTGTTTTATAAAGATTTATCCAGGGAATATAAAGAAATTCTAAAGAAGTAATGATGTATCGAACGTGCCCGGAAGGGAGTATAACCCGAATAGTAAGGTTATAATGATTTTGTTCATTACATTTTGTTAATCAGGAATTTATTATGATTACAATTAGCAAAACTGATTATATAAAATCTCTTTATACCGATGAGGTACCAGTATTAGACGTCAAATAGTACATTTGCACTTTGAAAGTCAACAGCTACTATATCGGTATAACTATTACTTACATAATGCGCTGATCACTTCGCCGGCAATTTTGTTTCCGTAGCTGAGTGATTGGTTCATATCTTCACAGGCGCCCGCGGTGTCATTCAGGTTGAGGCGTGTCAGCCCCCGGTTGAACAGCACGATATCGTCTTTGGGATTATATTGTAAGGCGATGCTGTAATCATCAAAGGAGCCTTTAAAATCTTTCATCATGGCCCTGATGTTGGCGCGGTTGCTGTATGCTTCGCCGTCGTCGGGTTTCAGGCTGATGGCCTTATTAATATCTGTGATTGCACTTTGCAGGTTCCCTATGGTCGCTTTCAGAACGCCTCTGTTGTTGTACGCTTTCTGCAGTTCGGGATTAAGCAGGATGGCTTTGTTGTAATCTTTCATGGCTGCTGCAGTGTCCCTCAGCCCGTCGTAGGCCATACCGCGGTTGTTAAATGTTTCTGCCACCGTAGAGTCAAGCTGGATGGCAAGATCCAGATCGCGCAGGGCAGCCTTGTAGTCTTTTAACTCATTTAAGATATGTCCCCGGTTAGTCAGGCACTGATCAAAGTAAGGATATAGCTGAAGGGTTTTATTATAATCCTGCAAAGCTCCCTGGTAGTCTTTCAGTTCGTTTTTGTAATTCCCGCGCATCCACCAGGCCACATAACTGTCGGGATATTTTTTTATGATATCCGTGAAAAGGGTATTGCCGTTTTCCCAAACTTTGATACGGTTCCATGTCAGTAAAGAGATAGCCAGTAAAAAGACTCCGAACCCTATAAGAGCGGCTTTCCGGAGGGATTCTTTTTGAAGATGCGATAACCATTGACCTGCAATATAAAACACCCCTATGTATGATACATAGGTATAACGTTCAGCCGTGATGGCATTTCCGACAGGAATTAACTGCAGCATGATGGAGATAACAATGAGGAAAAAGGAAGCGCCGAAAAGCTTTTCGCGTGAAAAACCTGTTTTTCTCACCACCAGCCAGATCAGTAACAACAGCAAAGGCAATGAAGCATAATAATACCAGGGCAGGGGGGCGCCGTGTGTCTCCGGATAATAGTGCATGGCCGACAGCTTTACCGGAAGGATGATTTTGACCAGGTAAAAAGCAAGAGCATAGGTAAATAAAAAAATCCGTTCAAAAAAAGTAAAAATTGCCGACACTTCTTTTATAGCCCCTTGCTGTGAAAACAGGGCCAGTATCCCGAACAACAACGAAAGCGCCACGAAGGGTATCTTTTCAACAAACATTTTTACACCGGGTTTCCTGGATTTATAAAAGTCAATGGCGATCATGAGCGCAGGCAGGGTGACTGCAGCAGATTTTGATAACAGTGATAACAAAAAAAGCAGCAGGCTGACCATGTAATGTTTCTTGTTAAGATCTGATTTCAGGTAGTCAAGGTAAGCCAGCAGTGAGGCCAGGTAAAAAAAAGTATACAGCACATCTTTGCGTTCAGAGATCCATGCCACCGACTCAACGTGCATGGGGTGCAGGGCGAACAAAGCCGACACCAGCAGTGCGGTCAGCCTTGTTCCGCTGAGCTTTTCAGCAAGTTTATAAACCAGCCATGCATTGGCCAGGTGCAGCAATACATTCAACAGATGATACGGAAATGGTTTCAATCCATAAATATGGAGTTCAAACAAATACGTAAGGGTGGTCAGCGGGTGATAATTACCGGTATAAAAAGAAGAAAATATAGATTTTATGGCATCGAAACTGAAATCCTTGATATAAGGGTTTTTGAAGAGGTAATCATCGTCGTCGAGGCTGGCAAAACCATTGAATAATGCACGGGTATATATGATTGCCGTTACAACCAGTAAGGCGTATAAAGCCCGGGAAGGTATCTGAAAAGAACTTTTTCGAACTCCGGTATCTCCGCGGTTTCTTTTCTTCTGTGATGGAACATGTGTTTTTTTCTCAGTCTTGCCCGCCATGTGTTAAAATGTTATTTTCCAACATGTTAAACAAATATATTTTCTAAAACAGTTTTCAGCATAAAAACATAAACAAAAATTCCATGTGTTTGTCGGGGACCTGTTGCATTATTTAATATTATTTTTACCTGCAAAACTGTTGGATGACGCTTTCTGCCGGTGTGTAACCCAGTTCAAGGGACTGGTGCCAGTCGTTGCAGGCGCCGTTTATATCTTTGAGATTAAATTTTACGTGTCCCCTGTTAAATAATGCAATATTGTCCCTGGGGTTGATCTGTAGTGCGCTGTTACAATCTTCGAGAGCGCCGTTATAATCTTTGAGGATGTTTTTTATACCACCCCGGTTACGGAGGGCTTCGCTGTCTTTTGGATCCATGCTGACGGCTTTATTTATATCTTCCAGGCCTCCGTTGAGGTTCCCCATGTTGACCTTTAACACCGCGCGGTTGGCGTATGCTTTTGATAAGTTCGGATTCATCGAAATGGCTTTATTAAAATCGCGCATACCCGCTGCCGTGTCGCCTGTCTGGGAGTATGCCATTCCCCGGTCGCTATACATTTCAGCTTCTGAAGAATCCAGCCGGATGGCCACATTCAGGTCTTCCAGCGCTGCTTTATAATCATGGAATCCCTTGAGTAAAACCTTGCCACGGGCAGCCCTGCTGGGCCCATAACCGTCGAAAAGCTGTATGGATTTATTGTAATCATTAAGGGCATTCGTGTAGTCGTTTTTTTTATAATAGATATTTCCTCTCATCCAGTAAGCCGGATATTTGCCCGGGTATTTTTTTACCACATCATTGAACAGGGTGATGCCGTCTTTCCATACGCCGATGCGCTGCCAGGTGACGAACGAAAATATTAAAATGATAATTCCGCTGCCAACCAATACTAATTTTTTCAGTGATATTTTTTGGATATTGGAAACCCATTGTCCTGCAATAAAAAACAAACCGATATATGCAACGTAGGTGTATCGTTCCGAAGTAATCGTGTCGCCCACCGAAATAACCTGGAGCATAATGGAAATCGCAATGAGAAAAAACATGGCTCCGAAAATTTTTTCCCTCCTGAACGATTTGCCTCTGATGGCCAGCCAAACCATCGCCAGCAGGAAGGGCAGGGAGGCATAGAAATACCAGGGCAGAACCCCGCCGTCGGGATAATAATGCATAGCCGACAAGTGAAAAGGAACCACCAGTTTAACGATATAAAAAGATATGGAATATGAAAAGAAGAATATCCGGTCAACCAAGGAAAATGAGGTAGAGACTTCTTTCATGGCTTCTTCCTGTGATAGGATAGCCAGTATACCGAAGAGTAACGACAGTGCAAAAAACGGCAATTTTTCCAGGAGCATTTTCAGGTTCAGTTTCCTGTTTTTATACAAATCAACAGCGATAAGTATTACGGGTAGGGTAACAGAGGCCGATTTAGACAGGAGAGATAAGATGAAAAGCAACAGGCAGATCACATAATGTTTGGTCTGGAATCCAGATTGCAGGTATTTCATGTACAACAGCAGTGACCCCAGGTAAAACACGGTATACAAAACATCTTTGAGTTCGGCGGTCCAGGCTACCGATTCAACATGCATGGGATGAATGGCAAACAAAACCGATACCAGCAATGCGGTGAGGCTTTTTCCGCTTAATCGTTCAATAAGTTTATAAACCAGGAAGGTGTTGATCAGATGCAGCAATACATTGATAACGTGATAGGGCATGGGCGACAGGCCGAATAACTGGTATTCAAACATGTAGGCCAGCAGTGTCAGCGGAAAGTAGTTGCAATCATAGAAGGAGGTAAATACCGCTTTAACCGTATCAAAGCTGAAATTTCTGCTGTAGGGGTTATCAAACAGGTATATGTCATCGTCGAGGTTGACAAAACCATTGAAAAACGACCTGAAATACACGATGGCAGTCAACGCAATTACGGCATATATAGCCCAGGGTGGTATGTGAAATGTGTCGTTCTGAAGACTATTTTTTTTTGAAGTTTTTTGCTTCTGAGGCATAATCTGTTTTTTTTTCAGGGGCTTGGAATTCATATTTACAGATGTGTTATTTATTATTTTTATAAACAAACAAACTTACAAAAAAATCAGTTAAACCATCATAAAAATGAAGTGGGGCTGCTCTGCCTAAAACCCGTTCAGAGATCGTGATTTGTTTTTATTGTAACTATTCACCCCATATAAAATATCATAAGGAATTCTACATGGCTTGCTATATGCTTGTCATTCACAATGTTATATTTTTTCTCGAATTAAAAAAGATTCCTCACGCTGTTCGGAATGACAATTCAATTTTGGAGGGTATAGGGAGGAGGAACGCAGCGGGGCGCAAAGCGCCCCGCTGCGTTCCTCCTCCCTAATAACAAACCCGAATGTCATTCCGAATGAGCGAAGCGAAATGAGGAATCTCTTTGTTTTCAAATGCTTCAATGGGGTGAATAGTTACGTTTTATTAATATCCATAAGCTACTTACAATACTGGTTTAATAATTCTGTTGCCGCTGCATAACCCATTTCCGATGCTTTTGTCCAGACGCTGCAAGCGTTATTTTTATCGTTGAGGTTATATAGCGACATTCCCTGATAATACAGCGCAATATAATCTCCCGGATCCAATGCTAATGCGCGTTTACAGTCTTCAATCGTACCGGAATAATCGTTCAGCATGTATTTCACGCCGGCGCGGTTGGTGTATGCGTGTCCGTCTTCGGGATTCAGCTCAATGGCTTTATTGATATCTGTCAGAGCGCCCTGGTAATTGCCCATCCTGAGTTTGAGTGCACCGCGGTTGTTGTAAACTTTCTGCTGTCCGGGATCAATCATGATGGCTTTGTTGAAGTCGCGCAATGCTGCGGCTGTATCGTTCATCTTTTCATAGATCTGGCCTCTGTTATTATAAGTTTCTGCTGTATTGGAATCCAGTTTTATGGAAAGGTTCAGGTCCTGCAGGGCAGCCGGATAGTTTTTAAACTGGTCGATCAGTATCAGCGAGCGCTGATTCAGGCATAGCAGAAAATTCGGGTTGTTTTGAAGGGATTTATTGTAATCATCAAGCGCGCTTTCATAATTATTGCTTTTGCATTTTATATTTCCGCGTACCCAGTAGGCATGATAACTGTCGGGATATTTTTTAATAACGTCGGTAAACAGCACGATTCCATTTTTCCATACTTTGATCCTGTCCCAGCTGAGGTAAGCAAAGAGGATCAGTAATAACAGGCAGATCATTTTCGCCAGACGCAACATCTTTTCTTTCCGGATTTTAGATACCCATTGCCCGGCAATATATGATAATCCAAAATATGAGATGTACGAATATCGTTCTGAAGTAATGGCATCTCCAACTGAAATGATCTGAAGCATCACCGAAATTACAATAAGGAAAAACATCGCTCCGAAAAGTTTTTCTCTCCGGAATCGGCTGGGTTTTATAAGCAGCCAGCCCAACAGGACGAGAAAGGGCAAAGAGGCGTAATACATCCAGGGCAGGGCGCCGGCGGCGGTGCCGGGATAATAGTGCATCACCGATAAATGCAGAGGTGCCAACAGTTTGACAATATAGAAGGATATAGCGTAGGTAAATAAAAATATCCGGTCAAGGAATGAAAAACTGATTTCGACTTCTTTCATGGCCACCTGCTGTGATTTTATTGCCAGCAATCCGAAAACTATGGAAAGGGCTAAGAAGGGGATTTTTTCCAAAAACATCCGGGCATTTGGTTTCCTGTTCTTGTATAAATCAATGGCAATCATCAGCACGGGCAGTGTGAGTGCCACTGATTTTGAAAGCAATGACAATACGAACAGGAGCAGGCACACTAAGTAATGATTAAGCTTCAGGCCATGGTTTACATAGTTGATATATATGATCAGCGCAGCGAAGTAAAACAATGCATATAACACATCTTTGCGTTCGGATACCCAGGCAACCGATTCGACATGCATGGGATGCAGGGCGAACAGTGCCGCTGCGAATATAGCCGTAAACCGGTTCCCGCTGAGTTTTTCGGCGAGCTTATATACCAGAAAGGTGTTTGCCAGGTGTAGTATGACATTAAACAAATGATAAGGCATCGGATTGAGGCCAAACAATTTATATTCGAAAAAATAGGTAAGCATGGTCAGCGGGTGGTAGTGGCCGACATAATAGGAAGTAAGTATTTGTTTCAGGCCTTCAAAACTGAAGTTTCGGATATCGGGATTTTTAAATACATAATCATCATCATCAAAAGAACAGAAGCCGTTGCTCAGAGCACGGATATAGATCAGGGCAGTGATTACCAGCACTGCATAAATGGCCCACGGGGGAATAGTAAAAGACGCTTTTTGTGAATTATTTTTCAGCGGTTTCAGATGCTGGGCGCTTAGTTTCTTTTTATTTACTGAGGGGCTGGCCATAGGTAATAATATGTTGAAAAATCCGGGCTATTCCCATAATATCAGTCTGTTAAAACCCGAATAATAATTTTGTGAAACCGGTTGTGCATTATGTTGTCCTTTAGCTTGTATTGCTGAATAACACATGTCGGAGTCCATTGTTCAGGTATTATTTACAATGTTGGTTGATCATTTGCTCTGCATTCTTGTCACCAAGTTCTAGTGATCTGTGCCAGTCTTCGCAGGCTCCGGCAGTATCATT
Organism: Bacteroidales bacterium; assembly: GCA_035389045.1. Lineage (GTDB taxonomy): Bacteria > Bacteroidota > Bacteroidia > Bacteroidales > CAIWKO01 > CAIWKO01. The sequence goes on along the minus strand of DAOORA010000023.1, from coordinate 37,543 downwards.
AAGGTTCAGCCGGGCCAACCCGCGGTTAAATAAAATTTCATTGTCGTCGGGTTTGAGCTGCAGACCTTTGCTGTAATCTTCAACAGCGCCCTGGTAATCTTTCATAAATGTCCTGATATTGGCGCGTGTGCAATATTCAATACTTTCATCCGGACTGATTTCCAATGCTTTATTGGCATCCGTCAGAGCGCCCTGTAAATTGCCCATGATGGCTTTTAATATGCTGCGGTTGTTGTAAGCGCCCTGGTGTTCGGGTTCGAGGAGTAAGGCTTTGTTGAAATCGCGTAATGCTGCTGCCGTATCATTGAGTCCCTGCAAGGCCATTCCGCGGTTATTATAGGCATTCGCCAGGGTACTGTCTATTTCGATAGACAAGTTGAGATCGGCAAGAGCCGCTTTATAATCTTTGAACTCGATAAAGACGCTGCCTCGGCCTATCAGGCAGTCGTTAAAGACCGGATTCAGCTGCAGTGACTTGTTATAATCCTGCAGGGCGCCCTGGTAATCCTCAAGGTTTTTTTTGAATATCCCCCTTGTATTGTATCCGTCAGGATGATTGGGATATTTTTTGATCACATCAGTAAAGAGCACAATACAGTTTTCCCAGACTTTAATTCTGTCCCATGTCAGGTATGAAAACGCCAGCAAGTACAACGCACTGATAATTAAAGCCATTTTTTTAAGTTTCTGTTTCTGGATATTCGATATCCATTGTCCGGCGATATAGAAAAAACCGATATATGAAACGTAGGTATAGCGCTCGGCGACAATAGCAGCGCCTACTGCAATAACCTGCAGCATGATGGAAATCACGATCAGGAAAAACATGACACCGAAGATTTTTTCACGTCGCAATGTTGATTTTTTCACCGTCCACCATACAAGAACCAGCAAAAAGGGTAAGGAAACGTAGAAAAACCATGGCAAGGGGCCTCCGTGGGTAAACGGATAATAGTGCATGGCCGAAAGGTGAAAAGGTGCAAAAAGCTGTGTTATGTAATAGGACAGGGTGTAGGAGAGCATAAATATCCGGTCAATGTATGAATACACCGTTGAGTAGTCGCTACGGGCTTCTTCCTGCGAAAACAGGGCTACAATCCCAAAAAGTAATGACAGTGCAAAAAAAGGTAACTTTTCAAGAAACATTTTTATATTAATTTTCCTTCTTTTATACAGGTCAATGGCAATCATCACCACGGGCAGCGTTACTGCTGCGGATTTGGACAGAAGGGAAAATAAAAACAGAAACAAGCAGAGCAGGTAGTCTTTAGTTTTGTGACTGTGGTAATAGTTGACGTAAACCAGCAAAGCCGCGATGTAAAACAAAGTGTACAATACATCCTTTCGTTCGGCTATCCATGCCACCGATTCGACATGCATCGGATGCAGCGCAAACAGGGCTGCTACAAATAAGGACGTAAATTTTTTACCGCTGAGTTTTTCGATAAATTTATATACCAGAAACACATTTATCAGATGCAACAGAACACTAAACAAGTGGTATGGAAAAGGATTCAACCCAAAAAGGCGGAACTCGACCATGTATGTGAGCATTGTAAGCGGCTGGAAGTTGCTCATATAAAAGGACGAAAAGATCTTTTTGATCCCATTAAAGCTGAAGTCCCGGATATCCGGATTTTCATTTATATATCCGTTATCATCCCATGTGGCAAAATCATTGAACAATGCCCTGGCGTATACCAGAGCGGTTATTACCAGCACTGCATATATGGCCCATGAAGGAATTCTGAACGATTCTTTTTGTAAATTAGTTTTCAGAGGCTTCAGATGCTGAGTGGTGATTTTCTTTTTCTTTACTGACTGAGCGGTCATAAAAAATTACTGGTTTATGATATTGATTTAAAATTACTCAATACTCTTATTATTTCTTGCAAATTGGCCGGCAAACCTGTTTTTGTTTTGTTTCATACAATGGATATGGTCATTAAATGGTTATGTCTGGCTCGGTTGTGTTTTCCAATATTCTTATTTGCAATACTGATTGATCATATTACCTGCAGCCTGGTTTCCAAGGTTTAGTGATTTCTGCCAGTCTTCGCAGGCTCCGGAAGTGTCATTTAAGTTCAGGCGTGCCATACCGCAGTTGAACAGTACCTGGTTGTCTTTTGGCTTTAGTTTTACTGCGATGCTGTAGTCGTTGACAGCTCCGGAAAAATCGTTCAAAAAGTATTTGATGTTACCGCGGTTGCAGTAGGCTTTGCTGTCATCAGGATTAAGACTTATCGCTTTGTTGATATCTTCAAGGGCGCCCGGAAAATTGCCCATGATCGCTTTCAGTGTGCTGCGGTTGTTGTATACGACCTGTTTCATGGGATTGATTTTTAGCGCTTTATTATAATCACGCATGGCAGCAACCGTATCATTTACATTCTGAAAAGCGAATCCCCTGTTGTTGTATGTGTCAGCTTCGGACGAACCAAGTTTTACGGCCAGATCAAGGTCGGTAAGGGCAGCCTCGTAATTTTTCATTTCAATGTAAGTGCTCCCGCGTGCCGAAAGGCCTGGAGTAAAATTCGGATTTATGGCCAGCGCTTTATTGCAATCCTCCAGCGAACTCTGGTAATTCTCCTGATTCTTTTTTATGATAGCCCTTTTAATGTAACCGTCGGGATGTTCAGGATATTTTTTTATGACATCGGTAAACAGCGTAATACCGCTTTCCCAGACTTTTATCCGGTCCCAGCTGAGATACGAAAAGGCAGCAAGTATCAATGCGCAAAGTATCAATGCTGCTTTTCTGACCATTGTGTTTTTGATAGCAACGATTCCCTGGCCTGCCACAAAAAATAACCCGATGTAGGCAATGTAAGTATACCGTTCGGAGGTTATTGCCAGGCCGATAGGTAAAACCGGAAGCATGATCGAAATTGCAACCAGAAAAAAAGTAATTCCGAAAAGCTTGTCACGACGTAAGCGGGTTTTTCTGACCACCAGCCAGGCCAACAGCATCAGAAAAGGCAGCGAAGCATAATAATACCAGGGGAACGCAACGCCGCCCGTTTCCGGATGATAATGTATGGCTGATAAATGAAAAGGAACGACGAGTTTCACAATGTAAAATGCCAGCGAATAGGTAAAAAGAAATATCCTTTCTACAAAGGTGTATGCGTACAACAGGGCGGTGCCATCGTCAGCTTTGGGTTGCAAATACGTAACGGCTGCCAGAAGCACCGACAGCGCAAAGAATGGAAGTTTTTCGATGAATATTCCTATGCTGATTTTTCTTCCCCGGTATATATCCACAGCAAGCAGGAGCATGAACAATGTTATTGCTGATGGTTTTGAAAGCAAGGAGGCAATGAAAAGTAACAGTGTAAATACATAGTGTTTTTTATTATATCCCGAATCAATGTAGCGCAGGTATGAAATAAGGGATAATAAATAAAATAACGAATATAATACGTCTTTCCGTTCAGAAACCCATGCTACCGACTCAACGTGCATAGGGTGCAGGGCAAACATAGCGGCCACAAACACGGAGGTGAACCGCTGCCCGCTAAGTTTTCCGGTGAGGATATATACAAGGTAAACATTTATCAGATGAAGAATAATATTAAATAAGTGGAATGGAAACGGATTCAGCCCGAAGAAATGATATTCGAGCATATAACTCAGTGTTGTGAGTGGATGGTAGATTCCAAAATAGAAAGAAGTAAAAACTGATTTTACCGTATCAAAACTTAAATATTTGATGTATGGGTTTTCGAATACATAGATGTCGTCGTCGAGGCTGGCAAAGCCGTTGAACAGCGCCCGGATATAAACCAGAGCGGTAATTACCAGCACCGCATATATGGCCCATGCCGGTATATGAAAAGCCTCTTTTTGAAAATTACTTTTCAGTGGCCTGGGATTATGAATGACAGGTTTCTTTTTATTTTTTGACTTGCCGGCCATACACAAATTAATTCTTAAAAAATGGTTTCACAAAAATACATAATACCGGATGAAAAAAAAAGAGTGCACAAATATGTGTTTTTACAATAGTTTCATAACGTATCAGGTCTGCTCTATTATAATATCCGCGAGGGGGTGGCCAGTTTTATTTTCATTCAATAGTATTTCTGGTACTATTTTGATCAACCCTGTCCGGAAAATCCTACCCCCGGTATTATTTGCAGAACTGACTGATCATATTTTTGGCGCCGGCATGTCCCAGTTCCGAAGCTTTTTCCCAATCGGCACAGGCGGCGGTTTTATTGTTGAGATTCAGATAGGCAAGGCCACGGTAGAACAATGCGATGTAGTCTTTGGGGTCCAGATGTAATGCGGTGTTGCAATCTTGGATGGCGGCAGAAAAATCGTTCAGCATAACCCCGATGATAGCGCGGTTGGTGTAGGAGTGACCGTCGTTCGGATTCAGTTCAATGGCTTTGTTTATATCCGCTGTGGCGCTTTGGGGACAGTTTATTTCTATTTTAAGCGCTGCCCGGTTATTATAGGCATTCTGAAAATCCGGCTTGAGTGCTATGGCTTTGTTATAATCACGCATCGCAGCGGCAGTGTCATTCAGCGCTTTATAGGACATGCCGCGGTTGTTGTACGCGTCGGCCGATGTCGAATCCTGTTGTATAAAAAGATTCAGGTCTCTCAGCGCCCCCTGATAATCGTTTTTGTAATTGAGTAAAACATAAGAACGTTGCCTCAGGGTTTCCACATAGCTGGGATTAATTTGCAAGGTTTTGTCATAATCCTTTAAAGCGCCCTGGTAATCTTTCATATTGAATTTATAATTTCCCCTGATTTTGTACCCATGGTAACATTCAGGATATTTTTTTATTACGTCGGTAAAAAGTACGATACCATTTTTCCAGACACTGATACGATCCCATGTGAGATACGAAAACAACAAAAGAAAAATGCCGCAGATGATCAACGATATTCTCTTCCATGTTGTTTTTTTCAGGTTCGGGATCCATTGTCCTGCAATATAAAATAAGCCTATATAGGAGACGTAGGTATAACGTTCGGCGGTAATAGCGCTTCCTACCGAAACGATTTGGAGCATGATGGAAATAACAATAAGGAAAATGGATACGCCGAAGAGTTTTTCACGCCGGAAAGAAGTGCGCCTTATGACCGGCCATATCAGAAAAAGCAAAAAGGGCAGAGCGGCATAGTAGACCCAGGGCAGGTAGCCTCCCTGAATGTCAGGGTAGTAATGAATGGCCGACAGGTTAAAGGGAATAATAATTTCCACAATGTAATAAGCTAAGGCGTATGCCAATAAAAATATCCGGTCGGTGATGGAGTATGCGTAGGTCATAGAAACATCATTGTAGGCTATGCCCTGCGACTTTAAGGCCACGAAACCGGCAAGTGCCGAAAACGCCAGAAAAGGGAGCTTTTCCAGGATCATCCTCCTGTTCAGCTTACGTCCTTTATATAAATCAATGGCGATCATGAGCACAGGCAGTGTCAATGCAACGGATTTCGACAACAGGGAAAAAATAAACAGCAGTAAGCAAAATAAGTAAGTCCGGAATTTAAAACCATTATTGATATAGCGTAGATAAACCAGCAGTGCGGCAAGGTAAAACAGCGTGTACAGCACATCCTTCCGCTCGGATATCCACGCTACTGATTCGACATGCATGGGGTGCAGGGCAAACATAGCGGCAACAAACACGGAGGTGAACCTCTTCCCGCTGAGTTTTTGGGTAAGCCTGTAAACGAGCCAGACATTCGCCAAATGAAGCAGAACATTGAACAAGTGAAAGGGAAAGGGCTTCAGTCCAAAGAGATGATATTCGAAGAAATAGGTAAGCATGGTAAGAGGATGATAATGTCCCAAATAAAAAGAAGTAAACAATGACTTCACGGCATCAAAACTGAAGTTTTTCAGGTCGGAATTATTAAACAGATATACATCATCATCCCAGTTGGCAAAATCGTTGAACAATGCGCGGGTGTAAACCAGAGCCGTTAATACTAATACTCCATAAATGGCCCATGACGGAATCTCAAAAGTATTTTCCGACAGATTGCTTTTATTGGGGATGACCTTTTGTATGGAGTTTTTTTTATTGTATTTAGTATCTCTGGACATAGGTCGTTTTAAAAAAAATTAGAAATACCATCTCAAAAATAAAAAAATAAGAACCATTTTTATATAAAGCATGTTTATAACATAATGCGATTTATAATATTTATACTATTTGCAAAATCGGGTTAAGGCATCGCCTGCAGCGGTGTATCCAAGACTGTATGCCTGGTTCCAGTCATTACAGGCGCCGGAGGTATCGTTCAGGTTGAGCCTTGTCTGGCCGCGGTTAAACAGTGCGATACTGTCTTTCGGATTTATTTTTATGGCATTATTGCAATCTTCGAGTGAGCCGGAATAATCGTTCATCATGAACCTGATGGCCGCCCGGTTGCGGTACGCCAGATCATCATCGTCATTTAAACTGATGGCTTTGGTGATATCCTCTAAGGCGCCTGCGAGGTTTCCGATTCTGGCTTTGAGCATTCCTTTATTGTAATATGCGTTGTTCATTCCGGGATTTATCAGGGTAGCTTTGTTAAAATCCTTTAGCGCGGCAGCGGTGTCATTCATTTTGTCGAAAACCATGCCCCGGTTATTATAGGCTTCCGCATTTACGGTATCCATCTGCAAAGTTGTGTTAAAATCTTTCAGTGCTGATCCCAGGTCGTTCAGGTTAGCGTAAGCGATCCCGCGATAATTATATGATTTGGCCACTTCAGGATTCAACTGAATGGCAAGGTTCCAGTCGTGTAAAGCGGTAGCATAGTCTTTTATTTCATTGATCAACAATGTTCCCCGGCTGATCAGACATTCATAATAGGTGGGATACAACTGAAGCGACTTGTTGAAATCCTGCAGGGCGCCCTGGTAATCTTTAGTGTATTCATATTTGAACTTGCCCCTTATACAATAGGCATGAAAGCTGTCGGGGTATTTTTTGATGACATCGGTAAAAAGTGAATTTCCATCCTTCCAAACACGGATTCTGTCCCAGGAAAGGTATGAAAACACCAGCACAGCCATTGTACAGATAATAAGTACAGGTTTTCGGAATGCCGGCTTTTGTATGCTTGTAATCCATTGTCCCGCAATATAAAACAGTCCGATATACGAAAGGTAGGTATACCGTTCTGCTGTGATCGCCACACCGACACCGATGATCTGAAGCATGACCGAAATTACGATCAGAAAAAAACACACTCCGAATATTTTTTCGCGCAGGAAAGAAGTACGCCTTACCGTCAGCCATACCAGCAACGCCACAACAGGCAGCGAAGCATAAAACTGCCAGGGTAAGGTGCCGCCGTTTACATCAGGATAATAATGCCAGGCAGATAAATGGAACGGGACTATAAGTTTTACTACATAAAAAGCAATAGTATATGTAAATAAAAATATCTTGTCCATAAAGGAAAATGAATATATGGAAACATCTCTCATAATAGATTGCTGTGCCATAATGACCAATATCCCGAACAATACGGAAAGTGCAAAAAAAGGTGTTTTTTCAAGGAACATCTTTGTACCTGGTTTTCTTTTTTTATAAAAGTCAATGGCTAACAACAGAACGGGCAGCGTGACGGCAGCCGGTTTCGACAGGAGTGAAAGGATGAAAAATGCAAGGCAGAATATGAAAAACTTTGTATTAAGACCTGATTTCAGGTACTTAAGATACATAATAAGTGCACTAAGATAAAACAAAGCGTACAGCACATCTTTTCTTTCGGATACCCATGCCACTGATTCGACGTGCATCGGATGAACCGCAAAAAGCAGTGATACGAAGAGTGCTGTGAAATTATTCCCGCTAAGCTTTTCCGCAAGTTTATATACCAGAAACGTATTGATGAGGTGGAGCAGCACGTTGAAAATATGATAAGGCAATGGGTTTAAACCGTATATCTGATATTCGAATAAGTAAGTCAGCGTGGTAAGCGGATGATAGTTATAATTATAGAAAGAACTGAAGATTGATATTATACCGTCTATACTGAAATTTCTGAGATATGGGTTATAGAGTATGTAAAAATCATCATCAAAGTTTGTGAAAAAGTTATTGAACGCACGTATGTATATAAGGGCTGTCAGGCCTAAAACAGCATAAATTGCCCAGGAAGGAACCCTGAATGTGAATTTTTTCTCACGGTCACCTGCTGAAGTCTGTGGACTGCGAGGCGCTGTTGTTTTTTTTTGTCCGGGCTTGTTGGCCATAGTAAATAATGTTTATATGAAATTAAAAATCTATTTACAAAATTGGTTTATGGCATCAGCTGCAGGCGGGTACCCATGTTTTAAGGCCTGGTTCCAGTCAATACACGCACCGGCAGTATCGTTAAGATTAAGACGTATCTGGCCCCGGTTAAACAAAGAAATACTGTCTTTCGGATTCATTTTCAGGGAAAAATTGCAATCATCCAGGGCGCCTGTAAAATCTTTCAGCATGAATCTTACAGCGGCACGGTTGCGATATGAGAGTTGGTCATCGGGATTCAGGATTATGGCTTCGTTGAAATCGGTAAGGGCGCTTTCGGGCTTACCCATTCTGGCTTTGAGGATGCCCCTGGCGGCATAAGAGTTTTGCAGTTTGGGGTTGATACTGATGGCTTTGTTATAATCGCGCATGGCGGCACTGGTATCCCCAAGCCTGTCATAAACCAATCCCCGGTTGTGGTATGCCTGGGATGCGTTAGAATCAAGTAGGATAGAGGCATTCAGATCGCTCAGTGCCGGGGCATAATCATTTAATTCGAGAAAAATATATCCCCGGCTGTTACGGCTTATGGAGAAGTCTGGATTCAGTTGTATGGACCTGTTATAATCCTGAAGTGCGCCCTGGTAGTCTTTAAGCTTATTTTTTCCATCACCTCTGGCCCAGTAGGCATGGTAACTGTTGGGGTATTTTTTTATGACATCGGTAAAAAGTACATTGCTGTTTTCCCATACACTGATCCTGTTCCAGGTAAGATATGAAAACAACAAAAAGAATAAGACGCAAAGAAATCCTGCAGATTTTTTCAGCAATGGTTTATTCAACGCGGAGATCCATTGTCCGATGATATAAAACAAGCCGATGTAAGAAACATAAGTATAGCGTTCTGCGACAATAGCCGTGCCCACAGAAACTAACTGAAGCATGATGGAAATGACAATCAGAAAAAAGAATATTCCAAAAATATTTTCACGGCGCAAAGGGCTCTTTTTTATTATCCACCATGCCACCAGCAGAAGGAAAGGCAGTGAAGCATAGAAATACCAGGGAAGGGCGCCTCCGGAAGTCTCGGGATAATAATGCATGGCAGACAGGTTGAAGGGCGCAATAAGTTTTACAATATAAAATGCAAGGGTGTAAGTGAAGAAAAATATCCGGTCAGGGATTGAATATGCCAGCGGAATATCGCCCATAGCCACCTTTTGTGAGAGCAGGGCAACCGTGCCGAACAGCACCGACAAGGCAAAGAATGGGATTTTTTCGATAAACATTTTTTTTCCCGGTTTTCTGCCTGTATACAGGTCAAAGGCGATCATCAGCACCGGCAGCGTCAGCGCCACTGATTTTGAAAGCAATGATCCGGTGAATAACAGCAGACACAGCAGATAGTGCTTGACCTTATAGCCATGTTTCAGATATTGCATATAAACCAGTAAGGCGGTCAGGTAAAATAATGTGTACAGAACGTCTTTACGTTCGGCAATCCATGCCACAGATTCGACGTGCATCGGATGAACAGCAAACATGGCAGACACAAATAAAGCTGTGAATTTGTGACCGCTGAGTTTTTCGGTGAGCCGGTACACCAGAAGGACATTAACCAGGTGAAGCAAAATATTGATCAGATGAAAAGGCAATGGATTCAAACCAAACAAATGATACTCGAACAGGTAGGAAAGTATGGTGAATGGCTGGTAATGTCCGACATAGAATGAGGTGAAAATAAGTTTTACTGCCTCAAAATTAAAGTTTTTAATGTCAGGATTTTTCAACAGATATTCATCATCATCCCAGGCGATAAAGTCGTACTGCAAAACACGCGTATAGATCAGTGTCGTGATCAGAATAACTAAATATATGGCCCACGACGGGACACGGAATGATTTATCCTGTATGCGGCTGTCTCTGGAGGCTTTTTTTTTCAGCGTGGTGCTTTGTTTCAATTTCTCAGACTTGCCCGGCATATCGTGGTTGTGTATAAATGGTAAACAAAATTAAATAAATTGATCATAATTTGAGTCCGGTAATTTAAAACCGGAACTTTTAAATTGATATTTATTTCTGTTCTCTTGATGGCATAAGTTTTATGTCCATATCTTTTATTTGCAATATTGTTGAACGGCATTTGCGGCATTCGTGAATCCGTAATTTACAGCGCGGTTCCAGTCATTACAGGCTCCTGCAGTATCATACAGGTTCAGCTTTGCATAAGCCCTTGTATTGAAAGCCCAGCCATCTTCAGGATTTATTTGTAAGGCAGTATTGCAATCTTCCATGCATCCCGGGAAATCGTTCGTCATATACCTTATTGCTGCACGGTTTTTATATGCGTCGCCATCGCCCGGATTTAGTTTTATGGCAATAAGTATATCTTCTAAGGCGCCCTGGGGATTGTTCATATCTATCTTGAGCGCCCCGCGGTTGTTATAGGCTTTCTGTAGTTTGGGATTTATTTGGATGGCTTTGTTATAATCACGCATCGCAGCGGCTGTATCATGAAGAAATTTATAGGCAAGCCCCCGCATAAGGTATGATTCCGCAACGGTGGAATCTAATTGTATGGATAAATCCAGATCGCGGAATGCGGCATCATAGTCATTGAATCTTTCAATCAAAATCGTGGCACGGTTGGTAAGCCCAAGGGCGTAACGGGGATTGATCTCTAATGTTTTATTATAATCCTGGAGCGCGCCCTGAAAATCATTATGGTTCGATTTTGCATAAGCTCTTCCCCCGTAAGCACGGTAGCTGTCCGGATTTTTTTCGACGATATCATTAAAAAGCACAATGCCGTTTTTCCAAACGCCGATTCGTTCCCAGGTGAGATAGGTAAAAATAATCATAACTAGTCCACAGGTTATTAACGCCCATTTTTTGAGGGCTGTTTTTTGCAGGTTTGAAATCCACTGTCCTGCAATATAAAATAATCCGATGTAGGAAATGTAGGTGTACCGCTCCGACGTGACCGCATAACCGATATAGGTGATCTGAAGCATGATTGAAATTACGATCAGGAAAAACGATGCCCCGAAAAGTTTTTCGCGGCGAAACGGACTTTTTCTTATGACTAGCCATATCACTAAAAGAACAAAAGGCAGCGAGGCATAGTAATACCATGGGAGGGCGCCACCGTTGTTTTCCGGATAATAATGCATGGCTGAAAGATGGAAGGGGGCTAAGAGTTTTACGACATAAAAAGCAATGTTATACGTGACAACAAAAATCCGGTCATAGAACGCATGAACAGGAATGGTATCTTCGGCCATTGCTGGTTTTTCCTGAAAGAAAGGCAGAAGGCCAAAAAACAAGGCAAGCAGAAAAAATGGAATTTTCTCCAGAAACATATTTAAGTCCGGCTTTCTGTTTCTGTAAAGGTCAATGGCAATAAGGAGTACAGGAAGGGTTAGCGCGGAAGGTTTTGATAACAATGAACACAGAAACAGGAGTATGCACAAAATGATCTTTCCGGTTTTGTGATCTTTTTTATTCAGGTATTGCACGTAGACGATCAGGGAGGCGAGGTAAAACAATGTGTACAGTACATCTTTGCGGCTAACGATCCAGGCCACCGACTCCACATGCATGGGGTGGAGGGCAAACAACGCCGACACAAATAGTGCCGTAAAAATTTTTCCGCTCAACTGTTCTGTCAGTTTATAGACCAGGTACACATTGATCAGATGAAGTACAACATTAAACAGGTGATAGGGCAAGGGATTAAATCCATAGATATGATATTCAAAAAGAAAAGTGAGAGTGGTAAGCGGATGGTAAATGCCGAAATAGAATGAAGTGAAAATAGATATTATTCCCTGCAGGTTAAGGTTCATTAAAAAAGGATTACGAAAAAGATAGATGTCGTCATCGAGGCTTGAAAAATCATTAAAAACAGCTCTGGTGTAAATGATGGCAGTAAGCACCAGTAAAGCGTAAATGGCCCATGGCGGTGCAGCGGAACGTTTGCCCTGTATGAGACTTTTTTTAGAAAGTTTTTTATTCTGATGAATAATCTCTTTCTTTTTGCTGTGCTGTTTTGTCATTTTTAGTATCTGTAAATAATAAATATCCTTACTTTATATAATTAATTGTTTATCCCCCTCGGTCAAGTTTAATGGTTTATTCAAATATATATGGCTGAAATTCCTCACTTCGTAATGACAATTCTAATAATGAGGTAAGAAGTGGGAGGCAACGGGACGCAGCGCGTCCCGTTGCCTCCCACTAACGTCTAAAGAATGATTGTCTTTCTGAATGGAACGAAGTGGAATGAGGAATCTCAAATTTAATTCATAAATGATCATTTGATTCAGACTCATATTCGTGGAAATTAATGCGGACTTGTTTAAAGGGGATTAGTAGTAAATTTTATTTGCAGTATTGATTGATTTTTTCTTCAGCTATGCCCACCCCGAGTTCTTTAGCTTTTTGCCAGTCTATGCATGCCCCTGAGGTATCCTGCAGGTTTAGTCTGGTAAAGGCGCGGTTGAAATATACGACCTTGTCTGCGGGATTTAATTTAACCGAAAAATTATAATCCTCAAGGGAAGCCCGAAAGTCTCCCTGTCCGGCCTTAAAGGCGCCCCTGTTGCTGTATGCCTCTGCATAATTTATATCCAGTCTGATGGCATTATTAACATCATTCATGGCTGCTGTGATATTTCCCTTCGAAGCATTTAGAACCGCTCTGTTATTATAGGCTATAGCCGAAAGGGGATCTAACTTCAATGCTTTATTATAATCACGCAGGGCAGATACAGAGTCGCCAAATCTGTAATAGGACATTCCCCTGTTGTTGAAAGCTATGGATACTGAGGAGTCGAGTTTTATGGCCTGATTTAAATCCGCCAGAGCAGCATTGTATTCTCCGAATTCATTGTAAACATCTCCCCGGTCTATTAACCCCTGCACGAAAAAAGGATTCAACCTGAGGCAGTTATTATAATCCTGCAAAGCGCCATCAAAGTCTTTCAGCTTCTTCTTTTTGACATTACCACGGTAATCGTATGCAATATAACTGTCGGGGTATTTTTTTATTACATCATTAAAAAGTGTTAAGCCATCTTTCCATACGCCTATCCTTGTCCATGTCTGTATTGAAAATACAATAATGATGATAACAAGCAGGAAGCGAAGGATTTTTTTGTAGAGATCTTTCTTAATAGTTAAGAGCCATTGGCCAGCAATGTAAAACAATCCAATATAAGGAATGTACGAATATCTTTCACTGGTAATTGAAATTCCAATGGGCACTATGGGTAATGCAATAGAAAGGGTAATAAGAAAAAAGCAGACGCCGAAAACAATTTCTTTGCCGAAACCACCTTTCCGGAATGCACGAACCGCGATATAAATAAAAATCGCTGAAACGAGCAGGATGAAAGGTAATGATGCGTAATACACTATTGGCAAAGTACCACCGGAGTTATCGGGAAAACCATGGATGGCAGACATATGGAAAGGAATGATAGCTTTCACGATATAGAACGAAAGGGCGTAAGTAAAAAGGAAAATCCTGTCTGCAAATCCATAGGTCAATAATTGATTGCCACCTGATCCTGAGTTCGTAAATGTAACAATCACCAAAATCAGTGACAAAACTAAAAAGGGTAGTTTATCGGCTAATGATTTCAGGCTGACTTTTCTTCCTTTATAAATATCAATAGCAATCAGGAGCGCAAATATGGTAACTGCTGTGGGTTTTGAAAGTAGGGAAAGAATAAAAAATAACAGGGCGGCTGAATAATGCTTTTTCTTATAACCGGTTTCGATATAACGCAGATACGTCAATAATGACAACAGATAGAACAGTGAGTATAATACATCTTTCCTTTCAGAAATCCAGGCTACACTTTCGACATGCATAGGATGTACGGCAAATAAAACAGAAACAAGCAATGATGTAATTTTATTCGTACTCAGTTTCAGCGTCACATGATAAACAAGCCATGTATTGAGCAAATGAAGCAGAATATTCAACAGGTGGTAAGGCAATGGATTTGTCCCAAAAAGTTTGTATTCAAATAAATAGGTGAGGGTCGTCAGTGGGTGATAAATATCAAAATAAAAAGAGGAAAAAATATGCTGGATACCCTCCCGGGAAAAACTACGGATGTATGGATTATCCAAAATATACATGTCGTCATCGTAACTGGCAAAGCCGTTGAAAAGAGCCCTTATATAAATTAAAAAAGTAAAAACCAACACCGCATAAATAGCCCATGACGGTATTTTTTCCATGCTATTATCAATACGGGGTCCCTGCTTTTTTTGATTTTTTGGGGCTGCTTTCTTTTTATTAAGGGGCTTTTGTGCCATAAAATAACTACTGCAAATGTTTTCACAAATTTAGATAAAAACGTATTATGCTGATAAGAGGAACACAATATTTGATATAGAGCCTTTTGGGACTGAGATTTTCCGATGACGGCGGGGTCAATGGTTTCAAAATAGGTTTCCGAGATCAGCTCCGGCTGTAAAATTTGTATTATGTCTTCTTAGTAAAACAATGATATGTTGTCAACCCCGGGCAGTTTCAGAAATAATCCTTAATAGCCCCTGTCAGAAAATGCCATTGTGTTCAGGCAAAATCCATTAGGGTTTTGGTGTTGTTTATGTGCAGGGAGGTTCTTGCCTGCCGATGTTATATGTAAATTGTAGTTATTGCAGGGGTGTCACAATTTCAAGCACTTCCGGCAGATCCATACCCAACGATTTGAGCCGTTCAATAGTAGGCACTCCGTTGGGCGTCCATCCGCGGCGTTTGTAAACAGCGTCGAGCAGTTTTTCGTATTGTTCTTCCCTGTATTTACGTGTTATGTCGATTTTTTCTTCAGTGGATTTTCCTTCCGGGTCGATGCCGATTTTTTCTTTCATCTGTTTGTCGTAACGTTCCTGGCGGGATTCATATTCTTCGATGGTCACCGGGCCGCAGGCGCGGTATGGCTGGGCATCGTGCCTGCGCAAGCCTTTTCCGCAACGGATATTGAAAACACGCTGGAACTGATAGACGCGTTCTGATTGGATGATCAGTGAATCTTTGTCCAGCTCGAGTCCGGTGACGGCTTTGTAAATCGTAACATAATTGTCAACATGTTCGGGTACTTTGGCCGGTTCTGACTGTTCGTGATTGTCAGCGGGTTCCACATCATTCCAGGGGAGTTTGCATAAGCCCTGCAGGCCAAACCAGGTACGGAACATAGGAAAATAATACAGTGCTTCGGCTTTGTTCTCAAAGGTCGGGATCTGGTTGTTCACCATGTCCATGAAGATCAGCCAGGCTTCGTCGTGCTGAGGGCCTTTGTTGGTCATGGCATAACCGCCCTGCTGTGCCAGCGATTCTTTGGAGACATATTGAGAATACTCAAGGCCTTTGTTCTCCATTCCTATATCCTGCAGGAAGCCCGGGTCGCCCCAGCCTTTTGAAACAAATATTTCTTTCATCACATGAACACCCTGTCCGGCAATAACGCCAAAACCTTCTCCACGGGCAAGCTGATGAAGCAGTTCCATTGCGCTGTCTTCATTGCCGAAGTTGAGTTTCAGTCCGCCGGTGCGCTCTTCGTTAAGGATACCGTTTTCATAACACTCCATTACAAATCCCAGGATAGTTCCCCAGGTAATGGTACATATACCATAGGTGTCACAATAAAAATTGGCTTCAATAGTGAAATCCGGGTTGAAAATTCCTGCACAGGAACCCAGAGATGCCGCAGTTTCATATTCAGGCCCGTCAACAATCACCTTAGACCCTTTATAAGGGCCGGTTCTCAGTTCGTAATTATCCACACCTTTGGCGCACGACATGTTGCAGCCGATCCAGCATCCGTCGGGCATATTCTGTGTAAAACGTTCCTTGTAGCGTTCAGCATGAACTTTTATGGCATCAGGATGACTTCCGTATTTAAAATTATGGGTAGGGAACAGATCATAATCATTCATGATGTGCGTCAGGTGTGCCGTTCCTATCTTGCGCATCTGGCACTGTGAATCGTCAAGTTCACGCATTTCCTTGTTGAAGCGTTTTCCGCGTTCCATGATCGCATCCAGGTCAACAACATTGTTCAGGTTGCCTTTTACACCGGGGACTTTAGCCACCACGGCCTTGATTTTTTTATCACGCAACACGGTACCCAGACCGCCTCTGCCGGCTTGTTTCAGACGCACCACCTTGCGTTTCATGTCGAAGAAGGT
This sequence comes from Bacteroidales bacterium, assembly GCA_035389045.1. Classification (GTDB taxonomy): domain Bacteria; phylum Bacteroidota; class Bacteroidia; order Bacteroidales; family CAIWKO01; genus CAIWKO01. The sequence goes on along the minus strand of DAOORA010000023.1, from coordinate 21,137 downwards.
GAAATTCAGGCATCCGATAAGCGAATGATCGGCAGCAGTACCGGCCGATACTACCGAAACATTCATCCTGTCCTTTTCATCATTGGCAAAAACTTCATGAAGCACTTCGCCGATGACATGGCTGTCGATGGGAAGATCATCAGCATCATAGATTTCAACTTTTCCGCTAACGCCATCAATATATATTATTACTTCTTTGTCTGATTTACCCTGAATCTCCATGGAATCAAAACCTGCAAATTTCATGAAAGGGCCAAAATAACCGCCAACATTGCTGTCGATTGGTATATGGGTTTGCGGCGAAATAGACACAACCAGCGATTTTCCTGTGCCGGAATATTGTGTGATACCACATATAGGGCCGGTATTGATCACTATTTCATTTTCAGGGTCATTCCATTTGGTCTCCGGTTGGGTGGCTTCCCATAATAATTTCAATCCGAAACCTTTGCCCCCCGTGAATTTATCCTTCATGAGTTGTGAAACAGGTTTTTCTTTGATCTCATGACTGCCCACATTAACGTACAAAGTACGCATATTATAACCTTTTTCAATAGGTTTCAGGGTGTATGACCATTCCTTTAATAATTTGTATTTGTTCTTAAATTCCTGAAGATTCATAGTTGTAGATTTTTAATATCATTACCTCTGCAAAAGTATGAATTTTTATAAGACAAATTACCGGAAAGCATTAAAAATAATGATATGCAAGCATATGCATAACGTAGTTGCGGGCCAAATATTGACTACAAAATGTAAGAGAGAAGTTGACTAGGTATTCATAAAGAGCAGAAACTCTTCATTAGTCTGGGTGAACTTCATTTTGTCTTTGAGAAAGTCCATAGCTTCCACCGGATTCATGTCGGCAAGGTGGTTTCGTAAAACCCATATACGCTGTAAGGCTTCTTTTTCGTGCAGCAGGTCGTCGCGGCGGGTGCTGGAAGCAACCAGGTCAATAGAGGGGAACATACGTTTGTTGGATAGTTTTCTGTCGAGTTGTAATTCCATATTGCCGGTACCTTTAAATTCTTCGAAAATAACTTCGTCCATTTTTGAGCCTGTTTCGGTAAGTGCAGTGGCAATGATGGTGAGTGAGCCTCCGTTTTCGATTTGCCGGGCAGCTCCGAAAAATTTCTTAGGTTTCTGAAGTGCCGAGGCTTCCACTCCGCCTGACAGCACTTTCCCGGATGCCGGCGCTACCGTATTATATGCCCGTGCAAGACGGGTAATAGAGTCAAGCAAAATCATCACATCATGTCCGCATTCAACCAGACGTTTTGCTTTTTCAAGGACAATATTGGCGATCTTTACATGACGGTCGGCCGGTTCGTCGAAAGTCGATGCGATTACTTCCGCTTTCACGCTGCGCTGCATGTCGGTAACTTCTTCAGGACGTTCATCCACCAAAAGAATAATAAGGTACACTTCCGGATGGTTGTATGCCACGGCATTGGCGATTTCTTTCAGGATCATCGTTTTACCGGTCTTGGGCTGTGCGACGATCAATCCGCGCTGTCCCTTGCCTATAGGTGTGAACATATCGATGATGCGTGAGGTCACTGTCATCTGTGGGTGTCCGGTAAGTTTGAGTTTTTTTTCGGGGAACAGTGGGGTGAGGTGGTCGAAATTCACGCGGTCACGCACTATTTCGGGACTACGCCCGTTAATGTGTTCGACTTTTATGAGCGGAAAATATTTTTCACCTTCTTTGGGAGGGCGTATCCTGCCTTTTACGGTGTCGCCGGTTTTTAATCCGAACAGTTTGATCTGTGATTGCGACACATAAATATCATCGGGGGAGGTAAGATAGTTGTAATCCGATGAACGTAAGAAACCATAACCATCCGGCATGATTTCAAGCACTCCTTCGCTGGAAACGATACCTTCAAAATCGAAGTTATATTCGGGTTGTTTTTCGCGTTGCTGGCGGTTACGAAACTGGTTGTCACGCTGAATACGTTCCTGATCGCCGGTTTTGGCTTCTTCGCCGGCCGGCTCTTCCTTAACGATGGGTTCAGTTTTGTCTCCATTAACATCATTAGTTGCTGGTACTTCGGTATCTCTGGTCTCCGGAGTAACTGCCGGTACTTTTTCATCTTCGGAACGTACCGAAACCGGAGCGGTGTGGTCTTCCTCATCAAAAGAGGGCAGTAGAAAATCGAATTTTTTGGCTTCTTCCTGAAAAAGCTCTTTTTTATAGACCTTATCGGGATGCTGTTCCGGTCTTTTATGGTCCTCTGACTTAAAAACTATTTCCTGTTGTTTTGCTTCGTTTTTTTGTACAATTTTTGTCTCCGGTTTGTGTTCCGTCTTTGGTGTTTCGGTTTCTGGTTTTATCTTGGTTACAGGTTTTTCAAAGGATTTATGTTTTATGGTATCAGCATTGGCTTTTTGTTTTTTGTTGAATATTTTTACAGGTTCGGCCGGCCTGGGTTGGCCATTGCCTTGCTGTTGCTTTATTTCTGGATTTTCGATCCGTGTACGCCGTTGTGTCACCCTGCGGCGGTTTTTGCCGTTTTCTTCACGGTCTTTATCAATAGGTTTAATTTCTTCTGGTTTGATAGCCTGGATGTCCAAAATCCGGTGAATGAGGTCTTTTTTTCTAAGGTCTTCATAGTCGGGAACGTTGAGTTTTTCTGCAATTTCCTGTAATTCAGGAATACTCATTCCATTCAGGTCGATAATATTATACATAAAGTAAAATTTGGTTGTGAATTTTGTATTTTAAAAAAAAATATGTAAATTTCTGATTAAAAGAATGTTTCCGGTAACGAACGTTAGAGAAACAGAATATTTCAAAAGGGAAATTCCGTGCAAATATACATTTTTTAATTTGAAACAAAAAAAAATGAAAATTTTTAGAAACTATTTATTGACCATTTTCACATCAAGGGCATCCCTAAGTCCATTGCCGGTAAGCATAAAAGCCAGCACAGTCAGCATGATCGCTATGCCGGGAACGATGGCAAGATATGCGGAATCGAGGATGATATAACCATAGTGCTCTTTGATCATGGTTCCCCAGGACGGCATTGGAGGTTGAACGCCTATCCCAAGAAAACTCAGGCCGGCTTCAATAAGTATGGCTGATGCAAAATTGGCTGCAGAGATGACAATTACCGGAGCAAGGACATTAGGTAAAATGTGTCTGAAGATGATCCGTGAATTTGAGAATCCCAATGCTACCCCAGCTTCAACAAATTCCTTTTCACGTATGCTCAGAAACTGCCCCCGGACAACACGGGCAACTTCTACCCACATGGTAAGCCCTACGGCTATGAAAACCTGCCAGAAACCTTTTCCCAGCACAAAAGTTATGGCAATGACCAGAAGCAAAGTCGGTATCGACCATACCACATTGATAAACCACATGATAAGATTATCAACCTTACCCTTGAAATAGCCGGCCAGGGCTCCCAGGAAAATTCCGATCAGCAGGGAGATGAAAACAGAAATAAACCCTACGGAAAGGCTTACCCGGGTGCCGATCATGATCTGGCTGAGCACATCGCGACCAAAACGGTCGGTACCTAATAAAAACCTTTTTGTGATAATGTTTCCGCTTTCTGTTTTTTCTTTTAGCACGCTGAGTTCTTCGGTGATCTTATGACCATAAATATCTGTGAATGTTAGCTGGCTGCCTTCATGGTTAATTGCGGAATTATCAGGAGGCAATGCATATACCACATCAGCAAGGCTGAAAGATATTATCTCCCCGTTATTCGGTGTCATGCCGGTATATGTTTCCACGAAGATCTTATCTTCCTGAAAGAAATACTTATCAATAGGAATGTATTGATAATCATTTTTTGCACCAAAGAACATTTTTTTAAAAAATCCCGGCTTGTCATAGGGTTCATTTTTGCATACTTTCAGCATTTTTACTTTGACTCCGGGTTTTTTGGTGGTGAGTTCAAGAAACTGCTGATTGGCGAATGGCGTTGAGTCGGGTGTGATAAGGTAACCCAGCACGGCAATAATGGACAGAAAGAGAATAAATATCATGGAAATAAGAGCCATGCGGTCTTTGAGTAATTTCCGCACGGCAAGTTTCGACAAGGACCCGGAAGCCTGATAATGCTTCTTTCTGAAGATGGATAGTGGCATATTTCTGCAAAAATATCATTATCTTTCCAATAAATTTCATGAAAACACATGAATAATTTTTAACTTTACACAAAAACTGCATGGGCGATTTTTGCTATTATAAGAACTTCAAGATACATTACAAGCAGCATGGGGCGGGTGATGCTGTTGTGCTTTTACATGGCTTTACCGAATCACTCAACATCTGGAATGACTTTTCCGAACGTTTATCCGTTTCGTACCATGTGATCAGCATAGATCTGCCGGGACACGGGCTGAGTGAATGTGTATCACAGGTACACACTATGGAAATGATGGCCGGTTGTGTTAAGAATGTCCTTGATACCATTGGAGTTAAACTAAGTGTGATCATCGGACATTCCATGGGCGGATATGTTGCCCTCGCTTTTGCGGACATATATCCGGCTATGATGAAGGGACTGGGATTGTTTCATTCGTATGCTTTGGCAGATACTCCCGAAAAATTCAAAAACCGTATGCGCACCAACAACCTGATAAAAAACAATCTTTTTAATTTTTTGGGGGAGTTCATTCCTTCCCTGTTCACCCTTGAAAACCAGTTGAAGTATGTATCTGAAATAAACGACATGGTCAGGGAATCTGAAAAGATGAGCCCGGAAGCTGTGCTGGCAGCTAATTCAGGTATGGCAGAGCGACCCGACCGCACCCATGTTTTGAATAATGCCCCGTACCCGGTTTTATTTATTGCCGGGAAACTTGATGTGCGGTTGCCTCTCGCTGTGCTGCTTGAACAGATAGGGATGCCTTCAGACAGTACGGCTTTATTGATGGGCGACGTGGCGCACATGGGTTATATGGAAGCTAAGGACAAGACTTACTATGCCGTTAAAACATTTGTGGACAAATGCTATAGATAAAATTTGATGGATGAAAATATTTAATAAACATAAAATGAAAACCTTATTCAGGTTTTTTTTTGTTAGTTTGGGTGTGATGATGCTGGCAAGCTGCGCCTCAAATGAAACAGCCAATTCTGATACGGTAAAACAATCGGAGATATACCAGCATTATTCTATAACCTATAATTCCGGTGAGAAAGAACTGACGGCAGTGGCCACTTTCCGTTTCGGAGGGGCTAACGGAACGACGTTGTTTCTTGTGAAGCCCAGTAAAGTTCTGTTTGAAAACCAGGAGATGCCGGATGATGCAAGCGTTTTTTCCGGAACATTCTATGAAATGAATTTACAGGCTGATGCCAAACCGTTTTATACCTTTATTTATATCAACGGTGATGGATATTCCTATACGAACCTTGCGACGGTAATCCCGGTGGAATGTGTATTAGCTGCGGGTACAATAGATAAAGACCAGGGCTTCTCTGTTGAATGGGTATACCCGCTTCAAAACGGAGAAAATATCCGGTTATTCATTGAAGATATAGCGGGAAACGCTTCTTCTGTTTATACTAATGCTGTCGGGTCAACAAGTATGAAGATGAATCCCGAGGAATTGAAAAACATTAAAACAGGAGAGGTTAATATTTATCTTGAACGGGAGAATATTTCCTTACTGGAGAATGCAACACATCTTGGTGGTAAGATGCATGTAAAATTTATTTCTGAAAAAACCGGAAGAAAACTTTTCGGAACAGGAGTGAAGGAAGAAAACAAAGATACTGTAACGGGGTTGAAAAAATAAAGGGAGTTTTTGTAACAAAAGTCTTATCATCCTGTCCAATGGATGAAAAGAAAACAAACATGCTGGGAATTAAATCCGCAAAACCCATTATAACGTGCGTTGCCTATGAGTCTTTTAATATTATTATGGCGCTGTATCTTTTTAATCAGTCAAATAATTATTTTTGTGGAAATTATTTTCGTGGGTTAGAAAAAATCATTTAATAATTTAAATAAAAAACGTATGAAAAAAATCTTTATTTCACTGATGATGTGCTTTGCGCTCTTTACCGGAGTGCTTGCAACAAACCCGCCCGACGAGGGCATGTGGTTGCCGATGCTGATCGAGCGTCTCAATTATGTTGATATGCAAAAGAGCGGCCTCCACCTGACGGCAGAAGAATTATACAGTGTCAATAATTCTTCATTGAAAGACGCTATAGTGGGATTGGGTAATGCCGACCATCCGACCTTTCATTTTTGCACGGCTGAAGTTGTTTCGGATCAGGGATTGCTCCTGACGAACCACCATTGCGGTTTTGGAGCTATTCAGGAGCAAAGTTCCATAGAGCATGACTACCTGACAAACGGGTTCTGGGCCTTCAGCAAAAAGGAAGAACTGCGTAATGAAGGCGTCACAGCATCCTTTCTTGTACGGATGGAGGATGTAACATCAAAGGTGATGGCGGAATTACGTGACGATATGACCGAAGGTGAACGTGATGCGGCTATCAATAAAATATCCGGAAAACTTGAAAAGGAAGCTTCTGAAAAGGGCAAATATGTGGCCGATGTCAAAAGTTTTTTTGAAGGGAACGAATTTTATATGTTTGTTTATATTATTTATAAAGATGTCCGCCTGGTAGGCGCCCCGCCCTCGGCAATCGGAAAATTCGGCGGTGATACGGACAACTGGATGTGGCCGCGTCATACGGGAGATTTTTCCATGCTCCGCGTATATAGTGCACCTGACGGTTCTCCTGCAGAATATTCTGAAAACAACATTCCTCTGAAACCCAAACATCATCTGCCGATATCGCTGAAAGGGGTTAAAAAAGATGATTTCTCCATGATATGGGGATATCCCGGTACTACAACACGCTATATGACTTCATATGGTGTAGATATGACACTTCAGCAGTCCAATCCTATAGCCATAGAAGTACGCAATAAAAAACTTGCCATTATGAAGGAGGATATGGATGCAGACCCCAAAGTGAAACTTCAGTATGCCGATAAATATTACACCAGGACATCGAACTACTGGAAAAAATGGATAGGGGAATCAAAAATGCTGAAACAGCTGAAAGTTTATGATAAAAAACTGAACCTTGAAAAAGATTTCTCACAATGGGTGGTTTCCGACGAAGCACGTAAGGCTAAGTACGGCGATGCCCTGCAGATGGTTGCCGACGGGTATAATGATTTAAAGAAATATAATAAACACATGAAGTACCTTGAGGAAACTGTGTTTCAGGGACCAGAGTTTATATATTTTTCTTTTGGGGTGTTCCAGCTCTATATGAAACTCAAAGCGCAGAGTGAAGAGAAAAACAAAACCATCAAAGATTCATACAACGGTGATATTAAAACGTTGGCAGAGAATTTCAAACCTGAAGTGGAAAAATATTTTAAAGATTATAACCTTCCGACAGACAAAAAACTGTTTAGCGCCCTGATCAAAATGTATTATGATAACATTCCAAAAGACCAGTTGCCGGATATTTTTGCCAATGAGCTTGAAAAGAAATTCAAAGGTGATTTCAACAAATGGGCAGAAAATATTTATGCAAAATCTATTTTTGTTGATAAGGTCAAATTGATGGGTTTCCTTGATCAGCCCGCTTATAAAGTATTATTGAATGATCCCGGATTTAAGATCACGTTGTCGATGGTGAGCTGTATCCGTGGACTTTACGGGCCTATGGGCGAACTTGAATCCAAAATCAATAAAGGCAGCCGGCTGTTTATTGCCGGGCTTCGCGAAATGAATAAAGATAAAAAATATTATCCGGATGCCAATTCTACCATGCGTATGACCTATGGGAAAGTGCTTGATTATGATGCGGCCGATGCAGTACATTATAATTATATTACTACTCTGAAAGGAGTGATGGAGAAAGAAGACCCTTCAAATAATGAATTTATTGTTCCGGCTAAACTCAAGCAACTTTACGAAGCTAAGGATTACGGGCGTTACGGCAAAAACGGCGAAATGCCGGTATGTTTCATTGCCAACCTCGATATTACCGGGGGTAATTCGGGCAGCCCTGTGATCAATGCCGATGGCCACCTTATCGGTATTGCCTTTGATGGCAACTGGGAAGCCATGAGCGGCGATATTGCTTATGAGCCGGCCGTTCAACGCACCATTTGTGTCGATATCCGTTATGTGATGTTCGTGATTGACAAATATGCAGGGGCTAAAAACCTTATTGATGAGATGACTTTCATTCAATAAGATCTATATGAATGATACTGAAAAAGCTGCCTCTGCAAAGGGGTGGCTTTTTTTGTTCGTTTTTACAAGTAACTTTGTCGGTTGGTATAATTGCATGTGGTATGGAAATCTTTTTTGTTAATGCTGAGAACTTTAAACTTGACGGAGGCGCTTGTTTTGGGGTTGTGCCGAAATCTATCTGGAGTAAAATATATCCTCCCGATGAAAACAATATGGTGACGTTTGCTTTGCGTGAATTATTGGTGAAAGATGGTGACCGCCTCATCCTTTTCGACACCGGTGTGGGAAACAAACAGGATGAGAAATTCCGGAGCCATTTTTATATTGATGGTTATGATAATCTTGTGAATGCCATCAAAGAACATGGCTTTTCTCCGGATGATATAACAGATGTTGTACATACACACCTTCATTTTGATCATTGCGGAGGAACATACCGTAAAAACGAAAGTAACGAAACCGTTCCGGTATTTCAATATGCTTCATTATGGTGTTCACGGCGGCAGTGGAACTGGGCAAATGATCCCAACCCGCGCGAAAAAGCCTCGTATCTCCATGAAAACCTGTTGCCTATGGAAAAGAGCGGACGATTGAAATTCATTGAAAAGGAGATGTCATTTTCAGAAAATATTTTTTTGAAAATCGTGGGCGGTCATACCGACGGCCAAATTATTCCAATGATCCGGTTCATGGGGCAGACGTTGGTTTATATGGCGGATTTTATTCCCACCGCGGCGCATATTTCACTGTCTTTCGTGGCAAGTTATGATACCCGGCCTTTGCTTTCGCTGGAGGAAAAACAAATCTTCCTGAACGAAGCCGCTGATCAAAATTATCTTTTATTGTTCCAGCATGATACCCTGCACGAATGTTGTACGGTGCATCTTACAGAAAAAGGGGTAAGGGTAAGAGAAAAAGGCACTTTTGATTATGTCAGAACGAAATCTGTGGGATTCAATGGTAAATGACAAGATGCTGTACTTCAAGTTAATAAGATATAATACAGTGTTGTATTTATAATATTAGACTCCGGGATTGCACTCTCTGTGACTGCTGACCCAAAACAGCTTACTGCTGGTTGTTAACCGTATCCAGCAAGATCTGGTTAATGGCATTTACATATTCCTGTTTCGGGTAAAGCCCGACCATCATCTGGGGCTGGCTTTGCATGGGGCAAAGAAGCACGGCAGGAATACTGGATACATTGAAATAACCGGAAACATTCGGATTGTGGTCTGTGTTGATTTTGTAAACATTAATTTTCCCTCCGTATTCCGCAGCAATTTCTTCCAGTATAGGGGCAAGTTTGCGGCAGGGTGCACACCAGTCGGCATAGAAATCAATCAAACAGGGTTTCTCACCAAGAAATTTAAATTTTTTCCCGCTGGTATAATCAAATACTTTTTGCCGAAAGGAGGCTTCGTCTAAAACCTCAGGTTTTAATATAACCACCTTTTCAACTTTTTTTACGGTATCGGTTCCGGATTCTTCTATTTTTTCATTTTTGGCGTTATTGCTGCTGCAAGATACAAAAACGATGGCAGTGATAATAAGGAAAAGGTATTTTCTCATTTTTTATTTTTTTTCAAAAATACATAATTTTTAAATCTGAATGGAAAAGCTGGGAAAATGGTGGTGTTTTGTGTTGCCTTTAAAGTGCAGAAATGAGTTATTGTCTCTAATAAGCATATCCACAAGATGCCCGCTCCGGCTGATATTGAGGGAACGGGATTTGAAAAAATAACTATATTCTGTATTATTTGAATCGAAACTTATTTTATCATGTTACATTGAGTATTTTTGCCTAACAAATTAAAAAGATTTATGAAAGTTTCAGATGCCATTAAGCAAAGGTACAGTCCGCTGGCCTTTACCGATGAAATCCCTGGTGAGGAAATAATAATGCATTTATTTGATGCTGCCCGCTGGGCTCCTTCGGCTTACAATGAACAGCCCTGGAGGTTTGTTTATACCAGCAAAGACGAACCTGAAAAATATAATAAACTATATGGATGCCTGGTGGAGGCCAATCAGGAGTGGGCAAGAACAGCTCCTGTGCTGATTCTGGTGCTGGCAAAAAGAAACTTTTCACATAATAATAAACCCAATTATTTTCACATGTATGATACGGGTATGGCTGTTGAGAATTTGATTATCAGAGCATCTGAAATGAATATTTTTGTTCACCAGATGGGCGGGTTCAGCCAGGAAAAAGCACGCGAGAATTTTAGTATTTCCGATGAGTATTCTGTTATCTCGGTAGCAGCAATAGGTTATGAAGGCGATATAAAGGTATTGCCCGATCAGCTTCAGCGAAGGGCAAAAACGGCCAGGACAAGAAAAGAAATACCGGAATTATTTATTGGTTGATGCCCCTGTCTTTAAAAAAGCTTTTCCTAACATATTAATGATTTCTCCGGCAGTGGTTGCTTCGTAACCATAACGACCGGCGGCCAGGTCACCGGAAAACCCGTGTACGTATACTCCCAGAATACTTGCCGCGAAAGGGGAATAGCCTTGTGCCAGCAATCCCGTGATGATGCCGGTAAGTACGTCACCGCTGCCGGCGGTGGCCATACCCGGGTTACCGGTAGTATTGAAATAGCAGTCGCCCGAAGGTGTGCTGATGCAGGTGTAAGCTCCTTTCAGGACAACAAAAACGCCGTATTTTTTTGAAAAATCGGTTTGCAATGCCTGTCGCTGGCTTTCGTTAATACTTTTTCCGGCCAGGCGTTCAAATTCTTTTGGATGAGGTGTAAATATGGAATTTTCCGGGACAAAGGCAAGCCATGTTTGGTTTTCTGAGAGAATATTGATAGCATCTGCATCAAAAACCACAGGACAGTTGCAGTTCTGAATGAGGAGTTTTATCGCTTTTTGTGTTTTTTCGTCCTGGCCTATGCCGGGGCCAACACCAACAGCATTATATGGTTTCAGATCAATGGTGTCTGTAATGATCCGTTCGCCATTATCAATACTGCACATGATTTCAGGAGCAGTGCTTTGCATGATATCATAACCACATACGGGAATATGTGATGTAACCAGGCCTGCACCGGATTTTATGCAGGAACGGGCAGCCAATACCGCAGCGCCCATTTTCCCGTATGAACCGCACACCAGAAGAGCATGGCCGAAATTCCCTTTATGTGAAAACTTTTTGCGCGGTCTGATCATGGCCCGGACATCTTCTTTTTCAACAAGGTAGTTTCTGACCATAGCTTTTTCGATGAATTCCGGATGCAAACCGATAGGAAGAACATGCCAGTTTCCAACATATTTTTCATTGCCGGCATAAAAAAATGATAATTTGGGAAATTGAAATGTCATAGTATGTTGTGCCTGTATAATCTTTCCGTCATTAGCAGAGTTGTCTTCGCCGAAAAGTCCTGAAGGGATATCAATAGCAACAACTGATGCAGCGCTTTTGTTAATAGTCCCGATCACCTCGGCAGCTATACCTGTCCTTACAGGTTTTGAAAGCCCTGAACCGAAAATGGCGTCGACAACTACATCATCCTGTTTTATCGGAGGCATTTCTGAGGCAGACGTAATATCGGAGATTTGGATATTTTTTATTTGTACCAACCGGTCATAATTAATACAGAAATCTGCAGAACAATTTTCGCTGAATCTTACAATGTATGTTTGAACATTGATGTTTTTGGCGGAAAGCAGACGGGCGATAACCAGTCCGTCGCCGCCGTTGTTGCCTGTACCGCAGAAAATCTTATAATTTTTATTCCGTCCGTATTGCTGTATAAGCCAGTTATAACATTTCAAAGCCGCCCGTTCCATCAAATCCACTGAAGCTATGGGCTCATGAGCTATGGTATAAGCATCTGCTTCGCGGATCTGGCTGACCGTTAATATTTTCATAGGTCAGTAATTAAAATTGAAGTGAGAAGAATAATTAATCATGCCCATGATAAACAAAATATAAAGGATATACACCAGGGTAGTAATAATAGAAACGATCAAACCGATTATGCCGCAAATTTTAGCGGTACGGAGCATTCCCAGGGATGAACGCTTGTAGTCCGTCGGGTTTTCATAATAAATGGCCATGCCTTTTTTATAAAGCACCAGAGCCACTATTGCGGCAACCCATCCGAACCAGCATGTTACAGCGATGGATACAATGCCGAAAACCATGGCAGTGACAGAATAAGGGATCATTTTCTGTCCATAGGCAGGCCGGGGATATTCTGATTGATTTTCCATAATTAATTTATTTAAATGACAGCAGTATCATAATAAATGCAAAGTTAGCTTATAAATGTAATTAATAGTAATAATGGAAACATTAATTACAAAAGTAATTTTTAAGATTTGCAGGCCATTTTTAAACCTGAAAATTACAAAAAACACCAGGTACACCAACATGAACAGGACGGGTATCAATGCCGGCCATGCATTCAAACTTTCCATAAGGTTACCTTTGAGCAGTTCAATCAGGGCTCTCTGCGCGCCGCAGCCGGGACATTCTATGCCGAAAAAGGTCTGATAAAGGCAGGGTAATGTATGACTTTCGAGCCAATTTATTATATTCAAAAGCATGGAATTTTTGCTTCAGCCAAAGTTACAAATTTTTTGAAGTAGCCTTCTTATGACTTAGAAACTGTTTTGATTTTATGTTACATAAGATTTATGATGGATTTTTTAGCAAAACGAGGCAGATTTTGCAGACATAGTTTATCCTATGTCGAAAAATCTAACGAAGTTGCAGCAAAAAAGACGCATAAAGATATGAAAAGATAAAATCAAAACAATTTCTTAATAACTATTTCAAAATCTTTTTGCAGTTTATAGTTATCCGATGACTGAAAATCATTGGTATTAATAGGTAAAATTTCCGGTAAAACGAAACTCTTATTTCATTGATTGAATCTCCCGTTCAGCGAAGGTTCTACCTTCGTCGAAACCATACTAACAGGCTTTGCCTGTAACAAAGCAATAATTTTTTGCTAAAAACTAAAAATGAAAAGGCCAACAGGTCAGCCTTTTTATGGGAAACGATTAAATAATACAGGCTGGAGCCTGAGAAAATAATAACGACTTAGGCTCCAGCCTGAGTCGAACACAGCCGTAGCTCGAGGGTGGGGGCTTAGGTCGAGCCACAAGAGGATGTTATGCAGCATGGATTAATACATTAAATCCGGTCCAGGGCTTGTTCAATATCTTTAATAAGCAATTCTGCATCTTCAAGTCCCACGTACATCCTTATGAGGTTAAACGGTATTTCCTTGTTGTTGTTTGAGGAACTATATAAAACTGAACCCGGGAAAACAAGGGATTCATAGCCGCCCCAGGAACAGGCAAGCAGAAAACGTTTCAGGGCGTTGCAAAAGACATCCACAGTATGGATATCTGTTGTTTTCATTGTAAACGAAAACAATCCTCCAGCGCCCTTCATTTGTTGCTGCGCAAGTGCAGACTGACGGGAACCCGACGCAAATGGCCATAATACCTTGTCAATTTTCGGGTGATTTTCCAGGTAAACCACGATTTTTTTTGTTGATTCGTGACTATGTTTCATGCGCAGGGGCAGCGTCCGCAAACCGCGTAAAACCAGCCAGGCATTGTCAGGGGTGATGATGCCGCCAAAAGACAAATATTCCTGAGCAAAAAGTTTTCGTATCATTTTTTCTGACGAACATATCACACCTGCTATCAGATCGCTGTGGCCGCCCAGATATTTGGAAGCCGAATGAACCACAATGTCAATGCCCAGTTCAGCCGGATTCTGAAAAAGCGGTGTTGAATAACTGTTGTCAATTATGGTTGTGATCTCATGTTGTTTTGCAAGGGCAGCTATCGCTTTGAGATCCTGCAATTCCATAAGGAATGATGTCGGGCTTTCCAGCATGATCAGCCGGGTGTTCGGCATGATTGCATTTTTAAAATGTTCAGTCCTTGTGCCATCAATGATACTTACATTAACGCCGAACCGTGCCAGGATATCGTGGAACAGGGTATGAGTCCAGCTGTAACAGTTTTTCACACAGATCGCATGGTCTCCTGCCGAAAGGTTTCCAAATACAGCGACGCTTATCGCAGCACATCCGCTCGATGTGATCAGGGCATCTTCCGTCTTCTCCAGGGCAGCCATTTTTTTTCGCAGGATACCTGCAGTAGGATTGGAACCTCTTGTATAAAAGGGTACCTCAAATTCTTTGTCGATGTTATTCCGCATATCTTCAACACTGCCGAAACAAAAATTGCTGGTACGTATCACCGGCGGCGCCACGGCGTTATAATACCTGCTGCGCTCTTCCCCAAGATGGTTGATGATATCTGAAATATCCATGAAGAATATATTATTACTTTATACCATGAACATGCGTTGTTCTGCTATTGCTGCGGAGAATCTGTTTTTAACACGCTGTTAAGAATGCTGCTGAACAATGACACAATAATGCTGAAAAGCAATGCCCACCAAAAGTTTTCAACCTGGAATTTTGATCCGATAAGGTAGGCGGCAAGTAAAATGATCATCGCATTGATAACAAAAATAAACAATCCCAGGGTAAGTATTGTTGCGGGGATACTGATAAACAGCAAAATGGGCCTTACGATGGCATTTAATACAGCCAGCACAAGCGCTACAATGATACCGGCCAGGAAGTTGTCTACGTGAATATGCGGATCAAGGAGCCATGCTGTAAGCATCACAGCACATGCCGTGATCAATACTTTGATGATGAATTTCATGATCTGAATTTTTCAACAAAAATACGGATTTCAAAAAGTCATTCAAAGTTTTGTGATAGATTATTTGTTTGATTTTGTATTTTTGGACTATAAGACGAGCAATGAATAACCTGAGATATTTTCTTTTTTCCTGTGTATTATTAATGTCAGTTCAGGCCTATGCCCAGTTTTATGACCTTGGGCAGGATCCGGCTTCGGTAAAATGGAATGTGATTAAGACCGGGCATTTCAAGATCATTTTTCCTGCCGGCATCGAGTCACAGGCACAGCATATTGCCAATGGCTTTGAGCAGGTTTATGAACCGCTCAGCGCCGACATGAAGATAAAACCGGAAAGAATTCCCGTAGTACTGCACAACCGGTCTGTAATATCCAATGCAGAGGTTCCCTGGGCTCCCAAAAGGATAGAATTTTTTTTGTGTCCCGGGCAGGATGATTATGCGCAGCCATGGGCAGATCAGCTTATGCTGCATGAGTTCAGGCATGTGGTTCAGTACAGTAAGATCAATCATGGATTCACCAAAGCACTGTCATACATATTCGGGCAGCAGATCACAGCCGGCGTGATTGGTACGTTTGTTCCCCTGTGGTTTGTGGAAGGAGACGCGGTATATGCCGAAACCGCTTTCAGCAACAGCGGACGCGGACGTTTGCCATCGTTCTCCATGAAGATGCGTGCACAGGTCCTGGAAAAAGGTATTTATAATTACAACAAAGCATGTTTTGGCTCTTACAGAACTTATACTCCCAACAGGTATGAATTTGGTTATCAGCTGGTGGCAACGGCCAGGAAGTATTTTTCTGCGGCTGTGTGGGAAAGAGCTATGAACAAGGTGGGAAAACTTCCTGTTATGGTGGTGCCTTTCAATTCAGGTATCAAAAATGTGAGCGGATTGAATAAAGTTAATCTTTATAAATATTGCTTTCAGAACCTGCAATGCTTGTGGAATGAACAGCGATTGCAAATAAAACTGACAGAGTTCACCCAAGTAAAGACCCCTAAAAACAAACTATATACCAGCTATAATTTCACCGGGTATCATGGTAATGGTTCATACATTAGTGTCCGTTCCGGAATGAATGATATTACCCGCTTTGTATGTCTCGATAGCAACGGCAGCGAACGTAAACTGTGTACTCCGGGTTCTTTTCAGAATACCGCATTCAGTGTTTGCTCAGGGAAAATGGTCTGGGCAGAGATAAGTTATGATCTCAGATGGGAAAACCGCACATATTCTATCCTGAAAATTTATGATATCAATAGTCACCGTATTCGCCGGTTAACGCATCGTTCGAGGTATTTTGCACCTGCTTTGGACAGACGGGGTGAAAAAGTGGTATGCGTGGAGCAAAGTATCGGTAATCATTCTGCTATTGTGGTTCTGGATGCGGGAAATGGTAACATACTGAACCGTTATGAAGCAGATTCCGCTGATTTTTTGATGACGCCCTGTTGGTCTGAAACAGGTAATAAAATTGTATATATAGCATTGAACCGTTACGGAAAACGAATTTGTTTGCTTGACAGCACCGGCAAACCGTCCGATCTGACCGAGCCCGGATATGCAGAAATTGCACAGCCGGTTTTATACAAAGACCTGGTGTATTTTGTTTCCGCACAGTCAGGAATAAATAACATTTTTGCCCTTGATATCCATACAAAAAGCACCTGGAAGGTGACTTCTTCAGCCTTCGGCGTTTCAGATCCTGTTGTATCTGAAGATGGGAAAGAGCTACTGTATTCCGATTATACATCTGACGGTTTCAAGCCGGTACGATGTGCCATTGATACCTCACTATGGATTCCGGTAACCGATGTCGGAAACCATTCAGATTCGCTTAATCAGCCACTGACTGCTGCAGATACCATGGTAATTGATTTTTATGAAAAAGAAAAAATGACATATCCTGTGAAAAAGTATTCTAAATTTCTGAACCTTTTTAATTTTCACAGTTGGGGACCGATTTCTGTCAATGCGGATAATACGACTGTAAAACCCGGTGTTGAACTGCTTTCACAGAATCTATTGAGTACCATGTACCTGAGCGCCGGTTACGAGCATGAGTGGAACAAACCCCAGTCGCATATCTATGCAAAGTTAAGTTACCGGGGCTTGTACCCGCGGATCAACCTGCAGACGGCTTATTATTTCTTTAAGGATGATACCATAACCTGGGATGTATTGGCCTTACAGTGTGGTATTGATGTGCCTTTTTACCTCACTAAGGGAAAATATCATATTTTTATTCAGCCGGAGGTGAATTTCAATTTTTATGGACTTCTGCCCGGTAAAAATTATCCGGCAGAACGGTTTTCCGGATATTATCAGGCAATGGAATATCGTTTTTATGGTTACAGCATTTTAAAGACCTCGCTGAGGGATATCAATCCAAGGTGGGGGCAAATGCTGGAGTTTACATACAGGCATACTCCGTTCAGCGGAGCACAGCTGGGCCAAACAGCCGCTTTGCAGGGATTGTTATTTTTTCCGGGTATTGGCCGCCACCACAGTTTGAACATCTACGGGGGATATCAGCAGAAATGTGGCAGGGAATATCTTTTTGGCGATATCGTTTCTTTACCGCACGGTTACGATGCCACAGGATTAAAAAAAATCTTCGTCGTGAAAGGTGCCTACGAAATGCCCTTATTTTATCCCGACTGGAGTATCGGCTCCCTGTTTTATATCAAACGTTTCAGGGCTTCGGCATATTATGACTATGCACATATCACCGATGTTAATAATCATAATTATGATTTAAGTTCTGCAGGTCTTGCCATACTTGCTGATTTTCATTTTCTGCGTTTTCTGGCCCCGCTGAGCATGGGTATCCGTGCCACATACCGTTTTGATAACGGAGCCATACTGCCTGAATTTGTTTACAGTGTGAATTTTGACCAATTGAGGTTTAAATCCGGCTTTTCACGGAGTATCTATTAAAATGATATCTTTTATGGAAAACGGTTGAATAGTACAGGCTGGAGCCTGTGATAATAATGACGACTTAGGTTGGAGCCTAAGCAGAACCGCTGTTCGGCGAAGGTTTTACCTTCGCCGGTTATATTAACAGGCTCTGCCTGTAACCACGCAATGACTTTTTTTAAAGAAAAAAGAGAATGTCAGCAGGGTAATCTTTTCATGGAAAACGGTTAAATAATACAGGCTGGAGCCTAAGCCGAACCGCAGTTCGGCGAAGGTTCTACCTTCGCCGGTTATATATTAACAGGCTCTGCCTGTAAAAAATAAATAACTTTGTTTTTCAAAATATTGAAAATGTCAACAGGATATAAAATCATTGAAAAGCAAGGTGCGTACTTTCTTACATTTCAAATTGTAGGCTGGGTTGATCTTTTTACCAGGAAGGCATATCGGGATGTTGTAATTGGAAGTTTCAAGTACTGCCAACAACATAAAGGACTGAATTTATTTGCCTATGTAATTATGTCAAACCATATTCATTTGTTGGCTCAAAGCGAACAAAACGACCTGAGCGGATTTATCAGGGATTTTAAGAATTTCACCAGTCAGGAATTTTTAGAAATTATTAAAGATAAATCCGAGAGTAGAAAAGACTGGATGAAACTTGTGTTTGAATACCATGGTAAAAACAAACCAAAACAAACAAATCAAATATGGACACATAAGAACCATCCGGAACATGTTTATAGCCAAAAGTTTATAGAGCAAAAGATTAATTATATTCACAATAATCCGGTACGGGCTGGTATAGTTGAAAAACCAGAAGACTACCTTTATTCAAGCGCAAGAAATTATGCTGATTTAAGTGCTGTTATTGATGTAGAAAAAGTAACCTTTTTATGGGAAACGGTAAAATAATACAGGCTGGAGCCTGTGATAATAATTACGACTTAGGCTGGAGCCTAAGCCGAACCGCAGTTCGGCGAAGGTTCTACCTTTGCCGGTTATATTAACAGGCTCTGCCTGCAACCAGACAATAACATTTTTCATAGAAAAAGAAATTTTCAACAGGGTGCCTTTTTATGGAAAACAGTTGAATAGTACAGGCTGGAGCCTGCGATAATAATGACGACTTAGGCTGGAGCCTAAGCCGAACTTCTGTTCGGCGAAGGTTCTACCTTCGCCGGTTATATATTAACAGGCTCTGCCTGTAACCAAACAATAACATTTTCATAGAAAAAGTAAGTTTCAACAGGTGCCTTTTTATGGAAAACGGTTGAATAGTGCAGACTGGAGCCTGCGATAATAATGACGACTTAGGCTGGAGCCTAAGCCGAACATGGTGATTTTGCCTAATTATAGAATAGCATTAATCCGGAGAAATAAATTATCGTAATTTTGTATATGATTAAAAATACTGTTTCCATGTCTTATGTCTGCCGGCTCATTCGTCGTTCAAATTGTTTTAACCTTCTATTTATTAAGATTTTTGCCGCTATTTTCTGTTTTTTTACTTTGTTATCTAACCCCCTTAATGCTCAAAACGATTCTGTTTATGTAAAATATACGCGCGATTTTAAGCTTAAAGACGGGATTTATCAGACTTTTAATGAATTTAAAAACAACAAGCCTTCTCTCCCGGAATTTGAAGTAGTAAAAGATAGAATATATGGCGAGGAGGGTAGCATCATATTGAAATACCCTTGCCCGGATTCCATCGGAAGTAAG
This sequence comes from Bacteroidales bacterium, assembly GCA_035389045.1. Classification (GTDB taxonomy): domain Bacteria; phylum Bacteroidota; class Bacteroidia; order Bacteroidales; family CAIWKO01; genus CAIWKO01. The sequence goes on along the minus strand of DAOORA010000023.1, from coordinate 1,569 downwards.
CGAACCTGCCTAATTGATGAATGTTTTGCTTTCTGCAAAAATGGCGTGTTGTATCTAAGCCAGGGCTTTTCCGGATATTATTACCGCATGTTCATTGTGGGCGCCTTGTCTCATTACATTGCCTTTAACAGATCAAGCATGCATGATATGTATTTCGCAACCGAGCCAATGGCCTATATGGGCTCCACGGGTGATTATACAGAATATTTGCTGGATTTTGAAACCGGCAACAGCATTCATTTCAATTTCAGGGACTTCAGCGATTTTTTAAAAACCCATGATGAGGAACTTTATGCGGAATTGCAGAAAACAAAGCAAAAGCGCAAGATGATCCATCATTTTTTACTTAAGTATAATGAAAAACATCCGATCTATTTCCCAGCTCCATAAATGTACTTATCCCAATATTCCTGGCGAAAACAAGAATTAATCAATCAACCAAGAGGATATGAAAATAGCAGTTTTCGGTTCTACAGGTCCTTCGGGGCAGCTCATAGTGCAGTATGCCCTTTCAAAGGGATATGAGGTAAATGCTTATGCAAGAGATCCTTCGAAAATAGTGTTCAGCGATCCGCACCTGACCGTGATAAAAGGCACATTGAAAGACATTCAGGCTATTGAGTCTGCGGTTAAAGATACCGATGCTGTGGTAAGCATACTCGGGCCAAGCACCAATGTGAAAACTACAGAACTCAGCGATGGAACCCGGAATATCATCACTGGCATGAAAAAGTTTCATGTGTGCCGGCTGGTGGCCATGGGTACTGCCAGTGTGGAAGACGGGAATGATCTTCCGTCATTTAAATTCAGGTTGCTGGTGGGTATTGTTAAAAGGCTTATCCCCGGTGCATATTGCGAGATAAGAAAAATGGGCGCAATAATCAAAGAATCGGACCTCGAATGGACTATGATACGCTTGGCATTACTTACTAACGGGCCGGCAAAAGGTATTCAACATATTGGTTATTATGGCCGAGATAAATTGAACCTGGGTGTGTCGAGGAAGGACCTTGCCCGGTTTTTTGTTGACCAGGTTCAGGATAATAAGTACATTCGCAAAGCGCCGGCTATCAGTAACTGAGCAATTATAATCTAAAAATAAATATCATGGAACATCTGACAAAAGAAACATTCAGGGAAAAAGTTTTCGATTATGACGCGGGGCAGGATTGGAAGTATAAAGGTACCCTGCCTTGTATCATCGATTTTTATGCCGACTGGTGCGGGCCATGCCGGATGGTGGCGCCTGTCCTGGAAGAATTGGCGGAAGAATATGCCGGGAAAATTGTAATATATAAAGTGGATACCGAAACAGAGGAGGAGCTTTCAGTGGTTTTTGACATAAAGAGCATACCCAGCATTTTATTCTGCCCTGTTGATGGCGAGCCGCAGATGAAAAGGGGCGCTATGCCCAAACATCAATTTGTACAGGCTATGAACGAAATCTTTTTTAAGCTGAACAAATAAAAATATGATAATACTTCTTTGGGGCACTTTGTGAACATTATTAGTTTTTAATGTGACTTTTTTTAGTATTACACAGAGTTACACGGAGTGGACACAGTTGCA
>DAOORA010000022.1:0-57309 GCA_035389045.1 Bacteroidales bacterium | reverse complement strand
TTATCAAATATTTATGCTTAAAAAAATAACTCCTCAACTTTTCCGATTGATCCATGCATTATGTTTACATACTATACAGTATCTCTGCCAACAGATATTATGTTGGGGAAACGCAAAATCTTGATGTTCGCATAGATCAGCATAATACAGGGTTTTTCAAAAATAGTTACACAAAAAGGGCAAATGATTGGGCGCTATACTTTTTAATACCATGCGATGATATTAGTATTGCAAGAAAAATTGAGAAGCATATCAAAAACATGAAAAGCATAGTATATATTGAAAATTTAAAAAAACACCAGGATATCTCCAAAAAACTCATTGAAAAGTATTCCGAAAAATAATATATTTGAGATCACTGTCCCGATAGCCCCGATAGCCATCGGGATCGGGACGAATCCTGTACGTCCCACCAATAATGACAAGGGGTTTCAGCACATTTGCCGAAACCCTTGTTTTTTTATATGCACAAATTTAGCACAAAAAATATTTCATTTTTTTCCTGAATTTTGTGACTGTGTATTCGCAATATGAAAAAATCCGGCAATTTTAATAACGATGGCATATAACCGCCAGGAAGAAGAAAATCAAAAAAAAAGAGGCTCATTGCCTCTTTTGTAATTTTTATAAAGAACCCGCTTTGACTATAAGTTCGGCGAACCTTTGCGAATAGCCGGCTTCGTTGTCGTACCACGAAACCACTTTTACAAACGTATTGTCAATAACCTGTGTAAGTTTGGAATCGAATATAGAAGAACTCAGATTATCAACAATGTCAATGCTTACAACAGGATCGGTGCAATATTCCAGTATCCCCTTCATCGGGCCTTCGGAGGCCTGTTTCATAGCAGCATTTATCTCCTCTTTGGTCACCGGACGATTCATTTCGCAGGTGAGGTCAACCACGGATCCGTCGGGTGTCGGCACACGCATGGATAAGCCGTCGAGTTTTCCATCCAGTTCGGGAACAACCAGTCCGATAGCTTTGGCGGCTCCGGTGCTGGTGGGAATGATAGACATGGCAGCAGCACGTGCGCGGCGCAGGTCCTTATGAGGTGCATCGAGAATGATCTGATCGTTGGTGTAGGAATGTATCGTGTTTATCAGTCCGTGTTTTATGCCAAAACTGTCATTCAAAACTTTTGCAATGGGAGCAAGACAATTGGTCGTGCATGATGCATTGGAAATGAAACGATGTTCGGGTTTCAGCATATCGGAATTTACCCCGAGAACAATCGTGATGTCAACATCCTGTGCCGTAGTTGCCGGAACGGATAATACCACCTTTTTGGCACCGGCCTGTATGTGTTTTTCGAGCTTCTCGCGTGTGCGGAAAATACCTGTACATTCAGCCACCACATCAACTCCCAGGTCTTTCCACGGAAGCATCGCAGGATCTTTTTCTGCGTAAACACGGTATTTCTTATTATCAACAATTAAAAATTCATTTTCATAGGATACTTCTCCCTGGTATTTTCCGTGCACCGAATCATATTTTAATAAATGAGCGAGGGTTTTTGCATCCGTTAAATCATTCAACGCTACAATTTCAATATTTTCCATTTTTTGCAGCGATCTGAAAGTAAGTCTACCAATACGGCCAAAACCATTGATGGCGATTTTAATAGTTGACATAATAAATATTTTTAGTTAAAATTTTTGCAAAAATAGAATATAATCCCAATTCCGCAATAGAAAATTTCTCTTGCAGAACCAACAAAGTAAATTGATCATAACCCCAATGTCAGAAAAACATTTACCGGGTCGTCCACCACCTGGCGGACAGCCAAAGCATTCGTTCGCGCACTCCTGATGCTTATATTGGGATAATTGCATTCATCAAAAAAATCCCAAATAAAATGTTGTAAGGGAGAAAGAATTTCTTATCTGAAAACAGTGACAGTTCCTTTCATCATATAGCGGACAAACCGCGAATCCATATAACTTATTATATAGACATAGGTTTCCGTTTCGGCAGGTTTATCCTTATAATTGCCATCCCAGCAATCGGATAAGTTCGTTGTTTCATATACCAGTTGCCCCCATCGGTTATAAATCGTTAATTTATAATTATCTTCAATGACTCCGTATCCCATAATGCAAAACCTTTCATTTACCGGATCATTGTTGGGAGTGAATGCATTAGGAACATAAAGATGCTGTGCCGGTTCAACGGTAATAAATTTTGAAGTGGTGTCGGTACACCCATGAATGGTAGTAACAGCCAGCGTAACCAGGTAGGTTCCGGTGTCTTCCAGTTCAGGGAATTGGTAATAAGGATCATTGTTGGAATAACAATGATGAGTGTTTGGGAGCGTATCGTATAAACCATCACCGAAATCCCAGCGCCAGTGATTCAGCATACCCAGCGAGTGATCAAAAAAGTGGAATGTTGGATCTGTAATATCAGTTGAATTTTGAGGGGAGGTCGAAAATATGGCGTCCGGTTTCGGATACACGGTGATATAGTCCTGCAGGATAAGGGATGCCCTGAGGTTTACAGGATTGGTAACGGTAAGTTTTACATCATAGGTTCCGGGGGTATCGTAATAGGCAAGGGGGTTTTGTTCATAAGAAAACAATCCGTTCCCGAACTCCCAGAAATAGGTTGCTCCAATGGCAACCATCGTTGAATGATCGGTAAAATGAACCGTCAAAGGTTCGCAGCCGGACACAGGTTCACCGGTAAAATTAACCACCGGATAAATAGGCAAAACGTTTACGCTCACCGAAGTATAGTTCTGGCAGCCATTAGAGTCGGTCACTGCTACCATATAGGTTGTCGGGACGTGTGGCGCAACAACAGGACATGTGAGGGTGGCCTGACCATTCAATGAGGGATCCGGCGGGTTTGCCGTCCAGGAATAAAAACTTCCTCCCGAGCCGCAGATGATGCTTGTTTGCCCGTCGTAAAAGGTCTGGGGGTTGGCGGTAGCAGATACGGTTGGCAACGGGTTCACCACCACCACTGCAGAGTCTACGGCATCACACATGTCGTAAACAGTCACATAATAAGATGTTGTAGTGGAAGGTGATATCGAAATAGATGCAGTGGTTTCACCCGTATTCCAAAGATAAGAAGCTCCTCCGCTTGCATTCAGGTAGGCAGGCTGCCCGATACAGATCGTATCATTAGGCCCGGCATCAGCAGTAAGCAAGCCCACGGTGATGGTAACGCTTTCCGTGGCAGTGACACTGCAAACATCAGTGACCGTACAGGAATAAGTGGTTGTTTGCGCCGGATTGACAACGGAACTGGCCGAATCCCCGGCACCGTTATCCCATATATAGGTATAAGGTTCTATTCCTCCGGTGGCATCTACCCAGATAGTGGCCGGATCGCCACATATGAGCGTGTCATTGGAAGAAACCGCCGACAATATGGAGTTATCAATGATGTTTACCGTAACGCTTGACCCGCTGCCGCAGACAACAGTCTGAACATTGAAAACCACCGTTTCAGTGCCTTCAGCAACACCATCAACGATAGGATGTATCACAACGGCCACGGAATCCTGTCCGGCAGGAACGGTGACATTGTTGGGAATATACGTATAATCCACTCCGTTGGTAGCCGTGCCCGATATAGTAAAAGGAATAGTGTAAGGAGCTGCTGCCGGGCTGGAAAGCCTGAAACAGAGGTATCCGTCACTGCATGCCTCCACGGCATTATCTCCCGCACCGGGAACAGAAAAATACGATGAAACTGTGACGCCGTAAGCAGAAAAACTGTTTGCCTTTATGAAAACACCGGAATCAAAAGAACTGTCGCCGCAATCTCCGATAGCAATTTTTAAATGATAAGTCTGGCAGGGAATGACAAGTGTCCAGGCCGTATATACTTTGGTAAGCCGGTCGTACTGATAATAGGTTCCGCCGGCGTTTGACCATGAATACGTAGCACCGGCATTGCAGACATTGTTTATGGTTACATAATTTGAGGGGTTATTCGGCATACGCGCAATGTTGATAGCACCATTTGAAAATGGGCCTGAAATACCCGGGCCGCTAACAAAAAAGCCGAAGACATCATTATAACTTGAATTGCAATATTCATCAAACTCCTCCGAACCAAAGACATATTGAAATTTAATGGTGTCGGCTATGGGTATGAAATCAAATTCTAAAATGGCCTTGTCATAAACCGTATGTGAAGGCACCAGCGCCTGCAGATCAGGATCACTTCCGGTAGATGCACCGGAGCCGGAACTTCCCGAATTATTTGGTCCGATGGCAAGTGAGGCTTGCCCTGACGTGATAATGATGCCCGAGTTATATCCCAACTGAGTGGCAGCAGCACCGCTGGCGTTAAATCTTCCGATCATGGTGGATGAAATATTGGCGGCAGTGCCATTGAATGTCCCGTTGCTCACCGTAACTCCATTTCCTACCAGTACCTGCTGAACCAGCCCCAAAGGTGTCAGCCCGAGCGCAGTTCCTTCAACAACAGTAAGTTGTGCGTTTGCCTTTTGTGCAATAAACAAAAAGCTGAAGGACAGTAAGGTCGAAAAAAGAAACGTTAAAAACTTACGCATTTTATAGTTAATTTAAACAAAGATAAAAAAAATACAATATTAATACGTAACTGACTAAAAAAAAGTTATATATATTTTGATTTTCCGGGGTTTTATTCTTATGTATCAGGTATTGATTAATTTTATAACGGAATTTCAACGTTAAGACTTGGTATAAGACCACAAATACATAATTACTTTATCATTTGTGAAAAATATATTAATATTTCGTAAAAAGAATTTATGTTTTATACTGGTAATTTTATTTGTTGTTTTTTTTGGGTTTTCGCTTCCCCGGCCGCTCTTTGAGGATCCCGCATCGTCGGTTATGGAAGATTGTCATGGTGTTTTACTGGGTGCACGAATTGCCTCAGACGGACAATGGCGTTTCCCTCCGAATGATAAGGTGCCGGAAAAATTTCAAAAAGCATTGGTACTATTCGAAGACCGTTTTTTTTATGTTCATAACGGCCTGAATCCTGTTTCTATGGCCAAAGCTGCATACAAGGATGTTAAAGCAGGAAAAATTGTAAGTGGAGGGAGTACAATAACCATGCAGGTGATACGCCTTTCGAGAAAAGGAAAAGCCCGTACTGTTTTTGAGAAAATTATAGAGGCCTTTCTCGCTGTAAGGCTTGAACTAACTTACAGCAAGCAGGAAATTCTCGCGCATTATTCTGCCAATGCTCCTTTTGGAAGCAATGTCGTCGGTATTGATGCTGCGGCATGGCGGTACTTTGGAAAAAATGCAGATCAGTTGTCATGGGCCGAAGCAGCAACATTAGCGGTGTTGCCGAACAGTCCGGCGCTGATATTTCCCGGGAAAAATCAGGAAAAGCTAAAACATAAACGCAATTCACTTTTAGTGAAATTATATCTGAATAAATATATTACACAGGAACAGCTACAGCTTGCCCGTAACGAACCCCTTCCGGGAAAACCTTATCCTTTGCCGCAGACAGCCATGCATCTGCTCGACAGGGCTGTAAAAGAAGGGCACAGAGGTAAGCGGGTAAAAACCACTGTCGACGTATATTTACAGGAAATGGTTTCTTCTGTGGTGGAACGCTATCATGAGAAACATAAGGCCAACCAGGTGAATAATGCAGCCGTGCTGGTTCTGGAGGTGGAATCAGGAAATGTGCTTGCCTATGTGGGAAATACCTCTGCAACAGGGCATCCCGAATATGGATGTAATGTTGATGTTATCACTTCTCCGAGGAGTACCGGCAGTATCCTGAAACCTTTTTTGTACGCGGCTATGCTCAACGACGGGCAGTTGCTGCCCAATGCCCTTGTGCCGGACATACCCATTCAGCTTGGAGGATTTGTCCCGGAAAACTACAGCTTGACCTATGACGGGGCCGTTTCTGCCAAAAGAGCTTTGTCGCGTTCGCTCAACGTGCCAGCGGTCAAGATGTTGCAATCATACGGTATCAGCCGGTTCAGTTATATGTTGAAAAAGGTTGGTCTGACTACCCTAAACAAGCCTCCGTCGCATTACGGGCTGGCAATCATACTGGGTGGAGCCGAAGCCAGCCTGTGGGATATGGCCGGGGCTTATGCCAGCATGGCGCGGACACTCAATCATTATCAAAATTATAATTCACTTTACGATAAAAACGATTTTCATCCTGCCGGGTACATTTATAAAGAACAGGAAAAGAAAAGCCAGGGTAGAGATAAAAATTCCGTATTGAACGCATCCTCCATCTGGTTTACTTTCGAAGCCATGAACGAAGTTTCCAGGCCGGATGAGGACATGGAGTGGCAGCAATATTCTTCTTCGGCGAAGATAGCATGGAAAACAGGCACCAGTTATGGAAGCCGTGATGCGTGGGCCATAGGTGTAAATCCTGACTATGTAGTTGCCGTATGGGTGGGGAATTCCGACGGGGAAGGCCGCCCGGGAATGACAGGCCTGACCTATGCCGCACCGGTAATGTTCGAAGTCTTTAAGTCGTTGAAACCACAAGGATGGTTTTATGCGCCATACGATGACATGATTCAAATGGCGGTGTGCAGGCACAGCGGCTTCAGGGCAATATCGGTGTGTGAACTCGCGGATACAGTATGGGTGCCGAAAAACGGAACAAAAACGCCCGGATGTCCTTACCATCAGATGATACAACTGGATGCCGGCGGACAATGGAGGGTGAACAGTGAATGTGAATCGGTATCCAATATGCAGTTTCAGAAATGGTTTGTGCTGCCTCCTGTTATGGAATATTTTTATAAATCGAAAAACCCGTTCTATAAAATGCTGCCGCCCTACCGCGAAGACTGCCTGCCTCACGAAAATGAGACCGCCGGCATCGATATGATCTACCCGAAAAACAACAGCCGTATTTATTTGCCTGTTGACCTTAACGGCGAACGGGAAAAAGTGGTGTTTAAAGCAGCTCACCGGATAACGGGAACAAAAATATTCTGGTACCTTGATGATGCCTTTATTGGAATTACCCGTGATTTTCATCAGATGGGGCTTGCCCCCTGTGCCGGCAACCACAAAATCACCCTGGTAGACCAAAAAGGCCAGCGGCTGTCGCTGAATTTCGAAATCATTGATAAGAAACAGAAATGACAGATGTGGGATATAACCGTTGAATGTTAGAAATCTGCTAAATTTGCCGGATAAATTTATATATACGTTACAGGTGAAAAAAATTACTCTTTTTTTTATTGGAATCTTATTTATTACAAGGGTTTTTGGACAGTCCGATAGCTCCATTGTATACTTTACGAAAGACATCAGCCCCGAAGGCCTGTTAAAAGTTTTTTCATATGTGGAAGCCGAAGCCAATGGTAATATTGCGTTTAAGGTGCATTTTGGCGAGGAAGGCAACAAAAACTATCTGTCTCCGGAACTGATGAAACCGCTGGTTCAGAAACTCAATGCCACACTGGTTGAAACCAATGTGTTATACGTAAGCAAAAGACGATATACGGAATCTCATATAAAATTAGCCAAAGAACATGGATTTACCTATGCCCCTATTGATATTTTAGATTCAGAAAAAGATACTGCACTGGATATTAACACTAAACATTATAAAAAGATTCTGACCGGATCGCATTTTTTTAATTACGATACTTACGTGATATGTTCGCATTTCAAAGGCCATGGCAGTGCGGGCTTCGGAGGTGCCATTAAAAATGTAAGCATGGGGCTGGCTTCTGTAGAAGGCAAGAGAGCCTTACACGCTAATGATGTCCCGACAACTCATCCGGACAAATGTATGAAATGCGGGGCTTGTGTAAAAGAATGTCCTGCAGGGGCCATTACGCTCGATCCCCTGACCATTGACAGGAGTAAGTGTATCGGATGCGGTAAATGTATCAGCACCTGTCCCGTGCAGTCTTTTTCTGTGGCCAGGGGCTCTGCCCAGGAAATCGTTTTTCTGGAACACCTGGTCGAGTATGCCAGGGTATTGATCGGGCAGAAAAAAATGATCTATATAAATGTTCTTGCCAATATTTCAAGGTCATGCGATTGTGCAAGTTTTGCACCCAAACCATTCCTTGAGGATATTGGCATCCTCGTATCAATGGATATTGTCGCCATCGAAAAAGCCAGCCACGACATGGTGGACAATGCCTGTGCCTGTGATGATGCTTTTGTTAAAGCAGGTAATCCCAGCGGAAAACACCAGATCGACTATGCTGCAGCACTCAAAATGGGGAATAAAGCATATAAACTTGTCGATGTGGATAGTGCAAATCGATAACCGCAAATTTCGTAATAGAATAATACTAATACCTAAATCCATCTGACTTATTATAAACAACAGCATTTCAACAGATTAACAATATTGTTGAAATGTCCGGCACCTTGTCGAACCTTTTATTGTTTCGTAGAAACAACGTGCATTGGCCCGCCCAGTCAGCGGGCCGGCGATGGCGTGAATCAGAAAATATCAGAAAATCTTCAAAGGCCACGCCAACGGATGGGTTTCCCGACGCAGCATTGCTGGTCGGGACTACTTTGAATAGATTTTCAATATTTTCTGAGAGCGGGCAGAAGCATTGTCTGGGCTATCATTTTCTTTGGTTCGTTTCTTTTGGATAAGCAAAAGAAATGAACACAGAATTTAAAAAAATACATTATTATTAGGTAGATGTATTATACTACTTTCTCGAAGCGTTAGAATCTGGGATAAAAGAAAACAATAATGCGCCTTATTCTTTCTCCTTCGTATCAATCATTATCGTTACCGGGCCATCATTAACAAGGCCTACCTGCATATAAGACCCGAATTCCCCGCTGACCACATTGCCGTTTGTTTCGGCCTTCATGCGTTGAAGGAATTTTTCGTACAACGGGATGGCAATTTCCGGTTTTGCAGCACGGATGTACGACGGGCGATTACCTTTTTTGGTACTGGCATGAAGCGTAAACTGACTGATCACCATCACTTCGCCCGCCACATCACAGACGGAAAGATTCATTATACCCTGCTCATCGTTAAAGATACGCAAGCGTGCAATTTTTCCGCAAAGCCATTCAATATCCTCATCCGAGTCTGCCTCCTCAATGCCAAGCAAAACAAGCAAGCCCAAGCCAATACTTCTCTTCTCCGTATTATTTATCAATACCGACGCCTCACTAACTCTCTGAACAACAACCCTCATAATTCAACTATGTGTGTCTATGTGTCTGTTGTGTCTATGTGGTGAAAATAAACGCCTTTTCTTTACCACACAGGCACATAGGGCACAATAGGTAATTATTAATCAAGCAAAGCATAATATTCGTTTACAAAAGTTTTTTGTCCTTCTTTGAAAATATTTGTACAATTGAAGTTGATAAGAATACCCTTGGGCTTTTCAAGAAGTTTTAGATAGGTTAATATTTGAGCGGAAAATACCGGTAACAATACATCAACGGCTTTTAATTCAACAACGATAGCATCATCTACAAGGACATCTAATCGGAGCTCACAGTCAATATTAACGCCCTTATAGTGTAATGGTATGCTTATCTGAGATTGAACTTTTAAATTTTGAGATAATAATTCCTGTATGAAACATTTTTCATAAACCGACTCAAGTAGTCCTGGACCTAATTGTTTATGAACCTCAATGGCACATCCAATTATTATATAAGTCAGTTCGTCAATTTCTTTTTTTGTCATTTTCTATGTGTGTCTACGTGTCTGTTGTGTCTATGTGGTGAAAATAAACGCCTTTTCTTTACCACATAGGCACATAGGGCACAATAGGTAATTATTAATCAAGCAAAGCATAATATTCGTTTACAAAAGTTTTTTGTCCTTCTTTGAAAATATTTGTACAATTGAAGTTGATAAGAATACCCTTGGGCTTTTCAAGCAGCTTCAAATAAGTCAATAATTGGGATGAAAATACCGGTAACATAAGTCAGTTCGTCAATTTCTTTTTTTTGTCATTTTCTATGTGTGTCTATGTGTCTATTGTGTCTATGTGGTGATAATGAGTCCCTATTTTTTACCACATAGGCACATAGGGCACAATAGTTTTATTTATTGTATTCATCAAAGAAATCATTTCCCTTATCATCAGTCAAAATGAACGCAGGCATGTTTTCTACCCGTATCTTTCTGACGGCTTCCATTCCCAGATCTTCAAAATCGACCACTTCGACCGATTTGATATTTTCTGCCGCAAGTATCGCAGCCGGCCCGCCAATAGAACCCAGGTAGAAACCTCCATATTTTTTACAGGCTTCGATCACTGATCTGTTCCTGTTCCCTTTGGCTAACATAATCAGTGAACCACCCATGCTCTGAAACAGGTCTACATAAGAGTCCATACGTCCTGCTGTTGTCGGTCCGAAACTTCCCGAAGGCATTCCTGCAGGGATTTTTGCCGGCCCGGCATAATAGATGGGGTGGTTTTTGAAGTATTCCGGCATGGGTTTACCTTGGTCAAGAAGTTTTTTGATCTGTGCATGGGCAATATCTCTGGCAACGATGAGTGTTCCCGTCAGGCTCAACCTCGTTTTGACCGGGTATTTTGTCAGCTCGGCAAGCACCTCTTTTATCGGCCTGTCGAGGTTGATCTCAACAGCTTTTTCCAGCTCCGGCGCTTTCGCCGGCATAAAACGTTCAGGATTCTTTTCAAGTTCTTCAAGGTAGATCCCGTTTTCGTTAATATACGCTTTTATATTCCTGTCGGCGCTACAGCTTACGCCCATTCCCACCGGGCATGAAGCAGCATGGCGGGGCATACGGATAACCCTGACATCATGAACAAAGTATTTACCGCCAAACTGTGCGCCCACGCCATATTCCCGGCACAGTTCCTCAATTTTCTTTTCCCATTCTATATCACGGAATGCACGTCCGCTGGCATTGCCCGTAATAGGAAGCTGGTCATAATATCCTGCAGAAGCTTCTTTAACGGCTTTGAGGTTAGCTTCAGCAGAGGTGCCGCCAATGACAAATGCCAGATGATAAGGCGGACAGGCAGAAGTGCCAAGTTCTTTGATCTTTTCTTTTACAAATTTTATCAGCGATTCTTCATTTAACAGCGACTTGGTCTGCTGGTAGAGAAAGGTTTTATTTGCAGACCCGCCACCCTTGGTGATGAAAAGAAACTGATAAGTATCGCCTTCTGTAGCATAGATGTCTATCTGGGCAGGCATATTGGTTCCGCTGTTTTTTTCTTCAAACATCGTATACGGGACCACCTGTGAATACCTGAGATTTTTTTCCTGATAAGTTGTAAATATTCCTTTTGAGAGATACTCTGCATCATGGCCGCCGGTCCAGACCTGCTCGCCTTTTTTACCTATCACGATAGCCGTTCCTGTATCCTGGCACCACGGGAGTTCTCCCTTAGCAGAAATAACCGTGTTATTAAGCATGTTGTATGCCACAAAGCTGTCGTTGTCTGTTGCGTCAGGATCATCAAGTATCAGGGCAAGTTTTTCAAGATGTGAAGCCCTGAGAAAAAATGAAAGATCATAGATCGCTTCTTTTGCAAGGAGTTCCAGGCCTTTCGGATCCACTTTGAGTATTTTTCTTCCGCCTGCCTCTATGACGCTTACATAATCTTTTGTAAGCAACCGGTATTGGGTTAAGTCCTTCTCAATCTGAAAAGGTTTTTCATAAATAAAATCTGCCATGATCTATTTATTTTAAGGTTAAAATTTTTGATATTCAAACATAAAACTTTTTTGTGAATATTAATCCAAATGAATGTTTTTTATTTGTAAAAAAATGGATGTTTAATATTATGATTAATTTTATCAGTTGAAATAGTTTAATTCATTTAATTGTTCTATACCAAACAGAGTGCAAAAACGATGGTTATAATGAAAAAGAGTATCCTTTTCCTGTTATTGATGTTATTTTTCACGTCTCTTTCAATGGCCCAGCCGTTCAAAAATGAAGACACGGTTGTGGTTTTTCAGGCATCAACACCCGTACCGGGCAAGATAAGCAAATACATAATATTTAAAAAAGGAAATGTTTTTGCATGGGTTGACCGTAATGATATTTCCCACAAATCAAAAATTTCGAAAATTACTGCCGGTTTTTTGCTGGTTGGAGCAGATACTGTTTTTCCTGCCGATATAAAAAGTCTGGTATTGTCCGGGCCGGCTGCTATAATGCTTTCTGAAAAACAAATGATGATTGCTGCGGAACAATCAGACAGCCGCCCGTACTTCAGTGTTATGAGCTATCTGGAATTCGAAAAACTATCCAAAACAGAAATTATCGTTGAGGCAAAGGAACATTACGATCCGCTTTATAAACATGTTTCTGCAGAAAAATATGCTGCCGATATGGATAAAAAGATACAACGCAGAAAAAATATGTTTGCGGCTCTTGACACATGCCCCATGCATTACGGAATAAAAACCAACTTGGTCCGGGATCTTGTAAACGAAATCAATCTGAATTTTGAACTGCCCATAAAAAGAAATCTTTGTCTCGATATGGGAGTCGGGATATGGTATGCAAAACCTGATGCCAGCCGTTATGACTTTGCTTATTTCCTGACTACACTCACAAATATCAGGGGAAGACACATTACCATGTTTGATCAATCTTATCTTTATCGTAAAGGATTCTCCCTGGAAGTTATTCCGAAATTTTTTCTTTCGAAAAAGAAACACCTGTATTTCGGCCCGCAGCTTGGGTTTCACTACTATTATTATACCGACAAATTGATCTTTTTGGATGCTGATGGTTCGGATTATTACCACGTGTCTTTTTATGCGATTCAAAGCGAAAAAAGCGCTGCTGTTAATCTTAATGCAATCATTGGTGTACAAACCCCTCAGATAAAAAAGTTTTTGTTCGATGCGTTTTTTTCAATAGGCATGATGTACCGGGGCGGTGTCGTCAGCCGAAGCGAAGATATTTTATATCTTCATGAGGGCTCTGTTAAAGATTATTATGATCCGCCATTAAAGCTCAAAGACGGGGGAATATTCTTATCGGTACAATTAGGTTTCAGAATCGGCTGGCGTTTTGGCAAAGCAAAACTTTTTGGATGAAAAATGCAGAAAAATGAAGAAACAACAATTCTTTAACTAATCTTGAAAAATATAAATTTATCGTAAAAGGAAAGATTTTTTTCAAAAATGGCCGCTCAGAAAGACCCCAATATAAATACCAACCACTATTATAAAAAATACATTTATAAAAGATTTACAAAAGCATAATATAGTATGACTATGATTAAAAATTCAGGGTTAATAAAGCTCATTTCTGTTATAATTATCTTTTCTGCATTCAAAACGTATTCACAAACGGAAGCAAATCATCCTAAGAAAAATACCAAAAAAAATTCCGGCATTTCTTACACTATCATTCCCTCAGCAAATATGACCTGGGGATATGATATATATTTTGAAAAACAGTTACGAATTCACCAGCCAACTATCCCCGGATATCCTGGTAACAATGGTTTCAAGACCAAAGCGGATGCAAAAAAAGTGGCCAACCGCATCATAATAAAAATTAAAAACGGTGAGATGCCCCCCGGCATAACAATTGAAGAATTAAAAAAGTTAAAAGTCCTTTAGATGAAAAAAATCACAATTTTAATCACAATTATACATTTTTGTTCCCTGTTTTTGTATTCTCAAAATCAGGATACATGGGTACAGAAAAGTGATATCGGATGTACTATGCCAAATGGGGCGAATCCAAGAGTCAGTGCTGTAAGTATTACTATCGGTAATAAATGCTATGTAGGTAGTGGTTTTGATGGCGAATCAAGAAGAAATGACTTTTGGGAATACGATCCGGCAACCAATGTCTGGACTCAAAAAGCCAGTTTCGGCGGCAGTCCCAGAACGGTTGCCGTAGGTTTTAGTATTGGAAGTAAAGCATATATCGGAACCGGTTATGATGCCTCCGGTTTTACAGCTGATTTTTGGGAATACGATCCGGCAACAAATATTTGGACTCAAAAAGCAAATTTCGGAGGAACTCCCCGGCAGAGTGCCGTTGGATTTAGCATAGGAAATAAAGGTTACATAGGAACCGGATTCGATGGTACAAATTATAAAAAAGATTTTTGGGAGTATGATCCCTCAACTGATTCGTGGGCTCAAAAGGCGAACTTCGGCGGAGTTCCGCGATACGCTGCAACCGGTTTTAGTATTGGGGCCAAAGCTTATGTTGGAACAGGAACCGATAATTGGGATTATTTTAAGGATTTTTGGGAATATGATCCTGTTTCTGATACCTGGACGCGTAAGAATGACTTTGCCGGAGACAGCAGGTATTATGCTGCGGGTTTTAATATAGGTAATAAGGGCTTTTTGGGAACGGGTCTTAACGGGAGCAGTGATGAACGTAATGATTTTTGGGAATACAACCCAATTACTGATGTCTGGATTCAAAAAATGGATTTTGAGGGAAGTAAACGATATCGGTCGGTTGGATTTAGTGTTAACAATAAAGGATATATAGGACTTGGCGCCGACAGTTCTTATAATATTATAAATGACATATGGGAGTGCGATACATTGGTCAATGCATGGACTCTTAAAACCGGTTTTGGTACAATTGGCCGTGTCCGGGCAGTAGGTTTCAGTATTGGAAATAAAGGTTATATCGGTACCGGTTATGATGGGATCAAATTTAAAAAGGACTTTTGGGAATTTGACCCGATCACTAATGTTTGGACTCAAAAAGCTGATTTTGCAGGAACCGCAAGACAATGGGCAGTAGGTTTTAGTATCGGGAGTAAAGGGTATTTAGGAACAGGCGCCGATAATATTGGTAATAAGTCTGATTTTTGGGAATACGATCCCGCTTTAAATACATGGACAGAAAAAGCGCATTTTGAAGGTATTCAACGAAAGGGTGCCGTCGGATTTAATATTGGAAATAAAGGATATATTGGCACAGGAAGCGGTGGATCAGATTTTTGGGAATATGATCCTGTCACCAATCTGTGGGTTAGAAAAAATGATTTTAGTGGTGTGGCAAGAAGTTATGCTGTTGGTTTTAGCATTGGGAACAAAGGTTATATTGGAACCGGTTATGCCCCTGGCACTACAAGATTAAAGGATTTCTGGGAATATGATCCTGCCACCGGCAATTGGACACAAAAGGCAGATTGCGGTGTAGCGGGAAGAACGGGGGCTGTTGGTTTTTCTATTTTAAACAGGGGTTATATCGGTACAGGCAGGCAAAACAATTCAGATGTATTGAAAGATTTCTGGGAATACAACCCGGTTTCTGATACCTGGGAACAAAAAGCAGATTTTAATGGAGGTGGGCGTACAGATGCTTTGGGTTTTACTATTGGAAATAAAGGTTATTTAGGTTCCGGGCTCGATACAATTTATAAAAATGATTTTTGGGAATATTCCCCATCAACCAATATAGGCATCAGTGAAGTAAATAATTCATGCACTGCAATTTTCCCCAATCCATCCGATGGCACATTTTATTTAACTAATTTAAAGAATACAATGTCTGTTCAGGTTCTTAATATAAACGGAGAAAACATCTTTGAGGAGATAATAAAAGATCCCGTTACAGTATCCATGAAAATCAATTTAAGCAACATAACGGCGGGAATGTATTTTATCAGAATTATAGGAGGGGAGGAAATAATTACAAAAATAATAATAATTGAATAAATTCTTTTGGGGGATTGCCAAATCAAAATTTGAGAAGATTTTTTTTGAAAAATATACAGAAATGAAACCCGTAGAGGGTTCAATACCGATATGCTATCTGTATCAGTCCGATGAATTGTACTGCAACATTTACCCTATCGGCATTATGACAAAAAAGCTTCCGTACAAAATCATAACAGGTAAAGACATAACATTTCAAAATGTTGTGCCTGTGTGCCTTCCATGAATTTCAATTTATTTTTACCGGAAAGTAAGGATTCAAGAAGTCTTCATCCTGTAAAAAGTCCCCAGCGGAAGGTTTTTCCCAAAGTTATCCGGAATATAAAGCTCGCCAAGTTCTTTATTTTTAATGTTCGTAAAATACGAGCCCATAAGGTTATCAGCAACCAGGGCTGAAAACCCCATAGAATAAAGGTTCAAAACCAGAAAAGAGTTTTGTTCTTCGAGCAGTATGGAACAACATTTTATCAGTTCGTTGATTTCTTCTTCAAGTACCCATTTTTCCCCGTCCGGTCCGCGGCCGTAAGCCGGTGGGTCAAGTATGATCCCGTGGTATTTGTTTCCGCGCCGCACCTCACGTTTTACGAACTTCATGGCATCATCCACAATCCAGCGTATGCCGTCCAATCCGCTGGCTTCCATGTTTTCACGCGACCAGCTGACCACCTGCCTCACCGAATCAACATGCACCACATCGGCTCCGGTGGACCTGGCCGCAAGAGATGCGCCTCCGGTATAAGCAAAAAGGTTCAGAACCCGGGGATGAATATTTTTTAATTCAGTAGCAACATCGAAAATATAATTCCAGTTATCGGCCTGTTCGGGAAACAATCCAAGATGTTTGAAGGCCGTCAGCCCCAGGCGAAACCTTAAACTCATGGCTTTGTAAGAATAACCGGCAAACCACTGTTCGTTCATTTTTTTCAGTATCTGCCATTGTCCTTTTTCGCTATGGCTTTCTTTTACGGAGGACTTAACAAATTTTGCATGAGCCTGTTTTTGCCATTCGTGCTCAGGCAGTGATTTGTTCCAGCAGGCCTGTGGTTCGGGGCGCGAAAGTATGAAGTCGCCAAAACGTTCTAACTTTTCAAAGTTGCCGGTATCGATAAGTTCGTAATCTTTCCACCCTGAGGTTTTTATTAATTTAAAATCCGGCATTTTATTATTTGGTCGGGTTGTAAATATTTCCTGCAAACAGGATGCTGTTGTTTTTGTTTTCCTTGATGAAAAACATAAACGGATGGTCGGCTTTGAATTCCGGCTGTTTCATCGGCATGGACTTTATGCGCATCACCACGGCAGTAGCGGCGGCGGCTTCGGTTCCGGATTCATTCACCTCAACAAAAGCCTTATGAATGACCTTGCTTATCTTTAGATCTTTGGCGCCGGTCATGCCCGAAAAATCTGCCTTGTCGGAAAATGCAAGAGGCATACCCATCTGCTTGAGCATGTCGCTTAATTCAAATTCCGATGTGGTCTTAAACTTTGGAAGAAACAGTTTTACCTTTTTGGCAGTCAGTCCGGCGATGATTTTTTTATAAAGATCGGGCGTCAGGTTCTTTTTCAGTGTGTTAAAACCCGCGTTGTCTTTGGGTAAGATGATCAGCATTGACAATTTCCCTTTCGAATAAGGTATTTCAATGGCTTTGAGTCCGTCTTCCTGTTCGTAAAAGTTGTATTTGTGATCAGCAACCATGAAATTACAGGGTACTGCTGTTGTTTCGTCAACATGAAAATCCAGTTTTTGAGTCAGTTTTTCGTCAAATGCCGTATCCCAGTTAGCTTTAAAATAAATGGCATTGACCAGCACCAGTCTTGTCAGGTAGTCAATAAGTCCGGGCTGTATCAGGTCTTTGATCTTTTCGTGGGTCTGTCCATCCACCCATTTATTGATCTGTACACGGCTTTTTTCGGTTTCATTTATGAAATCAACCAGATTGACCGACGAATTAAAACTGTTTTTTATCACGTTCAGAAATTCTTCAGAGAATTTAAAATTCTTCTGAGCCCAGATAGAATTTGCATTATAAATGGTGTTGGCGCTTCCGTCGCTCAAGCCACCGATATCTTTAAGAGATTCGTTATATTTACTATAAAACACCTCGCTGTTTGCTGGAAAGTGCATCACCGTGCTCATTTCTTTTTCAGTTTTTCCGCGCGCACCGGTGTAAGTCATGGCCAGGGCCGTAGAAATGCTGTACGGTGAATAAAAAAGATTTTCCGGTTTATCACCAATCTTTTTATAAAGATCGAGCGCAAATAAATTATTGCTTTCAGTGATGTTGACCGGCGTTGTGTTTTCTGTGGAGGTGCCTGAGTTGTTGTCCATTTTTTTCTTAGAGGATTTGCAGGCAACTAAGGCTGCCATGACGAATACGCCTGTGATTAAAACAAAATGAATTTTTTTCATAACGGGTGTTTAAAAAATGGTTATACAAAATAAATACAGATTTTTTTTATAACAAAGTTAAGGTCTTTTTTTGAAGTAGGATATTAATAGTTCTGCTTTCTGATGGCCAACCACGGCTTTTAAATCATCGTATAATGTTTTTTTAATGTTTTCTACTGATTTAAACTTACGTAATAGTTTCTGTGCGGTTTCATAACCGATGCCGTCAATATCCGTCAAAATGGATTTTGACAGGGTTTTCTGCCGTTTTTGGCGGTGGTGGGTGATACCGAAACGGTGTGCTTCGTCGCGCAACTGTTGTATGAGTTTTAATGTTTCTGATTTTTTATCCAGATACAGAGGAAAAGAATCTCCCGGGAAATAAATTTCCTCGAGCTTTTTGGCGATACCGATAATGGCGATTTTTCCTCTGAGTTCAAGTTTTTCAAGACTGTTGACCGCAGCGCTTAACTGTCCTTTGCCACCGTCGATCACGATAAGTTTCGGTAATGGTTTGTTTTCCTCAAGAAGTCGTTTATATCTGCGGAACACGACTTCCTCCATGGAGGCAAAGTCATCAGGGCCTTCTACGGTTTTAATGTTGTAGTGACGGTATTCGTTTTTTTCAGGTCGTGCATTTTTGAAGACCACCATGGCCGCCACAGGGAAACTGCCCTGTATATTTGAGTTGTCAAAACATTCGATATGGTTGGGGCGTTCATTAAGATGCAGATCATTCATGGCCTGGTCCATGATCCGGTTTACATGCCGGTCGGGATCGATAAGTTCCTTTTGTTTTTCTTTGTCAAGCCGGTAGTATCTGGCATTGTTTACCGAAAGGTCAAGCAGCTTTTTTTTATCGCCTTTGCGGGGTACGGTAATTTTTATTCCGGGGAAATCTATACTCAGAGAAACAGGAACGATGATTTTCCGGGAATTACTTTTTAAACGTTCCCGAAGATCGGTAATGGCAAATTCAAGCAACTGTCCGGGTGTTTCATCAAGATGCTTGCGGAGTTCAACCGTATGTGCCTGTACGATGGCCCCGTCGACCACTTTCAAAAAATTGACATAAGCCGTGTCATCGTCTTCGATGATGCTGAACACATCCACATTGCTGATGGAAGGGTTCACCACCGTTGATTTGCTCTGGTAATTCTGCAGTAATTCAATTTTTTCTTTTATGATTTGTGCTTTTTCAAATTCGTACTCCCGGGCAAAGCTGTTCATCAGTGTTTTAAGCCGCTGTTGAACGGCATTGATATTACCCCTGATGATCTCCCGGATGTGGCCTATCGTTTCGTTGTATTCTTCTTCACTTTCAAATCCTTCGCAGGGGCCTTTGCAATTGCCGATATGATATTTGAGACAGACCTTGTACTTACGGCGTTGGATATTTTCGTCCGAAAGATTGTACGTACAGGACCGAAGCCGGAATATCTGCGTAACCAGGTCGAGGAGCGTGTTCATCATGCGCACGGAGGCATAGGGGCCGAAATACTCCGAGCCGTCTTTTACGATATGGCGTGTCGGAAAAACCCTTGGAAAATGTTCGTTTTTTATACATATCCAGGGATAGGTTTTATCGTCTTTCAGCAGCACATTATAGCGCGGAAGGTATTTTTTGATCAGGTTATTTTCGAGCAGCAGCGCCTCGTATTCGTTATCAACAACAATATATTTTATATCGGCAATTTTTTTTACGAGCACACTGACCTTGCCCGTTTGCTGCGCCTCTTCTTTAAAATAACTGCGGACTCTTTTTTTCAGGCTTTTGGCCTTACCCACATAGATAATGATTCCGGCGTTGTTATAAAACTGATATACTCCGGGCTTATCGGGAAGCGTTTTTAAAATAGTAATAATATGATTATTGATCTTTATCAATCTGTTTTTTCGATTTTCGCACTATTAATCCTACATCCATGATATCATCCGTTTCGATAAGCGGCATTATGTTCTGGACTTCGAAAATATAAGTCCCTTTGAATGGCAGGCTGATGCCCTGAAGGGCCGGATAGGTGATGTCCCAGAGATCGCCGGCGCCGTCGCCTTTAAAACTACCGTCGGTATCCCTGACAAAGATATTGAAATCTTTGGTACGGGTATCCCCCGATGGATAGGAGATCATCATGTTCACACGGATATTGGCATACGCATAATAGGATGTGTGCCTGATGGCAATAGTTACATCATATAGGCTTATTGTATCTTCTACAGGCACTTCAAATTTAATTATGTTATCGCGTTTCCATAAATAATTTTCAATTTTGATATGTTTTTCGAAAATCTTGTTGTGGCCGCATGAGGTAAACATTAGCAATAACAACACTATCAGGTATTTATTTCTGCTCATTTTTGTTTTGATTTTTAAAGTAAATTTACATTGTTTTTTTAAGAAACTGTTTTGATTTTATATTAAATAAGATTTATGATGGATTTTTTAGCGAAACAAGGCAGATTTTGCAGACATAGTTTACCCTATGTCGAAAAATCTAACGAAGTTGCAGCAAAAAAGACGCATAAAGATATTAAAAGATAAAATCAAAACAATTTCTAAATGTGATCAGAAGCTGTCAAATAATGAAAAAACGAAAAGTTTATGTAGTGTGGAAAGGCAAAAACCCCGGTATATACAAGACCTGGGAAGAATGCCTGGAACAGGTTGATAAGTTTGAAGGGGCTGTATATAAGGCCTTTGATAATGCCGAATCAGCCATGTCGGCCTTTGCGGGAGATCCGGCGAAATATATTTATAATAAGAATAAGCAGAAAAGTAAGTCCGCCAAAACTACGGGTACCGGAAAACCGGAAAAAAATACGATAAGTGTTGATGCAGCCTGGAATACCAAAACGAAAATAATGGAATACAGGGGCGTTTATACCGCTACCGGTGAGCAGCTCTTTTTTCAGGGGCCTTTTCAGGATGCAACCAACAACATAGGAGAATTTCTGGCTATTGTTCATGCCCTTGCATTACTAAAACAAAAAAACTCTGAATTGCCCGTATACAGCGACAGCCATACCGCGATAAAATGGGTGAAAGACAAAATGGCAAACACTAAACTGGTCAGAACTGACCGTAATGAAGAACTTTTTACGCTGTTGTCCCGTGCAGAAAAATGGTTGGCAGATAATGCATTTTCAAACAGGATACTAAAATGGCATACCGGGTCCTGGGGTGAGATCCCGGCAGATTTTGGACGTAAGTAGAAAAAGCAGTGTAGTCAGTTTAGTCTTCGCAAAGCTCAATACATTCTATAATTTTTGACACGGCGCTTTCTTTTATCGCATAAAAGGTTTTTTTCCCGTCCCTGCGTGATTCAAGAATACCTCTTATCTTCAGAATGCTTAAATGGTGAGATGCAGATGCCTGTTCAATTTGCAGTTTTTTGTAGATTTCGGTAACATTCATTTTTTTGTTCGCATAAAGCATCTGAAGAATAGCAACTCTCATAGGATGTGCTAACGCTCTTAATTTGTCGACTGCATAATCTAATTTGTCGAGATTGATTTTTTCTATTTTCAGCATATATCTTATTTTAAACAAAGATATATAATTTTTATTTAGAAAGCAAGTATTTTACTAATAATTATGTACTTACGATCAAAAACTGATTAAAGAAAAAATGTCTATATCGTCATATATATTAGATTTGCCGTTTAAAAAACCGAGTTCACAGATAAAATTTATTTTCAGATTTTTTACCTGAAAAAGCCGTATAAGGTCAATAGCTGCTCTTGCCGAACCCCCGGTTGCAAGTACGTCGTCGTGTAACAATACGATATCGTCTTTGTCCAGAGCGTCCTGATGGATATGTAATATGTTTTCGCCATATTCAAGTGAATACGATTTTGAATACGTCGCTGCAGGCAGCTTCCCCGGCTTACGAATAGGAACAAAGCCAGCGTTAAGCCTGGCGGCCAGCGCACCGCCGAGTATGAATCCGCGTGATTCAATACCGACTACCTTGGTGATCCCGGAATCTTTATAATATTCATAGGTTTTTTCAAAGATGTATTGGTAAATATCAGGATTTTTCAGGGCAGTGGTAATATCTTTAAATAATATCCCCGGCTTAGGAAAATCAGGCACATTCCTGATGGAATCCATAACATCCTGCATAGTAATTTCAGCTTTCATAATTCATTTGATTTTTGGTTCAGTGCCAGTTGCCCGCAGGCAGCCATAATATCTCCGCCTTTACTGGTTCGTAAATGTACAATAATATTTTTATTTTTCAGAAAATCAACAAAAAAACTTACCGCTTCCGGCTTGCTTTTGTGGAATGTGGCGTCTGAAACGGAATTGTAAGGAATGACGTTGATTTTTACAGGGAAATTTCTGCAAAATTCAGCCAAAGCCCGGGCATCTTCCATACTGTCGTTGATCTTGTCGAACAATATGTATTCGATAGTAATCCTGTTCCGGGTTTTGTTATGATAGTATTTCAATGATTCTATCAGGTTTCTGAGCAGGTATTTTTTGGCCACCGGCATCATGGATTGTCGTTTGCTTTCAATAGCCGAATGTAGTGATACTGCCAGATGGTACGGCGAATTTTCATCGGCCATTTGTTTTATACCTTCGGTGATTCCTGAGGTAGATACCGTTATGCGCTGCGGGGAAAAATTCAGCAGATCCTTTGAGGATATCTTGTCCAGCGCAGACCGTGTGTTTTCATAATTGAGCAGGGGCTCTCCCATGCCCATAGCAACGATATTGTCAAGTTCCGTCTGATAATTCTTTCGGGTCAGATTCATCAGCATTATGATCTGATCGTGTATTTCAGCTGCGTCCAGATTCCTGGTAAAACCGAGCTGTCCGGTGGCGCAAAACCTACAGTTCAGCGGGCAGCCCACCTGGGATGAAACACATGCTGTAACCCTTGTACCGGAAGGGATCAGCACGCTTTCAATGACAGCACCATCGGATAAATAAAAAGCATATTTACGTGTTCCGTCCTGTGAAACATATTCGTTAAAAGAAACTATGGAATTACATAAAAAAACCTTGTTCAGCTTTTCCCTGAAAGAGGCAGGAATGTTGGTCATTTCATCAAAAGAAACAGCGCGTTTTTTCCATACCCATTCATATAGTTGCCCCGAACGGAAAGCTGCTTCATTATTGCATTTGACAAAATCTGCTATTTCTCCGGGTTCGAGGATTTTTATGTGTTTTTTACCGGGCAGGGTTTTAATTATTTACGTATTCAGCAACAAAATTATCAACCATTGACAAATATTTTTCTTTCTGTTGTTTGTCAATGAACGAAGCCTCGAAAGAATTTTTTACCAGCGTGATGATATCATCAGAAGTAAGGTTCAGCGCCTGCTGGATGGCGATCAGGTTTTCGTTGAGATAACCTCCGAAATAGGCGGGATCGTCGGAATTGACCGTAACGGGAATTTTTTTGTCCAGGAATTTTTTTAACGGATGATCTTTCAGGTCTTTTACCACGGCCAGTTTAAGATTAGACAGCGGACACATGGTCAGCGGGATTTTTTTCAGGGCGATCTCATCCATCAGCTGATCATTGTCTTTCGAGTTGTTCCCATGATCAATACGGGCAATTTTTAATAGATCCAATGCTTCACTGATGTAGGCGGAGGGACCTTCTTCCCCGGCATGAGCCACGGTCAGAAACCCATATTCGCGGGCTTTTTGAAAAACCCTGGTGAATTTTTCAGGAGGGTTGCCCACCTCAGAAGAATCAAGCCCCACACCAAGAATTTTATCTTTATAGGGCAAAGCAATTTCCAGTGTCTGAAAAGCCGACTCTTCGCTCAGATGGCGTAGAAAACACATGATGATCCCTGTGTTTATAGAATATCGTTTTTTGGCATCAGTGATTGCATCATATATGCCTTTGAAAAACACCGGAAAAGGAACTCCGTTATGCAGGTGCGTTTGCGGATCGAAAAAGATTTCCGTATGTACAATGTTCTGTTCTGCAGCTTTTTTCAGGTAGGCCATGGTCAGCTCGTAAAAATCTTTTTCAGTCTGAAGTACATAAGCGCCGGTATAATAGATATCAAGAAACTCCTGCAGGTTGTTGAATTTATAAGCGCTTCGCAGTTCTTCAATACTTTTGTATTCGATAGTGATATAATTCCGGGCAGCGATCTCAAACAGTTGTTCCGGCTCAAAAGTGCCTTCAATATGCAAATGCAGCTCTGCTTTGGGAATGTTACAGATGAAGTCGGAAATTGTATTCATAATTATTTATTTGCACAAAGATAAAAAAAAAGCGGATGTTGTATCCGCCTGTATGTTATAAACTGAAGTTTCGTCCTGAACGTGTCGGGGTGACTGCGCACAGGCCATTAATGTGCCAGTCACCCCGACACTTACCACTCTACCATTCGTCTGGTTTCTCAACCTTAGGAACCATGGATTCTTTCAGCCGGTCAATAATTCCATTGACCGTGGAATCTACCTGGAAAAGGTAATTTTCACATGCAGGGGTGTACTGCGGGTCGTTTTTGTCAAGCCAGCGTTCCAGTGGAAATTTTGACACAGCCTGAAGAGAAAAATCGGTGAAAATATAACGGTATTTATTGGGTTTAAATTCAAGTTTCAATGTATAGTTAATTACGCCGGCATCTGTTTTCAGGCCTTTTTTATCTACGTTGTAAAGTTTGAAACGGTGATTCAGGACAAGTTTGCCGTTTTCCGGCTCCCTTATGGTTGTGACTTCATTGGGATTTTTATAGTTGGCATTTATCCAGGCAATGGCCGTATTGTACAACTTGCTTTTATCACCTTGCTGCTCCACCACTTCTTTATAAGTGATCAGTTTGGTGTCTTCATCCACCGGGATATCGGCTACCTGCGACAACACAATGCTCCCGGACAATCCGGTGAAGAAAATCAGGCCTGATATCAAGACAACTTTTTTCATGTTTTAAAATTTGAGTAAAATTATATTTTTAATGCAAGCTGTTTGCAATAATCAAACCAAAATTAATTCAGCATTATGGCATTGTATGAGCTTTTATTATTGAGATGGTCGGTAACAACAAGGTTAATGGTATTATTCCCTTTATTAAAATGTGATTTGTCGACCTTATAATATAACAGGTTGTTTTTTGCATCATATTCTGCCAGCGCCCACTTATCGTTAATGATCAGGGTATAGGTATCAATACCGGAAAAATTGTCGGTGATCCTGAAAGACAGTATTTCCGTAAAACTGATTTGCTTGTTGTTATAGTTTATCGGGGGGGTAATAACCGGAGGGGTTGTGTCGGCAATAATGGCATAGCTGCCGAATTTGCGCACATTTGCCGAAAGGTACCCGTTTTCCCAGTTACTTTTTATAAATGTAAATGCGTTTTGTGTTACATCTGCCAGTGTGAGTTTCGGTAACAGACTCTCCCGTACGATGGTATCGGGTTTGATCCTGAGCACGACAGCCTTGTGCAGGGGGGTTGTTTTATTATGGATACGATGGATGGCCGAATAGGTATACCTGGTGCGTTTAATGGATGCATACTCAAAAAAAACAGAATCATACAGTGCATCAGCAGGGATATCAAGGATGATATTATCCTTTTCGAAATGATTTTTGAGTCCGTATCTGAACAGGGGCAGATCAGGGTCGGCATTGTTTTTTTCTTCCTGCGGCGCTTCAGATTTAACAACGACATTGACCGCTGTGCTGTTTTTGTAAAAATCAGAAGCAACAAATTTAATATTGTGCAACAAGGTGTCTGTGAAAAAATAAACGCCCCGGTGTTCAACAGCAGAGTATATATTCAAACGATTTCCACGGGTTAAATGAGTCTGGATGATTTTTTTTCTGCTTGTAACGTATTCGGGATAATCTGTCAACGTATTTATATAGCGTCCTTCATCAAAATCGATGGAATCGAAGGATATTTTAAAAAACAAATTATCATCAACGAATATTTCCAGCGAATATATGCCTGAATTTTCGGCGGTGTTGTGCCTGTCGGCAGCTTCAACGCCAAAAGCGATACCGCCGGAAAGTGTAAGTGTATCAATGGTTTTAAGACTATATATGTTGTTTTTTTTAACAGTGCTGAGGTAACATTTCTGTTTATCCTGATTCACTTTACTGTTTGCAGAAACCGGATAAAAACATATTCCCGATATGTCCGGGCATGTTTTGTCATAAACCGAAAACCCTGCAAGTAAAGGATTTAATGGCCGTTCCGTTTTTTCGTTGCGTATCTCAAAATGCAGGTGCGGACCGGATGAAGATCCTGAATTGCCTGAATAACCTATGATATCGCCTTTTTTGAATTTAAATAACTCAGGGTTGGGAAAAATTTCTATTTCAAAAGATTTTTTTTCATATTGTTTGTTTCTGATATAATCTGCAACCACAACATTAAATTCATTGAGGTGTGCATACACGGAAACAAAACCGTTTGAATGCGTCACATAAATCACATTTCCATATCCGGTAGCCGAAACTTTAATGCGGGATACATAGCCGTCGGCAACACAATATACATTTGAATTAATTTTATTCTGAGTAGCAAAATCAATACCCGAATGAAAATGGTCGGGACGTATTTCCCCGAAAGTGCCGGTTATAACAGGTTTTATATCAAGGGGCGGAATAAAATAATCCCGGGGAAGGACTTTTTGTGAGCAGACGATGGTTATGTAAAAAAGTGTCAGAAAAATAAAAACAGACAAACGTTTGAAAACCACGACCTCGTTTTTCTTAAATAGTTCGAAATAAACAGATATCTACTGAAACGATTAAATTACAGGCTTATTTTATTCTTCCAGATCACAGAAATATTTTAGTAGTTTAAAGGCGGGGTCATAGCCTTTTTCGAACGAGAGTGTCCAGTCCTCACATGCGCCATCCATATCGCCCAGTTCGGCTTTGCAGAGTCCGCGGAGGTCGTATGCTTCGGCAAATTCAGGTTGCAGAACGATAGCTTTATTAAAATCCTCCATAGCATCTTTATATTGCATCAGCATGTATTTGGATTGGCCTCTGAAAACAAGAGCGTCGACATCGGTAGGACTTATGCGCAGGGCAATATTAAATTTTTCAATAGCTCCTTTATAGTCCTTTTGTTCATAACGGGATATTCCCGAATCGAGAAATTCTTTTAAGGCAACGCTTTTATCCATATTAGCCAGGGAGCGCCCTTTTATATCTTCAAAAGCCGGCATCAGCAAAAAAATCTTTTTTATTTCATGCTGGTTGGCCAGAAGGTTTTCAATCTTTTCAGCCGGTATGGCAAAATTCAGCCCGGGATCTTCAAGAAGCGGCAAAATCGACACGCCAATAACATGGCCGGACTCCTCAAAAACAGGAAGACCGCTTACTTTAACCTGATTCTGAGCTTCCACGGACAGCAATTTCACTTCTCCGAAATCTTTGATATCCTTTATGGTTGCCTCCACCAGTCCCAGATCGTTTTTTGAATTCAGATCAACCAGAAATACGTTTTGCCCTGTTGACGGATATTGTGAGTTAATAGAAACAAAAGAAGCACTGTCTAAATCTGTTTTCAGAAGTACCAGGTCGTTTTCGGGGTCCGAAGAAGTATATCCCAAAACGTTGTAATATTTTCCGTTGTTCAGCAATATTTGTGCGCTTTTATATTTGCCTATCGTGTTAATGGTGGTGACCAGAAGATCTCTGGCGACAAAAAAACCATAACCAACCGGAGCAGCATCAGAAGTAATAACTACAAAAGATGATTTCGTTTCATTTTCTACCTGAGCTTTGTTCTGTGAAAAGGTGGAAAATACAACACACAGCACCAATACCAAAGAAAAAACAAAGTTTTTCATAGGTTTTTTATCAAAAAATAAAGTTTTCAAAATTATATAATATGTTGAAATTATTTGATTTTATCTGTTCCGGGTTATTAACAATTTAATTAAAATAAGCAAAATCAAAATTATGTATCAGAAATAGAAACAGTTGCAACAGTAATTGTTTTGAGCGTACGGGTTATAACGCGGTTATTAAAATATTATTTTAAATGCAGCAGCTAAATTATAAAATTTGTGGCACTTTGACAAAATATTGATTGGTTTATTTTATAGCATCTGTAATCTGTTGTGATTAGGGCACCTCAAAAAACTTCCAATTTTTTCGTTCGTCTTCGTTTTTCAAACCCTTGCGTTCGACACTGGCATGTGTGTGCAGGCACATTAAGCAAAACATATCATCCCCGGTAAACTCCATATTGCGGAGGCATTTCAACTTCAAAAAGGGTTTCGTTCAGACAGGTTTATGGGGGCCCTGATCATGGATATGTGTACTAAATGATGATTTTTTAGCGTTTTGAAACGTATACAAGTATTATTTTTGTAGCAATAAAAGAAATATTTTGAATAAATTGTCATCAGGATTTAAAAACTCCCGGCTCCGGCACCGTCTGAAGAAGACGGCTGTAAGCCTGTTGATTGTTCTGTCTGTGTTGGGCGCTGCCGGCGTTTTCATAGGATATTTCTATGAAGATACTGTTAAACATATCATCATTAATGAACTAAACAAACGTCTTAATACAGAGATTGTCGTTCAGGATATTGAAAAAGACATACAGTTTTCTCTTTTTAAAAAATTTCCTTACGCCTCTGTAAGTTTCAACAATGTTAAAGTTCTTGATGCCATCAAAGAAAAAAAACATAAAGGAAATCTTCTCGAAACATCTTCGCTCAGCCTGCAATTCAGCATATTTGATATTCTGTTTGGAAAATACAGAATAAAAAAAATCGAAGCCGAGGAGGGTAATGTGAACATTAAAATTTACCGGGATCGTTCTGACAATTATCACTTCTGGAAGCCTTCGGCAGATACAGCAAAATCGGAATTCTCACTCGATCTTCAGAAAATAATACTGGACGACATTGGTATCAGCTATGTTGATTATGGGCTTTATCAGGATTTTAAGGTCTTCGCCGGGGATATTATTTTAAAGGGAAAATTTTCTGACCGGGATTACTCCCTGAATATTGACGGCAACTTGTTTGTATACCAGATAAAACAAGGCAGGGAAACCTATCTTGCCAATAAAAACGCCGATGTGGACGTGACGCTTTATGTAAATACGGACGAGGATTATGTATCATTTAAAGAAGGCGGCATCAGCATAGGCAGATTGCTCTTTGATATTACCGGAAAAATCTCTTATGCAGAAAGCCTTACCCTCTTGGATCTTGTCATTACCGGAAAAAAAATGAAAATACAATCTCTTATCAATGAACTGCCGCCACAATATAAAACCTATTTCAGCGATTATGAATTCAGGGGGGATTTTAGTTTAAAGGCAATAATAAAAGGATATGCGGGAGCAAAAACAAATCCTCTTTTTTCTGTGTCTTTCGGAATGAAAGATGGCAATATCACACAAAAACAAAACGACATCACCCTGAGCCGTGTTAATTTTAATGCGGATTATACCAATGGCGAAGGACACCAAGCGGCAACGGCAAGACTATCTGTACGTGGTTTTAATTCACGGCTTAACGATGGCACCATCTCCGGAAACATTACCATAACAAATTTCAGCAAGCCCCATTTAGACCTTAACCTGTCTGCGGAACTTGACCTGAAGGATGTTTTCCGTTTTATTAAGACAGATACCGTTGAGTCGGCAACAGGCAAAATTAAAATGCAGACAACTATTAAGGGGGTTGTTGAAAGTCCGGATGGTTTTACCGTAAACGATTTTATTGCAAGCAATTCGGCAGGGACAATAGAAATACAAAATGCAGAAATAGTATTAAGAGGGAGCGGACATACGTTTTCAAACCTTAACGGAACCTTCATTTTTAATAATAACGACATCGAAACCGGAGACTTCGGAGGCAATTATATGTCGTCAGATTTTTTGCTGAAAGGAAAATTCAAAAATATTATCCCTTATCTCTTTATAAATAATCAGGATCTGATGATTGATGCCAATGTTACATCCCGGAATTTTGATCTGGGAGAAATACTTAAGTATTCTTCTACTAAAAAAGACACCATTTACAGGATGACGCTTCCGGATCACATTGATTTCAGGCTGGCTCTTGACGTCGGGAAGTTTTCATTCAATAAATTCACCGCGGCAAATATCACAGGTACCGTGACCTTGAAAAACAAGCAATTTGTGGTGAAGGACATTTCGCTTTCAGCTATGAACGGAAAGATAAAATTTTCAGGATTGATAGACGGAACATCCCCAGACAAACTACTGATCAGCTGTGATGCCTCTGTAAAAAGGGTTGACATCCGTCAGCTGTTCGGCGAAATGGATAATTTCGGACAAACCAGCCTGCAGGATAAAAATCTCAGGGGTACGCTTACCGCTGATGTTCAGATTGCTTCATTGTGGTCGAATACATTTGTAGTGGAAAAACCCACTATTTATGCCAAGGCAGATATTGCAATAGAAAATGGTGCACTGATTGACTATGAGCCCCTGAGCGGATTATCGAAATATCTGAAAAACCGCAATCTGAAAAATGTTACGTTTGAAACACTTACAAACATTATTGAAATCAAAGATCAGGTGATCTATATTCCTGAAATGGAGATCAACAGCAGCGCCATCGATTTTAAAGTAAACG
The DNA here is from genome assembly GCA_035389045.1 of Bacteroidales bacterium. Lineage (GTDB taxonomy): Bacteria > Bacteroidota > Bacteroidia > Bacteroidales > CAIWKO01 > CAIWKO01. The sequence continues at coordinate 26,746 of DAOORA010000022.1, read as the reverse complement.
GAACACATGGTTTTGATCAGCAAATAGACTATCATCTTAATGTGCTGATATCGCAACTGCGCGGCAGCGGAGAAAAACAGGACGGTCAGGTGGAAGACATCGGGCAGATCACAGATGACGGATTACATAAAGAAAAATATTTTTTCCGCATTACCGGCACCGTGGATAATCCGGTTTATCACACCCTTGATAAAGAAGGATATAAAACAAATATAAAAACCAGTCTCACTAAGGAGAAAGAAACACTGAAAGAAATTCTTAACCGTGAATTCGGGTGGTTTAAAAAAGACTCTGCCGTCAACAAAACAAACGTTAAAAAACCAAAAGAAAGTTATGATTTTAATGTTATCTGGGATGAGGAAGAGGATACAATAAAAGATATTTTTTAATAAATCCCGGAAATAACAATGATATTACCGTGGACAATCAGAAAAAAAATAATTTAATGAAAGGTAACCCACAGATTCATCAGGAAATTCCAAATCATTACTGTGCCAATGGCAAAGAGTTTTGAAACGTAAAAGTTTTTCTTATGTTTACTCACCAGTATCCATAATATAAGTGTGTTAATGCCAAGGCCGGCTAATGACACAGCGAAAAATCGTAAAAATTCGAATGTAATTTGGGGGTCCTGGCTTTGAAATGTCCAGATACGGTTAAAAAAATAGTTCCAGGTTGCTGCAACCGTAAAGCCTATCGCATTCGAAATGTATTTGGGTATCTTTATAAGTTCTTTACATACGAAGGTAGTGCCAAAATCAACCATAACTCCCGAAAGACCGACAACCCCGAATTTGAAGAATTTAAAAATAAAATCTTTGGTCAAAAAATCAAACATGGATCACAGAAAAACTGATGTAAAATTATTATGTTTTTTCTTTTTAGAAAAGAATTACTTCTTTTTCATTACTTCTAACGCCTTTTTAAAGATGATATCTTCCGTCAAAATAACCGGATAAAAGGCAGGGTCGTCGAAGATATTACGTCCTATAGCGCCTTTTATCAGGACTTTCAGGCTATTTTCTGCCGGCCGGATCCCCTCCGCGTCTTTTTTAATACCTTTTTTTTCAGCATAATCGGTGAATTCATCAAATAAATCATTTGATATATTGAACCCGGAAATAAATTCTTTTGCATTGTTATAACGTTTCAGGTATTTCCTGTTTTTGTCGGCATAATCAAAAGCAAATTCGTATACCAGCCCTTTGTTTATTACTTTTCGATAATACTGTGAAACATATTCGCTTTGGTAGGAGATGTAAATATCCGGCATAATTCCGCCGCCACCATACACCACTTTACCTTTCGGGGTTTTATACCTCACGGTATCGGTAAAGTTCATGCTGTCGGCAGCTTCTGCGTTTTCATCCTGAAGACGTTTATAGAATTCTATATAATATTCTTCTATACCGGAACTGTAAGGCTTTTGAATGCAGCGGCCGGTCGGCGTATGATACCGTGCCACCGTAAGCCGGACAGCCGAGCCGTCATTCAGCGGGATCTGCTCCTGAACGAGGCCTTTGCCGAAGGATCGCCTCCCGATGATCAGCCCGCGGTCATTGTCCTGTATGGCGCCGGAGAGTATTTCGCTGGCTGACGCTGAAAATTCATCAATAAGAATGACCAGTTTATCGGACTCGAACAATCCGCTGTTTTTTGAATAATAGTTTTGTTTGGAACGATGCGACCCTTCTGTATAAACGATGAGTTTGTTTTCGGGCAAAAACTCGTCGGCGATATGGATAGCCGCTTCAAGGTAGCCACCTCCGTTGCCCCGCACATCGAAGATCAGCTGTGTCATTCCCTGAATCTTCAGCGAAGCAATCGCATCATGAACTTCATCGGCTGTAGATGCAGAAAACTTACTTAGTTTGATGTACCCTGTTTGTCTGTCAACCATATATGCAATATCTACCGAATAAGTCGGGATTACCCCCCTTGTAATAGTGAAATTAAACATTTTGTGCTCGTCTCTCCGGTATATACCCACATTAACAGTTGTTCCGCGCCTGCCTTTTAATTTTTTCATCACTTCGGCATCAGGGATGTTGATGCTGGCCACATTTTTCCCGTCAATTTTCACAATGCGGTCTCCCGCAAGTATTCCTTGTTTTTCCGAAGGGCCTCCTGCTACTGTGTTGATAACCACGATAGTATCCCTAATTACCCGGAACTGGACGCCTATGCCATCAAAGTTGCCAACCAAAGGATCGTTAGCTTCGTTGAAATCTTCTGCACTGATGTATGCTGAATGGGGGTCAAGGCTCTCAAGAAGCCCGGTAACAGCTTTCTCGATCAGGTCTTTTTTGTTAATGGTGTCCACGTAATCGGTTTCGATATAATTCATTACATCGTTAAACTTGTCGTAACGGGTGAAATTAAAAAGGGAAATCCCTTTTTGATATCCGGGAAAAAGATATTTCCCCGTCAGGATACCGGCAATAAGTGTTAGGGCGAAAAAAACAGGCAGATATACAGATAGTCGGATGTTCCTCATTTTATTTATACTTTTTACAGCGCCCAAAATTACATAATAATAGCGGATAACCGGGAATAAATAAGAAATATAACAATATTTTTCCGCAAAGATAAAAATGCGTTGATTTATAATACATTATATTTAGATCGTTGGATAATTCTATTATTTTTTAAATTTCTTTGCAAGGAGATTGGGGTTCATTTAATAAAAACAACCCTATACTCCTGGATTTTTTTAAGATCGGTTCATGCATCGTTAATGAAATAAAATTTCGAAGTTGATGATTTCTACAAAAAAGATACTGTATATTGAAAGAATCTGAAAGTTTATTTGTATTATTGTCTAAATTTTAGGCATAAATTTAAATGGGTTCTGATTTATGTCTGGAATATAAAAACACAGAACCCCAAAATCAAAACATATGACTATGAAAAAAACATTTCTACTTTTCAGTTTATTTTTTGTGTTTGCATTTACAGGCATTCAGGCTCAGCAAAATGTTGCCATAAATAGTACCGGTAGTGCAGCGGATCCCAGTGCGATGTTAGACGTTTCAAGTTTAACATCGGGACTTCTTATTCCCCGGCTGGCGCTTACTTCTACAACTGTTGCCGCACCGGTTACGTCTCCGGCGGTCAGTTTGCTGGTATACAATACGGCAACCCAAAATGATGTGACACCGGGATACTATTTCTGGAACGGGTCCGCTTGGGTACGTTTTATGACGGGCGCCGGAATAAGTAACGACTGGGCGCTTCTGGGCAATGCAGGAACAAATCCCGCGACCAATTTTATTGGCACCACCGATACTCAGGATTTTGTTGTAAGAACAAGCAATACAGAAAGAAATTCGTGTATTAAGCACCGGCGATGTCGGCATAGGAACCTCAACTCCTGATGCTGTGTTACATGTTTCAGGCAGAACGGCCAACATCGGACAATATAACACCGTGATTTTTCCGACTGCACAATATGGTGCCAATGTTGCTATAGGAGGCTCTAGTGATATTTTCGGAGGCAGAGGTAATACCGTTCTGGGTTATGATAATTCAACAAGTTCATCAACAGTTTTCAGCACTGCGGTTGGTGTTGTTAATGATATTACTTCTTCTACGGGTGGTCATGCGTTCGGGCTATATAATCAGGTTTCAGGATTGGATGCCTTTGCTATTGGCAACAGGGTTGTTAATTCTATCGATCAGACCATACAAATAGGGTGGAACAATTCTGACGCCCCCGGACTCATGACCCTTACCAGTGATGGGAATGTCGGAATAGGAACCACGGCTCCGGTTTCTCAGTTACATACCACAGGATCTGTTACCTTTTCAGGTGCAGGTATTCCGGCCGTGGGACGGGTTCTTACTTCTGATGCCAGCGGCAATGCCACCTGGCAGAATCCGCAAGTTTCAGGAGGAGACGAATGGTTGCTGTTGGGCAACGCGGGCACAAACCCCTCCACTAATTTCATAGGAACCACCGATGCCCAGGATTTTGTTGTAAGGACAAGCAACACAGAGAGAATTCGTGTATTAAGCACTGGCAATGTAGGCATTGGAACCTCAACACCCGATGCTGTTTTACATGTTGAAGGAAGAACGGCCAATATAGGCCATAGTAATACCGTCGTGGTGCCAACGGGATCGTGGGGTGCCAATGTTGCTATAGGAGGCTCTAGTGATATTTTCGGAGGCAGAGGTAATACAGTTCTGGGTTATGATAATTCAACAAGTTCATCAACAGTTTTCAGCACTGCGATTGGTGTTTGTAATGATATTACTTCTTCTACGGGTGGCCACGCGTTCGGGTTATATAATCAGGTTTCCGGAATAGATGCTCTGGCCATCGGAAACTATGTGGTTAACTCAATAGATCAGACCATACAGTTAGGATGGAATTATGCGCCGGCAGCAGGAGCTGTAACTATTACCAGCTCCGGCAGTGTGGGGATAGGTACAACGGCGCCTGCCGCCCAGCTTCACACCACGGGTTCCGTCAGACTGACAGGGGCCGGAACCCCTGCTGCGGGTTATGTACTCACTTCTGACGCCATTGGTAACGCCACATGGCAGGCGCCTGCGGGTGGCACCGGAAACTATTGGTCACTGACAGGCAATGCAGGAACAAATCCCTCCACAAATTTCATTGGAACCACCGATGCCCAGGAATTCACGATCAGAACCAATAATATGGAACGGTTCAGAATAACGACCAAAGGACAAATAAAACCTATTAATACAGGTTATTCTGTATTTATTGGCAATTTGGCAGGAGAAAATGATGACCACACGAATAATTACAATGTTTTTTTGGGTGCCAACAGCGGACAGGCAAACACTACGGGATACAATAATATTGCGGTTGGACAAGAAGCTCTTGTTGCAAACATCAACGGTTACGATAATGTTGCATTGGGAACAAGAGCGCTTTATACCAATACCACTGGTTCTCAAAATATTGCCATCGGTTACTGGGCATTGCAAAATGCAACATCAGCGATAGGAAATACCAGCGTTGGATATTATTCATTGTATCAGAACAAGGGCGGTTATAATACGGCTGTTGGCTGGGCTGCCGGTGCCGGAGTGAGCGGGCCAACCTATACTTATTGTACATTTTTAGGCTATGATGCTGATTTTAGTTCAGGAGGAACTTACAACAACGCAATGGCTTTGGGCAATGGCGCAACGGCGACCGCTACAAATTATGTCAGGGTTGGAAATACAGCAGTGACTCAAATCGGTGGACAAGTAGGATGGTCAACATTATCAGACGGCAGGGTAAAGAACAATGTTAAAGAAGATGTGTCCGGTTTGGATTTTATTATGAAATTACGCCCCGTCACTTTTAATATTGATAAGGACAAACAGGATAAAATTCTGAATAAAAAGGATAAGAGTGAATATGATGGAAAATATGATATTGAAAAGATAACGTTCAGCGGGTTTATTGCCCAGGAGGTTGAACAAGCCGCCAAAGAATGCGGGTACGATTTCAGTGGTGTGAAAAAACCAAAACATGATAATGATCTTTACGGCCTTACCTACTCTGATTTTGTTGTTCCTTTGGTAAAGGCCGCACAGGAGCAGCAAAAATTAATTCAGGAACAGCAGACAAAGATCAAAGATCTGCAACAACAGATCGACGAATTGAAATCATTGATCAAAGTTAAAGACTAAAAAATTGGTAAAAAATCTATGAACCTTAAATAATTCAGGTCATGAAAAGATCATTGTTTTTTTTAATCTTAATCATATCGGGAGGCCTGGCCCTCGGGCAAATAACCAACAAGGCCTACATAAAAATAAATCCGGGGGCTTTTGTCGTCTGCGGATCTTTTTTTACCAATGATGCAGGAGGCAGTGTTCAGAATAACGGAGATCTATATGTTTCAGGTAATTTTGTGAACAACGCTTCTTTTGCTTCCGGATCAGTGAGCAGTGTTTCTCTCAACGGGGCGGCACAGGATATCGGCGGTACGAGTTCAACGGTATTCAATAACCTGATCATTACAGGAACCGGAAATAAAACGATTTCAGTACATTCATCTGTTGCGGATTCGCTTGTCCTAAACGCAAATAAAATCCTTATTTCAAATTATAACCTTTCGTTATTACCTAATGCAAATGTTATAAATGCGGATAATTCCCGGTTTGTAGTAACCAACGGTACAGGCAGTCTGATAAAAAAATCGCTCCCGACAGCCACCGGTTTTTTATTCCCGGTTGGAGATACACTGAACAGTTATAAGCCGGCTATTTTAAATTATACCGGCACAACGGACACTTTTGCTGTAAGAGTTGAAAAAGGTGTGAATCCCACCACAGGGAGCGATCCGACCTGTGTTCAAAAAACATGGGTGATCAATGAGAATGTGACCGGAGGAACAACGGCCTCATTAAATCTGGGATGGAACACACAAGATCAGGGGACATCATTTGTTAACTCAGCCGCTCTAATATGGCATAATGTAGGCGGCACATGGTCGCCTGTCTCAGGAATACCCGGATCTGTCAACAATTTACCCGCTACAGACTGGTATCATTTGTCAACAGGCATTACCAATTTTTCTTCTTCTGCATCCCGCTTTATTGTCAGAACTTACCCTCCCCCGGTAATAGTCAAGCATCCCGGACCTGCTATTGCCTGTGTGGGTGGGAGCATGATCTTTAATTTGTTTGCTACCGGAATGGGCCTGACCTATCAGTGGCAGGAAAACTGCGGAAGCGGATGGCAAAATTTATCGAATAATGGCACATACTCAGGCACAACGACCAACACCCTGACCATTTCGGGCGTCACCCTGCTGATCAACGGATGTCAGTACCAGTGTATTGTTACCAATGAAGGTGGTTCTGTAACGACAAATGCTGCTACCGCCACGGTTAATGTTATACCCGTAGCAGAAGCCGGACCTAATGTTACTTACTCCGGCACACCGGTACAAATCGGCAATTCAGGCAATGGCCCGGGAGTTATAACATGGATTCCTTCTGCAGGCTTAAACGATACAACCCTCGCCCAGCCCCTGGCATCACCAACGGTTACTACAACATATACATTATCTGTCAACAACAGTGGTTGTACCGCTACTGATGTTGTTACCGTCACGGTTACCGGTATCGGATATAATATCAGCGGCAAGACACGTTATCTTGGGAAAGCCAATAACGGTACCCCCGCACCCAATCCGCCGACCTATAACTCAGTGATTTATAATATTGATAATGTTATTGTGATACTTAAGAATTATCCTTCCGGAACCGAGGTAGCACGGGATACCAGCGACGCCCTCGGCGTTTATCAGTTCACAAATGTCACTAATGGCACTTACATTTTGTCGTATGATAAATACACGGTTGACACCATGCAATGGGGAAATGCTGTGGACGCCATTGACGTGGCCATAATGAAATATTACATCGGATGCGACACAACCATAGACCCGTCAAGAAATTTCTATCCGAAATACCGGAAGGCGGCCAATGTAGACAATAATACGTCGATCAATGCTATCGATATTTCGAGGACAAAAGCCAAGATCGGGGCGCCATACAATGTTACGAAGAATTTTCCGAAAGGAAACTGGGTGGCGCTTGACACCTCTGTTACAGTGGCAGGAGGCAATCTGAATATTGCGCTGAAGACGATCTGCTATGGCGACTATAATGCCTCAAGCAGCAAATACCGCGATTCCCTGATAAACTGGGGTATGGCCAAATCGCTGCCGGAAAATATCATAGCCGTTTCTGATGAGTACATTACTACCGGCACTCCGGACTATTTTGAAATTCCGTTGCGCATCAGCACTAAAATGAATGATTTTTCAGCCCTGGGCCTTGAATTAAACTACCCGGTTGAAACATTCAGCCTGGTAAGTGCATCCATGTCAAAAGGAAGTAACAAGAACGGTTATGTAAAGATCAATCCGACATTGGAAGAGATCATAGCTGAGGATAATGACTTACTGGTCACCGATGAAGACGGGGTGATCCGCGTGGTATTTGCAACAACGGATCATTTTGATGTTGCTGCCAATGATGAAATTATCCGCCTGGGCTTCCGCTCTCACCGAGGATCAGTGCAAGGCGCTCTTGATTTTGAACTGTCGGGCACAGGCGTGATGGGCGACCAGTATGGTCAAGAAAATGAAGATGCCTACCTGTTGATGCCCAGGGTATTTGTTCTGGGAAACAACACAGAACCCGGTTTTGAGTTTACCGGATATCCTAATCCCTTTGGCGGCGATGCAATCCTGACATACCGCATCCCCGCAGACGGAATGGTCAAAATTGATGTGTATAATGCGATCGGGGAACTTGTGCAAGAACTTATAAACGAGACACGGAACGGCGGAAGACATGAAGTTGTTTTTTCACCTGGGAGTTTACCTGCAGGGATGTATACTTTCAGGCTTGAATTTACAGGGACTGACAAAACGCAAAATAAGACGATCCGTTTGATTCATTAAAATTGTAAAAAAACCGGCATACTAAGAGAAAGGCTGTTTCTGAGAAGAGACAGCCTTTTTTTTCCGATGAAAGTGGGCTAAATCATTTTTGGAGGTGCCAATAATAATTAATGATGTCAATAAAACCCGGATTATGTATTCAAGAGCTTCCAATACGCAACCCTAGCATCTTTTCCTAATATTGTTATTGGTTGATGTTTTATCTCAAAAATTTTAATGTGCAAACTTCTAAGAAAATGTATTCCCGACAACAAGTCGGGAATATTTTCTAAGTCGTCTGCTTTTAGGCAAAATTTGAATTGTTAGTCCTGCAGACCGGCTTGGCAGGTTTGAACACTCATATTCCTTAATTTTAGATGAAAAGATTTTTGCAGAGCTGCCAATACTAAAGTTAAAAGTGACCGGTGCAGAGCACCGTAACATTTATAAAATAATAATAAGTGCGAAAAGCAAGGTACAGCGTACCGTAATATTAAAATCCCGGTTATGTCCAATTCCTGCAGGTAATGCTATATTCATCTTGTTTTCACCCGTAAAAAAGAGATGTTTTGATACAGGGAATTTGACAAAAAACACATTGAAAAAAATATGATTTCTAATTATTTTTTGAGTGGTTGACTATATATTACGGTGCTCTGCACCTTACTTTTTTGATGGGTGCCACTTCTTACAAATATTTCGGGGCGCTGCCCCTGTTAAAGTCTTTTTCTAAAAGTAGTGTTTAAAAGAAAATATGTAATTTTCTGATGACTTTGAGTAGTTATTTTTTCTACCAGCACATCAAAAAAAGAAATTGCCTGAAAGTGAAGCTTCTCATTCACCATAATATTGTTAATTTCTTAGAAAATTTAGTGTTTTTTGTTATCTTCGTAAATTAATAATGCTTTGTCAAGAACAAGATTGTCTATAAATTTGTTAGCATATGAAATTACTATTATTTACACTTCTTCAGACAAATCGTTTTGTTAAATTTATGGGTATTTATCCGGCAGGATTCATCATCGGCTAACGTGATATCCTGTTTTATAATGACTTTTAAAGCAGAATTGGAATACCCGGCAGCAAATTGTTTCTCCGTTTGAAAACATTTCTGAATAAAATATGAGAAAAATCATCTTTATCTTTACACTGATAATCCTTTGTATAGAATCATCAGCTCAGGATTATGAATGGGCAAAAAAATTAGGGGGTAGTTCCGTTGATCATGGACAATCCATCATTGTTGATCAGCCGGGTAATGTTTATACTTGCGGCTATTTCTCCGGAACTTCAGATTTTGATCCCGGCACAGGGATATTTAATCTGATTTCAGCCGGAATAAATGATGTGTATATTTCAAAGTTGAATGTTTCCGGCAACTTCTGCTGGGCTGTCAGAATGGGTGGAACGAACCTGGATTATGGGACATCTGTGGCGGTTGACAAATCCGGCAACGTTTATTCGACAGGATATTTTTACGGAACAGGGGACTTTGATCCGGGTCCGGACACTTTTAACCTGACTTCGGTGGGAGGTTACGATATTTTTATTTCAAAACTGGACTCTTCGGGCAATTTTCTTTGGGCTGTTAACATTGGGGAGTCTTTGCCTGCTTATGGAATGTCATTAACAATTGACTCTTCCGGCAATAGTTATACCACAGGATTCTTTCAGGGTACGGCAGACTTTGATCCGGGCGCCGGAACCTATAACCTCACATCAGACAGCCTGGATGTATTTGTCTTAAAACTGGACACTTATGGCAACTTTCTATGGGCTAAAAGATTGGGAGGCTCTATGCGTGATTATGGAAATTCATTAGCTGTTGATGTGTCAGGCAATGTTTATACAACCGGGTATTTTGAAGGCACGGCAGACTTTGATCCGGACACATTAACAAGCTATTATCTTACTGCGTCGGCTTATTCTGATATTTTTATTTCGAAACTCGATTCTTCAGGAAACTTTCTGTGGGCAAAAAAAGTCGGCGGATTATCAGGAGATTATGGCGAATCAATAGCTGTTGACCTGTCGGGAAACGTTTATTCAACTGGATGTTTTGGCCAGACCGTTGACTTTAATCCCGGCCCGGGATCATATTCTCTTACATCAGCAGGGAATGAAGATATTTATGTATTAAAACTGGATACGTATGGGAACTTCCTTTGGGCTAAAAGGATGGGCGGGACTTCAGGTGAACGTGGGTATTCTCTGGCCTTAGACTGCTCTGATAATGTTTATACTACGGGGTATTTCGCTCAGACTTCGGATTTTGACCCCGGTACAGGCACTTTTAATATTACTTCATCAGGCAGCTGGGATATTTTTATCTCAAAACTTAATGCTTCCGGCAATTTTGTGTGGGCATTAAGCATGGGCAGCGCTACCAATGATATTGGCAATTCCCTGGCTTTGGATCCTTCCGGGAATATTTTCAACATGGGAGTTTTTACCGGAACCGTTGATTTTGACCCCGGTGCAGGCGTCAGCAATCTTACCTCATCAGGACAATATGATACTTATGTTTTAAAATTAAAACCGTTACTGGCACTGTCATCACAGCCCGTTGACCGGCAAAACGTATGTTCCGGAAGCATTGTGCAGTTTGGTATTACAGGCACCGGAGTTTCCGATTATCAATGGCAGCGAAGCACAGACAGCGGAAATGTTTTTACAAACCTCACAGAAGGCGCACCATATACGGGTACTAAAACCAGCACACTCAATATTACTGCCGGTTCAACTATGAACGGATATCTATTCCGCTGTGTTGTGACCGATGGCTGTAATACGCTGAAAAGCGATTCTGCAATACTGACAACACTTTTTACTCCGAATCCCGCCATCAGCGCTGACGGGCCGACCTCCTTCTGCTCGGGCGGTTCAGTTAACCTGATTTGTGCGTCCGGAGGCAATGCCCTGGCGTTTGACGGAAATTTACGGTATGTTGCCATTCCGAATTACAGTGGTTTGAATGTTAGTCAGTTAACGGTGGAAGCATGGGTTTATCCCACTGACATTAACAGTAACAGAAATGTTTTTTTTAAAGGCAACCATCAATACCTTCTTCAAATAAGGAATGGCAAGGTTTTATATGGCTCGAAAGATGCCGGCGGTGGCTACAGTGAATTTACAGGAAGCCTTGATGTTCCCGTAAACCAATGGTCCCATATTGCTATTACCCATGATGGTTCTGTGCGGAAAATTTTTGTCAATGGCAATCCCGATACTGTTACAACAGCACAAAGCGGACTTTATACCGGCGAACCCGGAGGTGCAGTCATCGGAACCCACTATATGATGATGGCTGAAAATTTTGTTGGACTTATTGATGAAGTGCGGGTTTGGGACACTGCCAAAGCACAGGTCGATATCCTGGCCTCAATGAATTCGGAAGTCGCCTATAATTCGGCAGGGCTTACGGCTTATTTCCGGTTGAATGAAGGAGCCGGAGCAAGCTCTGTGAATTCTGCCGCTCCTGCAAACAGCGGTATTTTGATCAACACTCCTGCATGGGTAGTACCGTCAACAGCCCCGATTTATTATAACTACTTGTGGTCTACCGGCGCAACCACTCAAAGTATTCATATTACTGCCGGTGGCACCTATATGCTTACGGTTACCAGCACCGATGGTTGTGCTGCCGTTAGTTCAAAATCAGTGACTGTATCTTTACCTGTTCCACAGACAATTTATGGTACAAATCCATTATGTACAGGAAATTCAGCAGTGTGGTCAGCTACCAGCGGTGGCGGCAGCTGGACCAGCAGTAATCCCGGAGTGGCGTCGATAAATGTAAGTACCGGCCTGCTCACAGGTGTTTCACAGGGGACGTCCCTGATCACCTATTCGGTGACCACAGGAGGTGTTTGCGTAAATACAGCTACCCGAACCGTAACTGTAAATATACCGACATCGCAAACGATAACAGGGCAAACGCCCTTGTGTATCGGATCAACAGCGCCCTGGGCCAGTACCAGTAGCGGCGGTACCTGGTATAGCGGAATACCGGGAGTTGCTGCAGTAAATGCCGGTACGGGCCTGGTTACAGGTGTGTCTGCAGGAACATCAAGAATAACGTATTCTGTGACAATAGGCGGATGTTCCAATACCGCCACAAAAACGGTGACAATAATGGCTCCTGTTGCACAGGCCATAACAGGAGTCACGCCGTTATGTGCCGGATTAACGGATATATGGTCTGCAACCACGGCTGGTGGTATCTGGGCCAGCGGAAATCCGGGTGTTGCCGCAATAGATACGGGAACAGGCCAGGTGACGGGGGTATCCGCAGGCACATCTCTTATTGCCTATGCCGTGACTACAACCGGAGGGTGCGTAAATACTGCGACGCAAACTATTTCGATAACGGCTCCTGTAATTCAGACCATCACCGGCGACACCATACTGTGTTCCGGCTCAACAGACCTATGGACCAGCACGACCAGCAGCGGCGCATGGACAAGCACAGTGCCGGGGATTGCAACAATAGATCCGACAACAGGCCTGGTGACAGGGGTATCAGCAGGAACATCTCTTATTGCCTATGCTGTGACTACGGCAGGTGGTTGTGTAAATACAGCAACAAAATCTGTTACCGTTATTAACAATGCTGCGGCCGGTATTACCGGAGGAACATCACCGGTATGTTATGGCTCAAGCCCCGGAGTTTTTACCGCAACACTGACGGGAGGAACCGGCATTTATTCCTATCAATGGTATACAACGCCTTCAAGTATTATAAATAATGCAACTGATAGCACATATGATCCGGGAAACATGATTTCAGGTGCGGAATTTTATTGTGTTGTCACGGGTTCCTGTGGCACAATATATTCTGATACAATAAATGTTTCGGTCTATTCCGATCTGATAGCATCCACCAGCGGGGGCACATCTCCGATATGCGACAAATCCAGCCCGGGCACATTTACTGCTGCTGCTTCAGGAGGTTCGGGGGTTTATGCGTATCAATGGCACAGGACATCCTCCGGATTAATTAACGGAGCGACCAACAGTACCTACAACCCGGGAATAATGAGCACAAGTAACGGCTTCTATTGTTCGGTGACCAGTAATCCCTGTGGCTCCATTAATACTTCGGTGTTTAACGTAACCGTAATCCCGTGGGTAACAACGCCCACGCCGATAACCGTATCATCAGGCACGGAACCTGTCTGTCCGCCTGACAATGATACCACCACAACGGTCTATCAGACAACAGCGATGAACAACTCCGGATTTCACTGGTCAATAAGCAACCCAGCTGCCGGCAGTATTGATTCCCTGACCGGTGAGATGACATGGGCCATTGGTTTTTATGGAACAGTGGATATCAGAGTGTTTGCCTACGGTTGCGGGGGGCCATCGCCACAGGTGATACGTACAGTTACCATCAGCAATTGCGGAGGAGGATATACCATCAGCGGCAAGACCCGTTACCTGGGAAAAGCCAATAACGGCAGCCCCGCACCCAATCCGCCGACCTATAATTCTGTGATATACAACATTGATAATGTCATAGTGACACTGAAGAACTATCCTTCGGGAACGGTTATCGCCTGTGATACAAGCGACGCGCTCGGAGATTATCAGTTCACAAATGTTGTTGATGGCGCATACATTTTGTCGTATGACAAATACACGGTTGATAGCATGCAATGGGGAAATGCCGTAGATGCTATTGACGTGTCAATAATGAAGTATTATATCGGGTCAGACACTACGATGGATCCGTCCAGGAATTTTTATCCGAAATACAGGAAGGCGGCCAATGCAGATAATAATTTGGCGATCAATGCCATTGATATTTCGAGGATAAAGGCAAAGATCGGCTCGCCGTACAGCGTTCAGAAAAATTTTCCGGGGGGAAACTGGGTGGCGCTTGACACCTCTGTTACAGTGGCAGGAGGCAATCTGAATATTGCGCTGAAGACGATCTGCTATGGCGACTATAATGCCTCAAGCAGCAAATACCGCGATTCCCTGATAAACTGGGGTATGGCCAAATCGCTGCCGGAAAATATCATAGCCGTTTCTGATGAATACGTCACTACCGGAAATCCGGACTATTTTGAAATTCCGTTGCGCATCAGCACAAAAATGAATGATTTTTCAGCCCTGGGCCTTGAATTAAACTACCCGGATGAAACATTCAGCCTGGTAAGTGCATCCATGTCAAAAGAAAGTAACAAGAACGGTTTTGTAAAGATCAATCAGACACTGGAAGAGATCATAGCCGAAGATAATGACTTACTGGTAACCGATGAAGACGGGGTGATCCGCGTGGTCTTTGCCACAACGGATCATTTTGATGTGGCTGCCAATGATGAAATTATCCGTTTGGGATTCCGCTCTTACAAAAGCACAACACAAGGCGCTCTTGATTTTGAATTGTCGGGCACAGGCGTAATGGGCGACCAGTATGGTCAGGAAAATGAAGATGCCTACCTGCTGATGCCCAGGGTATTTGTTCAGGGGAACAACACGGAACCCGGTTTTGAGTTTACCGGATATCCTAATCCCTTTGACGGCGATGCAATCCTGACTTACAGCATCCCCGCAGACGGAATGGTCAAAATGGATGTGTATAATGTGATCGGGGAACTTGTGCAAGAAATTATAAACGAGACACGGAACGGCGGAAGACATGAAGTTGTTTTTTTACCTGGGAGTTTACCTGCAGGGATGTATACTTTCAGGCTTGAATATACAGGGACTGACAAAACACAAAATAAGACGATCCGTTTGATTCATTAAAATTGTAAAAAAACCGGCTTACTAAGAGAAAGGCTGTTTCTGAGAAGAGACAGCCTTTTTTTAGATACAATTATGCTTGAGAATAAAACGTACAACTTTACAAAAAACAATAATTTTACCCCAAAAAACCTTTTAGTTATCAGAAAAAATTGAATACACGAATAATAAAAAGTTTTGCAGGCTTAGTCTTACTGACGTTCATTTTCTCGGGAAATCTGCAGGCACAAATAGTAAATGTGGAATTGCAACGCATGCAGAACGACAGCATAAAGCTGGCAGGACATGCTGCGGCATCATTTCAGTATCAGCAAAACAACAAAAAAGAGTTGCTGCAACTGAACATATCTGCGGCGGTTCAACTCAGGTCCAAATGCCTGAAAGATGTATTACTGATCCTGGGCAGTTACGAATTATCCAAATCAAACACAAGTACACTGAGTAATGCCGGCTTTGCACATCTGAGGTATACCCGCAAATTCAACAAATTTTTCCGTTGGGAAGTATTCACGCAATACCAGAGCAACCCGGTGCTGTTGCTTAAAATGAGGGCACTGGCCGGAACCGGGCCGCGATTCAAGATTGCCAACAAGCCCAAACTCAAATCGAGCGTCGGAACACTTTATATGTTTGAACATGAAGAAACATCGGAAACAATACCGAAAATCCACAACCACCACAGACTTTCTGCTTATTTTACCCTTACCTGGTCGTTGCCGGGAAACGTATGCGAATTAAGTACGATAACGTATTATCAGCCGAGGATAGACTTTTTCAATGATTTCCGCCTTACCCATCAAAGCGCTATAAGTTTTGCATTGGGTAAACATATAGCGCTTGTAGCAGGGCTTCGCTACCTTTATGATGCTTTTCCCCCGGAAGATGTTGTTAAAAGCTCTTTTGCCAGTGATCTGGGCATCAAGGCAAGTTTTTAAAATTTGGCTATGTGCCCCTGGCCGGGTATTGATGATTTTTAACACATATCTACTGCAAAACGCAATAATACTGTGGTTTGTTGATAGAATAATATTATTGGAGGAGGGATCCTATAAAATCATGTATGTGGTTTTTATTTTGCTGCATAAAAAAAATGACTACATTTGCAGTTCTCAAAAAGTTCTTTAAACAAGCAAGCCCGAGTGGCGGAATAGGTAGACGCGTTGGTCTCAAAAACCAATGAGAGCAATCTCGTGCCGGTTCGATTCCGGCCTCGGGTACGTATGAATCGCTGAAAGCCCCTAAAATAGGGGCTTTTTTGTATCCTAAAAGACACCATGCGCCAAAATAAGTAGCCAAAACTTGTTTTTTTAAGTAGATTTTTTTTTAACCAATCATAAACAGGGTTCTGTCTGGTTAGAAAAATTACGTATTAAAACAAAAGATCGGAAGGACAACAATACTACTGAAGTTTACTATTGTTTTTATGCCTTTCCGCATCACGTCCGCTTTTCTTCTCAAGGTTTTTCGCCAGGGCATCTGTAAGGTTTATGCCTGTCTGATTAGCCAGGCAGATGACGACAAACATCACATCGGCGAGTTCGTCGGCAAGGTTTTTCTCTTTGTCGGAATCTTTAAAAGATTGTTCGCCGTATGTACGGGAGATGATGCGGGCTACTTCGCCGACTTCTTCCGTCAGTATGGCCATATTGGTGAGTTCGCTGAAATAACGTACGCCGGTGGTCTGTATCCACTCGTCCACCTTCTGCTGGGCTTGTTCTATCGTCATAATTGATTGTTTTATAAGAAATACGCAAAGGTAAAAATAATGTTTTGTGACCAAAAGTTTGTAGTTTTGCGGAAATATTGGCAGTGAATAATGAAATTTTCAGCATCCATATATTCCAATAAGGAAAAAAACCTGAACGAACTTATTGAAGAACTCGATGCCTATGATGTTAATTTCTTTCATATCGACTGCCTTGACGATCCTAAGGTTTTTGATGATATTGCACAGATACGCATGCTGAGCAAAACGCCCATCGATCTTCACCTGATAAGTCCGGAACCCGAAAAATATTTCGACCTGATTGCCAAACACCGGATCGAATATGTAACTTTTCAATATGAGAATCTTAAAAATGGTCTGCAGATCCCTGATTTTGTAAAATCAGAACCCGGCCTTGCCATTACTTCCGATACCGATATTTCGGCCTTTGACCGGTACGCGGATTGCTGCAGTTTTATTTTGTTTATGACCACCACACCGGGAATGAGCGGCGGGGAATTTAACAAACAGAATTTCAAAAAGATCAGGGAATTCAGAAGCAAATACCCCGGAAAAAAGATACATGTTGATGGCGGCATCAATGCCGAAGTGTCGTTCATCATGCGCAACATGGGTGTTTATGCGGCCGTGATCGGATCGTACCTTTTTAAGAATTCTTTTATTGGTTCGGCCATGCTGAACCTAAAAAGCAACGATGTAAGTTCGCACTACCGCATCTGCGACTTCATGCTCGAATACGACGAAATTCCTGTGATACACGAAGATGAACTTTCCTTTGAGCGCGTATTATTGTCCATCGACCGCTATAAAATGGGGTTTACCAGCATTACCGGCAACGACGGTTTGCTTTTAGGCATCATCACCAATGCCGATGTCCGTAAAGGCCTGATCAAAAACATCAGCGATCTGAACCATATCGACGTTTCCGAAATGATCAACACCAACCCTGCATACATCTATGAAGACGAAACGGTAGCAGAGGTGCTTTCCTACATCAAGAACCTGAACTTTCCCGTCTTGTTCTTACCCGTGGTGGACGGGCAGAAGCGAATCACCGGCGCCATAAAATTTAATAATCTAATCCAGGGAGAATCATGATACTCCATACCGATAAAAATCTTGATCCGCAGAAGTTGCAGCAGCTGGCTGCCAAATACGAAGCTATCATTCTCAAAACCAGCGAATACAATGTGCTGATCACGCCGTCGGCTTTGAAAAAGACCGGGGAAGACGATAAGGAATTTTTCCCGGAATCCTTTGTTTTCGACTCCGACATCCAGCTGGCAAGCAGAAAATATATCAATGGCAAGCGCAGTGTCAGGATCGGCGATAATTACATCGGAGGAGACTCCGGCAATGTCCTGATTGCCATTGGCCCCTGTTCGGTAGAATCAGAAGAGCAGATCGATCAGTCGGCCGGGTTCCTCAGACAGATGGGCTTAAAAACCCTCAGGGGCGGTTGTTTTAAACCGAGAACTTCGCCCTATACGTTTCAGGGGCTGGGCATCAATGGCCTGAAATTGTTGGACGATATCCGCCGGAAATATGGGTTTACCATAATTTCGGAAGTACGCGACTCCACTCATGTTGACGACGTAATTGAATATGCCGATGTCATTCAGATCGGAGCCAAATCGATGTATGACCACGGAATATTGCGCAAATGCGGGAAAACACAAAAGCCCGTTTTGCTCAAGCGGGGTTTTGGAACCACCCTGCAGGAATTTGTCCAGGCAGCCGAATTCATCCTTTCGGGCGGTAATCCTAATGTGATATTATGCGAACGCGGGATACGCACTTTTGAAACCAAGACGCGTTTTACCTTAGATCTCTGCGGGGCGGCATATCTGAAAGAGAACACCAACCTGCCTGTGATCCTCGACCCGAGCCATGCCATGGGATATGCTTACGGCGTTCCCGACCTTGCCCGCGCCTGTATGGCCATGGGTGTTGAAGGCCTTCTGATAGAAGTACATCCCAATCCTGCTGCAGCGCTTTCGGATGCCTCACAGCAACTCAACCATGAGCAATTCACAGCATTGTTCGAAACCCTGAAACCTATTGCAAAAGCTGTTAACCGCACCATCATATGAAGTGTTTTTTTTCAGAAAACTTTAACTACCTGTCCGTTCAGCGAAAGATGGATGCCCGGACGTGGGCGGATGCGACAGGTATTGCAGAGAACCATATCCATGATTTTCTGACAAAGAAGAACCTGCCTGATGCAGAACAGCTTATAAAGATCTCCGGTTTTTTGAATTATCCGCTGAACAAACTTCTGACCGAAGATATCTCCATCGTCGAACAGGTAGTCAAAACATTCGATTTCAAATTTCTGGTTCTTGACATCGACGGGGTGATGACCGACGGCGGAATAATCTATACCGAAACAGGTGATGAGATCAAAAAGTTCAATGCCAAAGACGGACTTGCGATCATCAGCCTGATAAATGCCGGCTACCAGGTAGGTTTTCTCAGTTCGGGATTTACGCATAACACCATAACTCACAGAGCAAATGTTTTGGGCGTAAAGAAAGTATATATCGGAACCTGGAAAAAAATGGAGATCCTTGAAAAATGGTGTGATGAGATGGGGATATCATTAAAAAATGTGGCTTACCTGGGTGATGATCTTAATGATATTCCGGTGATTACCCAAGTCGGGCTGTCTGCCTGTCCTGCCGATGCCGCAGAACAGGTAAGGGAAAAAGTGAATATAATATTGTCGCTCAGGGGTGGACAGGGATGTGTCCGGGAATTTGCCGATAAGTACCTTTCTGATTTTTGTAAAACACCTTTCTGATTTACAGCCCATTCTGAAGTTTTTTTTCAAAAAAAGCAAAAAAAACTTTTGGTTTTTCAAATATAATTTGTTTATTTGTAAAACGAAAATGGTGAAATAACCATATAATATTAACTAAATCAATATTATAGCGAATGAATTTGTACCAGAGAGGAATTTTTTTATTTGTTTTATCGTCGTTTTTTTGTTTTTCAGCGTCAGCTTTTCCTGTATTTTTTACCTTACCACAACATCAGCCGGATTCAAATTTTTTAAAAGACAATCCCGTAGTGGCCCAGCTTGACAGCCTGGCCTCGCTGGCGTTTTTTACGAATGCTGATTTTACCACGGATGTGTCTAAACTGAACATTCATAATTTCCCCGCAGATTCGGTTCCTGTTTATGATGACAGCGTTTACAGTAAACGTATCCAAACGATGGGGATCAACTCGCCCTTTGAATATGTATATAACCAGCAGGTAAGAAACTACATTGATGTTTATTCGGTAAAAAAGCGTAAGCTTACCTCCAGAATGCTTGGCATGTCGGAGATTTATTTTCCCTTATTTGAAGAACAATTAGATAAATATGACCTTCCACTGGAATTAAAATACCTTGCCATCATTGAGTCAGCCCTGAATCCTGTTGCAAAGTCACGTGCAGGAGCCAGCGGCTTATGGCAATTTATGCTTACCACCGGAAAATTGTATGATCTGCAGGTCACCTCGTATGTTGACGACCGTTTGGATCCATACAAGGCTACGGTAGCCGCCTGCAGGCATTTAAAGGATCTCTATAATATCTATCACGACTGGGCGATAGTGCTTGCTGCTTATAATGCCGGCGCAGGCTGTATCAACCGGGCCATACGTACCGCCAACCTCGATACGAGCGAGCGTATCACCTATTGGAAGATTCAACGGTTTTTGCCGGTGGAAACACAGAATTATGTACCGGCTTTTATCGGTGCTTCATATACGATGACTTACGCCACCGAACACAACCTCTACCCGGTTCAGCCGCCTGTAATGCATTGCGATATGGACACGATAACCATAACCAAAGATTTTAATATCAGTCAGATAGCATCTTATCTGTGTGTTCCTGAAGAAGACATTAAATTTCTGAACCCGGCATATAAAAAAGGAATTATTCCGGCCACGAAAGAAAAACCCTATGTCTTATGTCTGCCGAGGAAATTTATGGGCGATTTTATCAGCAATGAGGATGCCATTTATTGTTACAAAACACCCGAGGAAGCCCAATATCAGGCACAACTGAAAAAAATGTCTGCCGTAAAAACATCGCCCAGCCCTGTTATGGCCGCTAAAACAAACGCAGCAGCAAAAAATTCACAGCAGCAGTCACAAAACCCTGTAAAGTCTCAGAATCAGGAAACTCAGCAAACCCGGTTGGATAAAACTCAAACGGTGGATGCAAAACCCGTAACACAAAAAGCTCCGGTATCCGGCAAGATCGTATATCATACCGTCCAGAAAGGCGACACCCTGTGGGGTATTGCAAACAAATACAAAGCTACCGTGGATGAAATTAGAAAACTGAACAACCTGCAAAACCAGAATGTTTTAAAACCCGGGCAAAAATTAAAAATTAACCTGAAGGGCTGATTTCTTTGATACCAACTGTTTTTACCGGAACGCTGAATGTAACAGGGTTTTGTTGCAGAACCGGCAGTATATTTTTTCTTTGTATTGTACATTTATTATTACCTCGGCAACTTATTTCCCAGTCTTTTAATACAGAATCTACAGGCATTATCCGTGTTTATTTTACCAATCCGGTCGACAACAATATTTCTCCGTTTGCGGATGGCCTGTATAATCCACACATGGAAGATACTATTGTGGCTTATATCAATAAAGCACAGACCACGCTCGACATGTGTGTTTATGACAACCGGAGCGACGCTATCATTGACGCTGTAAATCAGGCTTATTCCAGAGGTGTGGTGGTCAGGTTCATCTCTGAAACCACTGCCCTGAATTCTTCGCTGTCGGACCTGAATATTTCTGTTCCTTTGCTTAAAAGGGACGACGGCACCAATGTGATGCACAACAAGTTTGTGATCATCGACAGGGACAGCGATAACGGTTCGTGGCTGATCACGGGTTCTGCCAATCATACTCCCGACAATCTCACCGTGGATCCCAACAATGTTGTTTTTATACAGGATAAAATGCTGGCACTGGCATATACTGCAGAGTTTGAAGAGATGTGGGGATCCGCGGGAACTACACCCAACATCTCAAATTCAAAGTTTGGCGCTGCAAAAACTGATAATACACCCCATACCTTTACCATAGGTGGTAAGACGGTGGAACTTTATTTTTCACCGAGTGACGGAACTTCTTCACATATTGAAACGGCGGTTCATTCAGCCGTAACCGATTTTTGTTTTGCCATGTTTACATTTATTCATAACGGTATCGGTGATGCGGTAGTGGATGTTCACAATGCGGGTGCGGCGGTCAGGGGTATCATAGAGAATATTTATTACATCGGTTCAGAGTATTCTTCGCTTGTGGCTGCCGGCATCCCGGTATTGTCGCATCAAACCATTCCCAATTCGTTTCATCACAAATACGGTGTGGCCGATGCCACGGATCAGAATTCAGACCCTCTGGTGATCACGGGTTCGCATAACTGGACTAACTCCGCCGAAGATGATTATGATGAAAACACCCTGATCATTCACGACGGACAAGTGGCGGCCATGTATTTTGAAGAATTCATGACGCGTTACAACGAGTTATCAGCAGGAATATCGACCGGTAAACAAATGCAGAATAGTATTTATTATGATCCCGGCAATAATTCCCTTGTTTTTTATAATTCCGGAAGCAGCCATAATTTTAATTTAGATGTATACAATCTGCTGGGAGCCAAAATTGCCGGGAAATCACTAAGCTGCATGACAGGCAGCCAAAGTTCCTTTGTTCTTCCTACAGCGACACCATCCATTTTTCTGGTCGTGATAGCGGATGGATCACAAAACCAGACACTGAAATTTGTGGTTAAAAAGTAAGGAATAAAATTCCGTAGAAATATGCTGTAACCCTTTGGATTTCTGAACCTGGCTAATGATCAGCCACTTAGGGATTCCCTGCCCGATGCAGGCATGAAAACAGCGATTTGTAACTGGAGCCACTCATGGGATTCGAACCCACGACCTACGCATTACGAATGCGTCGCTCTACCAGCTGAGCTAAAGTGGCCTGATGTTATTTATTAAAATAACGGGGCAAAAATATAAAAAAAATCAATCGAAGGGATTTTATTCAAAAATATAGGATAAATCTTTTTTTGTGGAGCTGAATTGTTCAATGTTTATCAATTAAATAACTGAAGTTTCGCATAAAAAAATAAATTGATAAATACCAATCATTAGTGGATTGTAAAGAGATTAACACTATGGGAAACAACTTTTTTACATATAGTCAAAAAGAACAAAACTACGGTCAGTCAGAGCAGATTCTCCTTTGTGCGCCTTAGTGCAAACACTTTGTGCGCCTTAGTGGTGAAAAAAACTTAACCACGAGGTCGCACGAAGGAAATTCACAAAGGGACACGAAGGAAAAAATAAATTAAACATCAAAAAAATGGTTCGTATCAACCCTCATTGCCACGCTGTGTCCGGCTGCGTGAGATAAAAAATCATGCGAAACTTAAGTTAAATAAATATAGGGCACCTCTTAAAACTTCAAAATTCTTCGTTCGTCTTCATTCTTCAAATCCTTGCGTCCGGCAGGTTCAGCACTGGCATGTACGCTCAGTACATTTTGGTTTTCAGAACTTCGACTGCCTCGAACTTTTTTGTTTTTAGAGGCGCCCGATCAAGGTAATTAGAGATGCCCTAAACTCACATTTTTCTATCGGAATAACCCTGTCTGAATATAAGCAGGAGGGCAAAGTATGATATTGCTCTGCATCAGTGTTAGATCCGTCACAGCGGAATCTGCAGGCATAGATTATCCGGAATTTCACTTTGGTATTGTTTTTTTTGACGTCGCAAATGGCCGGTGCAGACCACCGCATCCTTTGTAAAAATCATGATACGTTTGAACAATGAGGTACAGCGTACCAAAATATGGTGCTCCTGATTATGGCAGACCTATTCGCAATGATGTATACATCTTGTTTACACATCCGGAAAAACAGGCATTGTTACCTGGCATTTGTACACATTACTGACGAATACAATTACCATGAGTACCGTGCCCGAACATCTTTTTGTGATGGGATAGCAAAGAGTATGTTACGGTGCGCTGCACCTTACTTTTATAAGGTGCAGCAATGCTTACAAATAGCTCGGGGCGCTGCCCCTGTTAACGTTTATTTCCTATGGTATGTCTGAAGAAAACGCTGTCATTTTTCTAAACTCAAAGTAACATTTTTCTCAATCACCACCTCAAAAAATGAAAACACCTTCTTTTGAAGTTTTGTGAGGTGCCCTTAAATTAAATCATAATTTTGACGGATAAATAATCTTACTAATGAGAAGATTTCGTATTTTATTTTTTATGATATTTATATGTTTACATATAAGTGTAAACGGGCAGATTTTTACAGTTCCTTATCAAAACAACTTCGACAATCCTGATGATACGATTGGCTGGGACCATTATTCCCTATCGGGAGTAAGCTACTGGGAGAGAGGCGCTCCATGCATTCCTTATTTTTGTGATCAATATACTCCGCCTTACGTTTGGGTTACAATTTTAAATGGAGGTACGAATGATACTTCAAATTTTGTTCTGGAAACTCCTTATTTTAATCTTTCAGATACGACACAGGAATATACATTGTCATTCTATCACAAGCGTCAGACAGGAAATCCTTCAGCCCCGCATTTTTTCGTCGAATACTCTACTGATCATGGCGCCACATGGCAAATTTTAAATTATACAACTACAAAAAAAATAAACTGGCAACAAAACACCGGGTTTTACGGAAATGTCTATGCAAATTTTGATCGTTCGCTTATCACGTTGGCTCTTATTCAGGGACAAGACAGCATAAAATTCAGGTTCCGTTATAAGAATATTCCCTATGGTTCCGGCTGGATGATTGATAATTTCAGTATTGCAAAAGATGAACAAAATCTCTATGCGGTTAATAGTGATACCATTTCTGTTACAAAACATTGTCCCGGTTTTGTCCTGACGACAACCATTGGTTTTGATAACGAATATTCAACATGGATTACCAACACGACAAAATATTATCTTTCAAATGATACCATTCTTGATTCATCGGATATATATTTAACCTCTAAATCCTCAACCTTTTTTCAGCCACAAATAAACAACTGGTCTCAAACCATATCCCCCCCCGCCAATTTACACGCAGGCTTTTATTATATTATTTATCAGCATGATGCCTTGAATGTTTTACGGGAAAACAACGAATCGGATAATTTGGGTTATGCGGTTTTGAAATGTGATTCAATATATAACCTACCTTATGTGGATGATCTTGAAAACCTTATTCTGCCATGGAACACAACCCCGCCCTCTCTTGCACCAATCAAGATATGGACTTTGGGTAAAGGGCTATATTTCCATATTGACGGTGCACATTCAGGGAAAAACGCCTGGAATAACACCTTGTTTGCTTATTATGGCTCCGGATCGGGCTCGCAATTTCTTGCCACACCCTATTTTGATCTGACTTCGGATACGGGAAATCTGGTATTGGGGTTTTGGTATAAAAATAACGGGAGTTCATTTCTGACACATTATAGCGATAATTGCGGTTACAGTTGCTGCAATCTTGCCACAGTCCCTGTTTGCCAGGACGATGAATGGGATTTTGTCAATATCAGTTTAAATTCATTATCATCAAGGAATTGTATCCGGTTTCTTTTTGAATATGGCGGAGGACAGGGTATCATCTTTGACGATGTTTATATCGGAATCGCAAAACCTGATATAAGTATCGAAAGAGATAAAGATGATCGGTTCACCGCTGCAGCAATCACGAGCGATTCACTGAAATATTATTTGGTTAATAGCGGCACTGTCCAGGCTCCTTCTGCTGTTACAGCATTTTATTGGTCAAATGATTCGATTTTTGACAACGGAGATATCTTTCTCGGAGCGAAAGCAGAACCACTTTTGGCCGGCGGGGAAAAAATATGGACGCATTTTGCTTATTTAAAACCAGTGAATACAACCGGAAAATATTATATATTTTATGTTTTAGATACTTCTGATATCCTGGATGAAATGAGGGAATATAACAACACCGGTTGTTTTACTGTTTATCAGAAAGCCCCTTTCACCATTCCGTATTTCAACGATTTTGAAACACAAGTTGATGGATGGCGCCATAACTCGTCATTAGGAAAAGACTTATGGCAGCTGGGGTTTCCGGACGGAATTTTATTTGACACGGTGTTTTCAGGGACCAAAGCCTGGATTTCTAATGATACCGGTAGTAATGTCCCCATGAGCCGTATGCATTTGTATACTCCGGTTTTTAACTTGTCGCTTTCGCCACATCCTGTTGTTTTGTTTGACATGAAGATGTCCCAGTCGATGTGGGTAAATGGATTAATAAATATGAGTTATTCAAAAGACGGCGGCGCAACATGGGCAATACTTGGCACCACTAATGAGTTTTCATATAACCGCTGGTATAACACTATGGTGTACGACCGCGACGATGGCAAAGACGTGGTTACTTATACCGGTGAAACTGATGCTTTGTTCGCCCTGAGCGAGCCTGCTTTTGCCCCGACATTTGCCTGGGGAAATGGTTATAATGGCAGGGATGCCGACAGGAGTACGAAATTCATATTGGATATTCCTTTCCTGAGCGGTTGCCCCGGGGTTCAGTTCCGTTTCAACATTGTTGCTACCGAAAATGATTCATCAAAGGGAGCTTTAATAGACAATTTTTCGATACAGGAGGCGTGCATTGATTTAACGGTAAAACATAAAAAGTCCCTGATGCTAAGTTCTCTTTCTCAGAAAATTAACCCACATTGCAGCCTTAAATGTTAATTTTGGGTTTTCCCATGTTGAAAAC
>DAOORA010000021.1:9002-62857 GCA_035389045.1 Bacteroidales bacterium | reverse complement strand
CATACAGCGTTAAGCGTTGGAACAGGAATAAATGGATGAACGATCCTTTTGGCCGTAATATCTGGGGTACGCCGCCGCAAGGATGTGCTGATTATGCCTTCCAGCAGCATATAATGAAAAGCCTTAAACCCGATACCGGGCGTTGTGTTGTTCTTTGGCCGCATGGTGTTCTTTTTAGAGATGCCGAAAGTGAGATACGAAAAAAAATGATAGAACAGGATTATGTGGATGCTGTGATTGGTTTAGGAAAGAATCTTTTTTACAACAGCAGCATGGAAAGCTGTTTGCTTGTGTGCAACATGAAAAAGCCAAAAGAAAGAAAAGGCAAAATACTTTTTATTGATGCTAAAGATGAATTGCGGATTGACCGCACTAATGCATGGCTGGAACCTCAGCACATAAAAAAGATAAGTGATGCTTTTTGGAATTTCAAAGATGCCGAAGGTTTTGCAAAAGTAATAAACCACAAAGAAGTATTAGACAACAACGGCAACTTAAGCATACAACTCTACGTAAAGCAAGCTTCCAATACCATTGAACACAACACCGAAGACCTGATTGCCGATGTAAAAGCTGGACAACAGCAAATAAACGCTTCCATTGACGAGCTTTTTACTCAACTTAAAAATATTGGGATAGAAATATGAAGTTGAGAAAAGATAAATGGGAAAGAATAAGAATTGGTGAAATATGTATTCTCCAAAGAGGTTTGACTTATTCAAGTAGTGAATTAGGAGATGGTGTTGGAGTTCCATTTTACAATTTAAAATCTGTAAAAAGAAATGGTGATAACTCAAAGGATAAAGATTTTAAATATTTTTTAGGTGCTATTAAAGAGAAACAACTGACAAATAAAGATGATATTTTAATCGCATTAACCGATTTAACCCCAACGTCTGAATTAATAGGTTCTCCCTTATTAATTACACAAAATGAAAAAACAGCTTACTCAGCTGATTTAGGGAAAATTGATTTTAGTAAAGATGACATAATACCTTTTTTATGTTATTGCTTTCTTCAATCAAATGAATACAGAAAATTTATAAAGCAATTTTCACAAGGCACTAATGTAAAGCATTTGAAAATTAGTGGTTTTTATGATTTCCAAATTCCCCTTCCCCCTCTCGAAGAGCAAAAACAAATTGCAGAATTATTTCAGAGTATTGAGAATGTCATTGAGCAGGTGGATGGGCAGGAACGGAATTTAAAATCACTACAAAAAAATTTAGTTGATGGTTTAATGAAGCCCACACCTGAGTTCGGTAACTTATTGAATGACAACAACTGTAAAACCGCCACCTTTGAAGCCATTGCAGAATGTGATAAAAAATATCCGGAGCACAATAAAGAAGTTGAACGATTTATTGGTTTAGAAAATATTGAACCTGAGAATTTCCAGATTCAGGGATTCGGATTAGTTTCAAACGGAACAACTTTTACTAAACGATTTGCCAAAGGTGATGTATTGTTCGGCAAACGCAGAGCTTACTTAAAAAAGGTTGCAGTGGCAGATTTTGATGGAATTTGTTCCGGGGACATTATCGTAATCAGAAGTAAGGGGAAATCTTTACTTCAAGGGTTATTACCTTATTACATTTCATCGGAAGCATTTATTTATCATGCGGTTAGTACTTCTGCAGGCTCGCTTTCGCCAAGAACAAAATGGAAGGATTTAGCAGAAATGGAAGTGTGTATACCGGATATAAAAACGCAGGAAAAAATCCTGGAAGTGTTTGCACAAATTGACCTTACAATGAAGCAGCTAAAACAACAAAAGCAAACCCTGAAGAATTTGAAGCAGAAATTGCTGAATGAAATTTTGGGGTAAATGATTAAATTTGTATTATAAAGTTTTACAAAATGAGCAGAATAAAAATAAAAAATTTTGGACCTGTCAAAAAAGGATGCATTGATAATGATGGCTGGATTGATGTGAAAAAGGTTACTGTTTTTATAGGGAATCAGGGCTCGGGCAAAAGCACTGTGGCAAAGTTGATTTCGACTCTGACATGGATTGAAAAGGCGTTGGTAAGAGGAGATTTGCTACGAAAAAAAATTGAATATAAAAATACATTTGAAAACCTTTGTGCTTATCACAACTTATTAAATTACTTTCAAAAGGATGGCAGTACGAGTATAGAATTTGAGGGAGAGTCATTTACATTCACTTATAAAAAAGAAAGATTTAAAATAGTTGGAAGGATAAGTAAGCAATATGTCCTTCCGAAAATAATGTATGTACCTGCTGAGAGGAATTTTTCAAGTGCTGTTAAACTACGTAATCTCCGAAAAATACCAGAACTTCCAAAATCACTCTTTACTTTTATTGAAGAGATGGAACGTTCTCAAAATGAACTATCAGATAGTCTTGAATTGCCGATTGGTAAAGCTAAATTTTATTTTGATAAACTTAATGAAACTGCTAATGTAATTGGAAGTGGATATAAACTAAAATTATCCGAAACTTCGAGCGGGTTTCAATCTTTTGTGCCACTTTTTTTAGTTTCAAAAAATCTTGCAAACTCAATTAAAAAAGAAAAAGATCCGACTATAAATGAAATGAGTTATGAGGCTCAAAAGAAAATGCAAAAAGAAGTTGAGGAGATTATAAAGGATGCAGCCATGCCTGACGAAGTGAAGAGATTTTTATTAAAAACAATACCCAACAAATATCGTAATGGATTATTTGTTAATATTATTGAAGAACCCGAACAAAATTTGTTTCCTGCATCACAAAGACAAATGCTGAACAGTTTGCTTGAATTTAATAACATGAACGAAGGAAACAAATTAATAATGACAACTCATAGTCCCTATTTGATAAATTATTTGACATTAGCGATAAAAGCCTTCACTGTAGAAAAAAAAGTAAAAAACACTGAAGAATCAATTAAGCTAAATGAGATAGTCCCAATAAAGTCAATTATTTCTCCTAAAGAAATTGCCATTTACGAATTGGATGAGAGTAATGGTACAATCAAGAAACTTGGAAATTTCGAAGGCATTCCATTGGATAAAAACTATTTGAACCAATCACTTGCAGACGGTAACCTCTTATTTGATTCACTATTAGACATTGAAGAAGGATTATGAGCATAGATTTCTTTAAGACTGTTTGTCAAAAAACAACAAGCGAAAAGAAATTCGGCTTGTATGATGCGGAGGACAAAACTCCAGTAAAAATAAAACTAACTGATGAGCCCTCATGGAATGCAACCATTCTTAATACTGAATGCAGGACGATTAGTTTTACTGCCATCGACAACTGTATTGACGTTTATAGAGAAAATGGGGAAATGGATAGTCGTTGTGATTGCATGCTTTCGTATAATTCAACGCTTTTATTTGTAGAATTAAAGAATAAAAGAGATTCGTGGCAATCTGAAGGACTATCCCAGATAGAAAATATTGCAAAAAAAATGATTGAAGAAATACCCGATATCTATTACCATTTTAAAAAACGTAAAGCAATTGTAGCTAATAGAAAACATCAGTTCCCTGCATTTCAGAACTCAAACGCTGAACAACGTCAATATTTTAGTTCAAAATATAACATGAGAATTCAGTTTGATGCAGAAATCATTATAGAATAAATGTCTTTCAACGAACAAAATAGTGTCGAACATTTTCTGATTCACCAATTAACCGGTGTTAACCTGAATAATGTAACGGCTTCCGGAACTGTGAATGAAGAACCGGTTGCTTATGGAGATGCAGCAAAATGGAATTATATTCAGCCTGATTTACTTCCGAGAGATACAACCGATGTCCTTTTAGAATCTGAATTAAAAAAGGCGCTTTGCAAACTGAACCCTCAAATTCAAGCAAATCCGGATAAAGCTGATGATGTTATTCATAAACTCCGTGCAATACTAATTACCGTGCACAATGTTGGCCTTGTAAGGGCTAATGAGGAGTTTTCAAAGTGGCTGCGCAATGAAGTGTCTTTACCTATTGGCAAAAACAATGAACATGTTATTGTAAAGTTGATCGATTATGAAGATTTAGCTCAGAATTCTTTTCTTCTCACTAATCAGTTTAAAATGAAAGTCAGGGAAGTTAAAATACCTGACATCGTTATGTTTGTGAACGGTATTCCTCTTGTTGTTGGCGAAGCCAAAACACCTGTACGCCCTGCCATAAGCTGGTACGATGCTGCACATGATATCAACGTAATCTATGAGAACACTATACCGCAGCTATTTGTTCCTAATGTGTTTTCCTTTGCAACAGAAGGGAAAGAGATTTTTATCGGGGCCGTAAGGACACCTTTAGAGTTTTGGGCTCCCTGGCGTTTAGAACATGAAAAGGACGAAATAAGCCACCTGCTTAGCCTGGATGATGTGGCCAAACAACTTACCCATCTGTTAAAGCCGTCAACACTGCTTGACATCCTCCAATTCTTCACCGTTTATGCCACAAACACCAAAAAGAAAAAGATAAAAGTTGTGTGTCGTTACCAGCAATATGAGGGCGCCAACGCTATCGTTGAACGAGTGAAAGACGGCAGGATTAAGAAAGGACTTATCTGGCATTTTCAGGGTTCCGGCAAATCATTATTGATGTTATTTGCGGCACAAAAGCTCCGCAAACAGCAGGCTCTGAATAATCCCACCGTAATCATTGTAGTTGATCGGGTTGATCTGGATACGCAAATTGCTGCAACATTCAATACCGCTGAAGTCCCGAACATGGTAACAACTGATAGTATCAGGGAACTTCATAAACTACTCGAGCAGGATTCAAGAAAAATCATTATCACAATGATTCATAAATTCAAGGAATCCTATCCCAATATGAATACCAGGGAGAATATCATTGTAATGGTGGATGAAGCCCACAGAACGCAGGAAGGTGATCTTGGAAGAAAAATGAGAGCCGCTTTGCCGAACTCATTTTTATTTGGTCTCACCGGAACACCCATCAACCGGGCAGATAAGAATACGTTCTGGGCTTTTGGAGCAGATGAAGACACGGATGGGTATATGAGCAGGTACACCTTTCAGGAAAGTATCAGGGACAATGCCACATTGCCTCTCCATTTTGAGCCACGCCTCCCCGACTATCACATTGATAAAGAATGCCTGGATATTGCGTTCAAAGAGATGGCCAATGATCTGAGTGATGACGACAGAAACAAGCTAAGTCAAAAGGCGGCGAAAATGTCGGTATTCCTGAAATCACCTGAACGAGTGAAAACTATTTGTGAGGATATTATTGAACACTTTAAGCAGCATGTGGAGCCGGAAGGATTAAAGGCTATGATTGTAACCCCGGACAGATTTGCCTGCATCCTTTATAAAGATGAGCTTGACAAACTGCTTTCACCTGATGCGAGTGAAGTTGTAATCAGCACATCTGCAAATGATGAACTCGAATTCAAGCAGAAATGGGGAATGGACAAGGATAAACAGGAAAAAGTGGTTGAAAAATTCAATGATCCTGAATCACCCCTCAAATTTCTGATTGTTACGGCTAAACTTCTTACCGGCTTTGATTCGCCGATTTTACAGACAATGTATCTGGACAAATCTCTTAAAGACCATACGCTGTTGCAGGCAATATGCAGAACCAACAGGCTTTTTCCGAATAAGACCTTTGGCAGAATTGTAGATTATTTCGGAGTATTTGATGATACAGCGAAAGCTCTTGCATTTGACGAAGAAAGTGTAAAAGCCGTCATAACAAATTTGCAGGAGTTGAAAGATAAGCTACCTGAATGGATGGATAAATGTATTGCACATTTTCCCGGCATTGACAGGACTATTGCGGGTTTTGAAGGTTTACAGAAAGCACAGGATTGTATCAACACCAATCAGAAAAGAGATGCGTTTGCGAAAGACTTCAGCAGCCTTTCAAAGCTTTGGGAAGCCTTGTCCCCGGATGACCTACTTAACCAGTACCAAAAAAATTACAGGTGGCTGTCCCAGGTTTACACCTCCGTTAAGCCGGCCTCAGATGATAATGGCCGTTTATTATGGCACGCACTGGGAGCTCAGACAACTGCTTTGATCCATGAGCACATCCATGTAACTGGAATCAATCATGAAATGGAAGAAGTCATACTCGATGCGGAAGTGCTGGATGAATTGATGAACAAGAAAGACCCGAAGCAAGCTGAGAAAATAATGAAAATACTCATCAGCAGATTACACAAACATGGAAATCATCCAACGTTCAAAAAACTTAGCGAACGACTGGAAGAATTACGGGATAAGGCTGAAAGAGGATTGATCAACTCAATTGAATTCATTAAAGAACTTTGCCAGATTGCAAAAGAAACACTCCAGGCCGAAAAGCAATCGGAGCCGCTGGAAGTACAGAAATCTGCAAAAGCCGCTCTCACCGAGCTTTTCCTTGAACTTAAAACGGATACAACCCCTGCCATAGTTGAGCGAATTGTAAATGACATTGATGAGATCGTTCGCTATGTTCGATTTGATGGCTGGCAACATTCCACAGTAGGGGAACGTGAAGTAAAACGAGAACTCAGAAAAGTCCTGTGGACAAAGTACCAGATTAAAGACGAAGATTTGTTTAACCGGGCGTATGAGTATATAAAAGAGTATTATTGAAAAGTAACTAACCAGTGAATCAAATACCATTCATTCCTGAACATATCTATAATAGAAGAAATGATATTCATGCTATTTACGGTGGGAATTGGCAAGGTGGTATTTGTCCTTCTTCAAAATACCCATATATCTTTATATTTACTGGAAAATCCGGCAAACAACATGGTTATGCTGATGGCTGGGATAATCCTAATATTTTTACATATACCGGAGAAGGTCAATCAGGTGATATGCAATTCACAAAAGGTAATCTTGCTTTAAGAGAACATCTTAATCACGGTAAACGGGTTTTTCTTTTTGAGAGCGAGACCAAAGGATACGTCCGGTTTAAATCTGAAGTGGAAATATTCGATTTTGATTATTTTGAAACCCATGACACAGGTGGGAACCTTCGTGTAGGGATTAAATTCTTTTTCAAAAGAAAGGGAGCCTATGTGCCCGTACAACCAGATTTGTTTAATCAAAAACTAATGGTAGCAGAACCCCTGCTGGAGCTCGGCATTTCTCCACCCAACGTAACAGAGAGGTCCGGCTTAGTGACCTCACGTGTAGGACAAGGGGCTTATAGAAAACGAATTATACATAGGTGGGAGTATAAATGTGCTGTCACTGGTTTTGATAAGCTTGATGTATTAATTGCTTCACACATTGTTCCCTGGTCTGATTCAGATGATAATGAACGGCTTGACGTGCACAATGGAATACTTTTATCCCCGACTTATGATGCTTTATTTGACAGACACCTTATCAGTTTTGAAAACTCAGGAAAAATTATATTATCGAACGCCATAGAATTTAAAGCATATGAAAAAATTGGTGTTACGGGCACTGAAAAGATTAACAATTTAAGTCAATATAATTTTGATTATTTAGACAGACACCGACTCCAATTCAGTGAGCATCAATAATAGAGTTTCAATAATGGCATAACCACAAATTCAACCACGATCAGCATATCCCGAAAACAAAAAAACCGGCTAAAGCCGGATTTTAATGTTTCAGCGGAGAAGGGGGGATTCGAACCCCCGGTCCGCCTTACGGCGAACAACGGTTTTCGAGACCGCCGCAATCGACCACTCTGCCACCTCTCCATAAATTGAAGTGCAAAACTAATATTTATCTTCAAAAAAATTAAACCTAAGGAAAAATAAAAAATCATACTCACCGACCTACTCTCAATCTCTCAATCTCCTAATCTCTCAATCTCCTAATCTCTCAATCTCTTAATCTCTCAATCTCTCGATCTCTCAATCTCTCGATCACCTAATCACCTAATCACCCAATCACCTAATCAACTTCTCACCTGACCACAGCAATTTTACTACAACAACGTCTCCCGCTATGCGTAAGCATCAGATAATAAATACCCGCCGGCAAATCCGAAGTATTAATAATTCCTTTTGTTGCACCGAAATTTTTTCTTAAAACTGCCCTGCCATTACTATTGACCAGTTCGACGAAGGTAGTCCCATCAACTTCAGAGCCGTCAAAGCAAAAATGAACATAATCCGTAGCAGGATTTGGATATAATAAAACATTTAAAACATTACCATATTCACTTACACTGGTAGAAAAATCATACCAGATATCCAATATGGGCAGGCTCAGCGTGTCGGTAAAGTTCCTGAACTCGAAATAATTATCCGTACCTGCATCATTATATTTCAATTTGAACTGGGTGTAACCTGATTTGTTAATGAAGGGTAACAAGGCTTCCGGAACATCAATCCGGAACCAGTAACCATTGTTTTCCACCGTACCAAAGGTACAGGCCACTAAAGACGTATCACCGCTGCATGAAAAATCATCAGCGCCGACCTGTGGCCCGGCTCCGAAAAAACCTTTTTTAATTTCAAGAGTTAAATTCAAACCCGCCAGGTTAAAGCCACTCAGGTTATGCCTGTTAAGAAAAATGGATGCCGATGCAATGTCCAGTGATGGATTCAATGACGACGTGTTAAAGCTCACAATACCATGTATTTCATCACCGGCGCTTTTTCCTGTTTTGATCACATCGGTGCTGAATGTGGCCGCAGTGACATTCCCGTTTGACAAAGTATCACCGGCCACAAAGAAAACATCGGGATTACGCAAAGCAAACCAATAGTATTTTTCAAAATGACGCTGAATAAAATATTCGAAAGGCACATCGTCAAGATGGAACGCATCGTTACCAAACAAGGTCATAGCAGTTTTGGGACTGGGATAATTCATTTCTCCTCCCGGTAGCAATACGCTATGAGGCGGATATGTTCCGAACGGCGGCACGGTCAACGGGATGGTCTGACCGTAGATCCATTGCATCAGGCCATTATTATTTACAAAACTTACATCATCCCAGGCAGCTGCCGAATCAACATAACATTGGGTGAGCTTTGCAAGTACTGTATTGGTTTTCAAGGCATCCGGCTGTCCCATATCCGTCCAGTTACCATAATAAGGGTTATTAGGATTTAATCCCGCCGTTTCAACAAAATTCGGATAATCATAACCGGAGATAAGAAATTTCAGGCCCGGCTTAAGACTGCGTATCGTGTCAATATCTTTTTTTAAATTATACACTATGGCACCAATCAGCGAATCTTCCACCGCCGCGGTCATAGTATCATTCCAATCTCCCAGGATATCATTGCCTCCGAGACTTATATGACAAAATTCAATATCCGGGTTGGATGCCAGAAAATTAATTATGGCTGTCTTTGTGGCCGGGTCTGAAAAGTAGTTTCTGGCCTTAGCGCCGTTAATACTGATATTGGCGTTGCTGTTTGCCCTCACATCGGTAAATCCGTATCGGTCTAAATTCTCATTGTATGAGTTAAAGGACCAGCTCAGAAAAGCCCAGCTGTCGCCAAGCACCATGATTTTGGTCACGGGTGTACTGCATTGTGCGAGGCAATTAAAGTTAAAAAGATTAATCAGGGCAATAAAAAATAAAAACCTTCTCATCAGAAATGATTATTAAAGCATCAAAAGTATAAAAAATAAAAGCCGGAACAAATTGTTCCGGCTTTTTGAGCGGTAAATGGGGATCGAACCCACGACCCTCAGCTTGGGACCCCGCCTTGGCGGGGCTACCAACTGAGCAATAAAAAACCGGCCCATTTTTGAACCGGTTTTTTTTGAGCGGTAAATGGGGCTCGAACCCACGACCCTCAGCTTGGGAAGCTGATGCTCTACCATCTGAGCTACTACCGCGATAAGCCATCCTGAAAAAGCCCCGCATATTGATTGTCAGACAAATGCAAAATGCTCCATGCTCTTCCAGCCTGCAAAGTTAAAAATGTTTTTGAAAATAAATACACTCATAATAAAAACAATATTATTTTTGTTTAATAATTAAAAATAATGTTGTAATTTAACAAGAATCAAACATTATGATGTCCTCACCGGTCATGAGAAAAAATACTGAAGATATTCACTAACAAGACCTTATGATCTAATTGAAAACCCAAACAATTAAGATATGGGTATCTTTGGAAATAAAAATGATGTCAAAATAGACGGAGCCGGAAATATCGTTGTCCAGAACAGCAATAATTCCACTATCACTATAAACGCCCATGATCCCGATGTTCTTGAAAAGCTGCAGCAACTCAACAATGAGCAAATTGCGGTGATACAACAGATAGTAAAAGAACAATCGGATAAATTCACGGAACTTTTCAAAAACCTCATACAGGGAACAGGCATCCAAAAAAATCTGGTTCAGGGTAATATCAATGCAACATCCGTAAGGATAGGCGATGAAATCCATTATCATTATGATGCCGCTGGTAAGCTCCCCAAAGAACTCAGCGGTAATATCCCCTTTGTTGAACAGGACAGCCTGATCGGCAGAATTGCCGAAGTGAAAGCCTTGCATGAAATGTTGTGGGACGGCAGGCAGATGGTGGTCATTCATGGCATGGAAGGCATCGGAAAATCCACCCTTGCGCAGTATTATATGCACAATTTCTGGGACCATTATAAACACATAGTGTGGGTGCAACAGGTTTCGGATGATATCATTCCCGATTTTGCACGGGATCAGGCATTATTGAATAATCTTTCGATCAGTAGTGAGCTGGAAAAGCCTGCTGAAATATTCAGCGAGATCATGCGTAAGTTAAAGACTTTTGATGAAGGCCCCTGCCTTCTGATTATTGATAATGCCGGCATTACGATGGAAACTCACAGGAACAATTTGCCCAAACAGCCGCTGTGGCATGTCCTGATTACCTCGCAGCTGCATCTCAACGGTTTTAGCCTGATGCAGACAGATCCGTTACCCCATGATGATGCTATGCAGCTCTTTAAAATGCATTACTCACGCGCTAAATTAACCGGTGAACAGATTGCAGCATTGGTCAGGTCGGTAGAATACCATACCCTTACGATCGAGATCCTGGCAAAAACGGCAGAAAATATCGATTACACCTTTGAGGAACTGAGCAATGCACTTGCCTTAAACCTGGACACCGAAATTCCGGATATGTATCATTCGGATAACACCATTTACCGCATCGGCACCTACCTGAGTTCTTTTTTTAATTTAAGCCGGCTTGAGCAGGAAGAGATCCGTGTGATGAAGTATTTTGCCTGTATGCCTTCAGCATTTATTGGCTATGATCTGCT
Organism: Bacteroidales bacterium; assembly: GCA_035389045.1. GTDB lineage: Bacteria > Bacteroidota > Bacteroidia > Bacteroidales > CAIWKO01 > CAIWKO01. Next base: position 51,668 of record DAOORA010000021.1, on the reverse strand, counting down.
TAAAGAACTGATACTGGAAGACAAGGAGAACAAGAAGCTCCCGCTCTTTCTGAACCGGTTGGTAAGAAAAGGCTGGCTAATGAAACATCCGCTGAACGACAGTTACAAAATGCACCATATCATTGGCGGAGTGCTGCTCATGCAGATACCGGTAAGCCTGCAGGATGTCGGCTATCTGGCAGAACAGATCAGCGCCAGGTTAAACACCGACCAGACCAAAGATAATCCGGCAACAAGATTTCCGTGGATACCTTACGGAAAGTCTTTGCTGGCGGTAATGGAAACACAGGAAAACCTGCTGAATGAAGACGAGAAAAAGATTTCAGAACTGCAGAACCTGCTGGCTGTAGCCTTAAAAGATATTGGTAATCCAGCACAAGCAAAGATACTTCTGGAAAAGGTGGTGGCCAGCGACGAGAAAAACTTTGGACCAGAACACCATGAAACAGCTGTGAGTTATTCCAACCTGGCCATGGTGCTGCTCGACCTCGCTGATTATGAAGGTGCAAAATATTTCATGCAAAAATCGGTACAATCTGATGAAAAGAATTTTGGACAGGAGCACCCCATAACGGCTAATCATTATGCAAACCTGGCCATAGCGCTTAAATACACAGGCGAAAAAGAGCTTGCAGCAGAACTTTACAGAAAAGTGATCGTCAGTGATGAAAAAAACCATGGAAAAGATCATCCCGCAACGGCCATCCATTATTCCAACCTCGCCTTATTGCTCAGGGAGATGAACGATTTTGAAGGTGCAAAAATACTGCTGGAGAAATGTACCCGCAGCATGAAAAAGAACTATGGTGAAGATCATCCATATACCGCAAAGGCCGGTTTGAACCTGGCTACCGTATTATTCAAACTACGCGATGTTCAGGGAGCAAAAACAGAACTTGAACATGCGGTGAAGGTCTTTGAAAACAATTATAAAAAAGATCACCCGGATACCGCTATGAGCTATTCCAACCTCGCTTTAGTACTTGAAGCGCTGGGCGAGTATGAGCAGGCACTGGAATTGTCTGATAAAGCTGTGGAGGTTTATCAGAAGTTACTGCCAAAAGGCCACCCCTATATTGATACGGTGGTAAAAATCAATGAAAGTATAAAACAGAAAATCCGTGATCAGGAAAATATGAATAAATAATTATTTGATATTTACTATTTGATATACAAACTTTTATTAATCTAAAAACTAAAAATTATGAGTATTTCACCATTAGTACTCTGGATTGCCGGCGGGCTGATCGTCATTGTTGTAGTGATCATCGTCGCCAAAAGCGGTACGGTCAGTTTTGACTGGAAGAAATTCAAACTGTCGTTTGACAAAAACAAGGAACAGAAAGACAAAAGCAATACACTTACTGTAAAAGGTAACAAAAACATCACCCAACAGGATGTGAACAACCCAACCTTTACATCTAAGGATAATAAAATGACTGTTGAAGGCGACGAGAATAAAACGGAACAGGATGTGAACAACAAGTGATAATAATATTTAATATTTACATATTTTTATTCTTATCATATTCCTGCCGGATTTTTTTACAGTTGGTTTAAAGTTATATTCATGAAAAAAAAATTAGGTTTGCTGGTACTGGAGTGTCCCTGGTCGCAGGACCTGAGCAACGAGCAAAGTGTCCGTCTGTTCATGCAGGGCTGGGCCAATCTGAACAATATCTCGCTTAGCTACAGGATGTATTATAATACCAGTGATCTCACCATGTGGCTGGAACGTTTCATCTGGCACAAAGAGATGGAGATATGTTACATAGCCGGCCACGGCCAGGGGGGTAGGCTCAAAGGATATATCAAAGGCATCAACATGAACAAGGTGGCAAAATCAACTATGAAAAAAGGCCCTGGCGGACACAACAACAAAGGTATTCTGATCGGTGCCTGCGAAGTCGGCAAAAAACTCGAGGAGTTTATGGACAGTTGCGGCTCCAGAATCAGCTGGGTCGCCGGATACGATAAAGAAACACCATGGCTCGAAGGTACCATCACCGATCTTTTGTTCCTCGAATATAAATTAAAAGGAAGAAAGAAAAAAGACCGCAATGGTATGCTTTTTCAGGACGAACAGAACAATTTCCTGGCGGTAAAAACCAATAAAGCATCTAAAATAGTTCAATGGATATACGAAGACTATCCACTGGCTGAAAAATGCGGATTCAGGGCTATCGACAGATGATCTCAGCATTATTGATAATACTTTCCTGTAAAATATTTCAAAACAGCCATTTACAGATTCTGTCACCATTATTGATCAGCATTGTTGCTATCATCTATTTCACAAATCCTTTATTTTTTTTCTTCAATGCAACCAAACCATAGTAATTCATGTCATTGGTTTGTGATTTCTAAATAAGTACAACGACAAACAAGATCCTTTATGTTTAATCATCAAACAAGGAAGATAAGACCTACAATTCTGTTAATGAGTTTTCTGCTGTCCTTTGCTTTTTTTTCCACTGCACAAACCATTGTACTTCCCACTACAGCTGATGCTTTGATCGAGATCAATGTGTCGGGGCCTTGTTTAACATGGCAGACAACCAATTACGGTTCGTCAACCATTATGCTGGCCAGTGTCTGGACATGGAATGCCCTGGGCTGCGGGCAGGGAACGATACGTTCCGTGGTGAATTTCAACCTGAACATTCCTGCCGATCCACAGCGTCTGTATGATAACAGGGCGGTGCTGAACCTGTTCTTCCCCACCGGAAGCACTGAAACGGACTGGTATACAGGTACCGCTACCGACAATCAGTTCTATATACAACGCATCACAGCTCCTTGGACAGAGATGGCCGTGACCTGGGATAATCAACCAGCCACCACCACTACCGGACAAATTACCGTACCTTCTTCTACTCCCAACCCATCCACCCAGGATTATCACGTTGACATCTCCACATTGGTATATGACTGGATATGCGGCAGCACACCAAATTACGGGCTGATGCTACGCCAGGTTGGTGAAGGGGTTACTTACCGGAGGGTCACCTTTGCTACCAAAGAATTTGCAGACCCCGCAAAACATCCCACGCTGACACTTGAATACGCAGAGATCGCCGCTACAGCGCCTGACAGCATCTGCGAAGGAAGCAACTACACCCTATCCTGCTCGCTCAACAACGCCTACAATCCTGCTTCTTACCAGTTCCTGTGGACTCACCTGAACACTGGTAACACATATAATACGCAGAACGTCACTGATCCCGCACAGGTTCCCGGAATGAACACTTATGTGGTTCAGGTTTCCAATCCCTGGTGTCAGACCGCCAGCGATACAGTCGAAGTATACGTTGCTGCCAGGCCTAATGCAACAGCTTCATATAATTCACCTGTCTGTGAGGAAGATACCCTTTTGCTGACCGCTTCAGGGGGACTCTTTTACCAGTGGACCGGACCCAACGGATTTAACAGCAACCTGCCCAACCCTGATATAGCCGGAGTACTGACGTCCAACAGCGGAATTTATACAGCCACGGTCAGCAATGGCCTGGGCTGCGATACGGTGATGACCCTGAATGTTACAATACATGCCAAACCTATTGCAGCTATCACCGGTGACACCCTGGCCTGCCTGGGAAGCACGGTCTTACTTTCCGCTTCCGGAGGGCCGGCATATTCATGGAGTACCGGCGGGTCGTCCTCAACCGAACCGGTAATAGTAACGGATACCTCCACTTATTTTGTCACGGTCACCAATACATTCGGATGCAGCGATACCGCAAAAATCACTGTGGTCACATGGCCTTTGCCCTTGCCATCAGTGGCGGTGGTAAATGAAACATGCATCGGCAAAGGCGACGGCTATGCGGTTGCCACCTCAGTAAACGGAGTGAGCCCATACACCTATGTCTGGAACGACGGACATGTCGGCGATACCATTACAGGAATAGTAACAGGTAGCTATTCCGTCACCGTCACTGATTCAAACGGCTGCACCGGAAATACAGATGTCTTTGTCCCGGGATCTACGATATCATGCTATATACCACAGATCGTGATACCTAACATCATTACACCCAATGATGATGGTAAAAATGATATGCTGTATATCAAAGACCTGGAATACTTTCCCGGTTCCACGCTATACATTTTCAACCGGTGGGGAAAGGTGATCTTCCATAGTGATGATTATCAGAACGACTGGAATGGGAAAGGTCTGGCCGAAGGCGTATATTTTTATACCCTGAACACCGATAATGGAGATAAATTTAGTGGAACCCTCACGATATTGAGGTAAGGTTTTAAAATCACTGTCTAATCGTTTTACTATCCTGCTGTGCAACGTTTAAAACTTAATATGCCTGGCTGAAAGTGGCAGCACGACTGCGTGAAAGGCTCATGCTGCAGTCAGTCGTGCCGCCACCACAGCCACGAATATTTTGTTTGTGTCTAATCCTTTTAATGCCCTGTGTGCAATATTTAATACTGTATTCAATTACACCGAACCGATATCATCTGTTCTTATATTTTTATATTTTTGACAAGTATTTTCTGGCATTTGGAGTTTATTTATTATGGATATGATTAATCACTAAAGATTCTGATCGGAAAATCCAGGGATCTTAAACTATTGAACACATGAGAAAAAAAGCCACTGTGTATTGTTTTTCTTTGTTTTTTTCTGTTTTTTTCTCATTTGCCCAAACAGTTGTTGTTCCCAGTTCTGCAGACGCGTTGATAGAAATAAATAATACAGGCCCCTGTACCACCTGGCAGACCACCAATTACGGTTCGTCAACCATTATGCTGGCCAGTGTCTGGACATGGGTTGCCCTGGGTTGCGGGCAGGGGACCATAAGGTGTGTGGCAAATTTCAATCTCAATATTCCTGCCGCTGCCCACCGCCTGTATGATAACAGAGCCACGCTTAACCTTTACTATCCAACTGGAAGCACTGAAACGGACTGGTACACAGGCTCTGCCACCGATAATCAGTTTTATATTCAAAGGATTACCGCAGCCTGGACGGAGTTGGGAGTCACATGGGCCAATCAGCCGGCCACCACCACCACAGGGCAGATAACGGTGCCTTCTTCTGTCCCGAACCCCTCCACTCAGGATTATCATGTAGACATTTCAAATCTTGTGTATGACTGGATGTGCAACGGCATACCCAATTACGGCATTCTGATGCGACAGGTAGGCGAAGGAGTTACCTACCGGAGAGTCACCTTCGCTACCAAAGAATTTGCCGATCCCACAAAACATCCTACCATCTCGCTTGAATATGCCCAGATTGCAGCGACAGCGCCTGATACCATATGCCAGGGCGATAGCTACACCCTCGCCTGTGCGCTGACCAATGCCGCTAACACTTCCGTGTATCAGTTCCAGTGGACCCATCTGAATAGCGGAACCAATTACAGCTCGCAAAATGTCACCGACCCTGCACAGGTTGCCGGCCTGAATACTTATGTGGTCCATGTGACCAATCCCTGGTGCGAATCCGCATGGGATACGGTACAGGTCTTTGTAACCACCCTTCCTGCTACAACAGCATCCTATACCACCCCTTTATGCACCGGTAATGACCTTCATCTGAACGTTTCCCCGGCAGCACAATACCAATGGTCTGGTCCCAACGGCTTCACCAGCAGTCAGCAAAACCCGGTAATTACCAATGTAAACAACTCACACAGCGGCACTTACAGTGTCACCGTGAGTAACAGTTCCGGGTGCAGCGCTTCCGCCTCAGCGAATGTGACGGTAAATCCCCAGCCCACAGTGACGGCCTCCGCCTCCCCTGCTGCTGTATGTCCCGGACAGAGCACCTCGCTTTCAGCAAGCGGTGCATCCACTTATTCATGGAATACAGGAGCCACAGGTTCGCCAATCACTGTCAACCCGACTACAGCAACTACCTATACCGTAACGGGAACCACGTCGGCAGGCTGCTCTTCCGCTGCAACCGTCAGCGTGACTATGAATCCCATGCCTGTGGTTACGGCCTCAGCCACACCTGCTGCCATATGCCCGGGGCAGAACACATCCCTTTCGGCAGGCGGGGCAACATCATACTCCTGGAATACGGGAGCAACCGGATCATCGGTCACGGTCAACCCCACCACGGCAACCACCTATACGGTAACAGGAACCACGGCGGCAGGCTGCTCTTCCACCGCTACCGTCAGCGTGACCATGAATCCCATGCCGGTGGTGACGGCCTTGGCCACACCTGCTGCCATATGCACGGGTCAGAACACGTCCCTTTCGGCAGGCGGGGCAACATCATACTCATGGAATACAGGAAGCACCGGAACACCCATCACCGTCAGCCCGACCACTTCAACAACCTATACTGTGACAGGGACCACGGTGGCAGGCTGCTCTTCCACCGCTACCGTCAGCGTTACAGTTAATCCACTGCCAGCGGTGACGGCCTCGGCCTCCCCGGCGGCTATATGTACAGGACAAAGCACCTCGCTGTCGGCAGGCGGCGCATCTTCCTATTTATGGAATACAGGAGCCACAGGCACACCTGTCACAGTCAGCCCGACCACTTCAACGACATATTCCGTCACGGGAACAACAACGGCAGGCTGCTCTTCCAGTGCTAGCGTCAGTGTCACAGTCACGCCCCTACCTTCGGTAACTGCTTCCGCTTCACCCGCTGCCATATGCCCGGGGCAAAGCACTACGCTTTCAGCAAGCGGGGCATCATTATATTTGTGGAATACAGGAGCCACAGGGGCAAGCATAACGGTAAGCCCGACTTCCTCTACAACTTATGCAGTAACAGGGACTACTTCATCGGGTTGTTCCTCAACCGTCTCTGTCAGCGTAACGGTAAATCCGATACCGGCAATCACCGCAACAGCCGCCCCTGCTACTGTATGTTCCGGGCAAAGCGCTTCCCTCTCGGCAGGCGGCGCATCATCGTACTCCTGGAATACAGGAGCCACAGGCTCTCCCATCACTGTAAGCCCGGCCACATCAACAACGTATTCGGTGACGGGAACCACGTCGGCAGGATGTTCTTCCAGTGCTTCCGTCAGCGTGACGGTGAACCCACTGCCAGCTGTATCTGCAACAGCTTCACCAGCTGAGATCTGTTCAGGACAAAATACCACCCTCACAGCTGCCGGTGCATCCACCTACTCCTGGAACACAGGAGCAACCGGCGTCTCCATCAGCGTAAGCCCGGCCGGTTCCGCAAACTATGTCGTAACAGGAACCTCAGCAGCAGGCTGCTCCGCCAGCGCTTATGTCAACGTAGTGGTGCACCCCTTACCGGTAATCACTGTAACAGCTTCTCCGGCCACCTTATGCGAAGGGCAATCCGCTGCGCTTTCAGCTGCCGGGGCGGCATCCTATGTTTGGAACACAGGCGCTACAGGAAGCTCTCTATCTGTAAATCCGGTTATTACCACAAGCTATATCGTTACAGGTACCTCTGCATCAGGATGTACCGCTGAAGGCAACGTCAATGTTCCGGTATTTCCGGTGCCGGACGTCGTCATAAGCGGAAATACCCCGGTCTGTCAGGGCAGCCCGCTTCAACTATCCGCCACCGGAGGTCAATCTTATCTGTGGAATACCCTGCCCCCCAGCACAGATTCTGTGGTCACGGTGTACCCGTCAACAACAACCACTTATGTTGTAACTGCCAACAGTAACGGATGCACCGGATCAGCATCCATCGAAATACATGTTTATCCCTCATTAAATGTCAGCACTTCGGTAACCAATGCTGTTTGTGGCTTTGACAATGGTACTGCTAGCGTTTTAATTCAGGATACCGGTTGTACGTATGAATGGAACACGGTTCCGCCTCAATATACCCAAACCGCCACCGGGCTTGCCGCCGGGACATATACCGTCACAGTGGAATACAACGGCTGTACCGGCGCCGCAAACGCGACCGTCGACAACGAGCCGGTTCCTGTGGCCACGTTTTATACCCGACCGGAATACAAGGTCATTGATGAAGGTGAAGTGCTTTTCTACGACCTGTCCACAGGCGACAATGTACTTTGGGTCTGGGATTTTGGCGACCAGGCATCCGATACGGGAAGGCAGGTGAGACATATATACTCCGACACAGGCTCGTATCTGGTCACGCTTGTTGTTACCGATGCTTATGGCTGCATGGATACCGTTCAGAAATATATTTATATTTATCAGTCGTTTGTTTTCTGGATCCCGAATAGTTTTACACCTAATGGTGACGAGAAAAATAATATATTCTTACCCGTTGGAGAAGGCTGCGATACAAAAAACTACTACATGGCAATATACGACAGGTGGGGCCGTGAGATTTTCTATACAGAGGATATTAACGAAGGCTGGAACGGAACTTTCAATAATCATTACGACTACACCTCAACAGCGCCGTATACCTTTGTATACATGATAAATGTGACGGACCGCAGCGGCAGAAATCATGTTTTCAAAGGCATCGTTAATCTTATCCGTTAACCATCCTGCACAATTTCGGGACTTCAGATAGAGAAACATATTGTTTTTTGGTTATAATAATACCATAAAACGATTTACCTGCAGATATGGAACGATGTAGGCAGACCAGTCCGGAATCTGCACATCGGCATATGTCCTTTGCGCTGCCCCAGAACTGAATCAAATGTTTAACTTTGCAAAAAAATTAGTTTGAAACTCCCTTCAAATAAAGCCATCTGGGCGCTTACCTATCCCATTATCCTGGGACTTTTTGCCGAAAACATCATCAATGTTACCGATACTGTTTTCCTGGCACGCATCGGAGAGGCAGAACTGGGCGCCGCAGCAATCGGAGGAACTTTTTATGTACTACTGTTTATTATCGGCCTGGGGTTTAGCATTGGCACGCAAATCATTATTTCACGGCGGCTGGGTGAAAAAAAATATGAACAGGTCGGCAGCGTCTTCGAGATCAGTGTGATATTTTTGATGGCTGCAGCCTTAGTTGTTTTTGTGGTGGCCCAACTGTTGTTTTCTCCGGTATTTAGCAGAATACTGTCTTCAGGCGAAGTATTTGAACAAACACAGCTATATGTAAGATACAGGTTGTTGGGCATCTTTTTTACTTACCTGGGCTGTGCTTTCAGGGCTTTCTACACAGGTCTTTTCAGAACAAAGTTTTTGCTTGCAAACTCATTGGTGATAGCCGTAGTAAATGTGATCTTTGCCTATCTGCTGATCTTCGGCAAATTCGGTTTTCCGCATATGGGTATTGTCGGTGCTGCCGTTGCTACCGTGATCGCAGAATTTGCTTCAGCGCTGTTCTATGTTGCCGTAACCTTCAAATATATTGACCTGAAAAAGTATCATCTGTTCCGGCGAAAAAAATATAACTTCAGTGAGATCCGCAACATCCTGGATGTTTCCGGTTTTATCATCCTTCAGCATGTGGTATCACTAGCTTCGTGGTTCGTATTTTTTCTTGTAATAGAGCACCGGGGGCCTCATCAACTGGCAATCACCAATATCGTACGCAGCATATATCTGTTTCTGATGATACCGGGATGGGCTTTTGGCTCCGCAACAAGCACCTTGGTCAGCAACATCATCGGAAAAGGATATACCGGAAATGTGATACCGCTGATAAAAAAGATCACCCTGTTGTGCTTTTTTTCTATTCTGGTACTGGTAATCCCGGCAGTCATGTTCAGGCATCAATTGTTTTCTTTATATACCAACGATGCACTCCTGATTAGCGAAAGCATGAATTCATTTTATGTGGTAATGGTCGCCCTGGTTATTTTTTCACTGACCATGAATTTTTTCAGCGGAGTCATTGGTACTGGCAGGACAAGGGTCAGCATGGTCATTGAACTTATCGGAACAGTGTTTTACCTCCTGTTTGTTTATTTTGTGATCCTGGTCATGAATATGCCGCTCGAGATCGCCTGGCTGACGGAAATCCAGTATTTCGTATTGCTGTTTGTCTTTTCTTATCTCTATCTGAAAAAAGGTAAATGGAAAGGAAAGATTATTTAATTATTTGTATTTCAAGCAGGATCAATTAATGATTGGTTATTTACAATCGCATTGTGTCCGACACGGCGGATCGTGCAGAAACAAGGAAAAAGAGAAAAATATTCTGTCATCACCAAAGAAAAGTTTATAATCATGCACCTGTGCCATAGCGATATTGGTCTTGTAGTGAAACCTGCGGGAACAAAAACCGTATACTGCAAACCCGAAAACAACTCCAGCGACAAATATTATGTTCAGGAATTTCTTTAATCCCCAAAAAACTTTCTCAGTGATGAAAATGCTTTCTAAATACCTTATTATATCCCTTGTATTTTACTTAGGTTTTTTTGTTTTTTCAAAAAACAGCAGCTATCAGACCATCAAAGAACCATATTATGTGCAGGACTCGGTGTTATCGATAATTTTTGCCGGGGATATCATGCAACATAAGCCGCAGATTGATGCGGCATGGGATGATTCATTACAAACATATCATTATGATTCTTGTTTTAAATTTGTGGCACCTATTTTAATGGATAATGATCTGGCAATGGCCAATTTTGAATTTACTCTTGGAGGGAAACCTTATGAAGGCTATCCTCAGTTCAGCGCTCCCGACCAGATAGTGAATGCTTTGCTGTATGCCGGTTTTGATCTTGTTTCTACAGCTAATAATCATTCCTGCGACCGGGGGAAACAAGGTATCGAACGTACCATTCATGTCCTCGACAGTATGGGGTTGAAACATCTGGGCACTTATGTTGATTCGGCAAGCAGAGCAAACTCTTATCCGTTGATCATCAGGAAAAACGGTATAAAGCTTGCCTTACTGAATTATACGTATGGTACCAACGGAATTTCTGTCCCTGCCCCTAATATCGTAAATTTAATAAGCGAAGAACAGATCAAAACCGACCTGAAGCGGGCCAAAGATTCTCTGCCAGATAAGACCATTGTGTTCATACACTGGGGTGATGAGTATATATCTAACCCTAACCAGTATCAGGAGTACTATGCCAAACTATGCTTTGATAACGGAGCTGATATTATCATTGGCATGCACCCGCATGTGATTCAGAAAATCGAACGGATGAATTATCCGGATAGCAATGGAAGAGAGGTATTTATTGCTTATTCACTCGGAAATTACATTTCAAATCAGCGTACCCGTTATCGTGATGGCGGCATGATGGTGAAAATTGACCTTGTAAAGCGCAACAATAAAGTAAGTATCGCTGACTGCGGTTATTACCTCAATTGGGTTTATACCCCCAGGGAAAATGGCAAAACAAAATTTTATATCCTCCCTGTTTCTCAGTTTGAAAATAGAACCGGCGTCCCTGATACGGCTTCTTTTCAGAAAATGATGCTTTATGTAAATGATTCCCGCAGTCTGATGAAAAATAAAAGCAAAAACATTAAAGAGTATGTATACGATATCAACACCAGGGTCTGGAAACAGTCAGAAAAATAAATAAAAAAGCCGGTATATGAATTATGCCGGCTTTTATTAAAAAAAAATTCCTCGATTAATGTTTTACAACAAATTTCCCGCTGGTTTTTTTACCGGCATTCACGGCATTATAAAAATAAAGCCCGTTGGCAAGGTGCTGAACGGAAACCTTCACCAAATCATTGTTTTTAATGTTTTGCCTTGAAATTTCATTACCCGCGGCACCATAGATCACCAGTTCGGAAAAACCTCCGATATTGGATATTGTAATATAATCTGTTGCAGGGTTCGGAAATACGGCCGTGTTCATCCATTCATTTTCTTCTATGCCGACGGTAGGTACATCGTGTGCCCATTCGACATTAAAGGCTACATTGGGATAATGAGGCACCATTGTCATTTTTAAGGCAGGATAACCGAAGTTTTTCGTCCACCAGGTATACATGAGTGTGGTATCCTTCCGCGAAATAAGGAAATACCAGCCGGAATAACTCTGATAAGGAGCCGGGACATTAGCATAACCCCAGATGGAATCGGTGCTGTAAGTGGTATTTTTTTGTCGTAAGGCCGGAAAACTGCTGGTGGGCGTGTTCATAGTGCCCCATGAGTCGATAACATCAGTTTTGTATTGGCTGTGCTTGATACGCACCGTATCAATAGGCACAGAAACAGGAAATCCATTGAAGTTGGTGTCATAATAATAACTGCAGCGCGATTTGGTATCCCCAAAGCTGTATCTGTATGCAGAATCACCATATACACCGGGCAGTGCAAGAACCGTATCCGGCGTGGTGAGCGTTACACGGATCGAATCGTCTGAATTGAAGAAGTCATAAATGGTGCCATGCAATACCAGGCCAGCAGCAGAACGGTTAAAAAAATACATATTGACCGCACTGTCGTAAATTATGGCCAGATTGGCAGCCGGAAAAAAAGTATGAGCCGGAATTATTGATGGCGATACCACTTTTACTTTAATAGTGTCATGATTGGCATGAAGCGACTGAAAATTCCATGTAACGTTGGCGCCGTGATTACCGGGAGTGATCATCGGATCAACGGCAGTGTCATTCCGAACATCATAAGTCTTTACTGGTGTGGCAAGGTCATTAATATCTAAGGTAATGGGTGTTTGTGCATAACCGATTGAAATGCAGAAAATAAATACAATGAATAAAAGTTTTTTCATGATAAGTAATTTTTATGAATTAATAATTTATGCAAAAATAAAAAAAATAGCATTTGAAACTGTTTTGATTTTATGTTACATAAGATTTATGATGGATTTTTTAGCGAAACGAGGCAGATTTTGCAGACATAGTTTATCCTATGTCGAAAAATCTAACGAAGTTGCAGCAAAAAAACGCATAAAGATATGAAAAGATAAAATCAAAAACAATTTCTTAGTATGGATAATTCTTTGAAAGTTTCAGGTGTTATGTTCCGCCAGCTCAAAATATTATCTTTGCACTCCAAATCAAACAGGTAATGAAGGACCTCACAGTCGGTAATGAAAGCAGGGTGATTTTTTATTTTGCACTTCCCATGTTGTTCGGAAACATATTTCAGCAGCTTTACAACATCGTCGACAGTATAATTGTAGGAAATTACATCGGTAAGGAGGCGCTGGCTGCTGTCGGAGCATCATTTCCCGTGATTTTCGTCCTTATATCGCTTATAATAGGAGTATCAATGGGTTCAACCATTATCATTTCACAGTTTTACGGGGCAAAAGATTACCGGAATGTAAAAAAAGCCATCGACAGCCTGCTGATATTTTTAATTTATGCCTCGGTCATCATCACAGTGGTGGGTTTGATCTTCAGCAAAGCAATTTTCAGACTGATGGGATTGCCCGATGCCATACTTGCCGATGCGGTATCTTATTTCAATATAATAATATGCGGTATATTTTTGGCTTTTGGATACAATGCAATAAGTTCAATCTTAAGAGGTCTGGGCGACTCAAAAACCCCATTATATTTTCTGATTGTTGCTACCTTGCTGAACATAATTCTGGTGGTTCTTTTTGTCGGGGTTTTTAAATGGGGAATAAAAGGTTCGGCAGTGGCAACCCTGATTGCACAGGGAGTAGCTTTCATTCTTGCGGTTATATACCTTAACAGATTTAATAAGGTGCTGAATTTTTCCTTTACGAATATCCGGTTTGATAAGACAATTTTTTTTCAGAGCCTTAAGATAGGGATTCCAGCCGGATTACAGCAGACTTTTATTGCCGTCGGCATGGTGGTTTTGCAAAGTATAGTCAATGGTTTTGGCACAGAGACCATTGCCGCATATATTGTTGCCGGAAGAATAGATTCTTTTGCCATGCAGCCTGCCATGAATTTTTCCATGGCGTTATCAGCATTTGTGGGACAAAATATCGGCGCCCGAAAATTAGACCGTGTCCGTAAAGGTCTGATAACCACATTACTTATGACATCTGTATTTTCTGTCGCCACAACCTTTATTGCCATATTTTTCGGTTCACAGTTGATATCCTTGTTTAATCAGGATGTGAATGTTATCAATACCGGGCATTCGTATCTTATAATAGTCTGTTCATTTTACCTGGTTTTTTCCACCATGCTGGTCATTCAGGGTGTCATCCGGGGTGCGGGAGACACCCTGGTTCCGATGCTATTTACCTTGATATCGCTGGTAATACTGCGACTGCCCATTGCCTATTTTTTATCAAGGATTTATGGCCCCGACGGTATCTGGTGGAGCATACCTATCGCCTGGACTTTCGGAATGATCGCCTCCGGTATTTATTATTTAAGCGGAAAGTGGAAACATAAAATAGTTACGAAAACTTTCAGAAGTTCAGAAAACTAAGAAACTGTTTTGACTTTATGTTACAAAAGATTTATGATGGATTTTTTAGCGAAACGAGGCAGATTTTGCAGACATAGTTTATCCTATGTCGAAAAATCTAACGAAGTTGCAGCAAAAAAGACGCCTAAAGATATGAAAAGATAAAATCAAAACAATTTCTAAAGTTCTTCTTCTTTCTGGTCAAAATCGTTGGGCTCAATATGAATATAGACTTCAATATTATTGAGTTCATGCCCGATATCTTTTTCGATAACATCGCATAACTGGTGCGATTCGTTAACAGATATATCGCCCGGAACTTCCAGGTGAAGATCAACGTAACATCTTGCGCCAGCCTTACGGGAACGTAACATGTGATAGTTCATTCCCGGTTTGAGGTGCTTGCTGATCAGGCTTTCAATAATACTGATCTCTTTTTCCGGTAAAGGAGTATCCAACAGCGGACTATAGGCTTTTTTGAGCAAAATAAATGATTCTCTTAATATGAGACATGCAACAAGAATAGCCACTATCGGGTCGAGGATGGCTATTTTGGTCACCCAGATCAGACAAAGTCCGACAGCGACACCCAGCGAAGTAAAAACATCTGTACGCAGATGCAGCCCGTCTGCTTCCAGGGCAACAGAATCTGTTTCTTTGCCCACCTTGTATAAGCGCTGAGAAACAATAAAATTTACCAGGGCAGAAATGCCCATAACTATTGTACCCATTCCGAGAGACTCAGGAAGAGAAGGTTCCATGATTTTTTTGATGGCTTCAATGATTATCCATCCGGCAGCGATAAAGATCAGTATAGCCTCAATAACACCAGAGACATTTTCGAATTTACCATGCCCGTACTGATGGTTTTTATCCGGGGGCATTCCGGATATCCTGACTGAAAAAAAAGCTATGATAGCAGCTATCAGATCCATACCTGAATGTATGGCTTCAGAAATGATGCTGACAGAACCACTTATCAGGCCCACCGTAATTTTGAGTATGATAAGAAAAATATTGGAAAATATGGACAGGCTGGCTGTCTGTACCTTTTTTCGCTGCAAGGCGGTCTTTTGCATACTATTTCTGCTTATTATATCCAATGTGTATTTATGTATTATCCGGGCAAATCAGCAAACAAATTTATTTAAAAAAATATTGCTGAAACAGAAATGAAATTTATTTTATTGCCGTTATGGTATACCCTTTCTGTTCGAGCAGGTTCAGAACACCGTTGCTGCCGGGCAGATGTGCCGAACCAACGGCAATGAAACAACTGCGGTTTTTTATTTTTTCTTCAATAAGCAGGATCCAGGCCTGGTTACGCTTGAAGATGAAATTCTCGCTGAACTCACTGTCGTACCCGGCTTCTTTCACTACATATTCATATAATTTATCAAGATCCTGCTGCTTATAGGCTGCAATCATATCATCAAGCTGCTGTTTGGCTTTCTTGTAGTCATTCAATTCCGTTACCAGCGATTTTGCCTGTTCATCCAAAGGTTGGGCATCAACCAGCGAAAACTGAAGATCAAATGACTCAAGCCCGTCGGATGGAATTCCTTTGTTTTTTGCAATTTTATACAATTCTCTTTCGTAAGCTTTTACCTTGCCTGCGATATGTTTAGAAACAACAGCGCTTAAAAAAAATGGTTTCAGACGGATGTACTTTTCAAACTTCTGTTTTTTTATTTGCAGGGTATCAATCATAATGGAGCGGAAACGCTGAAATTCATCCTCTGTCAGGTAGTCCTTCAGAGTTTTTCCTTCCGGCAGGTACATCTTCTTTGCTATTTCAAGCTGCTGAGTAATTGGGATATTCATGTCTATTTCCGTGATAAAACTCTGACAACCAGAAAGTTTTTCTTTTACCACATCCGAAATAAAGAAATCCTGCTTTTTTATCATATGTATAGTGCCGAATATATAAGAATTTTGCGATAATCCATTGCCGGACACCTGCCATAATAATGAATTACGCTGAGCAAAACAAAAACAACCAAAAGACAGTATGGATGTAAGTAACAAGAGTTTTTTGAGCATAACTTTTTTTTTGGCAAATTTAGAATTTTGTGCCGATATGTTTTCATGGTATCGCGGAAATCCTTAACAAATTGTCTTTTTTCAGCAGACAGGGTCAGGAATATCCGCCTGCAATGTGAATTTTTTACGGTATTTTCATTTTTTGAGGTGGTGATTGAGAAAAATGTTACTTTGAGTTTAGAAAAATGACAGCGTTTTCTTCAGACATACCATAGGAAATAAACGTTAACAGGGGCAGCGCCCCGAGCTATTTGTAAGCATTGCTGCACCTTATAAAAGTAAGGTGCAGCGCACCGTAACATACTCTTTTCTATCCCATCACAAAAAAGATGTTCGGGCACGGTACTCATGGCAATTGTATTCGTCAGTAATGTCTATTAATGCCAGGTAACAATGCCTGTTTTTCCGGATGTGTAAACAAGATGTACACATCAATGCGCATAGGTCTGCCATAATCAGGAGCGCCATATTTCGGTACCCTGTACCTCATGGTTCAAACGTATCATGATTTTTACAAAGGTTGCGGTGGTCTGCACCGGCCATTTGCGACGTCAAAAAAAACAATACCAAAGAGAAATTCCGGATAATCTATGCCTGCAGATTCCGCTTTGACGGATCTAACACTGATGCAGAGCCATATCATACTTTGCCCGCCTGCTTACATTCAGACAGGGTTATTCCGATAGAAAAAAAGTATATTTTTTAAGAAACTATTTTGATTTTATGTTACATAAGATTTATGATGGATTTTTTAGCGAAACGAGGCAGATTTTGCAGACATAGTTTATCCTATGTCTGCAAAATCTAACGAAGTTGCAGCAAAAAAGACGCATAAAGATGTGAAAAGATAAAATCAAAACAATTTCTAAATTGATAAACATTGAATAGTTTGGCTCCTCCAAAAAGATTTAACCTTTTTTACGGTTGATATAATTGTATGTAAAAACAAATGATTAAATTTGCTAAACCTACGTAAAATGAATCCAGCAAAAGTAATGGTCTGAACTGCTAATGCCCGTAGGATATAAAAAATACAGTTTTATGGCCGCTGCGAATTCCTTCAAAAAGTTAATTTACAGATTCGTTGGTATTACTGTGTATTTTGCAACTAAGGCAATGGCAAAAATAATTAATCATAACAAAAGGCGCTGTCCTATTTATCCTGACACGGAGAAAAAAATCAGTTTTCTCTTTCCGTCACTCGATTTAAGCAGGGTTCGTATAATTAAAAACGCCACTTTACCTGCTAATTGGTTCAAAAATTCAAAACAAACTGAAGGTATGACTTTGGGTTGGAGCATTTACCTGAAGGAAAGTGACCTGTACAATTATGAAGAAATAAAGTTGCTTGTTCATGAACTGAACCATGTCCGGCAAATCAGGGAACTCGGCGAATTTCGATTCGCAGCCCGATATGGCGAACAATTTATGGAATATGGTTATTACAATATGCCACTGGAAAAAGAATCCTATGATTATGTGTCCGATATTCCGTTTAACCCGTCCTTTTACCTTACGAACAACAACGATGTAAAATTGTCGGTGAGGGGATCTTATGCCGGCGCTTTTTTTCACTGGCTTGACAAAGGCATTGATGAAGGCCGCGACAGTACTGAATATTTCAATTCAGCAAAATATTTATATAATCATGAAGACCTGAGAAAATCATTGGGAGCTGAAAATTTCAAGGCTGCTGTTTTGCACTGGATGCAAATTGGCAAAAAAGAAGGCCGGAAAGGAAATTGAAAATAGATTCCGCTTTGAAAATTTATGAACCCGGGGGCAATAAAACATGATTTAGTAAAATGACTCGTTATCACCTCAGATCACGGACTTATAGCATTAAAGGATTTACAATCAGACGTGGTCTAATAAATGAATAAAACAGGTAAAATCAACTTTCCGGGTAACAGATGCTGGTGTGGTATTGATATTTTTGTTACATTTGAAATAAAATACGGTTAAAAGCCAAAATATGCCTAACGATCCTATGACCCCTTTCGGAATGGCCCTGCTTGATTATTATCAGGGGTGTACTGATGCTGCGATCATTTGCCGCCGTGATGATGGCTTAGAGACCGTGCTGCCTGTCAACATTTTTTATAAAGACCAGAATGAATTTTCTGAGATAGAGCAAAAAGCCCTCGGTTTGTGCAAAGGCAGAGTCCTTGATGCCGGAGCCGGCACGGGGCGGCACACCTTGTATCTTATGCAAAAAGGCTTTGATACGTTTTCTGTCGACATTTCTCACGAAGCAACAGCAATAATGAAAATGCGTGGAATAAAAAATGTTGCCTGTGGAAACATCTTCGACTTTCAGGAGGGCGGGTTCGATACGATTCTATTGTTGCTTCATGGTATTGGTATGACCGGGACTATTGAAGGATTTCGGCGTTTCCTGCTCCATGCCCGGGAATTACTAAAACCTGACGGATGTATTATCTTTGACAGTTTAGATGTGCGCTGTACCAATGAAAAATCCAACCTTGATTACCTTGAAAGAAATAAAAACATAAACAGATATTCCGGCGAAATACAAATGCAATTCGAATATAAAGGGTTCACCGGAGCCCCCGTAAGTTGGCTGCATATTGACCCGGAAACAATGAAAGACCTCAGCTCTTCTTTAGGATGGAATAACGAAATCATGCACCGGGAAAGTTCAGGCGACTACCTCGTCCGATTATATTAATGTAAAATGTATATAAAAACAGAAAATTCAACAATTAAATAAAATCAATCAATATGGAAAAAAACATCTCTCTCGGAAAAAATTTCGGTAAAGAAAATCTCAAGACTTATGAACTGACGGTGCGGTTTTCAAATCCTGAAAAGAAGATCTCCATTGAAGATATTGACGTCATCAAATATCGTTTTGAGTCTGTTTTCAAGCCGCTGCATATCTCAAACTACCTGACGCGTTATATCACTATGAATGAATTGGGAGGTTCAGCCATTTTTCGCATACTATACGAAAACAGTGTATATCTTATCGTCGAGGACGACTGGCGAATAATAAAAGATGATTCAGAATCTTTGATTTCACAGTTAGAAAACCTGTTTACTCCTTTATTGGATTAAAAACTCAATATCGCCGGTGCTGATCTGCTGCCAAAACATCATAATTTTTTTTCATTTCATTTGTATATTTAAATAATTATTAACTTTGAAAAAAGATTTCCATGCAGAATAACATATAAAATTTAATAAGGAGGAAAAAATATGTCCGACAAAGGAACAAAAAAGAAATTGACACGGGTTGAGGATGAAGTAACCCAGTCTGTAAATCAAAATCCGCCTCAGGAAACAAAGCCCTTTGTGGCCAGTGATGAAAGCAAAGCCAAAGCAAAGAAACTTCGTATAATAGCCATCATCTCCTGGATAGTGGCTATTGGACTGGAGATTGTAGCGATCATCCTGCTCAGAAAACCCCCAATCACCAATGCGGTTATGGTGTGGCTCATCGTCCTGATCGTACTCGACCTGATCTTTGCTGTTGTCGGCTCGCTGATGTGGAAAAAAGCTAACCGTTACGACCCTGCATCAGAAAAGGACAAGTTCAGATTTTTTGTTCAGAACCAGCTTGGCGCCATCATCAGTATGATTGCTTTTCTGCCGCTGATCATCCTCATATTCACTAACAAAAATATGAGCGGAAAACAAAAAGGTATTGCAGGCGCCGTGGGTATTGTTGCACTGTTGGTTGCAGGATTCTTTGGTATTGATTTCAATCCCCCCTCACAGGAACAATACACACAACAAACCGAGCAGGTAAAAGAACTTAATCAGGGTAAGGATTTTGTCTACTGGACCAAATCAGGCAAGCACTACCACCTGTACTAGGACTGCCCATATATCAATACATCCAAAACAGATGAAATATTTCAGGGAACTGTTGTGCAGGCAAGGGAAAAAAATCTTGATGACCTCTGCAGCTATTGCGAAAAAAGAGCGATAAAAGAGAAAAACACAGATGTCACCAAAGCGGACACTACGCAGTGATTTCTTCCGGTATATTTAGCCGGTCAGTAATTATGTGTACACGGAAATTCATATCAGAGATAAATACTTTTGATACACCATGTGGATTAACATTACATGTCCCTTTAAAAGTTATCAGAAGGGTATGCTGATATACAATAACAGGATAATCCGTAAATATTAATCAAAAACTAATAAATATGAATACGACCAATACGGAATGTTGCCCGCTATTCAATCCTGAAAAATGGGACCAGAAAACTTTTCAATGGGATAACAAACCCTTTATAAAAGAATCCATGTCAACATTTTTACACATTCCTTTTCCTTCAGTTATTGCGAAAAAGGTCATTAAGTTGTGCAAGCTACTTGAGGATTCGAAAATAGCTGAAGAAAAGAAAGAAGATGTCTTATTATTATTCCGGGACCCGGGCGCTTTTAAATCAGAAATATACCTGTCGGTTACAGGTACTGTTCCCGGCGCTGATAATGTGAGTATTTCCGGAACTTTTATCGCCAAAGTTTATAACGGCCCGTTCAATGCTGTGCCCAGATTCATCAAACAAATGAATGAATACCTGTCCGGCATGAATAAGAAGGCAAAAGACTATTATATCCATTACGCCTACTGCCCGAAATGTGCCAAAAAATACGGAGCCAATTATATGATCATATTTGCTATGATTTAATACATATCTGAGTATCCCTCTCTTCAGGCTGATTCGTGTAACTGACCATCCGGCTGGTATTTCCGAGTACATATACCTCCATGCAGGGGTGGTTAATACCTCTTTATGCTATTCATGAATATGAAATAAAAACAGACACA
Source organism: Bacteroidales bacterium (assembly GCA_035389045.1). GTDB lineage: Bacteria > Bacteroidota > Bacteroidia > Bacteroidales > CAIWKO01 > CAIWKO01. Next base: position 30,606 of record DAOORA010000021.1, on the reverse strand, counting down.
TTATAAAAAACCGTAATCTTTGTACGTTCATTCAACATGAAAATTCTCTGGAAATATTTGAAACCTCAGCGGTGGATCATCCTTCTTTCGCTTGTGCTGGCAGGTATCAGTCAGCTGTTGAACCTTCTCGATCCGGTGATCTTCGGAAAAATAATCGATGATTATGCTATACCTTCCATCACCCGCAGCGAAAATGAAATGGTGATAGGAGTTCTATTCTGGTTGGCCGTGGCCGTTGGTATAGCCTTGCTGGCAAGGGCGGCCAAATCCATACAGGAATATATTACACGGATGGCTGTTCAGAAATTCGGTATGCAAATTTTCAACGATGGATTAAAACAGACATTACGTTTGTCTTTTCAGGAATTCGAGGAACAAAGGAGCGGAGAAACACTGTCGCTGCTGCAAAAAGTAAAAACCGACACCCAGCAGTTCACCAATTCATTCATCAATATTTTATTCTCGTCTATAGTGGGAATGGGATTTCTTATCTGGTATTCGGTGACAAAAAACTGGCTGCTAATTCCTGTTTTTCTTATAGGCATCGTTTTCCTTGGAACGCTGACCGGACTGCTCAGCAAAAAGATCAAAATCCTACAGCGCTCCATCAACCGCGAAACCTACATGATGTCGGGAGTGATTACCGAATCCCTGCGAAATATTGAACTGGTGAAAAGTCTGGGGCTTACCTTTCCCGAGATCAAACGTCTTAAAAACCAGACACTGAAGATATTTCAGCTGGAAATGAAAAAGGTAAAAAAGGTTCGTACCCTGACATTTCTCCAGGGCATCCTGCTCAGCATATTAAAACATTCCATATTGTTCATTTTGCTCTGGCTTATCTTCAGAAAAGTCTTGTCGACCGGCGAATTGATCGCCATGCAATTCATTTCCACCTCGATTTTCATGCCCCTGCAGGACATGGGTAATATCATTCTCAGTTACCGCGAGGTAGAAGCTTCCGTCAATAGCTTTGATCATCTGATGCAAAAACCCATCGACCGCAGGCCGGAGAATCCTGTAGATCTTGGAGAACTGTGTGACATCAGTTTCCGTGATGTTGTCTTTCGTCATAAAACTGCATATTTCAACGCCATCGACGGCATTTCATTCCTGGTAAAGACAGGGCAGACCATTGCCTTTGCCGGGCCTTCAGGCGCAGGAAAATCCACCCTTGTGAAACTCCTGCTCGGCCTGTACAAACCACAAAAAGGGGATATCTCTTTCAACGGACACTCTTCTTCTCTGATCCGTTACAATGAACTGCGCCGGCAAATAGGATTTGTGTCACAGGATACACAACTGTTTTCAGGAACCATAAAAGACAACCTGTTGTTCGTAAAATCCGACGCCAGCGATGACGATATTCTGGAATCATTAAAGAAGGCTTCATGTGAAAAATTGCTAAAGTCGTCTCCTGCCGGAATAAATACCGTGCTGGGCGAAGGCGGTATGAAATTATCCGGTGGCGAAAAACAAAGGATTTCCATTGCCAGGGCCTTGCTGCGCCATCCCCGCCTGCTGATCTTTGATGAGGCCACCTCTTCATTGGATTCCCTTACCGAGGAAGAAGTAAACGCTACGATCCGGAGCTTTTCTGAAAACAAAGAACTGATCACCATACTTATAGCACACCGCCTTTCGACCATCATGCATGCCGATGTCATCTATGTACTGGAAAAAGGGAAAATCACCGAAACCGGAGCCCACGACGAACTCCTGGCACAAAAAGGATTGTATTATGCCATGTGGCGGCAACAGATCGGGGAACGGAGAACAGTTCACCAGATCACAACCCTCTGACATCAATTTTAATATTAATACCCCGATTTAACCGGACACATATATACTTCTACATACTATTTATCCTATGTCCAAATAAGACGCTGAACAGGTAATACCCGCCATGGCGGACAAAAAAGCCCGAAAGTTCGTTACTTCTTTCGGGCTTTTTTGCCGGGGTAAACGTCTATCACTACATTAACCCAACTTACCGCGTTATTCCTTATTGATCAGATTCATTATCTCGTCAAGTTTGGGTGACAAGATTATTTCAGTTCTGCGATTGCTTGCCCTGCCCTCCGGGGTCGCATTGTTTGCCCTGGGGGAAAATTCTCCCCTCCCCGAGGCAGTAAGCCGCGTCGGGGAAATTTTGTATTCATCGGTCAAAATGCGAACGATAGAAGTGGCACGGGCAACACTCAAATCCCAATTGTCGCGATATACAGAAGTTTTAATCGGAATACTATCCGTATGTCCTTCAACCAATATGTCAATATCCGGATTTTTAACCAGGACCTCTGCCAAAACCTTTATAGCCCCTTTTCCCTTTTCTTCTATCGCGGCGCTGCCTGATTTAAATAATAATTTATCAGACATGGAAACATAGACTTTACCGTTTTTTATTTCAACCGAGAGCTCATCCGACTGAAAGCCCAATAATGCATTTCTTAATATATCATTTAATCGCTTGGTAATTGAATCCTGACGGGCCAGCTTCTTTTTTAGTTCAGCCAGAGCTTTTTCTCTTTCCAGCAATAGTTTTTCCTTGGCGATCAACTCATCTGATTTTTGTTTCAATGAAGCGCTGAATTGTTCCGCTTGCGACAAATTATCGTTAGTAAGATCCTTATACTTCTTGTCCAGATCACGTAAATCAGCGTTTAACTTTGTAATCTCGTCATTTTTAACATCTAATGATTTGCACAAACGATCACGTTCGTTAATCACTTTCTTAAACCGCTTTGATACGAGGAGTTTCTTTTTGGGTTCAACTTGCCCACATTGGTAAATTGGCTTACACGAACTAAATACAAACACAATAACTGTAATCAGAAATACTACTTTTTTCATTTTGCTTTTTTAATTATTTCAACTTTAAATTAATGTTTTCAATTTACAAACTTACATAAATTAGTTTAATACACAAGTAATAATAATCAATGAAAAGCCTTATAAGACATGACGAGCCAGTAACCTGATAATTATTCTTTGTTGTTTCCGGAAAATCGTCATTTTCTTCTGCGCCTGTCATTGTCGTGTTGCGCCACCTTTATATAATGTCCGCTTTGGTAAACACCTCATAAATTATTAATACGGTACACTTTGCTTTTCAGCTTCACAAGCTTGCATGAATAACGCAGTCGGGCAGGCCCCAAGACTGAACTTTTCGATTCAACCATTTTGTAACAGTTCAAACACTTATTGATTAAAAAATCAAATTAACAATTGACTATCAACCCAAAAGCAAAAAAATATGTTTCCTATATGTAAAATCATGATTCTCGTTACAATAAATACTTATATTTGCTTTTCATTTACATTTTTTTACAAACTTTAAAATCATTAAATAAATATTTATATAATAACTTTAGTATGAAAAAAGAAACATCTTCAACACCCAAAGTTAAAAAATCAGCTCCGGTGAAAAAAAATGCTGTAGTGGCCAAACGCAAAGTTAAAAGTAGCAAAACGGCAACAAAAACGGCAACTAAAGCTGCAACAAAAACCTCAACCAAAACTATGGCCAAAAAAGAAACTGTTGCAAGCGTGAAAAAAAATCCTGTTAAAAACAAAACGGCTGTTAATAAGGTTAAAACCGTCACCCAAACTACAAAATCACTAAAAACTCCTGTAAAAAAAGGGGCTGCTGTAAAAAAAAGTAAAACGGGTTCCAGGTCTGTAAGGGCGCAAAAAGCTCCGGCCGGAAGCGCCAAATATATGGTCAAGCTAAAACCCAGGAAGGTGGCCACCCAAAAGGAATACCTTTATGTCCAGCCTCTGGAGGCCGCCAACAACCGGATTTTAAAGAAGATAACCTCAGCCGATTTTAAAAATGAAAAAGAGTTGTCAACAAAATTAAATACTGCTAAATATCACTCTAATGAGTTGGCGCCGGCATATATGGCTGTGTATGCCAAAAGTCCTAAGAATGCTGAAAAATTGGCTGCTACGTATGCACGAAACATCAAAAAGAAGGAAGATCACAGGGAGTTCTTCCAGCAAGTGGCTACCATGAAGAAAAAAGAAAGAGTTGCAGTTATTAAAGGATACCGGACAGCCGGACAGGGCATCGGGGTGGTACATGCCATGAGCCAGCTTCCCCGTAAGCATGGCAATATTCTGATGCGTGACTTTGTAATTGATGAGAAAGGAAATAAAAACAAAGCTGGCATAAAAGATGTGCTTTACTGGCTTCGTGATGCGGGAACGTACCTCCGCTCCTTAGACAAAAAAAACAAAAAAGCGGTAACAAAAAAAGTAAAAGGAACGGATGAAGCTGTAGTCGAGTTTTTTGAAGATGTTGCCGATGCCATTTCCGATGCCATTGTCAGCATCGTAGATGAGATCAAATCGGCCTTAAAAAGTATCGGAGAGGCTATATCTCAGGCGATAAACTGGGCTGCCGATGCTATTGCCAGCCTGGCACGTTCGCTCTGGGATGCCCTGAAATCTATCAAAGATATTCTGGTAGCTGCCGTGGAATACGGATATAACTTTGTCAAAAAAATGGTCGATGGCCTCATTGCGATAGGACAAAAAATCTACGATATCCTTGATGATGCCTTCCAGATGGCCATGAAAGGATTAAAATATGTGCTGCAGGCCATCGACAATCTCGGAAGGGTTTTTGCCGAACTGTTGCAATACCTCGTAAATAAGGCTATTGACATCGTCAAAAAGGCAGTGCAGGCGCTGATCGAAATTGGTAAGTCCATCGGCAACATCCTTATGCAGGCGCTGCAGTTCGGGGCCACCCTCATAAAAAATACAGTTCAGGCATTGATCGAACTTGGAAAGACGGTCAGCCAGATACTTGTCACGGCGCTCACACATCCCTCTGCGCTTTTTGATACCATCGTCAGTTCTTTTCGCGAACTGGGATACAAAGTTGCAGATCTTTTCAATCAGGTTAAAAATGCAGGAGCAACCCTGATCCGGAAAGTGGCAGCGGCTACAGCCAGGATAGGAACTGTGATGAAAGATTTCATGACCTATGTCGCTACCTCTGCCGTGCATGTTGCAAAAGCGATAGTTAAAGGTCTGGTAGATGCCGGCAAAACAGTGGTTGGCATGATCACTTCAATGGCAACCCTCGCGGTAAGCGGTATTAAAAAACTTGTGAATGCGTTGTTTGAAGCCGGAAAAACTTTGGTAGGCCTTATGAAAGATATTGCTAAAATATCTTTTGACCTGCTGAAAAAAACCATCAAGGCGGCCTTTGAACTTGGAAAAACCGTCGCAGAGTTTACAAAAACATTGGTAGTATTTACATACAAAACCGCTGCACGTCTTATTGATGCAGCCCTCGAAGTAGGCGCCAGTGTCGCAAACATTCTCGAATCGGTAGCTAAAGCAGGATACTATGTTTTCCGCAAAATCGTCACCGGTCTTCTGCAAGCTTTAGGCCCAGTGGGAGATGTTCTGGACTGGCTGATCAAAAAAGGTGAACAACTGACCTCCGCATTATGGCGGGATGCCATACTGGCTATTCGTTTTGTCAAGAAAAGTGTAACAGAAACCCTTAACTGGGCAGCCAAACAGGCAGAAAACGTCTTTAACCAGATGCTGATCATACTCGATGATATCGGAGAATCCATCAAATCAGTGATCGAATGGGCAGAAGCTGCCGGCAGCAAAGCGCTGGAAAAAATTGGTAAGGCTATAGTAAAAATCGGCAAATCCGTTGACTATGTGCTTAACTACCTTGAAAAAGACTTTATCCCCGGCATTGAGAAAGTGGTGAAAGGCGTCCTTGATGCCGGTTATGCCGTTTATGAATTAGTTTCCTGGATGGCCAGCCGTTCAGTAGAAGTTGTTGGTGAAGTGATCAAAGGCGCCCTCAGTGCAGGTATTACGCTGGCTACCCTCATCACAGAAACCATCAAACATCCGGAAGAAGCTTATCAGAACTTTCTTAATGCCATGGATGACATCGGCAAGACTTTGAAGGACGTCTTCCGGGTAGTAATCATTGAAACCGCCAGTCAATTCCTCGATGAAACCGTAAAAGCCCTTGTAAAAATCGGAAAAGCAGCATTAGACATCCTTACTGGCGTGCTTGAAGTTTCCGGAGGAGCAATAGGAACCGTTATCAGCATCCTCTTCCAGATGCTCGCCGGATACCGCCCGCTCACCGAAGCAGAGAAAACAGAAGCCAGAAAGGTATTTGCCAACAGTATCAGCCTCAATGAGGTCTTTATCTCAAAAGCAGATGCCGCAAACGATATCATCTTTGGAGTTCAGGATTTCTTCGGACAGCTTGCCGACGGCAACTTTAGTAATCTGACCGGCAACAGGGATTCGCGAGCTTTTGTCACAGCTAATCTCATTAATTTCGACACCGACGAAGATTTTGATAATGACACCCTGATACATGAACTGACACATGTCTGGCAAAATCAGCATGTAGGCCCTGTTTATCTTGCACATGCGCTTACTTCAGACTGGTTTGCAGCAGGCTATAATTACGGATACACGGATAAAGAAACCGGCGAAGGTGGCCAAACAGCACTCATTAATGCCGGCGGAGACCTTTCTGAATTCAATCCGGAACAACAGGGACAGATAGCCAAGCACTATTACAACAGGCGTTATGTAAAAAGCCTGGATTACTCAGCCTGGGAACCTTATATTGATTCATTCAAAGCCGGTATGCCCGTAAGAAATGTTGCGTAAACGCTTACTCATCGTGCTGCCTGAAAACCTCAGGCAGCATTTTTCACCATTGGTTGATGCCTGGAGTTCACAAAACATCACGCCGGATTTTTTTGAATACAGGGATAAAAAACTGCCGGCAGAAGGCCAGATTACAACGTTAGCAGCAGGTTACGATGCCGTAATGCTTGCCGGAAATTTTCGTTTTGCCCCACGTAATATAGTATCCAAACCATTTATGCTTACCAACGAAAAAAAAATCCCCGTTTCATGGCTTCCAGTCAAAAATACTGATACACTTAATAAATTCATAAATACCGCAGCCCTGGTTCAAAACAGGAAAAAATTTAAAATTGCATTAGGTTTGCTTGCACAAAGAAACCGCCAATATTTGCAGGTTGCAGACAAAATGGAAAACGAATTCAGAGATTTACATAAAGATATCACATATTTTCGTTGGACTTCGGAGCTGGTGTTTCCCGAAGATATGATGTCCGGGATAAATTGCGGAATGGGCGCTGTTATTTACCTCGGACACGGCAGACCGGTGGGTTGGGCAGGATATTACGGAATCCGGATGAAACATTTTCATGATTTTTTCAATGAACCTGCCGGCTGTTTTCTGTCGTTGTGCTGTCATACAGCCAACAGAAGGAATGTAGCCCTCTCCTTCAGCGAAAACCTTGTCACAGAAGGAATAGCAGCATCAGCATTCGGTAGTGTAAATGCTTCGTTTTTTACCGATAATACACGATGGGCTTTTAATATTTGTAATTCCCTGAAAAAAGGCATAGATACCATCGGTGAACTAATAACTGATGCGGCTCCCATGAACAAATCAGCGATCAGTTCGTACCGGCTGATAGGCGATCCCTTTGCTCCTATTTACGCAACTGCATCATCAGTAAAAACAGCCAAAAAAATTAAAATCTATTATTGAAATGGAAAAAAAAGAAATACAGAATCTCGTCGTCAGCGAGATCAGAAAAGTAAAAAAAAACCTTCCTGAATCTATTCCTCCCGAGGCGCATCTGATGAATGAAATAGGTTTTGATTCTGTGGATATGGCTGAATTGGTGGCCAGAGCCGAACAGTCGTTCAAAATTGAAATACCTGACTCTATCTGGAAACAACTGGTTACTATCAATATCATTACTGATTATATTTTTGAACAGGTGAAAAATCGTACCTCTTTTAAAAACTGATACTTTGAACCATACTTATAAGAAAAGACGCACTGTTGTCACCTCCTTCGCACTGATGACGCCCTGGGGTAACGATAAAAACCTGATTTGGTCCATGCTCACAGCAGGAAAATCTTCGGTCAGGGAGTGGCCGGACCTTAAAGAGGAAGGGTTCCGTTTTACCAAAGCCTGCAGGATAGCGGATGACAAAACCATATCATCCCTGGCCAGAGGGTCATGGCTGGCGAAAACAACACTGCATAATGCCTTAGCCGGATCGTCGGTCAGCTTTCCGGACCATACAGGAATCTTTATAGGGTCCACCTTAGGCGAAAGCGGAGCCTTTGAAGCTATGGCAGGCGGAGCGGAGCTCAACCCGGCCGACTACACGGTCAACTCTTTTGCAAGACTGATTCAAAAAGAACTGGGGCTGAAAGGGCCGTCGTTCTCCTATGGAACAGCTTGTGCGGCAGGAAATTATGCACTGGGCGCTGCTGCCTCATACATCAGCAACGGCCATGCCGATGTGGCCATTGCAGGAGGTATAGAGCCTTTTTCACGGGTTGCCATGACGGGCTTCAGCCGTTCCAGAGCGATGACAACAAATATCTGCAGGCCCTTCGATCGTAACCGCGATGGCATGATGCTGGGCGAAGGCGCTGCTGTCTTCATACTCGAAGAAGAAGAACATGCACTGCAAAGAGGTGCAAAGCCACTGGCTATCATCGGTGCGCTGGGATTAAGCTGTGATGCATACCATCAAACCGCACCCCTGCCCGATGGTACAGGAATCATACAGGCCATGACCACAGCGCTTACCATCGAGGATGTGGATGCCCGTAAGGTAGACTGGATTTGTGCTCACGGAAGCGGTACTATGGCGTCTGACAACGCAGAAGCTCTGGCCATTAATACGGTTTTCGGTGCTGATGTTCCTGTGTCCGGTATTAAAGGAGCCCTGGGACATTCGCTGGGAGCCTCCACAGCCATTGAAACAGCAGTATGCATCATGGCGTTGCAGCATAACGTAATACCCCCAACGGCAAACCTCGAAGAACCGGACCCGCAGTTTGCCATTGATCTGGTGAGGGCAAGCCGCCAAAAGGAACTGAATTATATTCTGAATTGTGGCTATGCTTTCGGAGGATTAAACTCAGCTTTGTTTATTAAAAAATGGAAATAATGTATTGCACACGATGGCTTAAAGATGAATTCACAACAGAATCAAGCCCTTACGAAGACAAGTTATCAATTATAGCCAATTCCATAAAGAGATGGTTATCAGAATCCGGCTATGTTGAGAATAAAACCGGACTGTACCTGGCCACCACAAATGCAGGGGTTTTTGAGTCAATCACTTTTTGGAAAAATGCACTCCTGCACAGTCCTGGGTTTGCCAATCCGGCCAACTTTAACTGGACCCTTGCCAACGGGCCTGCCGGTTTTCTTGCCCGTCAACTTACGATCAAAGGGCCCTGTTATACCATGATCGGCAGCCATGATGCCATTGAAGGATGTCTGTATCATGCCTCAGAAGATCTGAAAACAGGTGTAATCACCAATGCACTGATATCAGGATTGGACCGGATCGAAGATAAAATCCGTATCTGTATAGCGCTTATGATAATTACCCCGGCAGAGAAGGCTGTAGTTACACCAACATTAGGAACATATAAAACCGATGCCCGATATGCATCTTCTGCTCTGGAAGAAATCCTGAGTGTTGTTTAATAGCAAATATCCTTCCGGTTATCCGGCAGCAATCATAACCAGACATTCCACATGTATGGTCTGCGGGAAAAAATCATACGGTATGATCTTTAGTACCTGATAACCATGTGAGCACAGCATATCAAGGTCACGGGCAAGTGTTCCCGCACTGCACGAGAGATATGCCATACGGCCGGGCCGGTAATTATTGACTATCCAGTCTGACACTTCCTTTTCCAGACCCGTCCGCGGAGGGTTGATGTACAGCAGTCTGGTTTTATCACTATGTGCCCCGGCAAATTCATCAAGCTGGGGAAGCCGGTCGCTGCATCTGCCCCTAAGTACAAGAGCTACCGGTACATTTTTACCGCAGCAGAGTACGGCTTCTCCGCTCAATTCCACGCCTGCTGTCGCGGCGCCTGAGGAAAGCCAACGCTGCAGGCTATAACCTGTTCCGCAATAAAGATCCACAACCACAGTGTTTTCGTCCGGCCTGATAAAGCCGGCGGCTTCTTCTAATGAATCAGCATACAAACCGGGAATAAGCTGCTGAAAAGACATCGGCCCGTATTCAAGCCCATTTTCATCACGGGAATATTCACGGCCAAAAAGCAGGTGGAAATTGTGTTTCATAAAGATCTTATGACCTGCCGATGGGTTCAGATGTAACCAAAAACCTTCAATGCCGGAAGCTTTAAGATTTTCTGTCAGATGCTCCGTAAGCCAGTCCATTGGTGGCAATACTGAAGTTTTCAGCACAAGCAGCACCTGCTTGCCTGATTGTATAAAATAACGCATTGGAAAAAGCTCAGGATGCGGCAAAACATCTTTCAAAAACCCAATCGTGCTGCACACCGGCTCATGCTGCACGGGACATAAGGAAATGTCCACCAGCTGCTTACGGGATATCATTCCAAAATCCCATCCCGCTCCGTTAAACAAGGTATGCAGACATACTTTTTTCCGGTAATTAAAGCGGGCCTGTCCATGAACCGACCGTATGGGGTCAATCATGTCAGGCCATCGGAACAGTTTATTCTTTAAAAACTCCATCTTTTTACTGAGACTTTCTTCTTCGCTCAGATGCCTGTGTTTACAGGCAGGACACAATTCAGGACAGATACGTTCAGAAAACATCAATGATCTGAATGGTGTTATTATTAAATACAGCGGTATCGCCCGGCTTCAATCCTTTCAAAACCTGAAACAGCGGAACATTAGGAGAAATAGCAAACCAGGTATCCTTGCCCACGGTGACTTTTCCCATGCTGATGCAAACAAAAAGCTTTTGATGGCTGGTAATCACTACAGCGCCAAATTCAACTTTTGTTTTCAATTCCTCAGGATTCACCATATCCAGCGAAGCCAGTTCCAGGTTGGCCTTCTGCAACTGCTCGGCAAAAATATCACGCCTCCGTAACATCTGCGACCGGAATGCATCGTAACGGTCTTTTGGAGGGCCATACTCGTTGGCCAGCTGCTGATGTTCATCCATTTCTCTGGTCAGGTTCTCAATAGTGTTCAGATGCTGCTGCCTGCAGGTTTCAATAATAGATGATTTAAGCTTGATCTTGTCGTCCATACGTAATGTTGTCGGGTTCTAAAAGACCACGAATTTATAAATTTTCCGGTTCCTAAGTCTGAATCATGGATATTATCTTCCCTAAACGGAAAAAGACCATCCCGAAACAGAATGGCCTTCATAAAAACCTGAAAAATCAACGGGCAAGAATGAACTTCTTTAAATGATGCCCGGAAGAATTGATAACCTCCACGAGATAAGCCCCGTTAGCGAAAGAACTCATGTCAAGCATGGTAAATTTCTGATCACATGCAGATGAAAAAACCTGCTTACCGTAACTATCATACACCTTAATAATATTCATTTCGTCCGGGGTGAGACCGATATGAAGCATTCCGCGGGAAGGGTTGGGATACATAGTCACAAGTTCATCAATAGAAACCGTTTCCGTGATGCCTGCAAGCGTATATTCTATTGAAATATCGTCAAGATATAAAGCTGAGCCATACTGGGGATCACTGCTTGATGATGATTGAAAAATTATGTTAAACAAATCCGGAGTTACATCGTTTTCGGTATAGGTCAGGTCAAATTCAAATGGTATATACTCTAACTGCGGGACATTGGTTGTCAGCCCTCCGCTGCCGACAAGAATTGAATTATAATAACACTCAGCGCTTACCGACATGGAATCGTCGTTTACACCTTCATACATATAATATCCTTTGACTTTCTGAGGTATTATATTGACCGGTATTCCTCCGGTAGTATTGGTAATCAAACTAAAATCAATGAGACTCAGAATAAGATTGGTTGTGCCATACGACATAATGCCCGGTAATAATATATCAACATAGGGAGTATATTTATTAGTACTCACCACCACGGCAGATTCGCCGGAATGTACATCCGCTGTTTTGGCCGCTGTGTAAAACTGATATGTCTGTATATAAATATCAATATTAATAACACCATTCCAAACTACTGGAGTTGAATCGTTTGACCATGCTTCAAATCCGCCGTTGGGTATCTGGGCATACAGCGGGGAAAAAAGCAATATTCCCAAAATAAAAGAAATTATTTTTTTCATAGTGGTAATATTTAAATTTTTTAGTTACCTACTACAAATATAAGAAAAATTAATTGAAAAAGCAAGTATTTTATGGATATTAACGTTGTTAATAAGATTCATGGCATTATCTTTTTTAAAATTTCAGTTCGGATTCTCTTTTAAAAAGAATAGTATTTCTGATTCCAATAAAAAATCAGATAGCCTTAATGTCAATAGAATAATAAGATCAAAATAAATTTTTATATACTTTATAAATATATATTAATCATGCAATTAATGGTCTGACTGAGCTGCAAGACAGGCACCTGTTGATCATAGCTTCACATATATGAAATTAAAACATTCAGATAGAAACAGTTCCATTTTCAGAGAATAGCTTATGTATATTTTTTTTATATATATTTGTTTTGTCTACAATTTTATTAAAGTCAGGATTGATTATGAAAAAGATAATTTTAATTTTTTTGGCATTAGTTTTCTTAAGTTTTACAGATAAGAGAGTCTCTGCCCAGATATACGATTGGAATTGGGCCAAAAACGCTTTGGGAGATAAATCGGACCGTGCTACCGGAATCTGTGCCGATGGTAACGGAAGTATTTTTATAACCGGATGGTTTAAAAGTTCCGCCATCAGCTTTGGAACTCATACATTATTCAATGCCGGGGACAATGATACTACCGATGTATATATCGCCAAATATGATGCATCCGGCAATGTGCTCTGGGCAAAAAGTGCTGGGGGGCCTGGTTGGGACGAGGGTTATGGCATCGTTGCTGATAAAAGCGGCAACGTATATATTACAGGGCTGTTCACAAGTGATACTATCGTTTTTGGCAACGATACTTTAATTAAAGGCACAATGGACAATGGTGATATATTTGTTGTAAAATATGACAGCATGGGAAATGTCTGCTGGGCAAAAAAAGCATACGGAAGTTTTTATGCGATAGGTATGGGTATAGCAGTTGACAGAAATGATAATATCTATATCACCGGCGCATTTGCATTACCCTATGTCATTTTCGGCAATGATACGTTGATCAACCTGGCAACTCATGATATTTATGATTTTTTTGTTGCGAAATATGATCAGGCAGGAAATATATTATGGGTGAGAAATCAGGATGGAGAGGGTGGCGGATTTGAAGAAGGACGCAGCATCGCAACCGATAATACCGGAAATGTATATATTACCGGAGTTTTCGCAAGTTCCTTGCTCACTTTTGGAGATACTACCTTAGTAAATGCGGATAATATTGGCGGAGAAGATATCTTTATTGTTAAATACGATTCATCCGGAAGTGTCCTGTGGGCAGGGAGTGTTGCAGGTTCGGATGAGAATGACGGAAGTTATGGTATAACAACAGCTGAAGATGGAAGTATGTATCTTACCGGTTACTTTAAAAGTCATTCCATTGCTTTGGACAGCATGGTTCTGACCAATTCCGGTTTTCCTGAAGCTGCTGTTTTTATTGCGAAATACAACCGCTATGGAAAGGTGTCGTGGGCGCACAGTATCAGCGGAAGTTATGACAACTGCGCTCAGGCCATCACTGCCGATAGTTCCGGGAATGCCTATATTACAGGATGGTTTAAAAGTCCCGCCCTTACTTTTGGCAGTCATGTTTTATCGAATGTTTATCCGGGTTATGCGGATATTTTTATTGCAAAATACGATTCTTCAGGCAACCCCGTCTGGGCAAAAAGTACCGGAGGATATTCATCCGACTGGAGTAACAGTATGTGTACAGATAAATCCGGGAACATATATATTTCAGGAGTTTTCAATAGTCTTAGCATGACGATGGGCAACACTGTTTTATCAAATAGCGGTTATGAAGACATTTTTATCGCCAGGCTTTCATCTGCGGCAACAGAAATACATGACACTTTGGTAACAGAAAACAAATTTGAAGTTTTCCCCAATCCGGCAGGAAACAGCATAGAAGTCGTAACAAACCAAAAATCTGTCATAACAATATTTAATGGTGAAGGCCAAATTATAAAGACAATGCATACTGATGATGGTGAATCTACCATAGATTTGGAGAATTTACCAAAGGGTATTTACCTTATAAAAGCAGAGACCATCAAAGGAATCATGATAAAAAAAATCATAAAAGTGTAACCCGAAAGTACAGTACTTATATTATGCGGAATACGCTCGTAAAATCCAAATCAATCCGGTGTGCGCTGATTTTTGACACCGCTCCTTCCCCCTTGATATATCATTAATAAAAAATTAATCAGATGTATAATGATTATTAAGAGAGAATCATTATCTTTGTCAAAAAATAGTAATGGAAATTTCAGAAATACCAAAAAGATTATCTGAAAAGGGTTTAAAAGTTACACCTCAGCGAGTTGCTGTTCTGGAAGCAATTATTTCGTTGAATAATCATCCGACGGCAGAATGTATTATTGCCTATATCAGGGAAAAGTACCCCAATATTTCAGTGGCCACCGTATATAAGGTTCTTGATATTATGGTCGGAAATAAACTTATTCAGAAAGTCAAAACCGAAAAAGACATCATGCGATACGATGCCAATACCGGGCACCATCACCATATTTATTGTCTTAATTCAGAAATGATTGACGATTATTATGATGATGAGCTGAATAAATTGTTAATGGAATATTTCAAAAAAAAGAGCATACCGGATTTTATTATTGATGATTTAAAACTTCACATTATCGGTAAATACACTAAAGACATGAAATAGCTTGATGAATTTTCTTAAACCCATATTTATCTTATTAGGTTCGCTGTCGCTTTGCCTCGGGATGGCCGGAATTGTGATACCCGGTTTGCCAACTACACCGTTTTTGTTAGTAGCTGCAGGGCTGTACATCAAAAGCTCAGACAGGTTGTATTCAAAACTTTATGGTAACCGGTTCATTGGCAACTATATTTCAGAGTTCTACAATAAAAAAGGCATGAGCCTCAGAACAAAAATTTTTGCCATTACTACCATGTGGACAATGATTACGCTATCCTGTATTTTTTTTATCGACCTGTTTCCTATTCAAATGATTATTGTTAGCGCCGGCATTATTGGCACTATTGTAATGGGGTTTATCGTTCCAACAGTTGATGATTATTAAAATATAAAAATAAATAAAATCTATGAAAAACCAAACTGAAGATAACAACAAATGTCCAGTAACAGGAAAAGCCGGCAAGCACAGTGTGGCTGCAGGCGGAACAAAGAACCTTGACTGGTGGCCTAAGCAGTTGAAGCTGAATATTCCTCGGCAGCATTCAGCAAAATCCAATCCTTTGGGCCAGTGTTTTTATTTGAATAAATAAAATATATATTAATTAAATAAATTGTAAAACCTAAAAAAACAAAAATTATGGAACAAGAAGTAATTGCCATGCCAAGAATTGGCGACAAAGCACCAGCCTTTAAAGCAGTAACCACACAGGGTGAAATTAATTTTCCTGCCGACTACAGTGGCAGTTGGGTGATCCTTTTCAGTCATCCCGCTGATTTCACGCCGGTTTGTACCTCAGAGTTTATGACTTTTGCAAGCCTTGAAAAACAATTCAATGAAGCAAATTGTAAACTTGTTGGTCTATCGGTTGACGGACTCTACAGTCATATCGCATGGCTGCGCACCATCAAAGAAAAAATAGAATACAAAGGCATGAAGAATGTTGAAGTGACCTTTCCTCTGATCGAGGATATCACTATGGATGTTGCTAAAAAATACGGTATGATGATGCCGGGCGAAAGCAATACCAAAGCCGTCCGGGCCGTATTTGTAATTGACCCCAAAGGTGTTATCAGAACCATTATTTACTATCCCCTCAGTTTAGGGCGTAATTTCGATGAATTATACCGTGTTGTTCTGGCCTTACAGACCGCCGATGAGTTCAGTGTGGCGACCCCTGCTGACTGGAGACCCGGTGATGACGTCATCGTTCCTACGGCCGGCTCATGCGGAGTGGCAAAAGAACGGATGGAAAGCAAAGATGAGAATACAAAATGTTATGACTGGTTCTTCTGTACTAAAAAATTAGACAAGGATACTGTCTTAAAAAAGATCCTGAAAAAATAAACGGGTACAAAAGCCTGCAGATGGATGACTGGTTTCCCAATGGCCAGACACTGACGGCTCTTTTAGTGTATTACCCTTGAGGATAATGCCCCAAAAGTTTGTTGGGGCATTATTTTTTTATGGCCGCCTCTTAAATTATTATAAAAACAGCAGTATCATCAGTTGTGCAGCAATGATCCTTAAAAACATCACCAGCGGATAAACCGTTGCATAAGCTACCGAGGGTGCATCAGACTGTGCTATAGAGTTGGCAAAAGCAAGGGCCGGCGGATCCGTCATACTGCCCGAAAGCAGCCCGCATAATTCAAAGAAATTTCTTTTCAGTATAAATTTTGTGATGAAGCCGATAATCAATATGGGTATCATGGTGATGAAAACCCCGTAACCCATCCAGATATAACCATGACCTGAAAGCAAGGTCGGAACAAAGTTCTCGCCTGCTTTAAGTCCTACGCTGGCGAGAAAAAGGACGATTCCGGTTTCGCGCAGCATCTTGTTGGCGCTGGGGGTGGTGTATGAATTCAGTGAGAGTTTATAACCGTAACGGCTGAGTAAAATGGCAATGATCAGCGGGCCTCCAGCCATGCCCAGCTTGACCGGTGTCGGTATTCCCGGTATAGCCATAGGTATGCTGCCCAGAAGGATACCGATCAGGATTCCGGTAAAGACAGGGAACAGTCCCGGCTCCTCAAGGCGGTTCAGGGAGTTGCCCAGAAGCTGGGCTACATTTTCTATATGTTTTTCGTCGCCAACAATGGTCAGTTTATCGCCAAACTGCAGGCCGATGTCGGGGTGTGCTACTAATTCGATGCCTGCACGGGTAATGCGTGTGATATTGATCTCAAAACGTGAACGCAGTTTCAGTGACGACAGTTTTTTTCCGATCACATGGCTGTTTGTGACAAAAACCTGCCTGGAAACCAATTTTCCGGGGTATGCTGTCAGATCAAAAACACTGGGCTCTCCCAGCAGTTTTATGAGTTCCGGAATGTCGTCTTTTTGTGCCACCAGCAGGACGATATCGCCGTTTTCGCAAATCGTTTCCGAGGTGGCAATGGATTCAAGGCCTTCATGCAATATCCTGGAAATAACCGCATCATTTTTTAAGTGGTGGCTTATTTCCCGGATTTTTTTACCCGAGATCTCCGGATTTTTTATAACAATGCTGGTTCTTTCGGGTTTTGCTCCCTGCGGATGCTGCCACTGTTCATATTCCTGGCGCTCCCTTATAATATCTGTTCCGGATAACCTGCGGATCAGCAACATGGTCAATATGGTGCCCAGTACACCAAAGGGGTATGCCACAGCATAACCCAGTGCAGGATCGGGAAAGATTATACCCGGAGTGCCGGCAGTGGCCTGCTCCAGCGCCTGCTGTGCCGCGCCAAGCCCCGGTGTGTTGGTCACTGCTCCCGACATGATGCCCGTGATGACCGGTATAGACACACCGCTGATGTAATGTATCACTATGGCGGTCAACACTCCACCGGTAACAGTGGCCGTTGCCAGCAGATTCAATGTCAATCCGTCTTTTTTCAGCGAAGAGAAAAATCCGGGACCAAGCTGCAGTCCGATAAAAAAAACAAACAGTACCAGGCCAAAGTCCCTCACAAATTCCAAAGCTATAGGGTTGACCTTCAAACCGATATGTCCGGCCAGGATGCCTGTGAACAGTACAAAGGCCACACCCAGCGAGATGCCTGATATTTTTACTTTTCCCAGCGCTACGCCGGTGGCTATCACCAGACTAAAGATCAGAATAGTATGTGCTACAGAATCTTGTGTCAGCAAATTGTTAAACCAGTTCATGAGCGGATATAAGGTAGGTAAGTCAAAATCTCAGGATGCAAAATTACTTTTTTATTCACATTATTTCTGTTGTTGATGATGGTGATTTTTTAATGAACCTGTGTAAAAATTAATTTTTATTAATGTTTTTTATTCTGTGCTAATTTTCTTTATATTTGTCTGAAAAATAATCAATTCAATATGAGAAAAATTGTATTAATACTTTCTATAATTCTATTTTCAGAATTAAGTGTTTTTTCGCAGGGTTACTGGTCGCGTAAAGCCATTGTGCCTGGTGGTCAAAGGGCATATGCCACAGGATTCTCTATCGGAACAAAAGGTTATATAGGCACCGGAGTGAGTTACACAACCCATAATTATCTAAATGATTTGTGGGAATACAATTCATTGAGCAATGTATGGGTTCAAAAGGCATATTTTCCTGGCGCAGCGCGTGTTTGCGCCGTCTCATTTGTAATCGGGAATAAGGCTTATGTCGGTCTCGGTGCGGATTTTAACAATCAGATATATTATACTGATTTTTATGAATATAATCCTTTGACTAATACCTGGGTACAGAAAGCCGGTTTTCCCGGCACCGCAAGAGTAAATACTGTGGCAATTTCTATGAACGGAAAGGGATATGTTGGCACCGGCGAAAATGTTAACCTTATCAACGACTGGTGGGAATACAACCCTTTGACGGATACCTGGGTACAAAAAAACACACCTCCTTTTACTGCACGAACAGGAGCGATGGCATTCTCGGTGAATGGCAGGGGATATGTCGGAACAGGGCGGAAAGATCTGAACCAAACTGAAATGAGAGACCTTTGGGAATATAATCCGGTAAATGACAGCTGGACACAAAAAGCCACCCTGCCGGCCAAAGCAAGAGCTTGTGTAACAGCTATATCTGGTGAAAAATATGGGTATTTGATTTCAGGTGAATATACCTCTCCACAAAACCTTCCTTATTACCGGTATATTCAGGATTGCTGGAGGTACGACCCATTAGCCGATACCTGGACCGAATTTTCCTGTGAACCGGAATTGAAAAGAACTAATTCTGTCGGATTCAGAATTTTAAAAAATCTTTTCATTGGCACCGGTTGGGGAGAAACAAGCATGTATAATGATTTCTGGAAATATGATCCGATGAATGACAGCGTATACAGTATCCGTATTGACACAGCGTTGCCCTGTGTGATTACCCCCGGCACCTACATCAGTATTCCGTATGCTGCTTATGGGCCTTTTTATGGTGGCAATGTTTTCAGGGCACAGTTAAGCGATTCATCGGGGAGTTTTACTAACGCAACTGTTATTGGTTCAAAAAGCTCATTTTATAATTCCGGAACCATAAATGCCTTCATACCTGCTAACCAGTTGCCCGGTCATAAATACAGAATACGCGTAATAGCTACTATTCCAGAGATTTGGGGCACTGATAACGGCACTGACCTTGTAATCACCTCCGTGTTGCCTTCGGCATCGGTTACCAGTCCGGTATGTGAAGGCGATACGCTTGTTTTTTCAGCAAACGGAGGGACCTCCTATTCGTGGACCGGTCCGAACGGATTTTCATCAAATCTTCAAAATCCGGTCATTCCAAATGCTATGCCTGGTAATTCAGGGAACTATACAGCGGTGATTGATGTATACGGATGCGAAACATCAATTCCAGTTAATGTGATGGTACTTACCTCAACAGCAGCTATTACTGCCATAGGGTCTGATACATTGGTTTGCCAGGAAGACACTGTTGTACTGGTTGCCAGCGGCGGAAGCTCCTATCAGTGGAGCACGGGTTCTGTTTCAAGCACACTCTTTGTTCATACACCCGGGAATTATACGGTTACCGTATCGGGTCCATGCGGAACTGATGTTGAATCTTATTATGTTCATCAAATCATAACACCTGACCCGGTTGTAACAAGCAACAGTCCGGTATGTGCTGGCAGTACACTTAATCTTTCAGCCAACGGAGGCATATCATATTCATGGACAGGCCCTAACGGATTTGCCTCAACACTTCCCAACCCGACAATAAACCATGCAACTTCCAATGCTTCGGGAATTTATACTGTGGCTGTTAACACACCTGATTGTGGTGTTATTATGAAAACAATTGCAGTCTCTGTAATTACAACAACAGCTGGTATCACTACCATCGGTACCGATACATTATTCTGTCAGGATGATACTGTGGCTCTAATTGCCAGTGGAGGAACATCCTATTTGTGGAGTAACGGCTCAGTTTCACCATCAATTTATGTATCCGATTCTGGATTATATACCGTTACAGTTACAAACGCCTGTGGTACTGATGATGCTCATATATATGTTCACAACGTCATGGCACCTGATGCTTTAATATCAAGTAATAGCCCTGTCTGTGAAGGCGGTGTTTTAAATCTTTCAGCAAGCGGAGGGACATCATATTCATGGACAGGCCCGGACAACTTTAACTCCATACTGCCTAATCCTTCAATCAACAATGTAACCACAGATGCTTCAGGAGTTTATTCGGTGGCTGTATCTACAAATGATTGTGGTGTCAAAATCAAAACAATTAATGTCTCGATCATTTCCTCATCAGCAAGTATTACAGCCATAGAAACTGATACTTTATTCTGTCAGGAAGACACCGTAGTGCTGGTTGCCAGTCCGGGAACATCATATCATTGGAGCAATGGTTACATATCCCAGTCAATCTCTGTAACCGATTCAGGATATTATTCCGTTACAGTAACAAATGACTGCGGCACAGATGATGCTCATATTTATGTTCACCGGAGCATTGCATCTGATCCTGTAATATCAAGTAACAGCCCGGTCTGTGAGGGTGACACACTTTATTTATCAGCGAACGGAGGGGCATCTTATTCATGGACAGGCCCGAACGGATTTACTTCCACGCTGTCCGATCCATCAATAAACAATGTATCAGCAGATGCATCAGGAGCTTATACGGTAGCTGTGACCACCCATGATTGCGGTATCAAAATAAAAACAATCAATGTTTCAATCAGTTCAACAACTGCTGGTATCACTGCCATCGGGCCAGATACATTGTTTTGCCAGGAAGACACTGTTATATTGGTTGCCAGCGGCGGAAGTTCCTATCAATGGAGTACAGGTTCTGTTTCAAGCACTCTCTTTGTTTATACCCCCGGGAATTATACGGTTACCGTATCAGGTCCTTGTGGTACTGATGTTGAATCTTTCTATGTTCATCAAATCATGACACCCAACCCCGTTGTGACAAGCAACAGTCCGGTATGTGAGGGCAGTACACTCAATCTTTCAGCCAACGGAGGCATATCATATTCATGGACAGGCCCGGACAACTTTACCTCCATACTGCCTAATCCTTCACTCAACAATGTAACCACAGATGCTTCGGGAGTTTATTCGGTGGCTGTATTGACAAATGATTGTGGCGTCAAAATCAAAACAATTAATGTCTCGATCATTTCCTCATCAGCAAGTATTACTACCATAGAAACTGATACATTATTCTGTCAGGAAGACACCGTAGTATTGGTTGCCAGTCCGGGAACATCATATCATTGGAGCAATGGTTACATATCCCAGTC